>JAZSDU010000018.1:0-10707 GCA_045531335.1 Clostridia bacterium
AAAAAAATATATAAATATAAAAATTGGATAATAAGTATTTTTTCAATTATAGCTATAGGATATTTTATAGAGAATATTAATATTATAAAAACTTTTTGGCTGTATGGAACATATTCATATGAAATCGGTCGGATATAATATGATATTTAAAATGATGTGGATAATATTAAGTTTAATAGAATTATATTTAGTAAATAAAATTATTCCTAACAAAAAAATAAAAATAATTTCTAATATTGGTGCAAATACTTTAAATGTATATTTATTACATTCATTAATTGTTAAATGGTTAAAAGTGTATGGGAGAAATATGCTTAATAATACAGAAATAATTAATATAATAATGATGCTAGTTTTAACTTGTATGCTATTAGTGATATTAGGAAGTAAATTTGTTAAAAATAAAATGATCTATTTTACAGATTTAAATAAGGTAAAAGAAAAGCTTGGATTATAATCTTAAATCACTTTATTAAATAAATTCCATAAATTAATAACAAATGAATAGGATAAAATAAGTAAAGTAAATATTTAGTATCTTTACCTTTTTTACCATTATATAAGGAAATAAAAATAATAGGTATTAGTGTAGCAATTAATAAGTACAAGTAAACATCATAAAAGCCATATTTAATTATAGGTATTAAATATTTGGTAGTAGTTGCTATTGCAAAAGCTATTGAAGATTTTATAATATCAGTTTTAAAAACATAGAAAAGGAATATAATTGAAATGCCATAAAAGCCATAATCAAAATGAGCAAAGTTTGCTAAAAGTCCAATTAATATAGCTGAAATAATACCTACAATTTTGTATTTAGATTTATCATATATGTATATAGAAATTAGCCCTAATAATAGGGTAAAAAATATGTTTAATGTAAGATCACTTGAAATTATTTTACTAAAAAGCATAAAAGGAATTTGTGAAATAATTGCAAATATAAATAACCTTAAAAAATATTTTTTAAGGTTTTTAGTATGTGTATATCCTTCTGATATTTGAAAAGCAAAAATAGGGAAGGCTATACGACCAATATAATTAAAAAAAGAAAGTTTTCCAAATATAGCATATCCAATATGATCTATAAACATTGTTACTACTGCAATTATTTTTAAAACAAATGAACTCATAAAATACCTCGATTGTTTTTTTATTAAATATATATCATATTGTTAAAAATATTGCAAATGTTGTAGGGGTCGCACTCTAGGGCGACCCGCAGTTTGAATGTTTATATATTTTTCGGGTCGCCGAGGACGGCGACCCCTACAGATTTAAAATTAATTTACATTATAACAAAAATCCTACTTTCTAATTGTTTCCAACCTATAAATCTTACAAATATTACAATCATTACATAAATATATTCTATTATCAAATACTAATTTCAAAGTATTTATAAATTCATCTTGAATTCCATCAATTAAATGTATATATATTTTTTCTGGCAAAAGAGTAAGCAAACTATTTAATGTATAATCATTTGAAGAAAAACTGATATCTGAAAGATATTTACTATTTAAGATGCTATCATCTAAATCTATTGTTCTTTTGTATTCATCAAGCAAAGTAGATTCTTGATTTTGATAGATTAGATGTACTGCTTTTGCACCATAATCTTTGGAATTAATATAGCATCTTAGTAAATCAATAAATTCTGTATACTCTCTATCAATAACAAATTTATTTACTGCCATATCTACAATGTAATCAAGTATTTTAATATAATCAGCTAATCTAAAATTTACGAACCCATCAAGTATTGCAGATTTGTTGTTTGAGAAATATTCGGCACACGAAATAACAATAGAGTCTTTTCTAATATAACTTTCTACAAGCTCACCATTATATATATAATCATTAACTATATCAAATATTTTTCTTTGTTCAATATCAGTAAAATAAAAATAATTAGAATTTATAATATGTTTAATTATATCTTTTTCATAGAATTCTATTATTGTAGAAGAAAGAATATCTGAAAAAACTTCATAAAAAAGATCTAGATTTTTTCCTTTATAATGTACAATAAAGTTATCATAAAATTTAAATTCTAACTTAGAAATATATAAATTTTCCAATTCTACTTTTTCAAAACTATTTAGTAGATAATTAACAATCTTTTTGTTATTTGTTTTAATACAAAATGATTTAAGCACAAAAATTCTCCTTCCCAATATATGTTAGTATCTACTAAAATTTATTAGATATACATATTTTATTCTTGGGAAGAAGAATTTGAAACTTGTTTAATGTGAAAGCGTTAATAATATATCATATAATCTATATCAGGAAAAATTTTATCTTTTTTAGATATATCTTTTAAGAATTCTTCATCAATATTATCATTTTTTATTTGTTCATATAGAGCAGTAAATCTTCCGATGTGATCTTTAATTCTTTTTTTTGCATAATCAACCATTGTTCCATTTGTAATAATAAATAACCAATCACTACTTTGAGCTAGAAGAAGTTCTCTTGCACATTGATTTAATGCTTTTTTCTTTAATCCTTTTGCATTTGGAAAGGCTTTAGCAAGTTCACACATTTTATCTCCTGCTACGTGTAAATGTTTATGAACGTAATCATTAGTAGGGTTAAGCCATACTTCACTATACCCATTTGCACCCCAGCTTGATCTACAAGGAGATGAAATTTGCATACATGGGAATTTATCTATATATTCACCAGGTGTTATAAGTTTAAAATTACAATCATCATAATATATTTTTTTAAATAGTATATATAACCAATATGGACCTTCATACCACCAATGACCATAAAGTTCTGCATCATAAGGACATACTACAATTGGAGGAGTATCCATTAAATTAGAAAGGTCATTAATTTGATTTACTCTTGAGTCTAAGAAATGTCCTGCTTGCTTTTCAGCTGAATCCATTGCCCATTGTACATTATAATAATCTTTAAATTCGGTTTTTCCTGTAATTCTGTGATATTTAATACCAGTATTTACACGAACCCCATTTTTAGCTATATATGGTTTTATATATTCATAATCAGCATCATAACCGATATCACGATAAAATTCTCTATAATTAAAATCTCCTGGATAACCACATATAGAGCTCCAAACTTGTTTGGAACTTTCTATATCACGACCAAAAGCAACAACACCTTCAGGTGAAACTATTGGAGCGAATGTTCCATAAATAGGAGTAGGATCTGCATAAAGAATTCCATGAGATTCTGTAATAATATATTCAATACCAAATTCTTTTAAATATTTATCTGCTTCTGGAACATAACCACATTCAGGAAGCCATATTCCACGAGGCTTTTTTCCAAAATATTTTTCATATATTTGTACACCAACACCAATTTGAGCTTTTACAGTCTTTTCGTTAAGGTATAAAATAGGGAAGTAACCATGTGTTGCACCACATGTAATTATTTCTAAAAATCCTTTATCTTGAAAATATTTAAAAGCTTCTATCAAGTTGCAATTATATAAATCCTTGAAAACATATAAATCATTTGAGTATCTGTTTAAATAATAATGTGATAATTCGTTTAATCTTTTATCATTTGCTGTTCTTATAATTTCTTTTTCACAAAGTTCAATATGTTTTTTTAAATATTTAATATATCTTTTTTGTAACAATTTATTATCTAACATTGAAAGAAGAGGAGGAGTCATAGACATTGTTAATCTGAAACCAACTTTCTCTTCCTCTAATTTTTTTAAATTTAATAATAATGGTATATATGTTTCAGATATAGCTTCAAAAAGCCATTCTTCTTCCAAATAATCTTCACTTTCTGGATGATGAATGAAAGGCAAATGTGCATGCAATATGAAACTTACATATCCTTTTTCTTTATTCATTTTAATCTCCTTTTATTAAATATAAAATCTAAAATACGGGTCGGGATGGAACCCGACCCCTACGATTGCTTTTCTAATGAGATGATGGATTATTAAGATTTAATAAATCTTCATTTCTATATATTTTTTTGTACATATCTTGCATTTTATATGTTTTTCCAATATGTTTTATAAATTGAATATTAGTAATATCTTTTGAAAATGTTTTATTACTTTTAACATCTTTGAAAAACACAACATTTTGATTTTTTTCAAATAGAATATGACCATTTGGTGATTCTATTTTATTTGAAGAAGTTATATATAAATAATTGTTAGGAACTTCTATATTATTATTTGGTTCTTGTTTTAATCTTCTTCCTAGTTCGACTGAGTATTCACATTTTTCATCATTTATATCAAAGTACCAACAATTTGCAAAATCATTTATTTCAATTTCAAAAGTATAATTCATAGTAAGATTGCTGATTATTAGAACTGGTTTTGTTTTTTCAAAAAAATCATTTCCGTACTGTTTTATATAGTTTTCCTTATCACTATCTGAAATGTCCCAATAAACAAAAAGTGTTTTTGGAGTTTGCGCAAGTATTTTAACTGTAGTTTCATTATATCTATATGGTAAATCATAATACTCTAGAACGTTAATTGAGCTTGCTTGTTTAGGTTTTGTTTGCTTTTTAGTTGTTGGAGTTTTTTTAGAAGAAGTTACTTTTTTAGAAACATTTGAAGTTGCTTTGCTAGTAGTTTTTTTAGCAGAACTTTTTTTAGTAGATTTAACTGTTGATTTATTAGTCGCTGCTTTTTTTGTTGTAGTTTTAGCTGTTTTCTTCTTAGTTGCAGAAGTACTTTTAGAATTTAAATTTTTGTCTTTTTCAATTGCTTCTTTTGTAGTTCTTGGCATTAAAATTTCCTCCTTAGTAGACATTATTATCTATATAGTATATCAAAAAATAAATAAATTCAATACTAAAAAATAATAAAATAAAAATTTTATAAAATATTGTAATTATATGTTTACTTTTGTAAAAGTTTCTTATACAATATATACAATATTGTGAATTAAACTAATGAAAAATTTGAAAGGAAGAGAGTTTCATGAAAATACTTATGCTTACATGGGAATATCCACCAAGAATAGTTGGAGGAATTGCAAGAGTTGTACATGATTTATCAAAAAGATTAATAAAAGATGGACATGATGTACATGTAATTACATATAAAGAAGGAAATGTTCCATATTACGAAAATGATAAAGGAGTTCATGTACACAGAGTAGATAATTACATGATTAATCCTAATAATTTCATAGATTGGATAATGCAACTTAATTTTAATATGATAACAAAAGCAAATGAATTAATAGCAAATGGAGAAAAGTTTGATGTTATTCATGCACATGATTGGTTGGTTGCATACGCAGCAAAAACATTAAAAAATTCATATAATTTACCACTTGTAAGTACAATACATGCAACAGAAGCAGGACGTAATAGTGGAATCCATGACGAAGTACAAAGATATATAAATGATACTGAATGGATGCTTACATATGAATCTTCAGAAGTTATTGTAAATAGTAAATACATGAAAAATGAATTACAAAGACTATTTGGACTTCCATATGAAAAGATAAATGTTATAGCAAACGGTGTAAATACTACAACATATAGTGGTGTAGAAAAAGATTATGATTTTAGAAGACAATATGCATCAGATAATGAAAAAATAATTTTATTTATGGGTAGACTAGTATATGAAAAAGGTGTTCAACATTTAATATCAGCAATGCCTAAAATATTAGATAATTATCATGATGCAAAACTTGTAATAGCAGGAAAAGGCGGAATGATTGATGAATTAAAGACCCAAGTAGAATCGATGGGACTTTCAGAAAAAGTATATTTTACAGGATATTTGAATGCAAAACAAGTAGCTAAAATGTATAAATGTGCAGATATATCAGTGTTCCCAAGTACATATGAACCTTTTGGAATAGTAGCATTAGAAGCAATGCTTGCGGGAATACCAACAGTAGTTTCAGATGTAGGAGGATTAAATGAAATAGTAGAACATGGTGTTGATGGAATGAAATCATATGCTGGAAATCCTAATTCGCTAGCAGACTCAATTCTAGCATTACTATTTGATCATCAATTATGTGATAACATTTCAAAAAAAGCAAAAGCAAAAGTTAAAAACGAATATAACTGGACAAAGATAGCACAAGATTCTCATTTTGTATATCAAAAAGCAATATGTCAAACAATGGCAGAGCGTCAAGCTAATCAAATTGCACAAGAAAAAGCAAGAAAAGAAAAGAAAATCAAAAATGCAGAAACAGAAATTAATAACTTGATTTCTTTCAATAAAAAACGCCAAGCCTATGCTTAAATATAATTAGGTAAAATAAATGTAGGGGCGGACGACTCTGTCCGCCCGATTTTAAATATAGGAGGTATATATAAATGTACGTATATGATGAGGCTAACAATTTAGCAAAAGCAATTAGGGAAAGTAAGGAATATAATGAATATAAAAAGGCTAAAGATGAAATGGTAGCTACTCCAGAAATGAAAGCAAAAATAGAAGAGTTTGAGAAAATAAGATATGAAGTACAAGTTATGACATTTGAAGGAAAAACTCAAGATGAAGAAAAAATGAAAAAACTACAAGAAATGTATGACATGCTTATGAAAGAACCAAAAATAAAAGAGTATTTTGATATTGAAGTAAGATTTAATATAATGCTTGCAGATGTAAATAAGATAATAAGTGAATCAGTAAAAGATTTATTGTAAAAAGGGAAAAGGATTTATGGAAAATTAATTCCATAAATCCTTTTTAAATGCATATTTAATTTTCTGAGCTTTTTGCGTTTTCTGGGTTTTCTGATTTTTCTAAACCTTCTGTTTTTTGTTCTTTTGACTGCTTTTTTCTTTTTACTTGATTTAATAATCCATTAATGGAAAATAACACACCAAATAAAGAAACAATACCCAAAAGACCTATTACAAGCGTTCCAAAGATATCCAAAAAAAGTTTCTCATTCATTTCCGATTCCTGGTAATCATATATAAACATTAAATTACCATCAGAATCTCTAGAAATGGTTACTTTGCCGAATTCCTTATTGGGAACCGAACAGGTTAGAGTCTCAGAACCATCCTCAGAAAGAAGTTTGATTTCCTCTGAATCAAGTTTTTTATAAATTGATTCAAGTTTTGAGGAACAAGTTTTCATTTCTTCAGAGGTAGCAACATTGCTTTTTACTCCTTGTACAATCGTGTTAATTGTTGCGATTAATAATATTAAAATAGAAATTACAATCAAAACAATAACACTGCGTTTCAACTTTTTGCGTGTACATGCATTTAATTTCCGTGCCATGTATAAACACTCCCGTTATTAAATTTTACCAAAAGGTAATACATAAATTATACTACTATTTACATAAAAAGTCAAAAAACTTTAAGTAGAAAACAATGTACAAAAACAAATAAATATGCTATACTTTTAAATGAAATGTTTTACAAAAGAGGTAGTATATGGAAAATATTATTTATATTTTTTTATTAATTTTAACAATAATATTATTTAAGATCATATTTAAAATAAATTTAAAAAAAGCAAAAAGTTTACAAGAAAATAAAGAAGCCCAAAAAATTACTGATAAATTTCCAGAGAATGTAGAAATTGCAAAAGAAATGCTTCAGATGCTTGGAAATGAAGGGGTAAAAATAGAAGAAGCGAAAGACACACAAACTAGCTTATATATAGCTATAACTAATAAAATATCAATTGCAGATATGAAAAATAATTATGCAAGAATTCAAACAATAGCACACGAATGTTTACATTCATGTCAAGATAGAACTTTGCTTATGTTTAATTTTATATTTTCAAATATAAATATTATATACTTTTTTGTAATTACGATTTTAACATTATTTAAAGTAATTAATAATCAAATGCTTCAAATAGCTATATTAATGTTGTTTACTTTAATTCAATTTAGTGTAAGAAGTTTCTTGGAAATAGATGCAATGACAAGATCAAAATTTTTAGCAAAAGAATATATGGAAAAGAAAAAAATATGTACAGATGAAGAAAAAGAAGCTTTATTAAAAGAATATGATAAAATAAACAAAGTAGGAATTCCATTTGTAGTAGATAATTTGTTGACAAGTGGATTGATTAGAGTATTGATATATACAGTGATTGCGGTTGTTATATAGATTTCATCACGAACTGATTGCAAACGTTGTAGGGGTCGCACTCTTGGGCGACCCGTAAAAACAATTGGTTTTCGGGGCGCCGAGGACTGCGCCCCCTACAATTTAAAAATTAATTTAAGAAAACGCACAGGGAGGCAAAATGCTTAAAAAAATTTGGTTACATTTTAAATTAATAACAAAACATAAATGGATAGTATTTAAACTTTGTTCTAGAGTAGGTATGCCATGGAGAGGTTTGATACATGATTTATCAAAATATAGTCCTTCTGAATTTTGGGAGAGCGCAAAATTCTATGTAGGATATAAAAGTCCAATACAAGTTGCAAGAGAAAAAAGAGAATACTCTTTGGCATGGCTACATCATAAAGGTAGAAACAAACACCATGAAGAGTATTGGTATGACTGGAATGCTCCTGTAAAAGCACCTGTTATACCATATAAATATACAGTAGAAATGTTATGTGATAATTTATCAGCAGGAATTGTATATAAAGGAAAAGAATTTACAAATGATTATCCATTATGGTATTGGAACAATAAAAAGAATAAAGATTTATTTCATCCTAAAATGATAGCATTTTTTGAAGATATATTTAAAGAAATAAGTGAAAAAGGAATAGATGAGGTAGTAAATAAGAAAAATTTAAAAAATAAATATAATAGATATTGTGAATAGATATAATTTGTAGGGGCGGGTCTTGTGCCCGCCCAATAAATAAAGAATGTGGGCAGGCACAAGACCTGCCCCTACAAATCAAAAAATAAGTATGAAATGAGGAAATATATGCAAGACAAACAAAAATATATTAGAAATTTTAGTATTATAGCACATATAGACCATGGAAAATCAACACTAGCAGATAGATTAATAGAAAAAACAGGACTTCTTTCTTCAAGAGAAATGGAAAGCCAAGTGTTAGATAATATGGATTTGGAAAAAGAACGTGGAATTACAATAAAAGCACAAGCTGTAAGAATGCTATATAAAGCTAAAGATGGAAATGAATATATACTTAATTTAATAGATACCCCAGGACATGTGGATTTTAATTATGAGGTTTCAAAAAGTTTAGCAGCATGTGAAGGTGCAATTTTAGTAGTAGATGCAAGTCAAGGAGTGGAAGCACAAACACTTGCAAATGTATATTTAGCACTTGATAATAATTTAGAAATATTGCCAGTTATAAATAAAGTAGATTTACCAAATGCAAGACCAGATGAAATTAAACAAGAAATAGAAGATATAATAGGAATACCAGCAATGGATGCACCTTGTATATCTGCAAAAACAGGGTTAAATATAGAAGAAGTTTTAGAAAGAATAGTAACAGATTTTAATCCACCTGTTGGAGATGATACTAAACCTTTAAAATGTTTGATATTTGATTCTTTCTATGACAACTACAAAGGAGCATTAAGCTATATAAGAGTTGTAGAAGGAACAGTAAAAGCAGGTGACGAAATATTATTTATGGCTACAAATAAAAAGTTTGTAGTTACAGAACTTGGATATATGGCACCAGGAACTACTGTACCAGCAGATAAATTAACAGCAGGAGAGGTTGGTTATATTGCAGCAAGTGTAAAAAATGTAGCAGATTTACATGTTGGAGACACAATAACTACAGTAGAAAATCCTGCTTCAGAGCCACTTCCAGGATATAAAAAAGCAAACTCTATGGTGTATTGTGGAATGTATCCATTAGATGGTGGAGATTATGAAAATTTAAAAACAGCATTAGAAAAATTAAAATTGAATGATGCTGCACTTGAATATGAACCAGAAACATCTATTGCATTAGGATTTGGTTTTAGATGTGGATTTTTAGGGCTATTACATTTAGAAATTGTTCAAGAAAGACTAGAAAGAGAATTCGATTTAAGCTTAATTACAACAGCACCATCAGTTATATATAAAGTATATAAACAAACAGGAGAAGTAATAGAACTATACAATCCAGTTGACCTTCCACCACTTCAGGAAATAAGCTATATAGAAGAACCAATAGTAAAAGCAGAAATAATGCTTCCAAAAGAGTTTGTTGGAAATGTAATGGAAATATGTCAAGAAAGACGTGGTACATATATGGATATGAAATATTTAGATAGCACTCGTGTAATTCTTGAATATGAACTTCCATTAAATGAAATAATATACGACTTTTTTGATACATTAAAATCAAAAACAAAAGGATATGCTTCATTTGATTATGAATTCAAAGAATATAGAAGATCTGAACTTGTGAAATTAGATATACACATAAATAACGAACCAGTAGATGCTTTATCATTTATAGTGCATAAAGATACTGCATATTCAAGAGGAAGAAAAATGGCAGAAAAACTAAAAACAGTAATTCCAAGACAATTATTTGAAATACCAATTCAAGCGGTGGTTGCAGGAAAAATAATAGCAAGAGAAACTCTTTCTGCAATTGAGAAAATGGCTGGATTTTTGCCCGCTTCTTCAAAAGAAGTAATTGCAACCATAAAAACAATTAAAAATCCCGGTGCTCTTGCAGACTTTGTTGCTTCCAATATTCTTGTAAGACACACGGATAAGCAAGAAATTCTCTCTTGCTTTGAGCCACTTACTCGTCTTGAAAAATTGATTCTTAT
>JAZSDU010000025.1:0-14516 GCA_045531335.1 Clostridia bacterium
AATAAATTTCCTCCGGCATAGCCGGAGGTTTTTCCTTTCCGCCTAAAAGGCTTCTCTACTGGCTCCCACTAAAGTGGCCTTTGCGACTGACTCTTGCAATCGTCAGTCGCTACCCCTTAAAGGGGTCGATATCTTCTAGTGTCATCTGTTGACTGATTTTATCTTCTCTTAATTGATTTGCTATATATTCTTTTATTTTTTTGCTATTCTTGCCTACCGTGTCAACGTAATAACCTCTACACCAAAATTCTCTGTTCCTATATTTATATCTCATATTTCCCCATTGACTATATATCATTATGCTACTTTTACCTTTTAAAAATCCCATTACACTTGATACACTGTATTTTGGTGGTATACTTAATAACATATGTATATGGTCTGGACAAACTTCTGCTTCTATTATTCCTATACCTTTCCATTCACATAGTCTCCTTAATATTTGCCCTATTTCTAATCTCTTACTCTCATAAAATACTTTCCTTCTATATTTTGGTGCAAAGACTATGTGATATTTGCAATTCCATGTTGTGTGTGATAAACTTTGTACATCGTTTATTTTGATATCTTTCAAATTAAACATCTCCCTTCAATATATTTAAATTGCTTCCTGTCAGTCGCAATTTAAATTATATATGAAGGGATTTATTGTGTCTACTCACCGCTTAAAGCTTTACCGAACCCCGAGACAATCTCGGGGTTTTAGAAAACAATAAAAGTCGCTTTATTTCTAAAGCGACTTTTAAATTTTATTAATTAAACTTTTCCTTATAACATTCTACTATTATTTCATTTTTCTCTTCTTCTGTTAACTCTCTTTTTTCCTGCCTTACAGCTATATTTATTCTATCCACTACTTTTTCCATAGTTTCATCTAATTTTTCAGTAGAGTACATTTTTTGATTAATCCTAATTTTATACTCGATTTTTTCCTCTCTACTAATAAAATAATATATTGCAATTAATAAACCTAATAATAATCCTAAAAACAAATATATGTATTTATCTATCATCAATCTTTCCCCCTATTTTTATTTAATCCTTTGATTTTATTAAAATTAGTATTCCATTTTTAAGATCTATTTCTGCATAATCCTCTAATTGTTCATTGCTTACTCCTAAACTATGCCCTATTTCCAAAGTAGCATTTGAAAGTTGATATTTAAAGCCTTTTAAAGTTATTCCTTCTACTTTTGTAGTAAGAGGAATTAAAGAAATATATTTATAATTGTTATCTAATTTTAATATGGTTTTTTTATTAATTAATTGTATTTCATTATTGCTATTTATACCTTTGCACTCTATATTTTTGTCCAAACTTTCTTTTAATACATGTATATTTGCAATTGTATGATCCATTCTTGTTCCAATTGCTCCCAAAATAGTTATTTCTTTACTTTCTAATTCTATTGCAAGTTTAATTGCCATATGTGTATCTGTATAATCTTTTTCTGGATTCAATTTTTTAATTATTATATCTTTATTGTTAATATATTTATTTAGTATTTTTTTATCTAATGAATCAAAATCACCTATTATATAATGCGGTATCATATTAAACTTATCTATTATTTCTAATCCTCTATCTGATGCTATTATATAGTCAAATTTATTTTTTAAATTAATTTCTTTAAATAATTTTTCCTCAACATTTCCACCTGATACAATTAATGTTCTAATCATTTTTTATTTCCTTTCGTTTTTCTATTATATCTTACTTTTTTCTTAAAAACAATGTTTTTTTGTTGATGTTGGTGTATAATCAATTGTAGTTCATATAAAGTTTGAAATAAAAGGTGATTTTATGAAAAAACTAATATTTAAATTGTTGTTTTGGATTTTTATCATATTATTTATAATTTTCTCTATAATTTCAGGTCTAGGCTATTTAAAATATAAAGAGGCAATTGATGAAATTTCTGTAACAGATAAAGTTCAAGAAATAAGAGAAAATGAAAATTATATTAAATTAGAAAATATTTCAGTTGATTATAAAAACGCTGTTGTAGCAATAGAAGATCATAGATTTTACTCTCATAGTGGTATAGATGTTTTATCAATAGTACGTTCTACATATGTAAATTTAAGAAGCAAATCGTTAGATTACGGTGCAAGTACGATAACTCAACAGGTAGGAAGATTAATGTATTTTTCTCAAGAAAAATCTTTTATAAGAAAGGTGTCTGAAATATTTGTTGCCTTTGAATTAGAAGAAAATTATTCAAAAGATGAAATTTTAGAATTGTATCTAAATCTTATGTATTTTGGAAATGGATATTATGGAATTAATGATGCGTCAGAAGGCTTTTTTGATAAATCTCCAAAAGATTTAACACTATACGAAGCAACCTATTTAGCAGGGCTTCCAAATGCCCCTAGTATATATTCAGAAAATGATGAACTTGCAGAAGAAAGAAGATTACAAGTAGTTAACGCTATGAAAAAATATGGGTATATAGATTAAATAATTTAAGGGCGAAATCTATTTCCGCCCTTAAATTTTATACAATTATATTTTTACTTTACTAATTCCATTGTTTCGTTTGCTATTTCTAGTTCTTCGTTTGTTGGTATTATATACATTTTGATTTTTGAATCTGGTGTACTTACAATTCCTTCATACATCTCATCACTGTTGTGTGAATTATCATATTTTATTCCTAATTCTTCTAATCCTGATACTGCTTTTGAAATTACATCTGGATTGTGTTCTCCTATTCCACCTTCAAATATTATTGCATCTACATGTCCTAATACAGCCATATATGCTCCTATATATTTTCTTACTCTATATGCAAACATATCTACTGCAAGTTTTGCTCTTTCATTTCCTTCTGCGATTAGTCCTTTTAAATCTCTTATATCTCCTGTTATTCCAGAAATTCCAAGTAATCCTGATTTTTTATTTAATACTGTCATCATTTCATCAATGCTTAGATTTTCTTTTTTCATAACAAATTCTAAAACTGCTGGATCCAAATCTCCTGATCTTGTTCCCATAACTAATCCTTCAAGTGGTGTTAGTCCCATTGTAGTGTCAACACATTTACCATTTTTTACAGCTGCTATACTTGCACCATTTCCTAAGTGGCAAGAAATTATATTTACATCATTTATATCTTTTCCTAATACTTTTGCAGCTTCTTTAGTTATAAATTTATGTGATGTACCATGTGCTCCATATCTTTTAATTCCATATTTTTCATAAAATTCATATGGTATAGCATAAAGTGATGCATATTCTGGTATTGTAGTATGGAATGATGTATCGAATACTAATGCTTGTGGGATTCCAGGCATTATTTTTGTACAAGCTTCTATACCTTGAATATGTGCTGGATTATGAAGTGGTGCGTATTCTATAGCTTTTGTGTATTCAGCCATAACTTCATCTGTAATTAACATTGAACATCCAAGTTTTGGTCCTCCATTTACTATTCTATGACCTATACCATTAATTTCTGATAAATCTTTTATTGCTCCTACTTCTGGATCTAATAAGTATTTAACTACTTCTTCAAATGCTACTGTATGATTTGGTAAATCTAATTCTTTTTTTAGTTTTTTACCATCTTTTCCTTTGTATTCTATAAAAGGACTATCTATTCCTTTTACACCTATTCTGTCACATTTTCCTGATGCTAAAACTTCTTCATTTTCCATTTCTATTAATTGATATTTTAATGAAGAACTTCCACAGTTTACTACTAAGATTTTCATATTTAAATCTCTCCTTTTCTTTTTTAGTAATTTCTTCGAAGTGCGGACGGCTGATACTCCCAGAGCATGTATTATCTGTAGCTCATTTCATTTCGCACAGCTAATCGATAGCCGCCCCTACAACGTTTGTAATATATTTTTATTTTATTCTTTATTCTGAAACGAATCAAAATCTATATTGATCTAAAATTAATCAAAAGCAAGCAGTACTAGGCAAATTGAAGTAAAAAACCGGAGGTGTGCGTGTGCACATTGAGGATTTTTTATCTTCAATTTAACAACGTAATGCGACGCTTTTCATTAATTTTATCCCTCTTGGGCTTGGACGCAAGTAATCGCAACAACTCCCACAATATCCTCTGCCTTACATCCTCTAGATAAATCATTAACTGGTTTTGCCATTCCTTGGCATATTGGTCCATAAGCTTCTGCTTTTGCAAGTCTTTCTACTAATTTATATCCTATATTTCCAGCTTGTAAATCTGGGAATATCATTGTATTTGCACTTCCTGCAACTTTACTTTCTGGTGCTTTTGATTTTGCTATTGCTGGCACTATTGCAGCATCAAATTGCATTTCTCCATCTATTGCTAATTCTGGTGCTTTTGATTTTGCAAGTTCTGTAGCTATTCTAACTTTATCTACTTCTTCTGCTTTTGCACTTCCCATTGTTGAATATGAAAGCATTGCAACTTTTGGTTCTTTTCCAATTATTTGTTTAAAGCTTTTTGCTGTTGAAAGAGCTATTTCTGATAATTCTTCTGAATTTGGATTTTGATTTAAACCACAATCAGAGAATAAGAAAACTCCATCTTCTCCAAATTCACAATTTGGAACTGCCATTACAACAAATGTTGATACTAATTTTGTTCCAGGTGCTGTTTTTAAAATTTGAAGTGCTGGTCTTAAAGTATCTGCTGTTGAATGTGCTGCTCCTGATACTAATCCATCTGCTTCTTCTTGTTTTACCATCATCATTCCATAAAATACTGGATCTAACATTAATTCTTTTGATTTTTCTTCTGTCATTCCTTTATTCTTTCTTAACTCATAAAATGCATTTGCATATTCTTCATATTTTTCTGATTTACTTGGTTCTACTATTTGAGCTTTTGAAATATCTAAATCATTTTCTTTTGATAGATTTAATATTTCTTCTTTGTTTCCTACTAGTACTATCTTACAAAACTCTTCTTTTAAAATTTTATCTGCTGCTTTAAGAGTTCTTATATCTGTTGCTTCTGGTAATACTATTGTCTTTATTTCTTGTCTTGCTCTGTTCATTATGTCTGTTAAAAAACTCATTTTGATTCCTCCCTTTATTTCTAACATACTTAATAATTATATAAAGAAAAAAAGAAAAGTACAATATTTTTTTGAAAAATATTGTACTTTTACAAATTTTTATTTGGTCAGTTTGTTAAATTCAATAGGTTCAAATACCCCTCTTTGAATCAACTCAATAAAGTTGTCTGCGGTGTATTCGCCTTTATAACAAGGATTTTTACAAGGACATTTTATGAATTGTTTGGAATAATTTTCCTCTGTTTCATATTCGATATGTCCTGTAAATTCTGTACGAGTTAAAATTCCATCTTCAGGTTTATATACAAATGTTGTATTATCAAAGTTATAATTTTTTTGAACAACAATTGCATATTCAGATAAAGTTTCAGGTGTGACTTTCTCTAAATTTTCACTCGATTTGTCTGAATGATTATGAAAATAATTTGTTTTTTTCAAACATTCAATGATTTTTTTAGCATCTTCAATATGTTTTGACATATTATCATTTCCTCTCTGCATTCGCAAGTTGTTATAATCTTTAAGTATGTTTAACTTCTGACCATAGTTAAACACTTAAAAGGAATCCTGCTTAACCTAAAAGGTTTTAGCTTTTAAAATTATATCATAATTTTATGTAAATTTCAATGTTTTTATATGCTTTCTGTTGATTTTGTAATCTATAAATTATATAATCTAAAAAGATGCGA
The DNA here is from genome assembly GCA_045531335.1 of Clostridia bacterium. Classification (GTDB taxonomy): domain Bacteria; phylum Bacillota; class Clostridia; order TANB77; family CAG-508; genus CAG-452. The sequence continues at coordinate 5,715 of JAZSDU010000025.1, forward strand.
GTATGCTGGAATTGGCAGACAGGCATGTTTGAGGGGCATGTGTGAATTCACGTATGGGTTCAAGTTCCATTACTCGCACCATTATTTTATGAAAGTGATTTTTATGGAATTAAAATATATAAAAAACGACTTATCTAATTACACAAATGTTAGACAAGTTTTAAAAAATGAATTTAATATGTCTAATAGATTGATTACTAAACTAAAACAAAACAAATTAATTTATTTGAATGATAAAGAAACTTATTTAGATAAGTCATTATCTATAGGCGATGTTGTAAAATGTAAAATTGATTTTGATGAATCCTCAGACAACATTATTTCTACAAAAATGGATTTAAAAATCATATATGAAGATGATTATCTTTTAGCCGTTGATAAACCTTTTAATATGGCAGTTCATCCTTCTATTTTACATTACGAAAACAGCTTATCTAATGGTGTTAAATATTATTTTGAATCTATTGGATTAAATAAAAAAATTAGGCCTGTTAATAGACTAGATCGAGATACAACAGGTATAGTGTTATTTGCAAAAAACGAATACATTCAAGAATGTTTAATAAAGCAAATGAATTCTAGGATATTTTATAAAGAATATATAGCAATACTAGAAGGATTATTAGATCAATCCAAAGGCATTATAAATGCTCCAATTGCCAGAAAAGATGGTAGTATAATAGAAAGATGTATTGATGAAAATGGTTCTAATGCTGTTTCACATTATGAAGTGATTGATAGTAAAAATAATTCATCTTTAGTAAAATTTGTTTTAGAAACTGGAAGAACTCATCAAATAAGATTACATTCAAAACATATAGGTCATCCTATAATTGGAGATACTTTATATGGAAATAAATCTAATTTAATATCAAGGCAAGCCCTTCATTGTCACAAAATATCATTTATACATCCAGTTACTAAAAATAAAATAGAGATAATTTCTTCAATGCCAGAAGACATGAATTTTATTAATTCGGGCTGTCGGGGACGCCAGCCCCTACATATAATTTCAAATTTAATTGTAGGGGTCGCCGCCCTCGGCGACCCGTAACAAAATATGGAACTTTCCTATACAATAAAAAAGAGAAAGAAAAAATCTATAATTTTTTCTTTCTCTTTTTTTGGTTAAAGTAAATCTATAAGCCGGGTTCTGTTAAAAACAGTCATTTATCTAGAATATATATTACTATATATCTCAAGCCACCAGTTTAAGAAGATGACGAGCAGTCTTAGCCTTCTTGTATTTAGGTGTTGCTCCAGATGGGGTTTACATTGACCAAATATGTCACCATATCTGCGGTAAGCTCTTACCTCACCTTTTCACCCTTACTGTACTTTAAGTACAGCGGTTATTTTCTGTTGCACTTTCCTTAAGGTTTCCCTCACTGGACGTTATCCAGCATCATTGCTCTATGGAGCCCGGACTTTCCTCATATAGGACCTTGCGGTATCTATACGCGACTGTTCAATTTACTCTTATTATATTTTACATTTATTTTTATAAAAAGTCAATATTACAGTGTATTAACACTTTCCATAAGATTTTTATACTTAACATAGAATAACTTTCTGTCTTTATATGATAATGAATTCTGTAACTCTTTTATTAACACATATGTTCTATTAGTTTTATATTCTTTATCTTTTATATATTCAATATCAGTTGTTATATTTTTAAATGTCTTTTCAGCTTCTAAAATATTGTTTTCTACAGTTATCCAATCTCCTTGTTCTACAACGGAATAAGCATTTATTATATGTGATTTTACTTGTTTTATATTTTGAGTGCTATTTTCTGCGGATATATCATTTTCAATTATTGGAATATATGAATATAACTTTGCAATATTCGTTAATGAATCTATTTTATTCTCATCTTTTATACTAATAATACAATTATCTAATGTAGTGCTAAAATTTAGTATATCATTGTTATCAATATTTAAACTAGATAAATCTAATAAAACAACCGTCCAAGCCTCATTTATTGTTTCTATTTGAGTTTTTATAGATTTCCAATCTATCTTATTTTCATCAGAATCTAAAACTGTATTTGGTTGCATTTGAGTGGTTGTTATGTTTGTTTTTTGGCTTTCCTCTCCTGCTCCGCTTTGACTACTTGATTCTTTCTGCTGTCCTCCCGATGTTCCACTTCCTCCCGAAGGTTCATTTCCACTTTGAGTACTTGATGTTCCGTTTGAATTTTCTTCACCCAAACTAACTTCCTCTGATGAAATTGCATAATTTTGCATAGATATATTGTTTAATTTGTTTGCAATGCTAACAATTTGACTATCTAAATATTCCAACTCTTCAATAACCTTAGTTTTTGTATCTTCATTACTTATATTTTTATTAGTGCATCCTGTAAAAAGTAACAAAAATATAGTAAAAATAAATGCTATAAAAAAAACAGTTTTATTTTTTTGCATGTTATCACCTTAATGTATTGTTTCCAATATTTTAACATTTATTCTTTAGTATAACACAATGAATAATAGAAATAATAATTATTGAAGGAGTTTATAAAGTGAGTGTTTTTGTTAATTTATACAGTAATAAGGATAAAGAAATATTTAAATTTTTGAATAGTTATAATAAAGAACTTTTAAAAAGTAAAAATGTTTTAGAATGGAAAAAGGAATATCAAAATCCTATTGAAATAGCTGATATAATTGGTGTATTTATAGATAATAATGAAAGTTATGATATTACTATGTGGATTAGTCTAGATAAGGATTTCTTTATAAATGTTACAGACTATAATGCAGATCAAATAATAAGATACCTCTTTGAGAGGTATCCCTATTAGCTATTTTTTTCTTCTAGTTTTTCTTTTACAATTTCTGCTTCTTTTGTGTTTTGGGGAGAAATCTCTGTTCTTTCTAATTTTTCTTCAGCTTTTTCTAAAACTGTTTCTTCTTCTGTTTGTCTTTCTCCACATTGAGAGCAAAAAATAGAACTTGTTTCTATTTCTGCAAAACATTTTTTACACATTTTTTTATTATTTAGTTCTAATATCTGTTTTCTTGCATTTTCTATCTCTTTTGATAAAGTATCAATTTTAGAACAATCTTCACTTATTAATTCATCTATATCAATATTTTCTTCTCTAATATGATTTTCATAAACTTTTCTTCCTAGTTCTTCATAAAATTCTTTTACTCTCTCTTTGTTCTCCGCAATTTCAATTTTTAACTTTGCTTCTGTTGCTATTTTAGCTGTTGTCTCTGTAGTTTTCTTTCCTAAATCATTAAAAAAGCTCATATCTTTTAAATCTCCTTTTCAAAATTCTTTAGATATGAGTTTATTATTACCTTTTTTTTATTAAATATTCTAATCTTCTTGTTTTCCTTCTCTAGTCATTAAATTCAAAAGAGCTTCTCTTGGACTTAAATTATTGTATAAAATGTCATAAATGCTTTTAACTATTGGCATTTCCACATTATATTTTTTTGAAAGTTCGTATGCAATTTCTATATTATCTATTGCTTCAATGGTCATTCCAATTTCTTGTTTTGCTTCTTCAATTGTTTTTCCTTGCCCAATTAATATACCTGCTCTTCTATTTCTACTATGATTACTTAAGCATGTAACAATTAAATCACCAAGTCCTGTTAATCCATAAATAGTTTTTTGCTCTCCTCCCATTTTAACAGTAAGTTTAGCCATTTCAGAAAGTCCTCGAGTTAAAAGTGCTGCAAAAGTATTATCTCCTAACTCTAAACCTGTAATTGTTCCAGCACAAAAAGCTATTATATTTTTTAACGCTCCACCAAGTTCTGCTCCTTTAATATCATTGGATGTATATATTCTCAAAGTTTCATTCATAAAAGTATCTTGAACATTGTCTAAAACTTCTTGATGATTAGATGCAATTACTAACGCTGTTGGAACTCCCATTGATACTTCCTCTGCATGGCTTGGACCTGATAATCCTCCTATTTTAGCATTTGGCATTTCTTCTTCTACTATTTCATTTAATGTATATAATGTTTCTTTTTCAAATCCTTTTGAACAGATTATAATTTGTTGGTTTGTAACATATTTTTTAAATTGCGCTACTACATTCCTTACTACTTTTGAAGGTGTAACAATTAAAATCATTTCAGTTTCTTCTATAGCTTGTTTAAAATCTGTTGTACAATACATATTGTTTGGTATTTCTACATTAGGTAAGAACATACATTTCTTTTGTTTGTTAATCATATCTGCTTCTTCTTTTTTATATGACCACATTTTTATATTGTTTCCTAATTTCGCTAAATGTATTCCTAATGCTACACCCCAACTACCACTGCCTATGATGGATATGTTTTTACTCATTTGTACTCTCCTTATTATGTGAATTGTTGTTTGCGTGAATAAATTTATGTTTATTGTAGGGGCAGGTCTTGTGCCTGCCCTTTTTTTGATTTATCGGGCGGGCACAAGACCCGCCCCTACAACATTTGCAATAAATTTAATCCTATAAATCACAATTTATTTCTTAGAACCTAATTTATTCTCTGTTCCGTTTTTTAATCTTTTTATATTTGTTCTATGGTTAAATACAACTAACAATGCAATTAGTATGCTAATAACTATTGATTCAAATTTAACTCCCCCCATAAATACCATAAGTATTGGAAATAATATTGCCGCTAATATTGATCCTACTGATACCATTTTTGTTAATGCTATAAGTATTACTCCAAATATTAAACATACTAAACCAATTTTCCAATCTAAAGTTATTAACACTCCAAGTGATGTCGCAACACCTTTTCCTCCTCTAAATTCAAAAAATATTGGAAATGTATGACCAAGTATTGCAAAAAATCCTGCTAAATATTTTAGAATTTCTACATTTACTTCTTTCCATATCTTTGATGCAATGGTAGCAATTGCAATTGCTACAACACCTTTTAATATATCACAAACTAATGTTATTGCTGCAGCTTTTTTTCCTACAGATCTTAACACATTTGTTGTACCTGCATTTCCACTTCCTTTTTCTCTCACATCAAATCCAGCAAATTTTCTGCTAAATATTACTGAAAAACTAATACTTCCTATAAAATATGCAATTATTGAAATTACTATATAAATTGTCATAATTAACATCTCCTTACTTTTTATAATATTATCTTTTTTGATAATTCTCCCTTTAATACTATACTTTTACAAGGTTGAGGGACAAACCTTAAGTACTGGTATTCCTCACAGGAGAGGAATGTCCCTCGTTTTAAGCTTCTCCTTTTTCTCTAGATATTACCCTTATTGGTGTTCCTTCTAATCCAAAATTTGTTCTTATTTGATTTACTAAATATCTTTCATATGAAAAATGAAATAATTCTTTATTATTTACAAATATAACAAATGTTGGTGGTTTTGTTGAAGCTTGTGTTGCATATAGTATTTTTAATCTTCTACCTTTGTCTGTAGGTGGTTGCACTACTGCTATTGCTTCATTTATAACTTGGTTAAGCATTGATGTTGAAACGCGCATACTATTGTTTGCTGCTACTTTGTTTATTAACTCAAATAATTTGTCTACTCTTTGACCAGTTTTTGCTGATATAAATAGCATTGGTGCGTATGTTAAATATCCTAATTTATTATATACTTCTTTTTTATAATTCTCTAGTGTTCCAGTTTCTTTTTCTATTTCATCCCATTTATTTATTACTATAATAACACCTTTACCTGCTTCATGAGCTTCTCCAGCAATTTTTGTATCTTGCTCTGTAACGCCTTCAGTTGCATCTATTAGCAATAAACATACATCTGCTCTTTCGATTGCAAGCAAAGATCTCATTACACTAAACTTCTCAATTGATTCATTTACTTTGCTTTTCTTTCTTATTCCGGCTGTATCTATAAAATTATATTTACCTTTACTATTTTCAAAATATGAATCTATTGCATCACGAGTAGTTCCAGCAATATTACTTACTATAACTCTATCTTCTCCTAATATTTTATTTACAAGTGAAGATTTTCCTACATTAGGTTTTCCTATTACTGCAACATTTATAATTTCATCATCTTCTTCATTTTCGTCTTTAGGTGGAAATTCTTCATATATTGCATCTAATACATCTCCAATTCCTAAAGCATTTGTAGATGATACAGGATGTGGGTCTCCTAGTCCTAAATTATAAAATTCATAAATATCGTCACTAGTTTTTCCAAAATTATCAGCTTTATTACACACTAAAACTACTTTCTTTTTTGATTTTCTAAGCATTAAAGCTATTTCTTCATCAGCTGCTGTTATACCTTGTTTTATATCTGTTAAAAATATTATTACATCAGCTATGTTTATTGCAATATTTGCTTGATTCTTCATTTGAGATAAGATTATATCATTAGATTCTGGCTCTATACCACCAGTATCTATTAATGTAAAATTTCTACCTCTCCAATTCGCCTCTCCATAAACTCTATCTCTTGTAACACCCGGCATATCTTCTACTATGGATAATCTTTGTCCAACTATATAATTAAAAAATGTTGATTTACCAACATTAGGTTTTCCTATTATTGCAACCATTGGTTTTGCCATTGTTTTTCACCCTTTTCTTTCGCCTAATATTTTATATCAAATGCCTTGTTTAGTCAAGATTGGAAATTTTTTAGACGGACTTTTTCCTTTTTAGGACGGACTTAATTTAGTCTTTTTTATTATTTAGTTAATTTAGAAAAATTCTTCAAGAAAAAGACTAAATTAAGTCCGTCCTAAAAAGGAAAAAAACAAAATTTCTTAACAAAAAAAATGCCTTTGTTTAGGCATCTTTTTTTGCTATAATTTCTTTTCCATCATAATATCCACAATTTTTACATACTCTGTGTGGTAATACTGGTTCTCCGCAGTGTTTACATGTTCCAAAACCTGGAGCTTCTAATTTCCATGTTGATCTTTTTAAATGTGTTCTTTCTTTTGACCATCTTCTTTTTGGTTGTGCCATCTCTTATTCCCTCCTTGTAATCAAAGATATCTATATATCTGTTCTATTATTTTTTCATGAACTATAATAGTATAACCTTTAATTATTAATTTGTCAAGATTTGAAATTAAATTTATTGAAATAAATGATAAATTTGTGTCTTGTATGTATGTTTCTATAAATATTGTAGGGGCAGGTCTTGTGCCTGCCCTAAATAATATATTAATTTTCGGGCGGACACGGGGTTCCGCCCCTACATCTTTTACAATTAATTTTTATACAAATTATATTTTACCCTCTTTGTTTTATAGCTTCGTATATTACAATTCCTGCTGATACAGATGCATTAAGTGATGTTATTTTTCCTTTCATTGGAATCTTTACTAGAAAATCGCAATTTTCTTTTACTAATTTGCTCATTCCAAACCCTTCACTTCCTATAACTATTGCCAAGGCCCCTTTTAAATTTTGGTTGTAGTAATAATCTTTTGCATCTCCATCTGTCCCACAAATCCATAGTCCTTCTTCTTTTAAGTATTTTATTGTTTCATTTATATTGTTTACTCTTGCAATTTTCACATGTTCTACTGCTCCTGCAGAAGATTTTGAAACTGTTGCGTTTACAGATGCAGCTCTTCTTTTCGGAATTATTACTCCGTGAACTCCAGCTGTTTCTGCAGTTCTTATTATTGAACCTAAATTATGTGGATCCTCTATTCCATCCAATATTAAAACAAATGGATCTTCTTTTTTTGCTTTAGCTTCATTTAAAACATCTTCTACTTCTACATAATTAAATGGTGGTACAATTGCTATTACTCCTTGATGGTTATTGGTTTCTGATATTGCATTTAGTTTTTGTCTTTCTACTTCTGCAATAACTATTTTTCTTTGTTTTGCAATTGTTATTATTTTATTTATAGAACCATGTCTTTCACCTTTAGCTATAAGTATTTTATTAATATCTCTTTCAGATTCTAATAATTCTAATACACTATTTCGTCCTTCTATTTGGTCAGACAAGCTCTGCTTGTCTGTACTATTCATTCTTAACTCTTCACTTCTCACTATTCACTTTTCTCCTTTTAACTGTTTATATATCTATTATATATTATTTTTATTAATACAATACCGTTCTGCTGAGCAGAACGGTAGACATCGCTGATTTTGATTTACTTACTCTGCATCTTCATCATCAGCAACTGCATCATCATCGCTTTCAACTACCTCAATTTCTTGTTCGTCTTTAGTAGTCTTTGCGACTTGCTGCGAGTTTTGTTTCTGTTGCTTGCCGCGAGGCCAATTTCTTTCATCAGAAACCACCTCGACATCTGCATCATGGTAATTTCCACTTATAGCAACTTTGCCTTCAAAACTCATTATAATTCCTCCTCTCAGGAATATTTGGAATTATATTATAACATATATATAACAATATTTCAAATTAATTATCTTCATCTAATTTAAGTACTGATAAAAATGCTTCTTGTGGTATTTCAACATTACCTATTTGTCTCATTTTCTTTTTACCTTTTTTCTGTTTTTCTAATAATTTTTTCTTTCTTGTAATATCTCCACCATAACATTTAGCAAGTACGTCTTTTCTCATTGCAGATAATGTTTCTCTTGCAATTATTTTTCCTCCAACTACTGCTTGAATTGGTATTTCAAACAATTGTCTTGGTATTACTGTTTTTAATTTTTCCACCATTTTCTTACCTTTTGTATATGCTGAATCTTTATGTACTATAAATGAAAGTGCATCAACATTTTCTCCATTTACTCTAATGTCGAGTTTTACTAAATTTGATTTTACATATTCTTTAAATTCATAATCATAAGAGGCATACCCTTTAGTTTTTGATTT
>JAZSDU010000027.1:0-33631 GCA_045531335.1 Clostridia bacterium
AGAATTATCAGAATTAAAAGTTGATTCTTTTTCTGATAGTAATTTGGATTTAATAAATTATATAAAAAATATAGATGAAAAATTAATGTCTAATAATTTTGAAGAAAAGAAAAAACTTTGTAAGGTTATTATAGATAAAATCGTTGTAGATAATGAAAATATAGACATACACTATAAAATATAGGTGTATGTCTTTTTATGTTTAATGTATCATTATTAAAAACTATTATTTTAGCCATAAAAAACCTCCATAAAATATTCATTCTTTATATATTATGAAGGTTTGATAATTTACGTTACATTTATTTATTCTTTATATTCATCTATATTTAAAAGTCCTTCAAAATTCCTTTCTGTTAATTCTTCATCTACACTGTATTCTCCATCTTTATATCTTAATATAAAACCCTCACTAACTGTATTTTTTATTTCTTGTGGCAGATCATTTGCTTTAAAAACTTTTTTACTATTAAATTTTGTTAAATATACTTCATTTGGATTTCCATCAAGCACATAATATAATCCTTCTTCTCTATTATCTTTTGGCTTAGAAACTTTTTCTTTAAAGTTATTCATATAATTTGATAATTCTTTTAAAAACTCCTTTACCTCATTATTATTGCTCAAATTATTTTTAAGCTCGTTAAAAAAATCTAAATTCATTAGATACCTCCTTTTTATTAAAATTTTTATTTGTGATTTTTTGTATAGAAATATACTTGATAAAAATTTATAGATATATTTTATTTGCGGGCGAGGGTTCGGTTAGCTGTGCGAAATGAAATGAGCTACAGATAACACATGCCCTTGGGGTAGGAACCTCGCCCCTACAGTTATTGAATTAAAAAACTATCTCCGTTTGAATAATCAATTGTTATTCCTGGTTGATTGTTGTAAACATATACATTAAAGCAAATTTTTGCTCCGTTACCTTCAACTGATTTTGCTTCTATTTGAACTCCACTTGCTACTAGATTTTCACCTTCAAAAATTGGTGTAACTCTATATAATACATGATTTTTGGTTTCTCTTACATATTCTGCTACCATATTTTCAAATGGAAGCATACCCTCTACATTCATATATCTTGTACCAGTTATTAAATTTCTTTCATTAGCATTTTCTGCTGTTAATTGGTATCCAATTAAATGACAACGATTATATAAATACTTTCCATCTACACTATCATATTTTATAGTTTTCCATCCTGATGGTTTTACCATGCCAATTTCTCCTCTTTCTTCTGTTGGCATTGTTTCTATACCTACTTTTGCAAAAGCTGGCCCGCATCTTCCTAAATAATCAAGCTCACTATATTCTTCAAAACTCTCTTTATGAAAATCTTCTTCAGTAAATTCCGGCTGATTATCATTTAGTACAACATAAGGCTCATCTGTAAATTCTGGAATAGTACTTAGGTCAAATGAAGTAGTGTATGATATTTTGTATTTGTTTGATATATCTTTTATATAGTCTTCTAGTTCAATTCCAAAGTAACTTGCAACTGCAAAAATTACTGCTACACCTAATGTTAATATTAGTTTATTTAAATTCTTTTCACTCTTTCTTCTTCCCATATTCCACACCAAAAGTATTATATCATTTTGATGATATTTTGCAATGTTTTATTAATTTTTTATGCAATAAAAAAACCCACATATGAGTGGGGAAACCAAATGTGGTTTTTTTGGTTGGTTATTCTTGGTCGAGAAGCTCATAAGTGTCTGCAAAGATTTCTCTCTTTACAGGCCATACACCCTCATCAAGATTAGGCTCGTTCTTATCGCCGCCCATGCAAAGCATGTCAACAGATGGCTCGATAACAACTCCATCAATCTCGAAAGGTTCTCTCGAAATTAATGAAGAATCTACTGCCCATGTTACAGACTTACGTCTTTCATCAGGGTCAGGATGTGTCTGAATATCCACATACTGATCATATGGACATCCTTCAGGTGTTACTGGTTTTCCGTCAAGGAAAAGATATCTTTTGGAAATATTTTCCCAGTTAATAGACCAGTGTTCTCCCCTAGTGCCTTCAAGCTTAGGATCTCCAGGCTGAAGGTCATAATGACCTTCTCCATATTCATTTTCATATGAACATGGAACTGAGGTCTTGAGAACCTTCAGTGTATAATGTCTTGGAATGAATGCCCTTGCTCCCAATGTCTTTGCCTCTTTACTTGTAATCTTTGCCATTTTTATTTCCTCCAGTTTTTATATTTTTTGCTTTAATGGCTACCAACCTTTTTGTACCAAATGATTACTTAATGGCCATAAATTAAAGATTGATAAGTTTATTATATCATATTTTACATAATGTTGCAAATTTGCTTTTTTATCTGTATTCATATATACTCTTTTTGAATAGGAGGTTTTTTATGATTGAAATATCAGATTTTGGAATTTTTGAAAATAAAAACGTTAAAATGTTTAGTATAACAAATTCAAATAATTTAACAGCAAAGCTTACTAATTTTGGAGCATTACTTGTTTCACTATTTGTTCCTAACAAGAAGGGAAAGTTAGATGATGTTGTTTTAGGTTTTGATACATTAGAAAAGTATTTTACAAATGATGTTTGCTACTTTGGTTCTACTGTTGGAAGAAATAGCAATAGAGTAAAAAATGCTAGTTTTAATTTAAATGGTATAACATATACTTTAGACAAAAACGAAAGAGAAAAAAACAACTTACATAGTGGATTTAATCCATATAATAAAAGATTATGGGATTATACAATAGACAATTCTAATAATTCAGTTTCATTTAATTTGATTAGTCCAGATGGAGACCAAGGTTTCCCTGGTGAATTTAATATTACTGTTACATATACATTAACAGATAATAATGAATTAAAAATTAAATACAACGGAAAATCTAATAAAGATACAATAGCAAACATGACAAATCATAGTTATTTCAATCTTGCTGGTCATAATAATGGAACAACTCTAAACCAAAACCTATGGATAAATGCTGATAAATTTGTGGAAGTAGATAATGAACTTATTCCAACTGGAAGCCTTGTAGAAGTAAGAAATACTCCTATGGACTTTACAACTTCTAAAAAAATTGGCCATGGAATAGATTCAGATTTTGAACAATTAAAACTTACTGGTGGATATGACCATGCTTATGTTATAAACAAAACTCAAAATGGTATAGAAAAAATAGCTGTTTTATCAGATGAAATCAGTGGTAGAACTATGGAAGTATATACAGATGCAATTGGTGTTCAATTCTATGCAGGAAACTTTATAGAAAATAATAAAATAGTGGGAAAAGAAAATTATATGTATAAAAATAGAAGTGGAATTTGTTTGGAAACTGGATTTTTACCAGATAGTATGAATCAAGAAAATTTTTCTTCACCAGTTTTAAAAGCAAATGAAATCTATAATACAACAACTATATATAAATTTGTATAATATGTTTTTATAAGCAATGTCTTTGAAGAGCGGGTCGCCCAGGAGTGCGACCCCTACATTTTTTACATCTTAAATTAAATTTATAAGGCGGATAATCAAATCCGCCCTATGTGTTTTTATAAAATTTCTCTTGCTTTTATTATATGTCTTTGTTTATTATCATCTGTACATGTTATTAAAGTTATCTCTTTTTTGCCTCCTGTTAACTGACTTGTACAATCAAGTTCATCTGGATTTACAATAAACATATCATATACTTTATATTCTACTGTATTTCCACCTAAATCTGTTATTTCTATTATATCCCCTAATTCCATGTCTGGAACTTTACTAAAGAATTTAGAATTTCTATAATTATGTCCTGCTATACACAAATTTCCAATCTCGTTTGGATTTGGTCCATGAAATTTACATGGCGCAATTTTTAAGAGTTCATCAGAATATGTAGATAATATTGGATAATTTACCTCTAAAGATGGTATATTTACTACCCCTATTGTGTAATACTCTGTTCCATCACTTGCTACTGATTTTTGCTCATCTGGAACATCTATAGTTACTTCTGTCTGAACAGTTTGTGTTTGTGCTATTTGTTCCTCTTCTGGAATTGCATTTAAAATTACTACAGTAACTTCTTCCTCTATTATTTCTGTTTCTGGTGTGAAATTTATCCCAGCAAGAATTTCTTTAGATACTTCCTCACTTTTATTTCTATCATATTCCGCATATATTGCATAAGAAGATAACACACATAACAAAAAAACAGATAAAAAGAATTCAATTTTAAAAAGTTTTTTCTTTTTCTTCATATCTGGCGTTACATATAGCTTTTCAGAAAGTAAAATCTGATTCATTTGTTATCTCCTTTCATAATACTCCAAATTTATTTTAACATAATTGCTTTAACATTTCAACAAGTGAATCTATACTTTTTTGTGGAGTTGAAGCTCCTGCCATGATTCCAATTTTATTATGTTTTTTTACTTCTTCTAAGTTTAGTTCTTCAATGGCTTCAATTAATAAACTATTTTTACAGTTTATACATGATATTTCATATAATTTATTTGTATTAGAACTATGCTTTCCTCCAATTATAATCATCATATCTACTTCTGATGAAATTTTTTTTGTTTCCTCTTGTCTTAATTTTGTAGCATCGCATATTGTTTTCTTTATTTCTAATTCTATATTCTTGTCTTTTATATCATCTTCAATTAAATCTATTATCTTATTAAACTTGTCTAAACTAAATGTAGTTTGTGCTAAAACAATTGCATTTTTTATTTTAGATTCATATAGATTATATAATGCTTGTTTTACATCTTTTTCATTTTCAATAATATATGAATTATCTCCACAATAACTAATTGTTCCTATTGTTTCTGGATGTTCTTTATTTCCAATTAAAAATATATAATAGCCTTTTTCTTGATATTCTTGTGCAATTTTATGTATTTTTGTAACTTTAGGACATGTTAAATCTATTACATTTACCCCCATTTCTTTTGCTTTAGAATATGTCTCTTTTTTCTCTCCATGAGCTCTAATTATTACATCTTTTTCAGCTTGTAAAATGTCCTCAATAAATTTAAGCCCCTTTTTTTCAAGTTCCTTAGTTACTTGCTTGTTGTGTACTAATTCCCCTAAGCAATATATATTATTGTTTTCATCTAATAGTTTACTTGTTTTATTTACTGCATTTGCTACTCCAAAACAAAATCCTGCAGTTTTGCCGATTATGATTTCCATATTTTCTCCTATATCATTTTTAAAATCTCTTCTTTTAACACATCTACCATGTCTTCTTGTTTTACTTTTCTTATTATTTCGCCTTTTTTAAATAAAAGTCCTTCTTTTATTCCTCCTGCAATTCCTATATCTGCATGTCTTGCTTCATTTGGTCCGTTTACTCCGACATCCCATTACTGCAACTGTTATAGGAGCTTTTATAGTTTGAAGAAAATCTTCTATTTCGTTTGCAATTGGAATTAAATCATATTGAATTCTTCCACATGTAGGACATGCTATAAGTGTTGGTGATTCATTATATAAATTACAGTCTTTTAATATTTCTTTTGCAACTTTTACTTCTTTTACAGGATCTGCAGAAAGAGATACTCTCATTGTGTTTCCTATTCCTTCTCTTAATAAAGTTCCAAGTCCTATACTAGAACTTATTGTTCCGCTAAATTCTGTTCCTGCGTGTGTTACTCCCAGGTGAAGTGGATAGTCAATTGTATTTGCAGCTTCTCTATAACTTTCTATACATAAGTCTAAAGATGAAGCTTTTAATGATAGAGCTATATCATAGAATTCTAAATCTTCTAATATTTTTATATGTCTTAATCCTGCTTCTACCATGCCTTTTGCTGTTGGTTTTCCATATTTCTCTAAAATATCTTTTGGAAGAGAACCACTATTAACCCCTATTCTTATAGGAATATTCTTTTCTTTACATATATCTACAACTGCTTTTACTCTATCATTTGATCCAATATTTCCTGGATTAATTCTTATTTTATTTACTCCTGCTTTTGCTGCTTCTAATGCAATTCTATAATCAAAATGTATATCTGCAACTATTGGAATATGTATTTGTTTTTTTATTTCTGAAATTGCTTTAGCATCTTCTACATCTAAACATGCTACCCTTATAATTTCACATCCTGCTTTTTCTAATTCTAAAATTTGTTCTACTGTTGCTTTTACATCTTTTGTCTTTGTATTAGTCATTGATTGTATTACTACCTTATCTTGTCCTCCTATTTGTACATCTCCTACAAATATTTTTCTTGTTTCATTTCTTTTTATCATATATAATCAATCTCCTTTTATTTAATACATTTTTATTCTATCATAAATTGTTGTTTTTTTAAATAGATGAATTGTAATTTGTATTTGGTAATTTGATTTTGGTAGTCGGCTGCATAGAGTAGGGCTTTGTAGACTTTACTCTATTTTCGAAATACCAAACACCAATTACCAAACTCATACAAATTATAATTTTTCTCTCTAAGCAAAATCTTGCAAACACCACATCTTTACTTTTTTCTACAATATGATATAATTAAATATATAATTATTGGAGGATGATTTATGGCTGATAATAAAAAAACTCAATCAGAAGATTTAAAAAAATTAGAAGATGAAGCTTATTACGAACTTTGTCAAATAATTGCTGAAGCTATGCAATATCAAGATGTTGGATTATTGGATAGTAGAATTGCTGCGTGGAAAACTAAGTATAAAAAATTATTAGATGAATCTCCTTCTAATTCAAACTTTAAGAAGAGAGTTGAGTTTTTACTTACTCAATATTATTCTGAAATTACTCAATACATACTTAAACAACTTAAACTAAAAGAAGAGAAAAAAGTCGAAAATCAATCAAAAGCACTAAGACAACTGTACTCAATTATAAAAGATACTAATGATTATGATTTACTTAAAAAGAAAGTAGAAAAATGGAAAGAGAAATATCCTATATCTGGTTTCTTAAAAATGTATCAAAAAAGAATTGAACTATATACTAGAGATAAAAACTTAAGGGAAAATGCTTTTGATCAAGAAAAAGCTTTTAGTGATTTAGTAGATATAACAAAAATACATGGTACTCTTGATGAACTAAAAAATGAACTTTCTCTTTGGGAAGAAAAATATTCAATTAATAACAAATACACTATAGATGATTTTATCAAACATCAATCAGAGGTTAAACGTTTTGTATCTGATGAGTTTTTACAATCTATAGCTAGAGAAGAAACTAATACTGCTGACAAAAATGATATTGACATAGTAGAAGAATATAATAATAAATCTTGTTCAAATATATCTCTACAAGCTACAGCATATTCTGCTTTACTTGTAATTGCAAGTAAACCAAATAACGTAAATGAGTTGTTTGATTGGGTTTATAAAAATCGTTATATAAAATTTAATGATAAATATAAAGAATTAATTTTAAATGCAACATATTTGAACTATAGACCTCAATTCTTAAATAGTTTAACTGTGCCAAATATAGATATTTTAAATACTTCTTTATCTTTTGATGAATATAAAAATATTGACGAAATAAAAAAATATGCAATAATTAGTTATTTTAATTTACTACTTCCTCCAGACAAAGCAATATCTAATGACTATTTTAATAAGCATATTCAAACCATATACTCAAAATCAGAAAAAGCAAGAAATTCAATTGATATTAAAGATGAATTGAATCCTATTGAAGATACTCTTGATTCTGGAATAGAAATATCTCTTGAAAAAGCTGACAAAGTTCCTAATAATTCTGAAACTGATTTAGAACAAGAATCAGTTAAAAAAGTGATTGTTGAAGAAACTCTTGTAGAAGAAGCCTCAAATGTCCCAGAATTAATTATAGATTTATCAGATACAGAATCTGGATTAACTATTAATCTAGAAAATACAGAAAAAGATACAGAATTCAAAATAGACGTAGAAAATTCTTCTAAATCAACTGATAAACTTACAGAAATTAAGAATAATGAAGATGTAGATTCAATTGATAATAAGCAAGAAGAACCTGTTATTGAAGAAACAGAATCTAATTTATTCTTTGATAACAGCAAACTAGAAAAAGAGCAAATTGAAGTAATTAATGATACCTCTGATTCAGTTCAACAACCTTATCAAGAAGAAAATATAACAGAAACAAGCAAAAAAGAAAATTCTGAAAAAGCTCTTAATCATGAAACTATAGTTGCTTTTTCTCCACTCTTTTTTGAAACAATAAATAATTATAATAAACAATCTGTATTAGTGAGATATATAGATTCTGCAACTAATAAATATCTTGAATCAGAAAAAACAAATGATATTTCATTAAATGAATCAGTTAAAACAATAACTGATGAAGAATAACAAAAAAAGGATTTTGGGGATAGTCCCCCAAAATCCTCTTTTTATTTTAGTGTTCGTAAATATTCCCAATATCTTTTCTATAATCTAATTTCTCATCTAAATTTCCTTCCATTGAGTTATATACTTTATCTCTTGCTTCTTCTAGAGTTGCTCCTGATGTAGTAAGTCCAAATAATCTTGAATTACTTACAGATGAATATGTATTTCCCTCTACATTTTTAGTGTTTGCAAAATATATTTTTACTCCTTGATTTTCTATTCCCTCTTTATTCAATGTAAATACTAATGGTTCTTTTCTATTTTCTACTGCATATTCTTTTGTTACTACATATACAGTAAATGTATAGTTTTTCTTAAATTTGCAATTATCTGTGCTTAATGTTTTATTAAATATATTATCCATTACTTCTGTAAAAGGTGTATCTAATGAATTTAATACATTTAATGCTTCTGGATCTCCAAATCTAGCATTGAACTCAATAAATTTTATTCCATTTTTTGTTTTGAAGAACCCACCATAAATTACTCCATTGAATTCCATAGAATCTTTATTCACATATTTTAAAGTGTCTTTTATTAACTCGCTACATACATCTACATCTTTTTGTTCCAAAAATGGTAATAATCCATTTTCAAAACTTAGGCATCCCATTCCACCTGTTCCAGGTCCTTTATCTTCATCAAATCTATATGGATAATCAAAAGTTATTGGTGTAACTACTACATTTTCTCCATCTGTTAGAGCCATTACTGTAAATTCTCTTCCTTCGATTTTATCTTGAACTATTACATTTCCGCTTGTCTCTAAACAGCTTTTAGCATATTCATATCCTTCTTCTTTTCCTTTAAAGTGTATTCCACCAACTTTTACACCTTTTCCACCTGTTAATCCTTCTGGTTTTACAACAAAGTTATCATCTTCATATTTATCTATAATTGTTTTTAGTTCATCTAAATCTGTTATATTATAATTTTTAATTATCATTTCAGGGGCAAGTTTTTCTACGATATCCAATGCATATGTTTTGCTCCATTCAATTTTTGAACCTTTTGATGTTGGCCCAAATGTCTTTAATCCTAATTCTTTTGCGACATCTATTAAACCATCTTGTAATAGGTTGTCACTACTAATTACACATGAATCAATTGCATTTTCTTTTATAAAATTTCTAACTATTTCTTTATTAAATGGATCAGCTACTATATATTTTCCACCTGATTTTTTAACATAATCAATTATGCTTGGATTTTCATAAGGGCAAACAGTATAAAGCTCATATCCTTTACTTATATATTCTGCTAAAACAGCTTCTCTTCCACCATTCCCTAGTAATAAACATTTTTTCATATTATTTTCCTCCTCAACAGTTACTATTGTATCAGTATTAAAAAATTTTTTCAATATTTATAAAAAATCTATTGACTTTTTTAAATCAAAACTGTAAAATAATTTTACAAAAACGAACAACTATTTGTAGAACATTTTTTTGTAAGGGGGCAAAAATATGGGTGTATTAAAATTTAGAAAAACAATAAATAACAAAACATATTTAACAGTAAGTGTTTTAGGTCAAAGCTTAAAACTAAATGTAAAATATACAAACACTTCTTCAATAGAACTAAATAAAAAAGATACTGAAATAGATTTGTTTTTGCCTAAAATGTACAAAAACATTGAAAATATAGATGTGATAAATATGGCTATTCAAAAATTATATAACACAGTAGCTGAAACTGAAATTGAATATGCTATGGAAGTTGCAAGACATATACTAAGATTTGCTCCTGAAGATTATTCAATCAAAAGACTAGAAAATAAGTTTTATAAATGCTCAAAAAATAAAATTATAGTAAATCCAGATATAGTTAGATTTAACAGAGAAATAATTAATACAACAATAATTCAAGCATTTTGTAAAACAAAACACAGACCTAATACAATTGCATATAAAAAACTTTTAAATAATGCAATGAATGAATATGAGATTTATAAGAAGAAAGAAAATAAAATTAGAATGTTGAGAGTATCATAAAAGGCAGATAAAATTTTAGCTTTGTACATATTTATTGCGAATGTTGTAGGGGCAGCTATCAGCTGTCCGTCTTCGAAGAATTTGCTTTAATATAAATTATTTTAGAATGGCTTTCGCGGGTTGCGGACGACTAATAGTCGCCCCTACATTTTCTCTACAATTTTTTAACTGCATGCTAATAATATATAATTTGCCAAATTATAATTTTCTTCAATGTAACCAAATTGTAATATAACTTTAATGTTTATGAAACATTCTTACGGCTCTTTATATTGTATAATATTTGTATAATGTATACCAAAGAATAAAGGAGTTTCATTAATTGGCTACTTACGCAAGATTAAAAAAGGAAGGTATTGAAGTTATTGAACAACTTGATACTATGAAAGTGAATACAATTGCAATTAATGTTGCAAGTAAATTATGTCTCGCTTTTCCAGAACACAATTTAAGTAAAAGTGATTTATTTGAGTCGCTTTCAAGACTTAATATGTTTATAGCAAAAATGCCAGCTGATTCTTCTGGTGCTAAATATTTTTACAAAGATAACTCTATATACTTTAATGAAACATTCGACATTAATGAAATGTCTACATTAGCAGTTCACGAATGTCTTCATTGTATTCAAGAACTTCGTGACTCAAATAATAATTTGTCTAAAATGGGATTATATAATCCTTCATATAATACAGGACTTGCTATAAATGAAGCCGCTGTTCAACTTATGGCTTCTGAAGCAAATATGATGGATATAACAAATGAAACATATTACGGAATATCAATTAATACAATTAGTCCAAACTACTATCCTTTACAATGTGCCTTACTAAATCAAATAGCATATTTTACAGGAACATATCCTTTATATCATAGCACTTTAAATAGTAATGATGTTTTTAAAAATACCTTTACTTTAAAATCTGACAAGAAAACATATTCAATAATTATAAAAAACTTCGATAAATTATTATCATTAGAAAATGATCTTAATTTTTATGCTAGTGAATTGCAGTATGTTGACAAGGTTAGCTCAATTAAATTACTAAATACTTTAATAGACAAAAGCAAAAAAGATATAACTTCAACATTCTTTAAAACTCAAAACCTAATTATAGAAAAATGCTTTAAAAATGAATTTAATTCTATTAGAAATCTTAATGATATTAAGGAATTTAATAAAAAAATATATAACTTTAAAAATGTAATTGGTTTTTCTGATGAATATACATTTTACAATGAATTCTATCGTAACATGATGAATGCAATTGAAGAAAAGAGAGAATATATTGAAAAATATGGTGAAATTAATTTGTTTGAAAACATTAATAATAGCCTTATGCTTGTTGATAATACTAAAAATGCATTTTCATTTATTAGTACATTTGTAAATAAATTTAAAAAATTGCTTGGATTTAATAAATCTGCAGAAAGCATTAATGATTTGTAAAATAAAAAACACCTTTAAAGGTGTTTTTTATTTTATTTTTTTCAAATCATTCCAGAAGTCAATTTTCTTACTTTCATCTCTTAGTAATGCTGCTGGGTGAAATGTTGGTATATATTTTATCCCATCTTTTTCAAACCATTTTCCTCTAGATGATGTTATTCCGTATTCTTCACCTAATACATTTTTTAATGCTACACTTCCTAATAATACAATTATCTCAGGGTTTACTAATTTTACTTGTGCATCCAAATATTCTCTGCAAGCTGAAGATTCATCCTTCTCTGGATTCCTATTATTGGGTGGTCTACATTTTACTATATTTGCTATATAGACTTCTTCTCTTTTAATTCCAATTCCTTGAAAAGCCTTATCCATAAGTTGTCCTGCTTTCCCCACAAAAGGAATACCTTGCGTATCCTCATCTGCTCCAGGGCCTTCACCTATAAACATTATTCTTGCATTTTTATTTCCTGTACCTATTACTACATTGTGCCTATTAGTACATAATTTACATTTAGTACAATTCTTACATTCACTTTCCAATTCTTCCCACGTTTGATACATATTTTGCTCCTTCTTGGCTAAAAAGTGGCTATCCTCTTTTTAGCCATTTTTTTATCTCCTCTATTACATCCATTAAATTAGATTCATTATTATTTTCAACAACTAAATCAGAATTTTTTATATAAAATTCATTTTTTGGCTGTGCTTTTATTCTATTTAAAGCAGTATTTTTGTCTATATTATCTCTATCACAAATTCTTTTTAATTTGATATCTTCATCTGCTATAACAGATATTACAACATCACATATTTCATTTAATTTACTTTCTATTAAAAGTGGTGCATCAATTATAACTATTTCACTTTTACTTAAATTTGCTCTTGTTTTTATTTCTTCTACTATGTATTTAAATGTAAGTGAATTTAGAACATCTCTTTTTTCATTATCTTTAAATATTATATACGCAAGTTTTGGCTTATCTATTTCACCACTTTGTAATAAAATATCTTCACCAAAAGCTTTTATAATTTCTTCATAATAAATCGTTCCTGGCATAGACATTTCTTTAACAACTTCATCTGCATTTATAATATCTGCATAAAGATGTGTCCCTTTTGCGACATTTTGTCGCATGGGGACTGTCCCTAATAACCTACTTATTGATGTTTTACCACTTCCAGAATTACCTGTTATACCAATTATCATAAATTTCTCCTTTCTAGAAATTCGAGTACGCATTATGAATTGTTCATGTAACTTCATCGATTGAATGAAAATTAAAATTTTCATTCAACATTAAGAGCAAAAATAATTAATTTTTACAAACATGAGGCCGATCACTGAGGCCTTTTTGTTTTAAAAATTAATATTTTTGCGCATATTTTAAATATTAAACGACCTCTTGTTAATGTATTGGTGTGCAAATCGCTGGGACGGAGGCAAAAATTTCATTTCTAACGAAATGCAATTTTATGACTCACGTCCGGACGCTCTCATCCTAAAGAATTCAACAATTCAGCTACTGCTTTTGGCACATACTTATCAATTGATTTGTTTTTGCTGTATAATTCCATAACTATGCTAGAAGATAAATATCCTAAATCTCCTGCTCTAAAATAACATGTATCAAGACTCGCTATTTTTTCATTAATCGCTGATATGTTTTCTTCGTATTCGTAATCTGTACCATTTCTTAAACCTCTAATTAAGATATCAGCTCCGCATTCTATAGCTTTATCTACTGTTAATCCATCATACAAAACTACTTCTACATTATTTAAATTTTCTTCTGCTATTGTTTCTTCTATTGCTTGTTTCATTTTTGTTTTATCTATTCTTTCAGTTTTTTCTGTATTGTATCCTATCCCTACAATTACTTTATCAAAACATTTTGCAGCTTTTTTTACAATTTGCAAATGTCCATTTGTAAATGGATCAAATGAACCTGCATAAAATCCTATCATTCCCATAATTACATCTCCTTTTTCGTTTTATTTATTTTTCATGTAGGGGCGAGGTTCCACCCTCTCCCGTATATTAATTTGTATTTTTGCGGGTCAGGGTGGAACCTGACCCCTACAATGTTTACAATTAATTTATTTCTCATTTTTTATAATTTCTAAAATCTCATCTTTTGATTTATTTTCTATGTATAAATACTCATGAACTTTTGGATTAAATCCGCATATTGATTTGTATTCACAATATTTACATGTGTCTACTTTGTTTTTCTTGTAATATGCTGGTTTTATATCTATATTACCTTCTAAAATTTCTTTCGCTATTTGTTTTATTACCTTTTCTGCAGTTCTTTGAAGTCTTGTGAATTCATCTTTTGTAACTGTATTTGATCTTGATTTGCTTATATTTCCATCTTTATCTAGATATACTGGAATACTTGCTGATGAACCTTTTTCTAATGTTTTGTCCATTTTCTTGATTATATCAATATCTGCTAATATCATTCCATTCATTCTAAATTTCTTTTTTAGTTCTTCTTTTATCTCTTCATCAGATTTATTTTTACTTAATTTTATAACTGGGTCTATAAGGCTAAAATATAACATAGCAGCTGGCTGAGCCTCTTCTTTTTCAGTCATACTGTCTAAATAAGTTATAAGCTGAATCTGAGTACCAGATATTAATTCATTTAAGTCTATACTTTTATCAGAAGATTTGTAATCTATAACTCTAATGAATTTTCCATTTTCGGTTTCTACTCCATCTAGTCTATCAATCTTACCAGTGATTTCAACATTGTCTATTCTTTTTTTAAATTCTAACTCATTTCCTAAAATCTCAAAATCACCATTTTGAATTTGATAAACAATATATTTTATTGATTGTAATACAACCTTTTTTAATCTATTAGTTAGAACTATAAATTTTGGTGTACTTGTAAAAATATAGTTCTTACTTAATTCTAATTTCTCATTTATAATCTGATTTACTATTTTTTCTATTTGTTCATCACTTATATCTTTTACATCTTTTACTTCATCAAAGAACGTATCTATTATATCATGCATGAAT
The DNA here is from genome assembly GCA_045531335.1 of Clostridia bacterium. Lineage (GTDB taxonomy): Bacteria > Bacillota > Clostridia > TANB77 > CAG-508 > CAG-452. The sequence continues at coordinate 14,836 of JAZSDU010000027.1, forward strand.
GAACCTGTATCAATTGGTTTTATTTTCAAATCCTCTTTTTCTTTAAGTTTTAATCCGTATTTCAAATGGAATGAAAATGGACATCTCCTATATTGTTCTAATCTTGATACACTAGTTTTTAGAATATTTCCATATAGTCTTTGAATATTATTTTCTGTTATTTTCTCTGCTTTACTTTTATTTTCATACCCTTTTATCGCTTTTAATAGTTTTTCTTTCCATTCTTCGTTTTTAATATACCAATTATATGTTGCTTTCCAAATATCGTCTAATTCTTCACCATTTCTAGAATTTCTAATATTTATTAAAAGCTCTCCAAATGTGTCTTTTGGCATAGTTATATCTGCTTGGTTTTCTAAAACACTACTTTCTTCTATCAGTTTAGGAAATATTTTTTTAATTTTTGTAATTAATGTTGATGGTCTCTTTGCCTTTCCTTCTTTGTCTGATGAAACATATGATAAATACATATCATTTTCTGCTGTAGTAAATGCTTTGTATATGTTAAATCTATCTTCATATATATTTTCTAAAGTCCCTTTTGCAAGTTGTATTCCATTTTCTTTTAAATACTCTCTATCTTTATCATTTAGGAAACCTTCTGCAAAATTTGTGTTTGGAAATACTCCATCATTTAAACCTAGTATAAATAATGTATGTACCTTGTGATTTCTTGACCTTTCTACATCTCCAATAATCACTTGGTCTAAACTTTCTGGTATTTCTCCAAATGCACTTACTTCTAATCCTGATTTTAATATTTCTCTGTAATCTTCAAATGTCATTTTTTGATTGCCAAATACTAAATTCACTTCATCTAAAATTTCCATAAGAATATTCCAACAACTAGAATATTCATTTGCATATTTTACTTCTTCAGCGCTACTTAATTTTTGTATTTTTTCTTCTAGTTTTTGTCTGATATTATTTTCTTCTAAAAATTCATATAACTTAATAGTAATTTCTTTTGCTGTTTTTTGTTCATCTATTTTATTTTTAAGATTTATCAATGGATTGACTATTTTCTTCCTTAAATCATTTAGAGCCTCTAAATCCATGGTTAAAGAATCATAATTCCAGTCTTCTTTATACCATTTGTTTCCTCTAATTCCCCATTTTCTGCAATAGTTTTCTAGTGCATATATATCTTTTCTTTCAATATCAATAAATCCAGTTTTTATATAACTCCATACTGAATCTGATGACCAGTTTTTAGCAAAAACTTCAAATATTGAAAGAACATATTTTACTAAAATGTTATCATTTAATTCTTTATTATTATCTATAAATACAGGTATATCAAACTTTGGAAATATTGCTGAAACTGCACCTGTATATTCTTCTATATTTTTTGTAAGAACAGAAATATCTCTAAATCTTAAGCCCTTATCTCTTACTAATTTAACAATTTTTTTTGCAAGTCTCTCTATTTCTGTATATGGGTTTGAACAAAGTTCAAGATGAATATGATTTATTTCTTTATCATATTTTTCATATAGATTATTATATATGTTTTTTTCTAAATGTTTTAATTCCTCATTTTTAAATCTAAAGCTTTCATTTAATTCTATTGGTTCTTCAATTTCTACATTTGCATTTTTAGCACATTCAATTAATTTTTGTGCTGATAATTTATTTGAATAAAATATATCATTTTCTGCTTTTTCCTTTTTCAAATTATCTGCAGAAATTGTTATATTTAATTGCTTAGCTTTTTTTAATATTTCTTCTATTATGTTGTATTCTTGCTCTGTAAAGCCAGAGAATTCATCTATGTATACTTTACTGTTGTCAAATATACTGCTTTTACTTATCTTATTTGCAAGAATTGTTAATACATCATCTTCATCAATATAGTTTCCTAAAATAGCTTCTTCATATTTTGCATATATTTTACTTATATCTTTTAGTTTTAATTTTAAATATTCATCATCTGTTTTATGAATTTGTTCTTCTAATATTTCTTTGCTAACACAATGTTTTTTGAATTCTGTTATACTTCTTAAAATTAAGTCTATATCTCCAGTTTTGCCTAAAAAGTTTAAATCTTTTTTATTTTTTTCTAATATATATTTTACAAGCATTGTTTTTCCAGTTTTAGATAGATTAGTTTCATTTATTCCACCTACTTCTGTAAATACTCTATGTGCTAATCTTTTAAAACTTATAACTTCTGCTTTTATTGAAGCATCTTCTTCTAATGTTTCTAATAATCTTTTTTCTGTTGCATACGAAAATTGCTCTGGCACAATTATATATGCTTTGTAGACTAAAGGGGTCTGTCCCTTTTCGTCTACTTCTCGTAGACTAAATGGGTCTGTCCCCTTTAGTCTATTTTTTAATTGCTCTTTAATTTCTTTTAAAACGAACTCTGACTTTCCTGTTCCTGCTCGTCCATAAATTAATCGCATGCTCATAGGTTTTTATCTACGCTTCCCTTCTCCAATAAAATAAATATTGTTGTGCAATTCCTGCTAAGTTTCCATATTTTTCTTTTGCTAAATTTTCTAATTCCCTTTTATTTACTTTTGTCTCATCTTCATTTTTTATATATAGCTCATTCATTACTCTTCTTACCCATACATCAATTGGGAATACTTCTAATCTTTTAAGAGTAGAAAATAGCATTATACAATCTGCAACTTTTGGTCCTACTCCTGGGAATTCTAGTAATGATTCTCTTAATTTATTTACATCTTTTTCATTTTCTAATTTTTGTAATCTTTGTTTGTTTTCATTTATCATTTTAGTTGTTTCATAAACTCTTATATCTCTAAATCCTAATCCTAGTTTTCTTAAATCAGAAACACTTGCTTTAGAAAGTTCTTCTGATGTTGGAAATGTGTAATATTCTTTATTGTTCCAAATAATTTTATTGCCATAGTTTTTAGATAATCTTTCAATTATTCCTTTTATTCTAGGGATATTGTTATTTGCTGAAATTATAAAAGATATAAGCGTTTCCCATAAGTCTTGATTTAGAATTCTTATTCCGCTTCCATATTTAATACTATTTTTTAAATTATCATCTACTTTAGATAACTTACTTTTAATATTTTCATAGTTTCTTTCTAAATCAAAATATTCTATGCATTCTTGCTTAAGGTCACCTTGTGAAATCCCTTTAAATATTACACTATCATTTTCTTTTTTGACATTTACAACATTTGATTTAAATACACCTGTATAGCTACCGTCTATTTCTTTATTCCATCTAAAACATTGCCCACATTCAAATATATGTACTGGATCAAATGAATTGCAATTATGTAATATATATTCTTGTTCCATCTATATTCTTCCTTTCAAAAAGTCTTGTCTTAAATCCTCATCAAATTTTTCTATAGAATATCTAAGCATTGTTCTTGGCATTTTTTTATAATATTTTACTAAAAAATCATACTCCGTTTTAAAATCTTTGTTTCCAACTTCTCTAAGCATCCATCCTACTGATTTATGTATTAAATCTTGTTTATTATTCAATAATCTTTCTGCTATTTTTAAAGTATCTTGATATTTATTATTTCTTATAAATATCCAAGTTGAAACAATAGATATTCTCTGTTTCCACAAATTATCAGAACTTGCAAATTTATATAGCACGTCTTTTTCATCTTCATGTTCTAGCAAATATTTTCCTAATATATAATGTGCTGATATATCTACTAAATCCCACCCATTAATATATTGTGTGTTATTTATATATAAATCCACTATTTGTTTCTGTTCATTTTGTTCTGCTTTCTTAATTTTATATGTAAGTATTACTAAAGCTAATAATCTTTCTTCATGATAATTTGAATGAAGTAATTCTTCTACTTCTTTTAAGGATATTTCTTTATAGTATTTGTTTGCAACTTTCCTAATATCAGGTACTGTTACACCTATAAATATGTCATTCTCTGCATAATCACCTTTACCTGTCTTATGAAAATATGCAAATTTTTCTTCTATGCAATCTGATTGGGCATATTTTTTTAGTTCTTCTTTTATATTCATTATGCTTTTAATCCTTTCAAATATCATTGTTTTAACATATATATTGTATCATATTTTTAAGTAATCTGTATATAATTAATTGACAATTTAAGTTTCTTATATTATTATATTAACAATAAAATTAATGGAGGGATAATAATTATGAAATATATATGCGATGTTTGCGGATTTGAATATGATGAAGATAAAGAATCAGTAAAATTTGAAGATTTACCAGAAGATTGGGTTTGCCCAATTTGTGGAGTAGGAAAAGATTCTTTTTCTAAAGCAGAGTAATTATTTTAAATTGACATATACTATAAAATATAGTATACTATTATTAGCAATTGCAATGGTCTTTAACTAGACATTAGTCTCAAGATATATGTATCGGTAGTACATATATCTTTTTTTATTAAAAAAACATGGGAAATCGGTAGTTTCCCATGTTTTTGATTAGATTTCGCTAATCTTGGTCCCTGTGATTACCTTCTTTTCCCAATAATAACATTATTAAGAAAAAAATTAAATCAAAACTAGACATTCTCCTCACCTCCTCTCATGGAAGGCAAGTTTATTATACAATTTATTTTATAATTAGTCTATGTGTTTTTTACATTTTTTTCCATATTATACTCTGTTTTTACATTCTCCTGTCTCAAAAAATTCTTTTATATTCTCACATGTGTCTAATGCTATTTTGTTTAATGCTTCTTTTGTAAAAAATGCTTGGTGTGATGTTACGACTACATTTGGCATTGTTAATAGCACTGATAGTTCTTCATCTCTTATATACGAATTAGACATATCATTCAAAAAGAATTCTTCCTCATCTTCATATACATCTAAACCTAATCCACCAATTTTTCCTTCTTCAAGTTTTTTTATCAAACTTTTTGTATCTATCAGTTTTCCTCTACTTGTATTTATTAATACAACTCCATTTTTCATTTTTTCTAAAGATTCTTCATTTATCATTTTATAATTTTCATCTGTCAGCGGACAATGAAGAGATATTATATCTGATTCTTTATATAGTCTATCTAAATCTACATATTCAAAGTTCATTTGTTCAGCTACTGTTTTATCTTTAAATTTGTCATACACTAATACTCTGCATCCAAATCCATTCATGATATTTATGAATGCTTTACCAATTTTTCCCGCTCCTACAACTCCAACTGTTTTACCATGAATGTCAAATCCTAATAATCCATTTAAAGTAAAATTATATTTTCTTGTTCTTTGGTATGCTTTATATATTTTTCTATTTATACTTAAAAACAATGCAGCTGCATGTTCTGCTACTGCATACGGAGAATATTCTGGAACTCTTACTGCTACCAAATCATTCCCTAATCTTTTAGTGTCTACATTGTTAAAGCCAGCACATCTTAAAGCTATTAATTTTACATTACATTCTTTTAATATACTTATTGTTTTTTCATCTACAACATCGTTTACAAATATACATACAGCATCAAATCCTCTAGCAAGTGGTGCTGTTTCACTATTTAATTTTGATTCCAAATATGTTATCTGATACCCATAGTTTTTATTATACTCATCAAATAAATCTCTATCATATTCTTTTGTATCAAAGAACGCTATTTTAATCATCTAAATCTCCTTATTTTAATTTAAATATTCTTCTAGAGCTTTAGCTAATTGATCTGGACAAGATGTACTCTTGAATCCACATGGAATTCCTTTTAGTTTTTCAATTACATCTTTAATTTTCATTCCTTTTATCAGATTTGAAAGTCCTAAGGTGTTTCCCGCGCATCCTCCAACTATTTTTACTGACTTAACAATATCTCCTTCTATTTCAAAAATCATTTCTCTAGAACATACTCCTTGTGGTTTGTATCTGTATTCCATATTATCACCTTTCTATATCAAATTTATTCACCTTTTATTAATACTTTTACTTCTTTATTTGTTAGTTTTATAAATTCTTCTAAATCTTCTTTTGTACCAACTAATTCTGCATAATGTGTTGGAACAACTATTTTACATTCTGTTTTATTTGCTAAATCTGCCGCTTCTTGTGGATTCATTGTAAATTCTCCACCTATAGGTAAAAAAGCTATATCACATTTAATGTTTTGTATCTCGCTTATATTATCTGTATCTCCTGCAATGTAATATTGATTTCCATTTAATTCAATTACATATCCAACCCAATTATTTTCTTTTGGATGATATTTTTTATTTTCATTATACGATGGAACTGTTTCAAATTTTATACCTTTTACTTCATATTTATTATTTGGCTCTACTATAACTATTTGTTCTTCTGGTATTCCCATTAATTCCAAACTTGACTTAGTATCTTCAGTTGAAATAAAAATTGTATCTATTTTTGCAACCTTTAAAATATCTTGTGTTGAAAAATGATCATAATGTGAATGTGTAATAAATATATAATCTGCATCATGTGGAACTTCGTTTATTCTAAATGGATCAATATATACTATTTTATCTTTTGCTATTTTTATTGAACTATGGCAATTTATTTTTATTCCTTCTATCATAAAATCACTCCTTGTTTAATTTTCTTCTAAAATTTCTACTTTGCAATTATTAGCGTCTAGTCTTACTTTTGAACCAATTGGAACAACTATATTCTCACAATCATGTCCAAAATCATCACATTTAAGAATTGGGAAATTATATCCTTTTAAATTTCTCATAAATACATCTTCGATTTTCATATCTTCTGTATCTCCATGATAATGTCCTATCCATAATCCTTTTATTTTATCAAAAACTCCGTGATATTTCAGTACTCCTAAATATCTATCTGCTAAATCAAAATCTGTTGACCTTGAATATACCTCTAAAAACAAAATCTTATCTGTTAAATCAGGAAAATATTCTGTGTTCAATAATGTAACCATATTAGGTACATTTCCTCCTACAAGAATCCCCTCTACTACTCCTTTTTGCAAAGACTTATATGGTTTATTTTTATCTATCTCCCCTAAAGTACCATCCATTAGCACTTTTCTAAACTGGCTAAGTTGAAATTCTTTTTCAGATTTTCTTCCTAAATCTATCATTTCTCCATGGTGATATGTTATTAGTCCTGTTTTAGTATAAATTGCCTCTAAATAATTAGTTGCATCACTATATCCACTAATTATTTTAGGATTTTTCTTTATATTTTCATAATCAATTAATCCCAAACAATTAAAACTATTATCTCCTCCAACTGCTGAAATTATAGCCTTCACATCTTGATCACTAAACATCTCATTTATATCAGCTGCTTTTTCTTCAGGTGTCGCTGAATATCCATATGTATTTTTATATATATTTTTTGATAGTTTTATTTTAAATCCCATATCTTCAAATATTTTAATACTTTTATTCATATATAATTTATATTCTTCTGTTATTGGCTTTGATGGTGCAATAACACCAATAGTATCTCCGCTTTTTAATTTATTTGGAACCATAAAATCACTCCTTGATTTGATTATATCTTAATCAAGAAGTGATTTCAATGTTTTTTATTTTATTGCTTTTTTTGCAAATTCATTATTTACAATTACATCATATGGTGCTTTTTCTTTAAGCTCTCCTGCTTCTTGCATTACAGTTTGCAATCTATCAAAAGATTCTTGTTCTAAAACTGGAGTTTGGTTCCAAGCATCTATATCTTTATATCTTTGTATTGAATTTGTAAGCATATCTAAGTCAGTATCTGGAAAAAAGCTTACTATTTTTTCTGCAATTTCTCTAGCTGTGTGTTCCTTTACCCAAGTTTGCCCTTTATATACTGCATTTGTAAATCCTTGAATTATATCTGAATTGTTCTGTATATAGCTTTTCTTTGCAAAATATGCTGTGTATGGAATATCTCCTGATGCCTCTCCAACTGATGCGACTATATATCCTTTTCCTTGTTCTTCTGTCATAGATGCAGTTGGCTCAAATAGTGTAACATAGTCTGCATTTCCTCCTGCAAATGCCCCTGCCATAAGGTCAAATTTAATGCTATCATCTAAAACAACTTCTTTTTCAGTATCTATTCCATTTTGTTTTAATACATATTCAAATGTCATATAAGGTACTCCGGCCTTTTCTACCTGGAATTATAGTAGAACCTTTTAAATCTGTCCATTTAAAATCTTCATTTTGTTCTCTACTTACTAAAAACGAACCATCTCTTTTAGTCATTTGTGCAAAAACTTCCATATAATCTTCTTTTCCTTCATTATATACATATATTGCTGCTTCTGGTCCTGCAAAACCTATATCACTTTGACCAGCAAGAACTGCTGTCATAACTTTATCTGCACCTTGACCAGTTGTAAGTTCAATTTCCAAATTTTCTTCTGTAAAATACCCATTAGCAATTGCTACATATTGTGGTGCATAAAAAACTGAACGTGTAACCTCATTTAATCTTATTGTTGTCATTCCTGTATCATTGTTGTCTCTATTTTTAACCAATACATAACCTATAATTCCACCAACAATTACTAAGATTATAAGTATAGCTATAATAATTTTTTTCAAAATTAAAACTCCTTTCGATTTTGTTTTGGATAAATTGTTTTTGTAGAAATATTTATTGCAAACATTGTAGGGGACGCAGTCTTCGGCGTCCCGAAAAAACATTAATTGCGGGTCGCCCTGGATGCTAGCCCTGTTGGAGCTTTTGCTCCTTACAGGAGCTGTATGCATTAGCTGTGCGACCCCTACAGATTTTAAAATAAATTTATTTCTCCATATTCCAATCTATCCAAATTTTTTGGTTTTTAAAATTATTTTTTCTAGTAGGACTACCGCTTCATACATAATTGCTGCAACTATTGCAAGTATTACAACACTTGCCATTACTAAGTCAAGTTGGAATACCTGCCCTCCATATACTATTAAGTATCCGAAGTCCTGCTTTAGATACTAAAAATTCCCCAGATATTACTCCAACTAATGAAAGTCCAATATTAACTTTAAGAGAATTTATAAATGTAGAAATATTTGCAGGTATAACAATTTTAGTTAAAAGCTGAAATCTGTTAGCATTAAAAGTTCTTGCCATTTTAATTTTTTCAGGGTCTGTATTTAAAAATCCATTTAGTATTTCAAGAACCGTAACTATTAAAGAAATGGCCAATGCCATAGTTATAATTGCTCCGTGTCCCTGCCCCTACCCATATTATTATTACAGGTCCTAAGGCAATTTTAGGAAGACTATTTAATACTACTAAAAATGGTTCTGACACTTTTGATAAAAATTTAGACCACCATAATATTATTGCAATAATTACACCAAGAAATGCTCCTGCCAAAAATCCAACAATTGTTTCATAACAAGTAATACCTAAATGCTCTAATAATCCATTTTGGGATAAATTCATAAATGTTTTAAGCATTCTAGATGGCTGACTTGTTATAAAACTATCAATTATTCCTTTATTTGCAAGCACTTCCCACAATACAATAAATAAAATTACTAAGATGATTTGGGTAGCTAATACACTTACTTTTGTAATAGTTATTTTTCTTAAATATTGTTTTCTTTCATTTGATTTACTTTTCTTTTGCATCCACATCTAGCTCCTTCCATAAGCTATCAAAATATTTGCTAAATTTAGGACTTTTTCGTGCATTCATAGGGTCTCTATTTTCCATTTCAAAATTAATTGTATGAATTTTCTTTACGGTTGCTGGTCTTTTACTAAGTACAATTACTCTGTCTGACATACTTATTGCTTCTGAAATATCATGTGTTACCATTACAGTTGTTATATTTTCATTTCTTAGAATGCTATAAATGTCTTTAGTTACCATTATTCTTGTTTGATAATCTAATGCCGAAAAAGCTTCGTCTAATAAAAGAATTTCTGGTCTAATTGCAAGGGTTCTAATTAATGCAACTCTTTGTCTCATTCCTCCTGATAGCTGAGTAGGATATTTATCTTTAAATTCATAAAGATTATATTTTTTTAATAATTCTTTAACATACTCTTCATTTTCTTTTGTTTTTCTATGTGTAATTTCTAACCCAAAAATAACATTATTATATATAGTTCTCCATTCTAGCAAACTATCTTTTTGCAACATATATCCAATTTTAGATGATACATTTTCTGTTTCAATTTCATCAATATAGATTTTTCCACTAGATTTATTTTCTAAACCTGCAATTATTGATAGTAATGTGGATTTTCCACATCCACTTGGTCCTATTATACTAACAAATTCTCCTTCTTCTACAGTAAAGTTTATATTCTTTAAAGCTTCTATTTCTCCATTCTTTGCTTGATATGTTTTGTTTATATTTTCTAATTTTAATACTTCCCTCATGTCATTTCCTCCTACTATATTAATAATATATTCGAAGTTATGTTTATTGGTGTAAAATTTAGTTAGATAATTTATTGTTTGTGTAATTGATTTTTTTATTTGTAGGGGGCGCAGTCCTCGGCGCCCCGAAAATTAATTGTTTTTATGCGGGTCGCCCAAGATGCTAGCCCTGTTGGAGCTTTGCTCCTTACAGGAGCTGTATGTCTTTGGCTGTGCGACCCCTACAGATTTATTCATGTAAAATCCAAATCTTCCCCTTGTATAATATGAATTTCTGTAATATAATTTATCTAGAATTTTATAGTTCGAGGAGGAAATTAAATGGAAAATAATATTGATGTAGCAATAATTATGGGAAGTGATTCTGATTTACCTATAATGAGTGATTCAGCAAAATTTTTAGAGGATATGGGAATTTCTTATGAAATGAAAATATTATCTGTACATAGATGTCCGGATGAAGCAATTGATTATGCAAAAGGTCTTAAAGAAAGAAATGTAAAAGTAATTATAGCAGGAGCTGGTGGTGCTGCTCATTTGCCTGGAATATTTGCAGCAGTAAATACATGTCCAGTAATTGGAGTTCCAATTCATTCTAAAACTTTAAGTGGAGTAGATTCTCTTTATTCTATTGTACAAATGCCTTCAGGTATTCCTGTTGCAACAGTAGCAATAAATGGAGCAAAAAATGCTGCAATTTTAGCTGCTCAAATAATAGGTGCATCAAATGCAGAAATTCAAAATAAAATAGCTGATTTCAAATCTTCTTTAAAAGATGGAGTTATTAAAAAAGATGCTAAATTACAAGAAGTTGGGTATGAAAATTATTAAAATAGACTAAAAGGGACAGACCCCAAAAGTCTACAGTAAATTGTAGACTTTTGGGGTCTGTCCCCTTTAGTCTATTATTCAGTTATAACTAGTACAGTTTCTAATTTCGAAAAATCTACTGCTGTTTCTACAATTGCATATCTATCTGTTATATTTTTTGATTCTATTATTTGTGATATTTTACCTATTAATATACCTTTTGGATAAATTCCGCCTATTCCGGAAGTTTCTATTGAGTCCTCCATTACTAAATCTGCATCTGTCGGAATATACATCAGCTTTAATGTATCACTGCTTCCGAAGTATTCCTTTTGTAACTACACTATCTCTTGATGTGCTAATAGATGCACTAATACTGCATGACGGATCTATAATTGGTTTTATTTTTGATGTGTTGTTAGTAGTAGATACTACATATCCAACTAATCCTTCTGTTGTAATTACTGGCATATTTTCTGCTATTCCGTCATTACTTCCTACATTTATTATCATTGTATCACTTAAATTACTTATATCTTTATTTATAATATATGCTGGAACAGTTGTATAATCTGAATATTTTTCAGTCATATTATTATATGATCTTAATGTTGCATTTTCCGCCTTTATTATTTCTAACTCTCTTAATTGTTCTTCTAATTCTTTATTTTTTGCAATTAATTCTTGATTTTCTGATTTTAAATTATTTATATCTTGAAAAAATGAATCATTACCAGCTAACTTGTTTTTTAAGTATGTCAATCCATTTTGAATTGGCATAACTAATTTATTAAAAAATCCTTCTGCTCCAGAAAGTTTTTTCATATCAACATTGGTAAGCAATACTAGTATAATTAGAATAATTACTGTAATAATTATTCCTATAATCCCTACTTTTTTGTTTTTGTACACTCTTATTAACCCTTTCTTATTTAGAATATTTTATAGTTTATCTATATTTTCTTGCATTTACTAATACATTTTTTAATCTTTCTAAATCTTCTAAAGTTTTTCCTGTACCCTTTACAACACATTCCAGTGGATTTTCTGCTATATATACTGGCATTCCTGTTCTTTGACTTAATAATTTGTCTAAGTTTTTAATTAATGCTCCTCCACCTGCTAAAACTATACCTTTTTCTACTATATCTGATGCAAGTTCTGGTGGTGTTTTTTCTAATGTTGTTTTTACTATTTCTACTATCTCATTGATTGAATCCTTCATTGCTTCTTGAATTTGGCTTGATGTTACAATAACATTTCTTGGAAGTCCATTACTTAAATCTCTACCTCTAATTTCCATGCTCATTTCTGTCATAAGAGGAAGAGCGCAACCTATTTCTGTTTTTATTTCTTCTGCTGTTGTTTCTCCTATAGCTAGTCCCATTTCTCTTTTTATATAATTAATTATATCTTCATCAAGTTCATCTCCAGCTATTCTTAGTGAATGACTTACAACCACTCCTCCTAATGAAATAACTGCAACTTCTGTAGTTCCTCCACCAATATCTACTATAATATTTCCGGTTGGTTCAGCAACATCTAAACTTGCTCCAATTGCTGCTGCCATAGGTTCTTCTACTAGGTATACTTCTCTTGCTCCTGCTGCAAGTATTGACTCTTCTACTGCTCTTTCTTCAACTTCTGTAATTCCTGATGGAACACCAACTACTACTCTTGGTTTTCCTGCGTTATATCTTTGACATACTTTTGTAACTATGTTTTTAAGCATTAATTTAGTTGCTGTAAAATCTGCAATAACTCCATCTTTTAATGGTCTTACAGCTTTTATTGTCTCTGGTGTTCTTCCAAGCATTTCTTTTGCTTCATAACCTGTAGCAAGGATGTTTCCACTTCTTCTATCAATTGCAACAACAGATGGTTCTTTTAATATTACTCCTTTTCCTTTAAGTGTTACTAGAGTATTTGCTGTCCCTAAATCAATTCCTATATCTTTTGAATTTAAATTAAATAATTTCATTATTTTCACTTTTCCTTTCCCATTAATATACTCTCATATGTTCCATCTCCTATTACTACATGATCTAAAAGTTGTATCCCCATAATGTCTGCACACTCATAGATTCTATCAGTAATCCTAAAATCCTCTTTGCTAGGTTTTGAATCACCGCTTGGATGATTATGAACAAGTATTATCTTTGGTGCACCTATCTTTATTGCCTCTGAAAGAACTTCCTTAGGCTCTATACATGCAAAATTTGTTCCTCCAAATGCTACATTCATTATTCTTTGTACTATATTTTTATTGTTAAGAATAATAACTTTAGCAATTTCTCTTTTTTCATATCTTAATTCTGGCATCATAAGATCGGCAACATCTTTTGTACTTTTAATCTTTATCTTATCTTTATGAATAGGTTTAGATATCCTTTTAGTTAATTCTCCTATAGCCTTTAATTGTATAGCCTTTACTTTGCCTATCCCTTTTATTCTCATAAATTCTTCTATTGAAGTATTGCATAAAAACTTCAAATTTTGCTCTTCTTTTGAATTATTTAGCTTTAGTACTCTATTTGCTATTGATACAGAATTTTCTTCTTTTGTTCCACTTTTTATTATTATTGCCAAAAGTTCTGCATTAGATAACATTTCTGGTCCATATAACTCTAATTTTTCATATGGTCTTTCTGATATCGGGAGCTCTTTCATTTTTAATTTCATAATAAAATCCTTTCAAAATTAAATTTTTGCCCCCTCAAAATTTACTGCAAGTTAATTTTGTATTTTCATTATTTGCTATGGGCGCAGTTTGGTCTTTCTTACGGGTATTCCTAACCGACAACGCCCCTACATGTTATAAATCAAATTTTCCTATATATAAATATTGCTAATGCCATTCCTATAATACTAGCTATATTTATTTTAAACATTAACCCAAATGTTATTGTAATAACATTTAAATCTAATTCGATTGGACTTGCTAATCCGAAACTTTCTCCATATGATAGCCACCATAGCCAATCTACTTTAGCTGCAAATTCGCCAAGTAACCCTCCTACTACTAGTCCTGATAATAAAAAAACTAATAATATCCATATATTCTTGTCTTTTGTTGCCATGTATATTCCTCCTTTTGTTAATACTCATACATTATATATTTTTTTAGGCTAATTTTCAAGAGATTTAATAAATTAAACAAATTACTAGCAACAATTCTAATCTATTTAAATATAATATAATAAATTTCCATATTTTTGTCATTTAAAAATTATAACCTTGGTGTTATAATTAAATTATACTTATATTAATGGAGGTAATTTATTTTGCAAATTGAAAAACTTACTGAAAATAAAATTAGGATAACACTAAACACTCAAGACCTAGAAAAAAATAATATAGACTTACATTCATTTATGTCTAATTCTCCTGAATCTCAAGATTTATTTTGCAATGTTTTAGATAGAGCAGAAAAAGAAATAGGATTTATAACAAAAGATTATAAATTAATTATAGAAGCTTTAGCTGTTCCTGAACGGAGTTTTTATTTTAACTGTTACTCGAATTGTTCCTGAAAGGGATATAAAGAAAAAATTAAAAGCTAAAAGAAAAACAATTAATATTCCTACTAATTTATGCATATATGCTTTTAATACATTTGATGAATATTTAGAATTTTGCACATTTTTACCTAAACATGAAAAAAATACATATACATTTTTAAAAAAATCATCTTTATATCTGTATAAATCAAAATATTATTTATGTTTACATATAAATGAAAAAGATGCAAATTCTTTTAAATCAATTCATTACTCAATTATAGAATTTGGATCTCATATTAATAATTCTGAATTGTTTGAAAGTAAATTAAAAGAATATGGAAAAGTAATTTTTAAAACAAATGCTATTAATAATTGTATAAAGCATTTTGGTAATATTTAAAATTGTAAAACAAAAACCAGCTTTCGCTGGTTTTTATTAATTTTATATTATTTATATAAGTATAATTGTGGATTATGTCTTACTCCATTTACTCTTATTTCTAAATGCAAATGTGACCCTGTTGAATTACCTGTTGAACCCATTGCTGCTATTGCTTCTCCTGCTGCAACTGTTTGGCCTGCTTTTACATATAATTTACTGCAATGCCCATATACAGTTTCTACTCCATTTCCATGAGATATTTTTACAGCATATCCTAGTCCATAATTATCCCATCCTGAAAATGTTACTGTTCCTCCTGCTGCAGCTGCAATTGTTGTTCCTACTGGTGCAGCTATATCTAATCCTGTGTGATTTCCACTAGCCCTTGCTCCAAATCTTGAAGTAATTACTCCAGAAACTGGTGTAACTAGACCAATTCCTAATACTTCTGCAGATGGTGTGGAAGTGTTTATTATTCTTGCTCCGCTATATGTTGAATATCCTGATGACGCAACAACCACTGGTTTTTTATATAATGCTGTTATTACAGATTCTTTATCTTTAAATTCTTTAAGTTCTGTTGAATGAATTTGTGTATATGCTAAGTCATCTATATTTCTACTTTTCTTTTCTTTTAATTTATCTATTATCTGTTCAGCTTCTTCTTTTGTAGAAACATAGTATTTTTCCTTTGAATCTTCTGTAATAGCATAATATTCATAATATGTTGTACCTGAATTTTTTATTCTGTCAAATATTTCATCATCATTATTTGTATTTTCTTTCTTTAATAAGCATAATGAGTATTCTGGTAAGCTTTGTACATCTATAAATGCTAGATTTTTATTTCCATCTCCATTTTCTAGATATTCATTTATTCTATTTTGTAATTTACTTTTATTTTCTGTATATCCTATAAATTCACCATTTAAAGTAACACTATACATAGGTTTATAAACTAAAGATATAATTCCTATTATAAGTACTGTTGCTATTATTATTAAAAATATAAATTTTAGTGAACTTCTAATATGAACAAATATACTTTTTATATTTCTTAAAATTTTAAACACTCCTATCTACTCTTACGGGTTTATGTATTTGCCTTAACACACTTTGTATATTTTACCTCATTTTATAATTTTTGGCAATTTTTATAATCTTTGATTTACTGTTTTAACATTTTGCATACTCGTTTTTCCTCTTTTTTTCTCTGTTTTTCTTTTAATTCCTCCTCATTTCACCTTACCCTAATACTCTTGTATCTATCATTTCCGTAGTATTATATATACTTAAAGCCCGCATTTGCGGGCTTCTTTATTTTAGCTGTTAAGTTCATTTTTTACTTTATCAATTTCTGGTTGAGGAGCTTCTGCCGCAGGAGTATAATATCCTTTAGCTTGTGCTACTTTAAATAATTCGTATTGAAATGATTCATCACTATCTCTTATAGCTTGAACTGTTTGTCTTAATTGCATATTAGCTGCTTCTGAAATAACACCTTGATATGTTGTAAGTTCAGCCTTAACGCTTTCTAAAATATCATTTACCATATATTTCTCTTCCATCTCGGTTCCCTCCTAATTTAAAAATGTCATTAATTTTTGTTTAGTATTTAATGAGTCTTGTGCTGCTTTTGTAAACATTTGCTTAATTTGTGGATCTACGCATTGTGAAGCATATGTGTTTAACTTTTGATATGAAGTATCATGAGCACCTATTAAATGTCTTAAGTTTTGTAATTCAACTTGATTTAATGTTGCCATCTTAATCATCCTTTCTTTTTATTAACATTCAAGTATATTATTGACAGTTTTTTTAATTTTATACATTTAATAAAATTTAGATTTTAAAAATTATAATTTTAAATATGGTAACTAAATAGACGATTCAGGACAGTCCCAAAAAGTTTCAATAAAGTGCAACTTTTTAGGGACAGTCCCTGGAATCGTCTTTAAATTATTTCTAAATTCGCGTATTTAGCCATTAATCTCTTATGTCCAAATTTCTCAAAATTGATATCTAATTTTAAATCTTCTCCTTCTTGCTCTACCGAATTTATTACACCTTCACCAAATTTTTTATGGAATACTGTAACACCTGCTCTAAATTTGCTTAAGTCTACTCCATTATTATCTGCTTTTGTTTTATTAAGTGAGTTTAAAAAACTTTCAGCTGTCCTAAATTCATAAGCAGGTTTAACCGGTGAAAACTTATCGTTAAATGCTTTTGTTTGATATTTTTTAACACTTCCGCCATATTCCCAATCATATACAGTTTCCTTTTGTTCATATGAGCTTCTATTTTCTTCATATCCTTGTACTAAATCTTTTGGAATTTCTTCTAAAAATCTAGATATTTTGTTACAAGAAGTTGAACCAAATATTGTTCTCTGTCTTGCATATGTAAGGAATAAATATTCTTCTGCTCTTGTTAATCCAACATAACAAAGCCTTCTTTCTTCTTCTAATTCTCTATGCTCTCCTATTGATTTATAACTTGGGAAAATTCCATCTTCCATTCCTACTAAAAATACAACTGGAAATTCTAGTCCTTTTGCACTATGAAGTGTCATTAATGTAACTGATTCTGCGTTTTCTTCTAATTCATCTACATCACTTGAAAGTGTAATGCTTTCCAAAAATTCTGCTAAATTGCTTTCAGCTGCTTCTTCTTCATATTCCATAGCAACTGTTAAAAACTCTTCTAAGTTCTCTAATCTATTTTCAGCTTGTGTTGTGTTTTCTAGTTCTAATGCTTTTGTATAACCACTTCTTCTTAAAGTTTCTTTTACTAATTCTGATATCTCCATTTGATCTTTTCTGGCTGATAAATCATCTATTAATTCTACAAATTCTCTAGAATTTGCAAATACTTTATTAAGACCAAATTCAGCCGCTCTTTTTATAACTTCATACATTGAAATTTCATTTGAAGAAGCTATGCTTTCAATTTTTTCTAAACTTGTTTTTCCTATTCCTCTTTTAGGTTCATTAATTATTCTTTGCAGACTTAAATTGTCTGATGTGTTTTGAATTAATCTTAAATAACTAGTAATGTCTTTAATTTCTTTTCTTTCATAGAATTTATGCCCACCAACAATTTTGTATGGAATTCCTTCTCTTACTAAGATTTCTTCTATGCTACGAGACTGTGTATTCATTCTATAAAGAATTGCAAAATCTGAATATTTATAATATTCTTCTCTTTTTAAATGTTCAATTTGTTCTACTAAATATCTTGCTTCATCATATTCATCTGTGCACAAATGAATTTCTGGAAGTTTTCCATCTTCTTTTTCTGTCCATAAACTTTTCTCATATTTTTTTGAATTGTTTTTAATAACTGCATTTGCTGCGTTTAAAATACTTTTTGTAGATCTATAATTTTGCTCTAATTTTATTATTTTTGTACCTGGAAAATCTTTTTCAAAGTTTAATATGTTTGATATGTCTGCACCTCTAAATGAATATATTCCTTGGTCATTATCTCCTACAACAGTAATGTTTCCATGTCTTGCAGCAAGAAGTGTTATTAGTGTAAATTGTGATTTGTTTGTATCTTGATACTCATCAACTAATATGTACTTAAATTTTTGTTGATAATATGAAAGTACTTCTGGATTGTCCATAAACAATTTAATTGTTTTCATTATAATATCATCAAAATCTAATGCATTATTTAGCTTCAGCTTCTTTTGATATAACGAATAAACTGCCCCCACTTTTGATAATCTGAAGTCAGTTTGATACATATTCATATATTCTGTTGGTTCAACCAATGTATTTTTTGCCTTGCT
>JAZSDU010000039.1:0-19614 GCA_045531335.1 Clostridia bacterium
AATTTTTGTGTGATATTATTACCCATAAGAGAGCACCTCCGATACCGTTTATTTGTGGTTATTTAAACAATATCATTTTTGGTACTCTCTTTTCAATATTTTTTTATCTTATGTGTGACATATCTATTTTAAACCTATATAGTTATTAAAATAAATTATTTATTGTTTACATATTGTTGAAACTAGTATTATAAATTTTTAACAAAAAAATAGAGGTTATCTCTAACCTCTATTTTTTATGGTATATATTATTCAATTATATCTGAAACTATACCAGAACCAACTGTTCTTCCACCTTCACGGATAGCAAATCTTAATCCTTTTTCGATTGCTATTGGTGTGATAAGTTCGATTGTCATTGTGATGTTATCTCCTGGCATTACCATTTCTGTTCCTGCTGGTAAATCAATAACACCTGTAACGTCTGTTGTTCTGAAATAGAATTGTGGTCTATATCCATTGAAGAATGGTGTATGTCTTCCACCTTCTTCTTTTGTTAAGATGTAAACTTCTGATTTGAATTTTGTATGTGGTTTGATTGTTCCTGGTTTTGCTAGAACTTGACCTCTTTCGATGTCTTTTCTGTCAATACCTCTTAATAGAACACCAATGTTGTCTCCAGCTTCTGCTTGGTCTAATAATTTTCTGAACATTTCAACACCTGTAACAACTGTTTTTCTGCTTTCAGCTGTTAATCCAACTATTTCAACTTCGTCTTGAACTTTAACAACTCCTCTTTCTACTCTACCTGTAGCAACTGTTCCTCTACCTGTTATAGAGAATACGTCTTCTACTGGCATTAAGAAATCACCATCTGTTGGTCTATCTGGTGTTGGGATGTAGCTATCAACTGCATCCATTAATTCTTTCATACATGCATATTCTGGTGCATTAGGATCTGTTGATGAAGATTCTAATACTTTTAATGAAGATCCTTTTACGATTGGAATTTCATCTCCTGGGAATTTGTAGCTAGATAATAAATCTCTAACTTCCATTTCAACTAATTCTAATAATTCTGGATCGTCAACCATATCACATTTGTTCATGTAAACAACGATATATTTAACACCAACTTGTCTTGCAAGTAATATATGCTCTCTTGTTTGAGGCATTGGACCATCAGCTGCAGAAACAACTAATATTGCTCCATCCATTTGAGCTGCACCTGTTATCATGTTTTTAACGTAGTCAGCGTGACCTGGACAGTCAACGTGTGCATAGTGTCTGCTTTCTGTTTCATATTCAACGTGTGCTGTGTTAATTGTGATTCCTCTTGCTTTTTCTTCTGGAGCTCCGTCGATTTGATCATATGCTGCATATTGTGCCTTTCCTTGTAATCCTAAAAATTTTGTAATAGCTGCTGTTGTTGTTGTTTTTCCGTGGTCAACGTGACCAACTGTACCAATGTTAACGTGTGGTTTTGTTCTTTCAAATTTTGCTTTTGCCATTGATTTTTTCCACCTTAATATCTGTAAGGGGACGCATCTTTACCTTTTGTCACTTCCACTAGGGATAAGATACATCCCCATACTTGTGAATTAGTGATGTCAGTTTTTATGCTTCCTTACTCTTTTTATTTATTTTTTAAAATTTAATAACAATTTTAAACAAATGTATTTTATAACATTTATTTCATTTTTGCAATATTTTTTTAAAATTTATTGTAGGGGACGCAGTCCTCGGCGCTCCGATATTATATTTGTTTTTTACGGGTCGCCCAAGAGTGCGACCCCTACTCATTTTTATAATCCGTAAATTAATCCTCTTTTTTTGTTCTAGAAGCAACAATCTTCTCTAATACAGATTTTGGAACTTCTTCGTAATGGCTTGGTTCCATTGCATATGTTCCTCTACCTTGTGTTTTAGAACGTAAGTCTGTTGCATATCCAAACATTTCTGATAATGGAATAAATGCTCTTATAATTTGCATTCCGCTTCTTGCTTCCATTCCTTCCATTTTTCCACGTCTAGAGTTTACATCTCCAATAACATCTCCCATATATTCTTCTGGAACTGTTATTTCAACTCTCATTATTGGTTCTAATATTACAGATTTACCTTGTTTACATCCTTCTTTGAATGCCATAGATCCTGCAATTTTGAATGCCATTTCTGATGAGTCAACATCGTGGTAAGAACCATCTACTAAAGTTGCTTTAAAGTCGATAACTGGATATCCAGCAAGTATACCACTTTCTGCAGCTTCTCTGATTCCTTCTTCTGTTGGTTTAACGTATTCTTTAGGAACAACACCACCAACGATTTTGCTTTCGAATTGAATTCCTGTACCTGGCTCTAATGGTTCCATTTCTAACCAAACATGTCCGTATTGTCCACGTCCACCAGATTGACGGATGAATTTTCCTTCTACTCTTACTTTATTTCTAATTGTTTCTTTGTAAGAAACTTGTGGTTTACCTACATTACATTCTACTTTGAATTCTCTTTTTAATCTATCTACGATGATATCTAAGTGTAATTCACCCATACCTGCAATAATAGTTTGACCTGTTTCATGATTTGTATATGTTTTGAATGTTGGATCTTCTTCTGCTAGTTTAGAAAGTGCTATACCCATTTTTTCTTGAGCTACTTTATCTTTTGGCTCAATAGCTATTTCTATAACTGGTTCTGGGAATTCCATAGATTCTAATATAACTGGATGTTGTAAGTCACAAAGTGTATCACCTGTTGTAACTTCTTTTAATCCAACTGCTGCTGCAATATCTCCAGCATATACTTTATCTATATCCTCTCTATGATTTGCATGCATTTGAAGAATTCTTCCTATTCTTTCTTTTTTATCTTTATTTGCATTTAATACTGTTGATCCTGATTCTAATGTTCCTGAATAAACTCTGAAGAAACAAAGTTTACCAACGAATGGGTCAGTTGCAATTTTAAATGCTAATGCTGCGAAAGGCTCTGTGTCAGATGTTTTTCTTTCTGTTTCTTCACCATCTGTTGTTACACCTTTTATATCTGGTATATCTAATGGTGATGGCATAAATTCTACAATGTAATTCAATAACTCTTGAACACCTTTATTTTTATATGATGAACCACAGCAAACTGGAACTATTTTATTAGCTAATGTTCCTAGTCTTAAACCTTTTTTGATTTCTTCTTCAGATAATTCACCTTCATCTAAATATTTCATCATTAATTCATCGTCTTGTTCTGCAGCTGCTTCAATCATTTCATTTCTAAATTTGTTAGCTGTTTCAACTAAATCTGCTGGAATTTCTGTTTCTTCAATAACTTTTCCTAAATCATCTTTATGGATGAATGCTTTCATTTTTATTAAATCAACGATTCCTGCAAATGTATCTTCAGCTCCTACTGGTATTTCTACTGGAATTGCATTTGCATTTAATCTATCTTTCATTTGGTTTACACAAGCAAAGAAATCTGCTCCTGTAGTATCCATTTTATTTACATATGCCATTCTTGGAACACCATATTTATCTGCTTGTCTCCAAACAGTTTCTGATTGTGGTTGAACTCCACCTTTTGCACAAAATACTGTAACAGAACCATCTAATACTCTTAAAGATCTTTCAACTTCAACTGTAAAGTCAACGTGACCTGGAGTATCGATAATGTTAATTCTATGGTTTAACCATGTACATGTTGTTGCAGCAGAAGTAATTGTAATACCTCTTTCTTGTTCTTGTGCCATCCAGTCCATAGTAGCTTCACCTTCGTGAGTTTCTCCTATTTTGTGGTTAACACCTGTATAGAAAAGAATTCTTTCTGTTGTTGTTGTTTTTCCTGCATCGATGTGAGCCATAATTCCTATATTTCTTGTTCTTTCTAACGGAAATGCTCTACCTGCCATTTATTTTTCTCCTCTCATTTTATTATTTTTCATTCGCGGACGAGCAATGCTCGCCCCTACATATTCTTTCTTGTTTAAATTTTTATCAAAAACGAGTAGTGCTAGGAAAACAAATAAAAATTTTTAAGACTATACGCTGTATGTCGCAAAAATTTTTATGTAGTTTGACACCGCAATACGAAGTTTTTCATAAAAATTTTACCATTTGTAATGTGCAAACGCCTTATTAGCTTCTGCCATTCTATGCATTTCTTCTTTTTTCTTGAATGATCCACCTGTGCTGTTCATAGCATCTAATATTTCATTTGCTAATTTTTCAGCCATAGTTTTTTCATGTCTATTTCTAGCATAGTTTACTAGCCATCTTAATCCTAAAGTTTGTCTTCTTTCAGCTCTAATTTCCATTGGAACTTGATATGTAGCTCCACCTACTCTTCTAGCTTTAACTTCAAGAACTGGCATTATATTGTTTAATGCTGCTTCAAAAACTTCTAATGCATCTTTTCCTTCTTTTTCTTTTACGATATCAAATGCATCATATACTATTTTTTGAGCAACTGTCTTTTTACCATCTAACATAATGTTGTTTATTAATTTTGTTACAACTTTGCTATTATATATTGGATCTGGTAAAACTTCTCTTTTTGCTATATATCCTCTTCTTGGCACTATTCTTCACTCCTTTTTCTTTAATGTAAGGGGACGCATCTCTACTTTTCGTCACTTCCACTAGGGATAAGATACATCCCCGTACTTGTGAATTAGTGATGTCAGTTTTTATGCTTCCTCACTATTTATACTGATGCCTATAGGGCATCTAAAGTTACTCTGAAAGGTTTTCCTTTCCGTATAGCGCTTATAAATTTATATCTCTATATTTTTTATTAGCACTATTAAAAACAAATATCCATTTTAATCAAAAACGAGTAATACTAGAAAAACAAATAAAAATTTTTAAGACTATACGTTGTATGTCGCAAAAATTTTTATGTAGTTTGACAACGTAGTACGAAGTTTTTCATTAAAATGCCTAAGCTTTTGGTCTCTTTGCACCATACTTAGATCTAGCTTGCATTCTATCTTTAACACCAGCTGTATCTAATGTACCTCTTATAATGTGGTATCTAACACCAGGGATATCTTTTACCCTTCCTCCTCTGATTAATACAACACTATGTTCTTGTAGGTTATGACCTATACCTGGAATATATGATGTTACTTCATATCCGTTTGAAAGTCTTACCCTAGCAACTTTTCTTAAAGCAGAGTTTGGTTTTTTAGGTGTTACTGTTTTAACTACTGTACATACTCCTCTTTTTTGTGGTGATCTGTGATTTGTTTGTCTATTTAACTTTGAGTTAAATCCTTTTTGTAATGCTGGAGCTGTTGATTTTGCTTTAGTAGTTTTTCTTCCTTTTCTTACTAATTGATTGATTGTTGGCACTTGATTTTCACCTCCTATTTTTGTAATTAAAAGTGCTAATTTACTTTTAAACACTAACGCGTTATATTCTATCATTGTAGGTAAATTTTGTCAATAGTTTTTTATAGGTTTTTTCTTACGGAAATCTAGTTTTTTGATTTTTTTATGTATATATGTTATAATTAATGTAGATATTTTTAATTAGCGATAAAATGTCTACATTATTTATTTTGAAAGGGTATGTTTTAATGAAACTTTTCTGCACTGAGTTGAATGAAAGATTCATTCCTCGGAAACAAACACAAATACCATACACACATGAAAGTGCTGTAGCTTGGAATTTAATAAAAAAATATATGTTTTCAATGATTCCATGCAATCCAAAAGAACATTCTATTCCTCAACAATTATCCGTAGATTTTTGTTTCGAGGAGGCAAATGTAACGGCCACCTTAAGCGATGGCCGTGAAGAAAAAGTAAACTTAACTCTCCAAGGGGTAATAGACATTATTCCAAGAGCAAAAATGGAAGGTCTAATGGTTGAATACAATTCATCTAACGATGAAAACAATGAAAATGATGAAAACAATGTTAAAGTATTCACTTTCATGTTTACACCTTCAAACTTTGGAAGTGTAAATACTGCGATTTCTCCAAATGGAGTTAATAATTCTTTTTCATGGATAGAAGAATAGTCGCTAACCCAAGACTCCGACTGGAGTCTTTTCTTTTATCTATATAGCAAAAGAGCGAAGTTAACTTCGCTCTTTTAACATATGAATTCATACTTATATCAATGTATTAATTCTTATTTTTTATTAACTAAATCTTTTAATGCTTTACCAGCTTTGAATACTGGAGCTTTTGATGCAGGTATTTTGATTTCTTCTTTAGTTTGTGGGTTTCTTCCTTTTCTAGCTGCTCTTTTTCTTACTTCGAAAGATCCAAATCCAACTAATTGAACTTTATCTCCTTTTACTAAAGCTTCTGTTACAGTACTAACTAATGCGTTAACTGCTGCTTCAGCACCTTTTTTTGTTTCTCCTGTTTTTGCAGCTATTGCTGCGATTAATTCAGCTTTGTTCATTTAAAATTACCTCCTAATAAGATTTGTTCTTTTGTAGAATATCTCTACAATTAAGATTATTCGCCAATTTTAGCTAAAATCCTTCTTTTTTTATTTTTATTTTTTTACGAACTCTTTTATTCCCTAGGTTTTCAAGATTCTACATTCTTGAAACAGTTGATTTTACTGGGTTTGGCCTTTTCTTCTTTTTTAATTTATTTAGTTTTTTATATGTCTTTTGCCCGTAAGGAATCATGAAAATTTCTTCTTGCGATAAAATTTTTAATATAAAAATAGATATTATATATGAAATAATTCCTATTAATAAACAAATAATTAATAGTAACTTACATTGTATTAAACTGCACAATCTTATATATGACCAATATGACACTAGTGCCATAATTGCACTTGCTATTATGGGTTTTACTATAAACTTACTTATTTTAAAATCAATATCTATGCTTTTTCTTAATGCTATAAAACAGATTGCAAAAGAAAACATGTGAGACATGATAGATGAAATTATTGCTCCATTTACTCCGATAATAGGTATTAATGCAATATTAAAAACTAGTTTTATAATAGATCCTACTCCAAATGCAATTACAGGTACATTTACCTTTCCTAAGCCTTGTAAAGCCCCATTTATAGTTTGTGTTAGTACAACAAAAATAATAATCCAAGATGCAATTGAGAGCATTTCCGAGCCAGATGATGCGTTTGGAAATAATAAATCTAATATCTGACTTGAAAATATACACATACATATACTACACGGAATTCCTATTAATATAGTAACTAATATTGAAAATTCTATTCTTCTTTTTGCTATATTTAACTCTTTTTTTGCTATTGCTGCTGAAATTGTTGGAACTAAAGCCGTAGCAAAAGCAATATTAAACGAAAACGGAAGTGTTATTAATGTATCTACCTTTCCGCTTAATATACCATATGTTAATGTAGCTTCTTTTTCTCCAATCACATTTTTTAATATTCTAACTACTGTCAGTGCATCTATAGTTTTAGTAGTAGCCGAAAATAATGCACTTAATGCAATAGGTATAGAAACAACAAGTATACTTTTAATTATTTTCATTACACTATCTTTTTTATGAATCTTTGAAGAAATAACTTCTTGCCAAACTTCTTTTTTCCTTTTTATAAAATATTTGTAAAGATAAAACAAACTAAATAATGTAGCAAGAGTTGTAGCAAGAGTAGCTCCGGCTGCCATTAGAATTGTATTCTTAGAAGATATAGATGCTATTTGTTCTACTATTAATATAGTTAATACTGTTTTAAATATTTGTTCTAGGCTCTGTGAATTAGCTGTAACTGATAAATTTTCTCTTCCATTAAAATAACCTTTTAATACAGATTCAACAGAAACCAAGAATACAGATGGTGAAAGTGCTAATATTGTAAGTTCTGCCTCTGGTATTTGTAAATAAACATTTGCTATGTATTCTGCCCCAAAAAACAATATACTACTACCAACAAATCCTAATATACCAAACATTGCAAATGCTATCTTAAATATTCTATATGCTCCTTTATTATCTCCTATTGCAACTTTACTTGACACCAACTTAGAAATACTGTTAGGAACTCCTATAGATGATATTGTAAGAAATAACGCATATATTTGAAAAGCACTGCTATAAATTGCATTCCCTTTATCTCCAAATCCTTCTCTGTTAGTTAAATACAGTTTATATACTAGTCCTACTATTTTTATAATAACTTGTGAAAACATAAGTACAATTACGCCTTGCATAAAGCTATTTTGTTGATTTCTTGTTTTAATTTTAATTGCCTCCTTTTGTCAAGAATTCGCTCGGAGTAAAAAATTGAATTTGTTTCATGAAATTATTTAAATTTATGTTAAATTTGTTTTTTGCAATTTTTTGCTCGGACCAAATTCTTGATGTTTCTTTTTCCTTCTTTAATATATATGAACTTTTTAGTTAAAAAGACTTGTTTTTTTTGCATTTTTATAAGATAATATATATGTAGAAAAATATATATTTGCGGGGGATTAAAATTGAAATATTTAGATAAATTTTTAAAAACACTAAAAACTGATAGAAATACATTTTTTACTTATTTATTTACTTTACTTACAACATATATAATAGTTGATAGAGTTGTAGAATTATTAATATTAACTTTCACTGGTATGTCAGTTTCTTATTGGGGACCTATAAAATATACTTTAGCGTTGGCTTGCCCAATATTTGGATTTCTATTTTCTTATCCATCTAAATTCTGTAAGTCAAGTCAAAACAAAAAATCGTTTTTCTGTACATATTGTATCTGCTTATATGTAGTAGGTATTTCTGCTCTTGTTCAATGGCTTAATCATCTAGCTTGGATAGGGATATTATCACTTCCAAATTACCAAGTCATTGTTGCAGAGTTTTCTGATTTAATAAAAAATGCTTTCACTGCAGTTACAATATATATACCGCTTGTTACTTTTTATAAATTAATACAGTGGTTAAATAGAACTGTTAATGATCCAATATTCCCAAACCCTTTTATGGAGTCTATTGAAGATTTCCAAGGCTTAGATATTTCAGCACCTGATGGAACAACTGGTCCATATAGCTTAGAAATAGAAATATGTAAAGATAGAATGAGCGGAAAACCTGTTAAACTAATTGAAACCAGAAGATTCCAACCAATGGTTGTAATTGGTCCTTCAGGAACAGGTAAAACTGCAATGGTAATGGAACCTATGATTGCAAGAGACCTAGAAAAGAAATTTTTCTTTAGAGAAGTTGCAAAAGAAATGGGATACACAGCATTAAAAACAAATATTGCAGTGCTAAACAAACCATATGATAATGATTATTTAAATAAAAATTTCCATCTATCTATGCTTACACCTGTAGAAGGTAAAGAAAAAGTATATAAAGCATATATGAATAAAATGATATCTGAAATAACACCAGATGGAAAAATAATTTATAAAAATTTCGGTGTTACAGTTGTTACACCTGACGCAGATCATACAGATAGAATAAAAGAAGTTGCTAAGAACTTTGACATTCCAGTTATAGAAATAGATCCAACTAATCCAAATTCAATAGGTTTGAATCCTTTTATAATAAAAGCTCCTGATTTATGTGGATTAATAATTTCTTTAGCTATCAAAGGTCTATATGACCCTGCTAACCTTAATGCTGATCAAGTATATGCAGAAGATATAGCAATTCAGGCAATTCAAAATTTAGTAATACTTTTAAAAGTAATGTACCCTAGAATGCATGACGGATTAATGCCTAACTTAGAAGATATGTTAAGATGTTTTACAAACTTTGATTTAGTTCAAGAAATGTGCGAAGAAATGAAAAAAGATCCAGTACTTGCAAAAGAATACGATCTTCAAATTGGATATTTTGAGCAAAATTTCTATAGAGACTCTGTAGGAAAACAAGATATGCAAAAATATGTACATTTTGTATCATCTACATTAGATATGCTTTTAAGAGCTTCACAAGCAAGAAATATAATTTGTAATAGATATAATAACATAGATTTTACTGATGTAATTAATAATGGTAAAGTTGTTCTTTTATCAACTAGACCTTACGAAATAGGTGGAACTGCACACAAAGGTTTTGGTAACTTCTTCTTAATGCTTATGATGTGTGCCGTTGAAATCAACCGTGACCTTGCTAGAAATAGAATTCCTCACTTTATATATGTAGACGAATTTGACCAATATGCTACTGATGCACTTTCAGATATGTATACAATATTTAGGAAGTTTAAAATAGGCGTAATCTTCTCTGCTCAAACATTAAGTAGGTTAGGCAAAAAGATGGATGTATTAATGGCAAATTCACCTACTAAAATAACATTTGGTAATAGTACTCCTGAAGAATTAAGCTGGTGGACTCAAGAATTTGGAAAAAGAAAAGAATGGAAAGTTAGTTATAGTTACGATAAGCAAGACGGTGAATATTCTGAAAAATTTGGAAATCCATCATGGGACTGGGTAGACCATATGAAACTTGGTAAAATCCAAGGCTTAAAATTCAAAAACATTATTTATAAAATTAAAAATAAAAAAGGTAAAAATGTTGTTAATTATGGTAATGTAGACTTCTTAGAAAGTAAATACAAAACCCCTCATAAAACTAAAAAATATAATTTTAGCAAATACATAACTGCAATAGAAAATTCTAATGATAAAGAAGAGAATTATAAATGGGACCCTAGAAAAGTAAAATTTGAAGAAGACGAACGTGGTGATGTAGATCCTATCCAAACAAACACTACTGATTCATCATATTTCTTCAATAACGAAGATGCAATTAGTTTTAACTTGGGAAATAATAATGAAGAATAAAAAAATGAACTCAATTTATGAGTTCATTTTTATTTTTATTAAAAAACGAACGGCTGATAGCCGCCCGTACATATTTTTATGCTAGTAACTTTAGATTTACTTCTTCCATTTTGTATTTACCTGTTGTTTCATCAATTTTGAATTCTATTAAAGATTTTTCTAGAGAATCACTATTTTGTCTTAGATCTGTTGTAAATAGTAATTTTAAATTAGGTATCTCCAATTTGTTAGTTACAATTACTTTTAAAATTTCTACCATATGTTTGTTATCTTCTGCAACTAATATTAATTGTGGTTTTATTTCAAAGCCAGAATCAAATGTAACAAAGCTTTCATAAAAATCAACATATAGTTTCATTCTATCAATCAACTTATTTTCCCAATCATCTTCTCTTCTTATTGTTTCAAATATAAAGTCAATAGATTTTCCGCTTTTGCTTAATTTTACTCCTGCTTGGCATTTAAATATTTTTCCAAGTTTTTTTGCAGTTAATGTTGGTTTTATTGTATATGTATCAAATGCGCTTACTTTTCTTAAATAAGCTATAATTACTTGGTTACCTGCTAATCTTTTCTTTATCATACCTACTGGTTTTGTATTGTCTGTAGGTTGCCATTTACACTCAATACCTCTTGAATTAAGAAGATATTTACCCATTTTTTCTAAACAATAAATTCTATAAATACATTTTCCTTCTTCTGATGTAAAATAGTATCTAGTCAATATTTTAGATTTTACCAACTGTTCAAGTTTATTATTCAATTTATCTTGAGACTTTATATCTTCTCCTTTATGTGTTAATATTTGATAAATTTGTCTTGAAGTTATAAATTCAAAATCATTTACTAATTCCATTATCTTAAAATGTATATCGGTAATATGTCCTATATTTATTTTATGTATGATTTGATTCATTGACACATATCCATCTTTACCGTCAAAAGTTTTAATTTCTCCTTCTCTTATTGCAAATGGTGATACTTCTGTTTTAATTTCATTATCTTCTACCATAATTATGGCCTCCTTTTTTCTTGTCTACAGTTAGACAATAATTAATTTAATTTTTTTCTTTTCTGGTATAATTCTTTTTATATAAACCTCCACTTTTTGTCCGTATTCTATATTTTCTTTATATTCTGCAAGACCTATAAGATTTGGTTTTAATTCCACAAATATACCATTTTTAGACTTTTCTGTTTCTCTAGCTATACCTTCAACCGTCATACCTTCATCTAAACCTGAAATATTTTCCTCCCATGTTCCAAACATTTCTTTATAGCTAAGAATCACTCTATTTGTTTTCCTATCTATAGATTTTATCATAATTTTTATCTTTTGTCCAATTTTAAATCTTTCAAATGGAGATTTTATTCTTGCAACCGAAATATCTTCTATGTGAACAAGCCCTACAATGCCTCCACCAATTTCAACAAATGCTCCATATGGTCTTATATTTTTTACAATTCCATATACACACATTCCTTCTTTTAAATCATTCCTCATCCAATCTATGGCCTCTTTCCCAACAGCTTTTCTTGATAATATAACAATATCTTCTCTTGTAATATCTTTCACCTTGAATTGAACAAATTTATCTATTTTGCTTGTACATATATTTGGCTTTGGAAATCCAGTTTCATCAATATTAACTGCTTCGACTTCCTCTCTTGGAATTATTCCTGTTATATTGTTTCCTAAATCTAAATACAGATTATAATTACTATCACATTTAGTTACTTTTGCTTGCATTATTTTTCCATTTACTGATGCTATATTTAATTCATCTAATGAAAATGCCTTATTAACATCGTTCCATCCTTCTGGAATGAATTTTTGATTATAATCCATATTGATTTTCTCCTTATCTTTTGTGTGTTCGTTTTAATAATTATATAATCAGTAATTTACTTTTTCAATAATTATTTTAACAAATTATCTATTTCAGATTTTTTTAAATATCTCCAAGCTCCAATTTTTAAGTCTTTTACTGTTAAATTTCCAATTTTACTTCTATGCAAGCTTAATACTTTTTTATTAATTGCTTCACACATTCTTCTTATTTGTCTATTTTTACCTTCATGTATAGTAATTTGAATTCTACTAGTATTTTTTTCTTCATCAATTTTTAATATTTTAATACGGGATTTAGATGTAATAAACCCACCTATATCAACACCATTTTCTAATTTTTCTATATCTTCTTTTGTAATTATTCCAACTACTGTTACATTATATGTTTTTTCTATTTCATGTTTTGGATGTGTTACTTTATATACAAATTCTCCGGTCATCAGTTAAAATTATAGCTCCTGAAGTATACATATCAAGTCTTCCTACTGGTACTAGTCTTTTATTTGTTTTTACTAAATCAAGTACAGTCTTTCTATTAAACTGGTCCTTTACAGTTGTTACATAATCTATTGGTTTGTTTAAAAGAATATATGTATAATCTTTTTTTGAATTTTTGATTTGTTTTCCGTTATATTCTACTATGTCTTTATTTGGATTTATTTTAGTTCCTAAAACGTTTATCTCTATTCCATTAACTCGTACCTTGCCTTGAAGGATTAATTCTTCACATTTCCTCCTAGATGCAATTCCGCTATCTGCTAAAAATTTTTGTAATCTGATTTCTTCTTCCATGTTCTTTCCTTTTCTTTTATAAATTGTTGTTTGTATCATTGTTTTTATTTAATTTTTCTAATATTTCCTCAAAATACTCTGGCAATGGTGCTTCAAATTTCACTTTTTCTTTTGTAGTAGGATGTATAAATTCTAATTTAGCTGCATGTAAACATTGTCCTTTTACTTCAAATGGATTCCTTCCATTTGAGTATACTTCATCTCCTACTATTGGGTATCCTATCTCAGCCATGTGTACTCTTATTTGGTGAGTTCTTCCAGTTTTTATATTTACTTCTATGTATGTAAATCCATTATATCTTTTTATTACTTTAAATTCTGTTATTGCTTCTTTACCTTTTTTATTTACAGCCATCTTTTTTCTATCTTTTGTGCTTCTTCCAATAGGCATATTAATAACTGCTTCATTTTCTTTTATATTGCCTCTAACTAATGCAAAATAAGTTTTTTTAACTTCTCTATTCTTTATTTGTTCACTTATATCAATATGTGATTTATCATTTTTTGCAATAATCACTAAGCCTGATGTATCTTTGTCTATTCTATGTACAACTCCTGGGCGTATTTCACCACCTATTCCTGAAAGACTATCCTTACACTTGGCCATTATTGCATTCACAAGTGTTCCATCTGGATTTCCGTGCACCTGGATGTACAACCATTCCCTTTTGCTTATTTACTAATAATATATCTTCATCTTCATAAATAATATCTAACGGAATATCTTGTGGTAACAAATTAGTTTCTTTAAGCTGTTCTTCTTGTATTGTTAAATAATCTCCTTCTATAACTTTATATGAAACCTTTACTTTATTTGCATTTACTAAAATATTCCCTTCTTCTATCATTCTTTGAATAGAACTTCTTGAAATATCTTGTTCTAATTTTGATATTACTTTGTCTAATCTAATTCCTTCATCTTCTTTTTTTATTTTGTATTCGTTCATTAAATTCTCCTATTGATTATTTTATCTGTTTTACGCGTAGGGGCGTGCATCGCACGTCCGCAAATATATATCAATTTTTTCTCGGACGACCACTGGTCGCCCCTACAACGTTTGCAATTAGTTTTTTCTTTCTTTAATCAAATTAATAATCAGATTTATCCCAATTATCAAGCATCCAATTACCACACATATATCTGCTAAGTTGAAAACTGGATATTTTATTATCGAATTAAAATCTATATAGTCTATAACAAAACCTCTAAATATTCTATCTATTAAATTTCCTATTCCCCCAGCTACTATTAATCCTAAATTGAATAATATATGAATAGGTATACTGTTGTTTTTTGATAGTATAAATTTAATTATAAGAATTATTATAACTAGACTTACAATAATAAACATGAATGTACTATCATTTCCTATACCATAAGCACCGCCATTATTCTCTACATATGTAAAACTAAGTACTCCATCAATTATCCTTATACTTGAATTAAATAAACTATCCACTATTATAAATTTTATTACTTGGTCTATCACAACAACGACTGTAATCATAATAATTAAATAGATTATTCTTTTATTTTTTATAATATTATCTCTAATTTTCTTCTACCTGCTTTCTTTGGTATATACAGAAATAATCATCCTCATAAAGCAAATTATATTTTTCATCGTTCTGTTTTATAAATGTCCTTAATCTTGCATTTTTATACATTATCATATGAGTAATTTGGTATTTATCTAATGTCTCCTCCACCTTATCATTATTTACACCTGATAAGTTTAAATAATCACTAAATATATCTTTTCCTTCATTAAATTCAGGTGCATATAAATCTGCCCTAGAATCTATAAATACTGGTATATCTCTAAACAATAAGTAACTTCCATAATTATATTCATTGTATAATCTTATATTATTAACATCTAAATTATCTAAAATATATTGTGCTGCTTCTACAGGATAAGAACTTTTATCAACAAACTCATTTCCTATTTTGGGTTTATAATTTGTTATACTTATAATAAGAACTATACATATAGTAGTAATCATACCAACTACTTTAGTCATTCTATTTTCTATTTTTTTACATCCTTCTGGATCATACTTGTTGAACATTGAACAAATTAATCTATTTAGTATAAACGAACCAACTACTACGACCATAGATACTTGTCTTCTAGAATAGAATGACAATAATATTAATCCTCCAAGCATGAACAAATCGCTTAATCTAATTTTAGTATCTGTGAACATTAAAATTGTTACAAATAATATCAATACGCACATATAGTTTAAATTGTTTACTAATGTTAAAGGCAAATGTTCACTTATATTTTGTGTAGTATTTCCTTGCATTGTTTTTAGTAAATATGTGTATGGAGTTGTTCCAAGTGGTGTTAGTAAACCTGTAAATATACATATTAGCATAATAACTATTAGAATTTTTACAGCATGATTACCAGCTATTTTTATTTTGTATGGATTTTTATTTGATTTCTCGAATCTTGATATTAAAACTTTATTTCTCTCTTCTAGTTTTAATATTGAATCTTTTAATTTATCTATTTCTTCTTGATTATCTGTTTTCTTTAGTTTTTTGTGCAAACTGTTTATTTTGCTTGTATTAACTATAATTCCAGAATTTGATAGTATGTATATCATATATTCACCTATATATGGTAAATATAATATAAAATAAAATGGGAATACTGCTAAATGTACATTCGCTATAATTATTGGTATTAATACAAGTCCAATCGCATATCTTTTTTTCTTTGTTTCTAAGAATTGTTCTATAAAATAAATTGTAAGAACAAATAAAATAAATGTAACTAATTGAGCTCTAGCAGCTATGAAATTTCTTAATAAATACATAGCACCTATAGTAATTATAAATGATGTTAATTTATTTTTTGTTAATTTTACATTTGTAACATATAATAATATACCTAATACCATAGATAATATCACTGTAGACATATATATTCCAACTTGTCCACCTATACTATATATTAAATAAATACCTACATCATATAGCCAATGAGGATATGTGTATTTTAAATCATGAAACGAAAATGGATCTTCCATGTCAATACCATTTTCTAAAATATGTTCTCCTATTTCTATTGTATAAAAAGTATCATTTTGAAGTGTTACTGGTGATATTGAAAAACAAAATATAGCAATTAGTATAATAGCTAATATGTTAAATCTAATATCATTTTTATTAATTTCTTTTACCTCTTTTTTCTCGTTCATTTTTTACCTCTTATTTATAAATTGTTGTTTGTATTTTCGTGAATTTCAGGACAGTCCCTTGAAATTCCCTCTTACAAATTACAATTTATATATTATCATATAAATTTTTTTGTTACAACCATTTTATTTATTATTATTTTTTGGTATAATTGTTTTAAAATGATGGGTTGGTGTAATTTATGATATTAAAATGTATCACTTTTAATATGTGTCATGGTCAAGGATTGGATGAAAAAATTGACGTAAGAAGACAAGCAATGCTGTTAAGAAAATATAAACCTGATATAATTTTCTTACAAGAAATTGATATGTATACAAAAAGAGCATATAATAAAAATCAATTATACAATTTTAGTAAGTATACTGGTCTTAATTATAGAGCTATGGGAACAAATATTAAATATAAAAATGGTTTTTATGGTGATGGTATAATTTCTAAGTTTCCTATAGAATATTCTGCAAATTATTTATCACCTTTAACCAATACTTCTCACGAGCAGAGGGGAATTTTGTGTAATAAAATTTCATTTGGAAATACTAAAATTAACGTTTTTTCTGTTCATATGTCAACATTTGAAGACGAAAGAATTTTAACATCAAAAGAATTACTTAGAATTATATCTAAAATAAATAAGAATGAACATATTATAATAGGTGGAGATTTTAATGTAGGTATTAAAAAAGTTGGCTCTCACAAATATTTGCATGAACCAAAATCTCAATATGAAGAATATGAAATATTAAAACAAAAATTAAAATCTATTGAAAATACTGAAAATACATGGTTCTCTCCGGATGGAAATGGATGTATTGATTCGTTTTTCTATTCAAATAACTTACAATTAATAAAATACGAAACAATAAAAAGTGATGTGTCAGATCATTATCCAATTTATGCTGAATTCTTAATCTAAAAAGCAGAAGCCTTATATGGCTTCTGCTTCATCACTTTCTTCTTCATTTTCTTTTTTATCTATTACCTCTAAGCTACCTATAGATACTTCATAAGCAACTCTTTGTTCAACTCTACCATCTTCGAACTTTTTCTCATAAGTTCTACTTTGCACCCTACCTACTATTTTTACTTCTGTTCCAACTTCCATATTTTCACAAAATCTTGCATTTCTTCCCCATGCTATACATGGTATGTAATCTGATTTGTTATATGCTCTATTTACAGCAAGTAAAATATCTGCAATTTCTCTTCCAAATGGAGTTTGTCTATATATTGGTTTTTTACATATATAACCATTTAAAACAACTTCATTAGATACTTTTTCTTTTTTATCTTCCTCTTGTTCTTCATTATATTCCATTATATCTTTTGCAAATACTGTAAGAACTAATCTATTTCTTTCATTTTCATAGCTATTATATGATCTAAATTGTCCTTCAATAACCACTTTTCTTCCTAAGCTTAAATCAAAATTTGCAATTAATCTTTCTGATATAGTAATCGGAATAATATCTTCATTTCCACTTAAACGTGGAACTTCAAGATTGAATAAATAAAAACTTTCTCCATAAATTTCGTGACTAAATGTTTTATCACTAACAATATTACCTATTAAAGCTAGATAATTATTTTCTGTGTAATTTGTAATCAATTTAACTTCCTCCTTATACTTTTCTATAGTATTTTATTCATTACCTTAGTGTTTTAGAATAGTAATTTTTTCCTTTCAATAATAATATTATACTACTTTTTCGGAGGTTTGTCTACATAAAACGGTAAAATAATCTATTTTTTTATTGCTAGTACTTTATATTTAGCTACTCCCCCTGGGGTTTGAGCTTCTATAACTTGGTTCTTTTTTGCTCCAAGTAATGCGCTTCCTATTGGAGATTCATTAGATATTTTATTTTGTGATAAATCTACTTCTGTTGATCCTACTATTGTGTACTCTAATTCTTCATCATATTCCATATCTAAAACTTTAACTTTATTTCCAACTTGAACAGTTTTTGTGTCTATTTCAGATTCATCTATTATTCTAGCATATCTTAGTTTATTTTCTAGTTCTGCAATTTTTATTTCATTTGAAGCTTGAGCATTTTTTGCTTCATCATATTCAGAATTTTCTGATAAGTCTCCAAAACCTAATGCAACTTTTATTCTTTCTGCTATTTCTGTTCTTTTTTCTGTTTTTAGATATTCTAATTCTTTTTCTAAATTATCATATCCTTCTTGTGTTACCAATACTTCTTTCTCTTCCATTTGGCATTTCTCCTTTAAATATTATTTAGTTCATTTATATTACTCCACTATTGTACTTTTGTCAATAGATTTGATTAATTTATTTCCTTTTCCATTATAGGTCCATTTTTACCTATAATCTTTTTTATTTTTATTTTATCTTTTCTAATTTTTTTATCAATATCTATATATTTTTTTCCAAATATTAAACTTTCGTATACTATTTCATTTTGAAATCCATTTAACCTATACTTTTCTGGAATTTTTATTTTATAAAAATTAATATTTATCCCACTAAATCTTTTACTATTTAAATCTATATTATCACTTACATTTATTATAATAGAATTATCAAACACTCTATACTTATTTATGAGTTCTGATGGAAAATCTATATTTAATATGATTTCAGAGTTCATAAGACTTTTTTTCTTATTGTTTGATATATTTAACATTATTCCAAATTCATCATATAAATATTTCTCTATTTTTTGGCATTTTTCAAGATGATTAGTTACGATATTTAGCCTTTTTATATTTTTTGCAATATGAATTATTATTTCTTTATTTAAATCTGTAAAATCATTAATTAGTAACGAAATCTCTCCGAAATTCCATCTTCTTATTTTTAATTTTAAATATATATTTAATTATTTCATATGATAAGCATTTGTATAAATACCTTCCATCCAATATATTTATATTTTCACTATATAAATAATTTTTTAATAATTGATTGTTTTGCAAATGTTCTGATAATGCAATAGTATTTGATCCTTCTTTTTCTAACAAGCTATTTATTTTTAATGATAATCTTTTCGTACTTTGTTTAGAAATCTTACTACTTTTAAATATAGGTAA
>JAZSDU010000044.1:0-13822 GCA_045531335.1 Clostridia bacterium
CCCTCAAATGGCATTTCATTTTCAGTGTGGGTTAGGCACTGAAGACAAAGCAAAGAGAGACTCTAGATTCAGAGTCTTTCTTTCATTTTATAATATTATACAAATCAATCCGCCACTGCCTTCATTAATAATTCTTTGTAGTGTTTCTTGAAGTTTTAATTGAGCATCTTCTGGCATTTTAGAAAGTTTATTTTGCAGCCCTTCATTTACAAGTTCGTGTAGATTTTTTCCAAATATATTTGATTCCCAAATTTTAATTGGGTCACTTTCAAATTCTGAAAGTAGGTAGTTTACTAATTCTTCAGATTGTTTTTCAGAGCCAACAATAGGTGCAACTTCGGTTTCGATATCTGCTCTTATCATATGTATAGAAGGAGCTTTTGCTTTTAATTTAACTCCAAATCTAGAGCCCTGTTTTATCATTTCGGGTTCTTCTAAAATTAATTCTTCAATTCCGGGAGTAACAATTCCGTATCCTTTTTGTTTTACTTCATTTAAAGCATAAGAAATTTTATCATATTCTTTTTTTGTATTAGCTAAATTAGACATTGTTGCAAATAGGTCACCTTCGTTTTCAACATTAACACCTGTAACTTCTGTAAGAACTTTATAAAATAAATCTTCTCTTAAAGTAATATTGATATTTACAACACCATTTCCTAAATTGATGTCATCAGCCAAACAATTATCAATAATATCAGAAATTTTTAAATCGTCTAGCGCATTATCAATTTGTTTTAATTCGTTTACATCTTTAAAGGTATTCATAATGTTAGAGTATAGAGTTGTTTTTAGCCAATGAGTATTATCTAGTGTATCGACCCATCTTGGGAAGTTTATATTAATCTGTTCAATTGGAAATTCATATAAAACTCTACTAAATACTTGATTAATGTCATTAATATCTAAATTAGAACAATCTGCTGGAATAACTGGAGAGCCATACTTTTCTTCTAATTCATCTGCTAAACTTCTTGTATATTCTGAATAAGGCGCGCTAGAATTTAAAACAATAGCAAAAGGTTTGTTTAATTCTTTTAATTCTCTTACAACTCTTTCTTCTGCTTCTATATAGTCTTCTCTTGGTATTTCAGTTATACTTCCATCTGTTGTAACTAATATTCCTATAGTAGAATGCTCTGTAATAACTTTTTTAGTTCCAACTTCTGCTGCAACCTCAAATGGTATCTCATTTTCTGACCAAGGTGTTTTTACCATTCTTGGAATATCATTCTCCATATATCCGCAAAGCATTGTTTACTAAATATCCAACACAATCTACTAAACGTGTTTTTAATTTTAGGTTTTCTCCTACTGTAATTTCCACTGCTTCATTTGGTACAAATTTCGGCTCTGTTGTCATTATTGTTCTACCTGCCGCACTTTGTGGAAGTTCATCTCTCGCCCTTTCTCTTTTATATGTGTTTTGTATATTAGGTATAACCAGTAAATCCATAAAATTTTTAATAAATGTAGATTTACCAGTTCTAACAGGTCCAACAACTCCAACATATATATCTCCATCTGTACGATTAGCAATGTCCTCATATATTTCTAGATTTTCCATACTAATATTCCCTCCTAATAAAATGTTTGTACAATTAAACTTTAATAAATGTATATTAGGAAGTTTCGATTATTATTACTATTTTTTAATTTATTTTAAAAAAATAACACCCACCCTCTCAATTGAAAGGGTGAGCGTGTGTCCGAGCGCTTATTAAATTTTATTCAACGAGTTATTCGCCTTCGGGTTCTGCTTCGCCGTCGTAATCGTCATCGCCAGGCTCTGCTTCACCGTTTTCATTGCCATCGTCGGGTTCTGCTTCACCGTTATCATTGCCGTCATCAGGTTCTGCTTCACCGTTATCATTGCCATCATCAGGTTCTGCTTCACCTTTATCATTGCCATCATCAGGTTCTGCTTCACCGTTATCATTGCCATCATCAGGTTCTGCTTCACCGTTTTCATTGCCATCGTCGGGTTCTGCTTCACCTTTATCATTGCCATCATCAGGTTCTGCTTCACCGTTATCATTGCCATCATCAGGTTCTACTTCACCGTTATCATTGCCATCATCAGGTTCTACTTCACCGTTATCATTGCCATCATCAGGTTCTGCTAAATCTTCAATAGCTGCGAAAATTCCTTCGACTTTGATGTCATAAATATAGTTTCCGTCTATACATTCTGCAACAGCATTAGCAAAAGGTGTTCCAAGGTCCTTAAGGGCCCTTACAAGGTCCGCGTAATTCTCAAACACATCACATTCTGATACTTCATTGCCTGCAATACGAATTGCTACAACAACTTCCATTGGATTTTCAATGGCTTCTCCGTCTTCAAAAAATGGGTCAACGTCAGTCTTAAATTCTGCTCCCCAATCAAAAGCTTTTTTAAAAAGCTCCGGATTTTCATCAGAGAACTTCTGCCAAGCATCCTTAAATGCTTCTACATTAGAAGCATTGGACAAAATTGCTACAATTCCTGTTGATTTTACTTCTTGTGTAAGCGCCAAAAAATTTTCTTTCATAATGTTTTACTCCTTTGTTGCTTTATTTTTTAGCAAAAAAAATCAAATTAGTTCATTTTTTAAGCTCGGACACAAAAATGACTAATTATGTTAATATTATACTATTTTATTTTCTACTTGTCAACTTTCTAATTATTAGAAATAGTTACATTGTTTACAATAATTAAAATTTATATTATTTTATTTATTTTCTTTTTTATCTTTCGTCATTTTTGCCATGTTTTTTGCCTGTTCTTTTTGTTTTTCTATTGGAAGCCAATGAAATGTAGAACATACAAATTCTCCATATTTTGTCATGTCTTCTCTTTTTGAAAATCTTTTATCTCTTTGCATAAAATCACCTCTAAAATAGTATGAGGTTTTTATGATTTTTATATTCAAAAATATATATGCGCAAAATATATACCAAAAACTAGAACTTCGAGTACATATTACGAATAATTCGTGTATCTTCATCGATTTAATGAAAAATTTGCAATTTTTCATTAAAAAATTAAAGCAAAAATAATTAATTTTTGCAAACATGGGGCCGATCACTGAGGCCTTTTTGTTTCAAAAATTAATATTTTTGCCTATTTTAATAATTTAATTTATTAATATTTTTAAAGTCAGTCGAATAATGCAATTCAGGACAGTCCCAAAAAGTCTCAGACAAGCTGCTACTTTTTAGGGACAGTCCCTAGAATTGCCTTCATTTGATTTCTATAACTTTCTGAATACTCCGACCCACTACACCAAGTATTTTACAATCTGGTACTATTATTGGATCCATTGAGCTATTTTCAGGTTGTAGTCTTATATAGTTACTCTCTTTATAGAAAGTTTTAACTGTTGCTTCATCTTCTATTAATGCAACTACTATTTCTCCATTTCTTGCTGTATTTTGTCTTTTTACTAATATATAATCTCCATCTAAAATTCCAGCCTCTATCATACTTTCTCCACGTACTGTAAGCATAAAGCTTTCACTATTTCCTACAAAATCAACCGGAATAGGAAATGTATCTGTAACATTTTCTACTGCAAGTATTGGAGCTCCTGCTGTAATTTTACCTATAACTGGTACATCTACTAATTCTCTTCCATTATATACTGGCTTTGGTGTAGATGCTTGATTATCAGCAAGTCCACCTTTTAACACTTTTAAAGTTCTTCCTTTTTGATCTTCCTTTTTAATATAGCCTTTTTGTGTTAGTTTTGCTATATAACTATGTACTGTAGCAGTTGAACTTAGGTCCACTGCTTTTCCAATTTCTCTTACTGAAGGTGGATATCCTTTATCTTTTATTTGTTTTTCTATAAACTTAAGTATTGCTCTTTCTCTTTTATTTAAATCAGTCATTTCACTTTCTTTCATTTCGAATCACTCCCGAAAATATATTTGTCATTATATTATCATACAAACAAACAGTTGTCAAACAAAAGTTTTGTTTTTTTGTATTTTTTAATTATGTTGACTTTTTGTTTTTATAATGTTAAAATACATACATTCAAAGTTTAGCTTTGAAAATACTCGACTAGGAGAATTCATATGTCACTTAGAGAAATTTTACGGAATTTTGGATTAAAAGCTATTAGTATCTATTCATATAATGAATATTTACACATCTTTTTTACTGATCCCAATGTTAGGGATAGCTCAGTTGCAGAGTGTGTTGGAATTCCTATTTATATAAATGGAAACAAATATAACTTTTTACCTGGTCAAAAAAATCCCCCCTAAATAGGGGGGATTTTTTTAGTCATACCATTCCATTTCCCAGTCTATAAATTTTACAGTGTCTCCTTCTTTTACTCCCATTGCTTTAAGCCTATCTTCTACACCTAAAAATCTTATACTCTTTTGGAAATAATATAAAGATTCATTATCTTCTAAATTTGCTCTGCTCATTATTTTTTGAATTGCAGGTCCATCTACTATATACATTCCATCTTCTTTTCTTACATCAAAGCCTTCAGCTTCTTCTTTTAATGTATACACTTTCTTTTCTTCTGCTTCTTCTAACTCTTCTTTTGGAAGTGTTTTTAGTATTTTTGATACATATGCAAATAATTCTTTTAAACCTTCTCCTGTTACAGCAGATATTTTAAATATTTCTATGTTGTTTTGTTTTGCTAATTTTTCTAATTCTTTATACAATTTTTCATCTTGTATAACATCTGCTTTATTTGCAACAATTATTTGTTTTCTTTCACTTAGTTTTTCACTATATTTTTTTAATTCTGTGTTTATAGTTTTAAAATCTTCTACAGGATTTCTTCCTTCTGAAGCTGATGCATCTATAACGTGAAGTAATAGTCTTGTTCTTTCTATATGTCTTAAAAATCTAAGTCCTAAACCTATTCCTTCACTTGCACCTTCTATTATTCCTGGTATATCTGCAATTACAAAGCTATCTCCAAATTCTGTTTTTACAACTCCTAAATTTGGCTCTAATGTTGTGAAATGATATTCTGCAATTTTAGGTCTTGCAGATGTAACTCTTGATAAAATTGTAGATTTACCAACACTCGGAAATCCTATTAATCCTACGTCTGCCAAAAGTTTCAATTCAAGTATTACTTCTTTTTCTAATCCCTTTTCACCATCTTGGGCAAACCTTGGAGCTTGTCTTGTAGATGTAGCGAAGTGACAATTACCCTTTCCACCTCTTCCACCAGGAAGGATTAATTCTGTTTGTCCTTCTTTTGATAAATCTGCAATTAGTTTTCCTGTTTCTACATCTCTTACAACTGTACCTCTTGGAACTTTTACATATAAGTCTTCCCCTGATTTACCATAGCATCTGCTTCCACTACCATTTTGCCCATTTTCTGCTTTATATTTTTTATTATATCTAAAATTAATTAATGTATTTGAATCCGGATCTACAACGAAATATATGTCTCCACCTTTTCCACCGTCTCCCCCATCTGGTCCACCTGAAGCTACATATTTTTCTCTTCTAAAGCTAACTGCTCCGTTTCCTCCATCTCCAGATTTAATTATAATTTTTGTATAATCTACAAACATGTCTTTCTCCTTATAAAATTCCAATTTTGTTTTTTACATCTTCTAAAGTTTTAGACGCTAATTTTCTTGCATTCTCAGCACCTTTTGTATAAATTTCTTCTAAATATTCTTTATTTTCTAATATCTCTTTATATCTATCTTGAATTGGTTTTAGTTTTTGGGCAACTGAATTTGCAACAGTCATTTTAAAATCTCCATACCCTTTTGACTCAAATTCACTCTCTATTTCTTCCATTGATTTTCCAGTTATTGCTGAATATATTTGCATTAAATTACTTACACCTGGTTTGTTTTCAGGGTCAAATTTAACTTTATTTTCTGAATCTGTTACTGCTTTTTTAAATTTCTTTAAAATCACTTCTGGTTCATCTTCTAAGAAAATAACATCATTTAAATTAGTAGCACTTTTACTCATTTTGCTTGTTGGATCTTGAAGTCCCATTATTCTTGCACTTGACTTTCTAACATATGCATTTGGTACTACAAAAGTTTCTCCATATAGTTTGTTAAATCTTTCTGCTAAATCTCTTGTTATTTCTAAATGC
The DNA here is from genome assembly GCA_045531335.1 of Clostridia bacterium. Classification (GTDB taxonomy): domain Bacteria; phylum Bacillota; class Clostridia; order TANB77; family CAG-508; genus CAG-452. Next base: position 6,093 of record JAZSDU010000044.1, read on the forward strand.
TGTCTTTGATCTTCTCCTACTGGAACTAAATCTGCTTGATATAATAGAATATCTGCTGCCATTAATGCTGGATATGTAAATAATCCTGCATTTATATTGTCTGCATGTTTTGCAGATTTATCCTTAAATTGAGTCATTCTTGATAATTCTCCCATATATGTATAACAATCTAAAATCCATCCAAGTTCTGCATGTTCTTTAACTTGTGATTGTATAAATATTGTATTTTTCTCTGGGTCAAGACCTGCTGCAATATATGTAGCAAGTATTCTTAATGTATTATTTTTTAATTCTTCTGGATTATTTCTAACTGTAAGAGAATGCAAATTTGCAATCATATAATAGCAATCATATTCTTCTTGCATTTTTACCCAATTATCTATTGCTCCTAAATAATTTCCGAGTGTTAATTTACCAGTTGCTTGTATTCCACTTAATATTATTTTCTTACTCATAGAAAATCCTCCAATCAATTTTTGATTAATATATTATATATTATTTTTATAATTATTACAATAAAATGTTTTATTGTTCATACAATTATTATAAATTGTAGGGGCAGACGACTCTGTCTGCCCGTAATATTTTATTCTTATTCGGGCGGACACGGGGTTCCGCCCCTACATCGTTTTCAATAACTTTACACACCAAAAATGCACTAGCATAAACTAGTGCATTTTTATATTAGTTGTTTTCTACTGGGTAAACACTTACTTGTTTTTTGTCTTTACCTTTTCTTTCGAACTTAACTGTTCCATCTACTAATGCAAATAATGTATCATCACTACCTTTATCTACATTTATACCTGGATGTATTTTTGTTCCTCTTTGTCTTACTAATATATTTCCTGCTAAAACGAATTGTCCGTCAGCTCTTTTTACACCTAAACGTTTTGACTCACTATCTCTTCCGTTCTTAACACTACCTTGACCTTTTTTATGTGCCATTTATAATTCACTCCCTTCGAAATTGCTTTCTTATCTATAACCTTTTACTTAAATTCTACTCCTATGCTTCAACTTTTTCTTCTTTTTTAGCAGTTGTTTTCTTTGCTGTAGTTGTAGTTGTTTTTTTAGCTGTTGTTGTAGCCTTTTTTGCTGCTGGTTTTGCTTCTGCTGTTTCTTCTTTTGCAGCTGCTGTTTTAGCTGTAGCTGTTTTTATTGATGTTATCTCAACTTTTGTATAAGGTTGTCTATGACCTTGTTTCTTTCTTTCATTCTTTTTAGCTTTCATTTTGAAAACGATAATTTTTTTACCTTTTCCATGAGCTACTACTTTACCTTCAACTTTAACACCTTTTACATAAGGGTTACCTACTTGTACTTTTCCATCATCAGATACTAATATTACTTTATCAAAAGTAACTTTTTTACCTTCTTCTGCATCTAATTTTTCGAAAAATACTACATCTTTTTCTTCTACTTTGTATTGCTTTCCACAAGCTTCAATTACTGCGTACATTCTTTATACGACCTCCATTTTACTAATACTCGCTAAGATTAAACTTAGGTAGTTGTAATACTTACAACTTTCAATACCTAACTTATGCGGCTTACAGATGAATATTTTACCATAGTTTACATTCTTTGTCAAACATTTTTTAAGGTTTTTTTGGCTAAAAAGGGGACTGTCCCCTTTTTAGCCAAATTATACAAATTATATTCTTATTTTAATTTCATTGATAGAAGTTTTGATATTCCGTTTTCTTCCATTGTTATTCCATATACTGTGTCTGCTGCTTCCATTGTTCCTTTTCTATGTGTTATTACTAAGAATTGTGTATTCTTTGTATATTTCTTTAAATAATCTGCAAATCTATATACATTAACATCATCAAGTGCTGCTTCTATTTCATCTAGTACACAGAATGGAGCTGGATTTATTTTTAATATTGCAAATAATAATGCTATTGCTGTAAAAGCTTTTTCTCCACCTGATAAAAGTGTCATATTTTGAAGTTTCTTTCCTGGTGGTTGTGCTTCTATTTCTATTCCACATTCTAAGATATTCTCTTCATCTGTTAATCTTAATTCAGCTTTTCCTCCACCAAATAATTCACTAAATACTTCTCCAAAATTTTTGTTTATAACTTTAAATTGTTGTTCGAACTGCTCTTTCATTATTTTTGTCATATCTTGAATTACTTTTTTAAGCTTACTGCTAGAGTCTTCTAAATCTAGTCTTTGCTCACACATAAAATCATATCTTTCTTTTGTTTGTTTATATTCTTCAATAGAATCGATATTTATACTTCCTAAAGCTTTTATTTGGTCTCTTAAATGTTTTACTTGTTTTGTAGTCTCAGCAACATTTTCAGGTTTCTTATATTCTTCTCCTACATTGTTTGGAGTAAGTTCATAATCTTCCCACATTTTGTTTATTGTTTGTTCTAATTCATATTCTATTTTAGATTTTTTAACTTCTTGCTTTGTTATTTGTGATTTTAGGTCTTCTATTATTCTAAACTCGCTTGTTATTTCTTCTTCTGTTTTTGTAAGTTCTTCATTTTTTTCTATTCTTTCTTGTTTTAAAGAATCTACTTTATCTCCACTTGTTAAAACTTCTTGTTTCATTTGTTCTATTTGTTCATTTAAACTTACAATTTGTTCTTCTAGCATTTTATTATCTTCAAGTATTTTTTCTCTTAAAGTTTTTTTGTTCTCTACACTTGCTTTGTTATTATTTATGTCTTGATCTATTCTTTCAATTAATTCATCAATTGAAGTACTACTTTCATCAAATGAACTAACAGATATTTTTAAGTTTGTAATATCAAAGTTTAAATCATCTATGTATTTTTGATTGTCTTTATTATTATCTGTAAATACTTTTATTTCAGCAGAAATTTCTTCTACTTCTTTTTCTAGTTCTTCTATTTCTTTTTCTAGATTTGCTTTTGTTTCTAAGCTTTCTTTTTTAGCTTCTTCAATTTCGTTTTGTTCTTTTCTTAAAGATTCAAGTTTGTTTTGTAATCTTGTAATATTTTCTTCTACTGCTAAAACTTTTTGTTTTTCAGTAGCATATACAATCTCTGTATCTTGCATTATATGTTCTAGTCCAATTACTTCTTCAATAACATCTTCCTGAGATTTTTCGTAATTTTCTTTTTCTATTTCTAACTCTTGTATCTTTTTATTTAACTTTTCTATATCTTTTTCAAGTTCTTTTATTTGAGTAGTTCTTCCTATAATATTATTTGTTTTTGTTGCTACTGAACCACCTGTTATTGCACCACTTGGATTTATAACATCTCCTTTTAGTGTTACTATCCTAAAAAAATAATTATTTTGTCTTGCAAGAACTATTGCTGTTTCCATATTATCTACAATTACGGTTCTTCCAAGTAAATTTAAAATTATTTCTTCATATTTCTTATTTACTTTTACTAAGTCTGATGCAATTCCTATCACTCCACCTAAGTTGTTTTTTATTAATTTATCAACTTTTTTACCTTTAACAGATGCTATTGGTAAAAATGATGCTCTTCCTAAACTATTTTTTCTTAAATATTCTATTAATTTTTTTGCATCTTCCTCTGTGTCTGTAACTATATTTTGAAGAGTTTGTCCTAAGGTCATTTCAATTGCTGTTTCATATTCTTTAGGAACTGAAATGATATTTGCCAAAACTCCATGCATACCTTTTTTTAGGTTAGAGTCTTTGTCACATTCTAATAGTAGGGATTTAACACTTCTAATATATCCCTCTTTTTCCTTTTCCATATCATTTAAGAATTTTAATTTTGAATCTTTAACTCTTAAATCTGTTGATAATAAATTTATTTTATCTTGATATTCTTTTAATTTTGCAAGACTTGTTTCTCTTTTTTCATTTATTTCTTCTAGTTTTTTGCTGGCATCATTTCTTTTTGCTTCTATTTCATAAAATGTTTTAGATATTTCGTCTTTTTCTAATCTTTTTTCGTCTAATTCTGAAATAGTATCAGATATCTCATTTTTAACTGCTTTTTCTCTTTTTTCTAAGTTCTCATAGTTTACTTCTTGAGTATTTATAGCAGTTGCTTTTTCATATTTTAAGTCTGTGTTTTCTTCTACTTTCTTTTTCTTTTCTTCTATTTTCTTTTCTTCTGATGATAATTTTGTTGTGATTTTTTCTAGTTCAGCTTCTTTTTCTTCTAACTCTTTTGCAAACTTTTCTCTATTAGAAAATAGGCTAGTTTTCTTTTCTAGTCTTTGCTTCTTTTCTTCTTCTAATTCTTCAATTCTTAAATTTACTTCTTCTATTTCATTTAAATATCTATCATAATTTTCTGTGTTGTTTGTAATTCTTTCTTTAGCAATATTGATATCTGAATTTATCTTTTCTTGTTTCTCTTTAATTTCAAAACCTAAATTTTGAGTTTCTTCTATTTTTAATGTTATTTCATCAATTTTTGCTTTTAATTCTTCTTTTAGGCTTTGCTTTTCATTCATTTTTTGCTCTTCATCATTATTTTGATTTATGAAGATTTCCATATCTTTTGATATTTCTGATATTTTTTCTTTGTAATTATCTATGTTGTATAAAAATAGCCCTATTTCGATTCCTTTTAATTCTTCTCTTAAATCTAAGAATTTTTTTGCTTTCTCAGACTGTTTTTTTAAAGGTTCAATATTTACTTCTATTTCTGATAAAATATCATTTATTCTAAGAAGATTTAATTTTGTTTGTTCTAACTTTTTCTCTGAATCATTTTTTCTTACTCTATATTTTACTATACCTGCAGCTTCTTCGAATATAGCTCTTCTGTCCTCTGATTTATTACTTAATATTTCATCTATCTTTCCTTGTCCTATTATTGAGTATCCATCTCTTCCTATACCTGTATCCATAAATAGTTCTAATACATCTTTTAATCTACAAGGAGTTTTATTTATATAATATCCTGACTCTCCACTTCTATATATTCTTCTTGTAACAGTAACTTCTGAAAATTCTATTGGTAACTTCCCATCTGTATTATCTATCACAATAGAAGCTTCAGCAAAGCCCAATGATTTTCTGTTTTGAGTTCCTGCAAATATGATATCTTCTGATTTTGATCCTCTTAAAGATTTCATACTTTGTTCTCCAAGTACCCATCTGATACTATCAGATATATTACTTTTACCAGATCCATTTGGTCCAATAACAGATGTTATTCCTGGCATAAACTCTAAAACTGTTTTATCTGCAAATGATTTAAATCCTTGTAATTCTAGTCTTTTTAAATACATGTTTCCCACCTTCAAAGAAAAAGAAAATGCTCTTTACTTTTTCCCAAAATTCAATATTATATATAATATATTAAAAAAAGTTTTTTATCAACATTTTTTTCATTTTTAGTTAGGGAAATATCACTTTTCTAGTTATTATTACATAATATATATTAAGCTATATGCTATATCTTAAAAGAAAAGGAATGATATTAATGGATTATGAAAAAGATTTTTGTCCTGTAGTTAAAGTTGATGGGTTTATTGAAAAAGGTAAACAATTCGACTTAGAAATTAACCTTCCAGAAGACAATAGAAATGTAATCTATGGTGTGATTAAAGACTGTTACAAAGATCCTGTTGAAAATGCTGTTGTAAAACTTATAGAAGTATGTTATGAATATGGAAAAGAAGAAAGAAAACCTGTTTCTCATACTTTTACAGATAAAGACGGAGAATTTGTATTTGGTCCTCTTTGTCCAGATAAGTGTTATGAAATACAAGTTTGGGTAGACAGAGTAAAGCATGTAAAAATTTGTAAAGAATGCAAACGTCAAGGTAAATGTTTAAAAGGTGTAAAACTAGAATGTGACGACAAAAAATGTAAAGATGATTACAAATGTGAATGTAAAAAGGATTACAAAGATGATTATAAAGATGACTACAAAGACGAACACAAGGATGATTGCAATAAAAACGAAAAAGAAGATTGCAAAAAAGAACCTAAAGATAAAGATGACAAAAATGATTGTATGCCAAAATACAATTCAAAGTATTGCAGATAAAATAATCTTATTTAAAAGTAAAAATCACGTAAATTGCTTTACGTGATTTTTTGCCTATTTCTAAAATGCTCCAATTTTTTTAGCTAATTGTTTTCCCCTTTTCATCATTCTCTTTTTATTCATCATTCCATCATTATACATCATAGCAACACCTGCTGCCACCATTGTTCCTATTATCATACCTTTAACAAATTTCATAAAATTTATTCTCCTTTCATTTTTGTATTGATTGATTTTTATTCTGTAGGGGCGGGCCCTGCAGGTTTCAAATCAAATGTGTTATACAAATCACAATTCATTTATCCTTAATTTTATTATCTTTATTTTTATCTTTTTTATACGTTTTTATTAATGAATAAATTTCATAAATTGTTATTAATATCAAAAAAATTCCAAAATATTTTTTTAGATAATTTACATCCATGTTTACTGATATTCTTGCTCCAAATATTGCACCAACAATTCCTGATATTGCAACTGAAATTCCAATTTTCCAATCTATCAGTTTTTCTCTCATAGTAGCTATAATTGCAGTAATAGATGTTGGAACAAAAAATATTAAATTTGTGGCTTGTGCTATATGTTGATTAATTCCCATAAAAATAGAAAGTATGAGAATAAGAATTGTTCCTCCTCCCATACCTGTTCCACTTACTGTTCCTGAAATTATTCCTGTTAAAATTTCCAACATCTTTCTCTCCATAAAATTCTATATAATCATTTTTATTGATACATAACTCAAAAAAATTATAAATGCTATTTTAAGAGTTTTAGCTGATAGTTTTTTTAGTAATTTTGCTCCAATAAAACCTCCTATAATTCCACCAATAGCGCATTTTATTCCAATGGACCAATCTAAGAAATTATTATTATAATAAAATATTCCACTTGTTATAACCATTGGAAGAATTGCAAAAATGCAAGTCGCTCGCGCTTTTGCTTCTTCTAATTTAAACAAGTGAACAAATGCAGGAACTACTATCATTCCTCCACCTGATGCAAACAACCCACTTATAAATCCAGCTACTATTCCAACAAATATCTTTTTAATCATCTTCTTCACAATCTTCTAAACTTTTCGTATTGTTGCATTGGTATTTTTTAAATATTTCTTCGGCTAATATTGTAAGTTCATTGTCACATTTAAGCATTTGAAATATTATATCTTTCCTTAATTCTTCATCTTTAATATTTTCTGCTTTATCTAGAAAAGCCTGTAATTCCTTTAAATATTTTTGACTATTTGATTTCCAGTTTTTATTTTCTAATTTTTCCATATCTTTAGTTTTACTTAAAATCATTTTTTTATACTCCTATCTTTTAAAAACATTATATCAATATTTTTACTGGTAGGCAACATTTTATTACTCTTAACGTTATATTAATTTAAGTCCATGTTATTTTAAAACATTAAATGATAAAATACTACAAAATTATGGAAAATGAGATGTTATAGTTTGTATTGGAGGTTTTTATGATTAAAATTAAATTGTCAGATTTATTAGGAAAACATAAAATGACTCAAAAGGCATTAGCAGAAATGACTAATATAAGACCAGCAACTGTATCAAAAATGTATTATGAAGAAGTTAAAAGAATTGATATAAAACATCTTAATAATATATGCAAAGCATTTAACTGCGAAATTTCTGAATTATTAGAATATATTCCAGATAATAAAAAGTAGACAAAAGGGGAGAGACCGAAAAAGTACACCATAAAAGAGGTGTGTATTGTGGGGTGGTCCCC
>JAZSDU010000014.1:0-2364 GCA_045531335.1 Clostridia bacterium
GTAAATGGTGTAAAATCTTTAATACAATCATTTAGCGGTGGAATAGATGCCGCGTTTGGAGATATGTTAGCCAAAGGCGAAAAAGAAAAATTAAATAAAAGCTTTAATGCATATGAGGTATTTTATTTTACAATTATAACAATAGTGTATACTTGTACTATGTTACTTATAACACCGTTTGTAAAAGTTTATACGAATGGTATAACAGATGTAAATTACGTACGCCCTTTGTTTGGATATTTAATAGTTATTGCAGAGTTTTTATGGGCAATAAGAGTTCCATATAGTAGTTTAACATTAGCTGCAGGACATTTTAAAGAAACTAAAAAGGGTGCATGGGTTGAATCAATAACAAATATTGTTATATCTTTAATATTAGTACATAAGTATGGAATAGTTGGCGTAGCGCTTGGAACAGGAATCGCAATGCTAATTAGAACAATAGAATTTGTGTATCACACACAAAAATATGTGCTTGAAAGAAGCATGCTAAATAGTGTTAAAAAGATTTCTGTAATAATACTAGAAGTAATTTGCATTGTATTAGTAGTAAATTTATTACCTAATGTAAATGTAGTATCTTATACAACATGGATATTGCAGGCATTAATTACAGCTAGTGTGGCTGCAATTATCACTATTAGTATAAATGCGTTGGTTTATATAAAAGAAATAAAAGAAATATTAAAAATAGGTAAGAATATATTAAAAAGGAAAAAATAAAAATATAGAACAAAAAGGGACTCAATGTCAATAGTTGGGGTGCAGATGATGTAAAAATCATCTGTATCTCTTTTTTTGACTGGGTTTTTAGGTTGTAACACAAATAAATATTAAAATGTAATAAAATATATGTTTTAGGGCATGCTAGCGCAAGCCTTAAGGCCTAGATTTTAAAAAAATGTTTTTAAGAGCAAGCCATTAAAATTCTAAGTCTAAAGTTTTTAAAATTTCTAAAACCAAAAGATATTCTTTTTAAAGTTTTAATTTTAGTGTTTAATCCTTCTGTAATACCATTACTGTAATTAGTATAAAAAGAATTAATAATGTATTTATGCCATTTAAAGTAAGTTTGTAGATGTTTGTTAAATTCAGGAATATTACAATTGCTGGCATAAGTCATAAACTCTTTAAATAACAAAACTTTTTTATCTGAATCTTTTTCATCAATAATTTCAAATAGCTTTTGAACAATAGAATAAGACCAACGAAGAGTTTCGTCATAATCTAGCATTCTACAAAGTTGTTGGTATTGTTCAATATTTAAGTCATTAATTCTTTTATGCAAAACAGATTTACTATGTTTAAAGTAAAGACGCATATCTTTAGGTAAACCTTTTTGAACATTTTTTCTAACATTGTCTAAAGCCCAATGCATAAGACGAGTAAAGTGGAATGTATCTGCAATAATTTTAGCATTAGGAAAAATATCTTGTATAATGTTTTTAAAAAACATAGATAAGTCCATAGTGACAAGTTTAACTTGTTTGGTATTAGTAATGTTCTTAAAGAAATTTCTTAAAGCATCTTCAGAACGAGCAGAGATAACATCAATAACTTTATGCGTTTTAAGGTCAGTAATAGCTACTTGAAATTTGTTACCACCGCTATTTCCCCTAAATTCATCAATACCAATAGCTTCAGGTAAAGTAGTAATATTGTGAAATATAGGCATAAATTTGTTCATAAGTCTAACGACATTTTGAGATGACATATTGTTATCTTCTGCAATTTGAGAGAAATTACGAATGGTAGTAAGCTCATCAAAAACAGAGTTCACAACTTGATTAGAATGTCTGTAAAACTTCTCAATAAAAGAATTGTTTTCAGCAAATCTTTTGCCACAATTAGTACAAATATATCTACGCTGATTGTAGTAAACTCTAGTAGTTCTAGGTTTTACAGTAATATGATTAAAAGAACGAAGATAGTAGTCATGAACACGAGAAGTAGTGTGTTTGCAACAAGGGCAGATATGTTGTTTTACAGGATAGCTAATCCATACTTCAATTAAATTTTCGGAAATTTCAACTTTATCTTGTTTAACCCCTTGAAAATTTAATAAATCCATTATATTATTGTTATGCAATTGAATCACCAATTTAACCTTTCTTTGTTTTATTTGTCAATTACATTTTAAGGTATTTGTGATACAATTGCAATTTTTTTGTATAAAAAATTTAGGTTAAAGTGTTTTCACACCCCAACCTAAATTATACAGTCCAAAAAGGATACAGGTTATAGATTATGCTTGTATCTTTATTTTATCTTGATGTTTGCAATATGTTATTATAGGTTGCAGAAATTGCGAGTAAAAGTTGAAATATGTGTTTTGAAATGATATAATTTCTTCAATACATAAGG
>JAZSDU010000030.1:0-10968 GCA_045531335.1 Clostridia bacterium
AACCCTGGTATATTTTCAATATTATTTATTACATCCCAAGCTGTAATATTATTATCCTCTGAATATTTTTGAATATTATCTATAGTTGTTTTTCCAATACTTCTTTTTGGTACATTTATTATTCTTCTCATACTCATAAAATCAGAAGTATTGTGTAATACTCTTAAATATGCAATTACATCTTTTATTTCTTTTCTTTCATAGAATTTTAATCCGCCTATAATTTTATAAGCAATATTTTCTCTTCTTAAAATATCTTCTATCGCTCTTGATTGAGCATTCATTCTATAAAGAACAGTAAAGTCTTGATACTTAAAGTATTCTTCTCTTCTTAGTCTATTTATTTGTTCAACAATATATGAACCTTCATCATATTCATTATCTCCACAAAATACATTTGGAAGTTCTCCTATATCATTTTGTGTCCATAATTCTTTCTTATACTTTACAGTATTATTTTTTATAACTGCATTTGCTGCATTTAAAATATTTCCTGTACATCTATAGTTTTGTTCTAGTTTGATTATTTTTGTTCCTGGAAAATCTCTCTCAAAATTTAAAATGTTTGAAATATCTGCACCTCTAAAACTATATATGCCTTGGTCATTATCTCCAACAACTGTTATATTTCCATATGCTGATGCAAGCATTGTAACTAATGTGAATTGAGATTTATTAGTATCTTGATACTCATCTACTAAAACATATTTAAATTTGTCTGAATAGTACTCTAAGACATCTGGATTTTCTGTTAGTATATCTATTGTGAAATTTATAATATCATCAAAATCTAAACTATTATTCTGTTTTAATTTTTTCTGATAAAGAGCATATATTTCACCAATTTTTTCTTTTCTGTATTCTCCATTTGCTCTTGCTAAGTACTGAGCAGGTGTAAGCATTTCATTTTTTGCATTGCTTATTTCTGACAAAACCCCTCTGTCTGTAAATAACTTGTCATCTATATTTAATTCTTTTAAACATTGTTTTACAAGTGTTCTTTGGTCAGATGTATCAAATATTACAAATGAGTTTTCGTATCCTATTCTATCTATAAACCTTCTTAAAATTCTTACACAAATAGAATGAAATGTGCCTATCCACATTTCATTAGCTACCTCTCCAACTAAATTTTCTATTCTCGTTTTCATTTCGTTTGCTGCTTTATTTGTAAATGTAATAGCAAGTATTTGCCATGGTTTTATATTCTTTTCTCCAATTAAGTATGCAATTTTATGTGTTAATACTTTAGTCTTTCCGAGAACCTGCTCCTGCAATAATTAGGTTTGGTCCTTCTGTATTTATAACTGCTTCATGTTGTTTATCATTTAATCCTTCTAATAAGTTCATTTATACTCTCCTCAATTTCTTTTGCACATTTTCTATATACTTCTATTCCATATCCCCATGGGTCTTTTATATCCATATCATTTTTATTGTATCCTGCATATTCTTTCATTGTATATACTTTTTCTTTTAGCTCCGGATATATATTTATAACATTATTTTTATGACTGCTTGTTGCACAAAGTATTATATCCATCTCTTCTATTTTTGAATTTCTAATATTTGTAGCTCTATGTTTTTTTAAGTCTATACCATATTCTTTCATTACTTGTATTCCTTCATCTGTTGGAACATCTCCATTCATTGCAAATACTCCGCATGAATATACTTGTATATCTCTATTTGCTTCTTTTGCCTTTTTCTCTAACATTACATGTGCCATTGCACTTCTGCAAATATTTCCTGTACATATAAACATTATTTTCATTTGTTTAAATCACTCCTAAGATTATCTTTTCTTTTTCAACTTTCATTTCAGATATTTTATATGTATTTTTTAATTGTTCTACCGCTTCTTTTCCTTTTTGTTCATCATTTGCATGAATATATGCAAGTACATCTCCTGTTTTTACTTCATCTGCTATTTTTTTATTTAATACAATCCCTACAGCTTTATCTATATCGTCTTCTTTTTTTACTCTTCCTGCTCCTAGACTAACTGATATAACTCCTACCTTCTCTGCATTTAGTTCTTCTACAAATCCATCCTTATCAGATATTACAGGAATTATATATTTTGCTTTTTCAAATTTCTCTGTATTTTCTATATATTCTATATTTCCATTCTGACTTTTAACTAACTCTAAAAACTTATTATATGCTTTTCCATTCTCAATATTTGCTAAAATCATTTTTTTATTCTCTTCTAAATCATTGTTTTTACCTGAAAGTTTTATAATATAACTTCCTATTGTTGTAATTATTTCTTTAATATCTTCTGGGATATTTCCTTTTAAGCATTCTACTGTTTCTATTATCTCTAATGTATTTCCTACTGCATATCCCACTGGTTCATCCATATTTGTAAGCACGCAAACCGTTTCTCTATCTGCAAGATCTCCTATATCTTTCATCATATTAGAAAGCTCTATAGCATCTTCTTTATTTTTCATAAAAGCTCCACTTCCAACTGTTACATCTAATACAATTTTATTAGCTCCTGCTGCAATTTTTTTGCTCATTATGCTTGAAGCAATAAGTGGCATACTTCCAACACAATTAATTGTATCTCTTAAAGCATATATTTTTTTATCTGCTGGTGCTAAATTTCCTGTTTGCCCTATTAGGCTTATTCCTACTTTATTGACATTGCTTATAAATTCATTAATTTCTACTTCTGTTTTATATCCTGGAATAGATTCTAATTTATCCACTGTTCCACCAGTAAATCCTAATCCTCTACCAGACATTTTAGCTACTGGAATTCCAAGTGATGCGATTATGGGCATTAACACAATTGTTATTTTATCCCCGACTCCTCCTGTTGAATGTTTGTCTATAACTCTATCTGAAATTTTAGATAAATCTAGTATTTCGCCAGAATTCGCCATCTCCAATGTAAGGTTAGTTGTTTCTTCCTTATTCATTCCATTAATATATATAGCCATAACTAATGCTGCGGCTTGATAATCTGTTATATTTCCTTTTGTATATTCAGTTACAAAATATTTTATATCTTCTTTATTTAATTCTTTACCATCTCTTTTTTTAGCTATAATTTCTTGGATATTCATACTTGGCCTCCTTCTATTATGGGCGCAGTTAGGTCATTCTTTATGGTATTCCTTACCGACAACGCCCCTACATTGTTTACAATCTTTACAAGGTTTGAGGGACAAACCTTAATCACGGGTATTCCTAATCATGCGAGGAATGTCCCTCGTTTTAAATAAAATTCTTTGTAAATGTTTTTCTATGTAATGGGCAAATCCCATATTCTTTTATTGCTTGTATATGTTTTGCTGTTCCATACCCTTTATGCCCTGCAAATCCATACTGAGGATATACTTCATCATATTCTTTCATTATTCTGTCCCTTGTTACTTTTGCAATTATTGATGCTGCTGAAATGCTATATATTTTTGCATCCCCTTTTATCACAGATATATATTTAATTCCTTTTGTATCTATTTTGTCTAGTGCATCAACTAAAATTACATCAGGTTTCACTTCTAATTTATCTATCGCCTCAGTTAAAGCTTTTTTTGTAGCATTTAATATATTTAATTCATCTATTTCTTTTTCATCTATTATGCCTGTGCTCCACGCAATTGCTTCACTTGTTATTTTTTCATAAAGCATCTCCCTTTTTGTTTCAGATACTTTTTTAGAATCATTTACATATTCTATAAATGATTCAGGTTTCATTATTACACAACCAATAACAACAGGACCTGCCAAAGGGCCTCGTCCTGCTTCATCAATTCCTGCTATATACTTTACTCCATCTTCATATAATTTTTTCTCAAATTCTTTTAATTTATTTAATCTTTCAATTTCTCGTTCTTTCATATTTGTTCCTTTTTATGTGTTTTGTTGTTGTCATTTGGTGTTTGGTATTTGATATTTTCAACGTTTTCTTTTATATACATTTACTAAACTCCAAATACAAAATACATTATATTTATATTATAACCCCTGTAATTGTTTTAAACTATAATTCCCTTCATATCCATGTAAATAATATACCTCACAATTATTTGGATCTTCTAAATCATAAGACACTACATATGTATCCCCTTTTATATTAGATAAATTTTGGCTACTCAAATCACTACTGCTCCATTTACGGATTTTGTCGCTATAATTTGTTATACCTAACTTGCCCGCTTCATCCTCTGTTATTTGAGTCCCTACCAAACTATCTATATCCTTAAAATTATATTGTTCCGCTACTATCTTTGCTTTTGTTTTTATAGATATCATATCTGTTTTTATATCTTCAAGTTTTGCTTTGTCTATTGCACTTGTTCCGAAATGCATCCCTACTCCTGCAAGTATTAGCATTAAAACAATTGTTATAACTAAAGCTACAATTGTTATACCATTTTCTATTTTAAAATTCATATTATCAGAGCTCCTTTAAATTAGTTTTATTATATTATATGTCCAAAATTATTTCAATATTTTAATTTATAAATTGTTATTTGTATGATTGAATTGATTTTTGGTTTGTAGGGGGCGCAGTCCTCGGCGCCCCGAAATTTATTTGTTTTTTCGCTGGTCGCCCAAAATGCTAGCCCTGTTGGAGCTTTGCTCCTTACAGGAGCTGTATGCCTTTGGCTGTGCGACCCCTACGGTTAGCAAAATCAATTTCCTCTTACAAATCACAATTTGTCGTCAAAATTTTCAGGAAATTTTAATATATCTATTGTATGATAACTTAAATTTAGGTTATTATTATATAATAGGAAGTAAAATTTTTCCTGTTTTAAGGAGGTCTTTTTTATGAGTGAAAATGATGATTTTTATAGAAATTTTAATGAAGATAAACCAAGATTTATTAAATTTAAATCTAACATTCTTGTTCCATTTATTTCAGGATTACTAGGAGCAAGTCTTGTAGTTGGTATAGCTTTTGGAGTTCCTAATGTAAGAAATTCATTAGAAACTAATAACTCTACCAATAATTCAAATACAGAAAAAACTTCTAATACTGGAGTAGTAGAATATGTATCACTTAATAATTATTCAGATACAGCTGTATATTCTGCAAGTAAAGTCCTACCTTCTATTGTGGGTATTAAAGTTGAATATACCGTTTCATCAAACTTTATTCAAGGAATGTCTCAAGTTGCGCAAGCCGAGGGTTCAGGAGTTATAATGAGTGAAGATGGGTATATTCTAACAAATAATCACATTATAAATTCTTCTGATTCGTCTGTATATTATGAAGTTTCAGAAGCGACCAAATTATATGTTTATTTATACAATGATGAAACAGCATATGAAGCTACAATAGTAGGAAAAGATGAGGAAACAGATCTTGCTGTTATAAAAATAGAAAAAAATGGATTGATTCCTGCAGAGCTTGGAAATTCCGCTTCTGTAAAAATAGGAGAATTTGCAATGGCAATAGGCAATCCTCTAGGAATGCAAAGTAGTGTTACATCTGGAATAATAAGTGCTGTTAATAGAATTGTTACAAGTGAAGATGGAACAACATATAATTTAATCCAAACAGATGCTGCTATAAATTCTGGTAATAGTGGAGGTGCTTTAGTAAATTCAGAAGGGAAAGTAATCGGAATAAATACTTTAAAATTATCAGGAAGTGGAATTGAAGGAATGGGATTTGCAATTCCAATAAATGATACTATAGATATATATAATCAATTAATTGAAAACGGAAAAGTATTAAGACCATATATAGGTATTGGTGGAATAGACTTAGATGAAGCTACTGCAAAACATTATGATTTACCAATTGGAATATATGTTAAAGAAATCCAATCCAATAGTCCTGCATCATCTTCTGATTTAAAAGCAGGTGATGTAATTACAGCAATAGAAGGAACAAATGTTACTACTATGGATGAACTAAATGATATTAAAAACACAAAAAACATTGGTGATGAGATTACCCTTGATTTATATAGAAATGGTAAAACTCAACAAGTAAAAATAACACTTGGAGAAATGCCTTAAAAAAAAGCGGAATTTAAATTCCACTTTTTTAATGAAGACTGAATAATTATGATTAAATGGAGATTTTGCTTGAAGCAAAATCTCCATTTCCATTTTAAAATATTATTAAATCTATTTCACTTGTATAATTTCTATTTCCATATGCATATACTAAATATAAATAATTATTTTTTCCTATAAAGAAATTAGGTGTTTTATCTACTTCATAAATTTCATTTGCTTCATCTCGCATATACACATTATAACCTTGTTCACTTATAGTTTTCTTTTCATTATTTACTGCTTTTATTTCTTCATATATTTTATCTTGTACTTGTTGTTTATCTAATCCCTTATATGCTAATATATCTTGTATACCCAATATTTTCTTATTTTCCACATCGTAATTATATGTTTGTATTATTTCCCTTTGTGGATCGCTTCCATTTTTATATTTACATCTTATTACCAAGGAAACTATATTATCATTAACATATACAACATAATCCATATTGTATGTAGTATTTACTGTAGATGTATTTATAATCTCAATCAACTTTTTCCCAAATATATTAAATATTTCATTATTAATTTGAAGTGTTACATTATTCTCTTGTTTAAAATATGGTATTTTGGCATTTATGCTATATTTACCACTTTTCTCTTCTTGAACATCATATTTACAATATACAAGTTCATCATAATTAATATCAAGTTTTGCTGTTACTTGTTTATCTATACTATTTGTAAACATATATTCAAAATTGCTCTTTAATTCTTCATAATTGGCAGTTTCAGTTTCTTCTCTAGTTTTATTCGATGTATTTGTTGTAATTTGAGCATAAACTGCTAATGCAATTGCTATGCTACAAATTAATATTATTGATGCTATTATTATAAGCATTTTATTTTTTTCTAAAAAATATTTAAATTTGTCCATTTATTTTCTCCTGTTGCGGACGACCAATGGTCGCCCCTACATTTTTAATTAGTTTTTATTATAACACTAAAAAATCATAGATTCAACTTTTTCTTACGGTTTCTTGACTATCAGCAAAATTTAATGTATTATAATAGATATACTTATGTAGGAAGGCAGGAAGTAAATATGTTGTGTTCAATTTGCCATAAAAATATGGCTGTAATTTTTACTAAAAAAATAGATGGTGATAAAAGCTCTATGGAAGGGCTTTGTTATAATTGTGCAAAAGAAAAAGGAATTAATCCTTTAGAAGTACTTGCAAAACAAGCTAATCTTTCTGAAGAAGAATTAAATGATATGTCAAAACAATTTGAAAATTTATTTGATGATTTATCTGAAAATTTTAATATAGATGAATTAAATGAAGAAGATATTGAATCAAATGGGGGAATCCCTCTTGGTTCTATTTTTTCTAATATGTTCGGAGCAAAATCTTCTGAATCTAAAGAAGATTCTAATTCTAAGAAAAAAGTAAAAACCGAAAAAAGGCCAAAAGAAAAGAAAAAAAGTTTCTTAGATATTTATGGAACAAACTTAACAAATAAAGCTAGAAAAAATGAATTAGATATTGTAATTGGAAGGGACAAAGAGATTGAAAGAGTTATTCAAATATTGAATAGACGTTCTAAAAATAATCCTTGTTTAATAGGGGAACCAGGCGTACGGAAAAACAGCAATTGCCCAAGGATTAGCAATTAAAATTGCAGAGAAAAAAGTACCTGCGAAATTACTAAATAAAGAAGTTTACTTGCTTGATATGACAGCAGTTATTGCCGGAACTCAATTCAGAGGTCAATTTGAGGGAAGAATGAAAACTTTAATTGATGAATGCAAACAAGCTGGAAATATTATTTTAGTTATAGATGAAATTCACAATATAATAGGTGCTGGTGACGCTGAACATTCAATGAATGCAGCAAATATCTTAAAACCTTCTCTTTCAAATGGAGAAATTCAATTAATTGGAACAACTACTTTAAAAGAATATAGAAAATATATAGAAAAAGATTCTGCATTAGAAAGAAGATTCCAACCAGTGCTTGTTGAGGAACCTAATATAGAAGATACTATTGAAATTCTAAAAGGAATAAAAAAATATTATGAGGATTTTCATAAAGTAAAAATTTCTAATGATGTAATTTCTCAAACTGTTAAAATGTCTGAAAAATATATACATGATAGATTTTTACCTGATAAAGCGATTGATATATTAGATGAAGCTTGTTCAAAAATCAACTTAGGAAATAAAGAGTTATATGAATTAGAAATATTAAAAAATAGACTTGCAAAAATCCAAGAAGAAAAAGAAGAAGCAGTTGAGTCTGATTCTATAGAAGATTACCAAAAAGCAGCTGATTTAAAAACAGAAGAATGTAACATACTAGAAAGAATAGAAGAATTGAATCAAAAACTTGAATTGACTAGTCTTACAATTAATGATATTGCTGAAGTAATTGAACATTCTACTAAAATACCTGTTAAAAAAATCACTGAAGCTGAAACAGTTAAATTGTTAAATCTTGAACAAAATCTACACAATAGAGTAATAGGCCAAAATGTTGCAGTTGAAGCAGTATCAAGAGCTATTAGAAGAAATAGGGCTGGGCTTCAAAGTACAAAAAGACCACCTTCATTTATATTCGTTGGACCAACTGGTGTAGGAAAAACAGAACTTGCAAAAACACTTGCATATGAAATGTTTGGAAGTGAGGATTCTTTGATTAGAGTTGATATGTCAGAATATATGGAAAGTCATTCAACTTCTAAATTAATTGGCTCTCCTCCAGGATATGTGGGATATGATGATGCAGGACAATTAACAGAAAAAGTTAGAAGAAAACCTTATTCAATAATACTTTTAGATGAAATTGAAAAAGCTCATCCTGATGTATTCAATATTCTTCTTCAAATATTAGATGATGGGAAATTAACAGATAGCCAAGGAAATACAGTAAACTTTGAAAATACAATAATAATTATGACTTCAAATGCAGGTTCAAATTTGAACAATAACTCTATAGGTTTTGGAAAATCAAGCTTTGACAAAGGAAAAATTGAAACTGCTTTAAAAGAAGTATTTAGACCAGAATTTTTAAATAGAGTTGATGAGATTGTTATATTTGATAGCTTAGCTAAAGATCAATTGCTTGAAATAGTAGATTTATTATTAAGTTATACATCAAAAGCCCTAGATAATAAAGATATAAAATTAGACATTTCACTAGATGCTAAAAATTATATATTAGAAAAAGGAACTGATTTAAAATATGGAGCAAGACCTTTAAGACGAGCTATACAAAGGTATGTAGAAGATCCTATTTCAGATATGATATTGAAATCAGAGGTTTTACCTTGCCAAACAATTTTTGTAAATTTAGAAAATGAACAATTAACATTTAAGGCAGAATAATAAAAAAATGGAGGAACTTATGTTTAAACATGTACCAAACATCTTAACAATTATAAGATTTTTACTAATACCAATAATAGTAATATTTGCATTTGAAGATAACTATATAGCAACAATAATAGTACTTACAATATCAGGATTAACAGATGTGTTAGATGGTTATATTGCAAGAAAGTATAACTTCATATCTAATTTTGGAAAATTAATGGATCCTTTAGCTGATAAAATGACTCAAGTAGCACTTTTAGGAACCTTAACAATTCAAAAAATTATTCCAATTTGGATTATAGTTATTGTTATTATAAAAGAATTTTTAATGGTTTCTGGAGCTTCTTTCCTTTATGGAAAAGAGTTAGTAGTATCTAGTAAATGGTACGGAAAACTTGCAACTGTGTTATTCTATGTAGCAATTGTATGTTCTTTGTTTACTCAGTATTGGAACGGAAGCTTAGTAAACCATCCAGAATATAGTCTGCCAAGTTTACCAGAATTTGATACATACATATATTACTTAGCTGTTATTACAACAATCTTTTCTTTAATAATGTACATTAAAGCATTTTATTTACAAGGCTATTTAAAAAAAGCTATGGAGCAAGAAAGTAGTCATATAGAAGAAAAAACAGATGCCTAGGCATCTGTTTTATTATATTGTTTTTTTATATTTCTTTATATTTATTGTATTTTAATAAACATACAACTGCAAATATTGCAACAATTACCATTATTCCTACAACACTCGAAACTCCTGTGTCTGGCATTTCATTTTCTGTTTTTGTATCATCTTCTTTAATATCTTTAAAATCAGATTTGTCATCATCTTTTGCTGGAGTTTTATCTTTTTTGTATTCTACTAAAGTTATTTTTCCATCATTATCTCTATTGACATGATATATTATATTATCAGTAGTTGTAATTTCTGGTCCATAGTAGTAATATCCGCCATTTTCAGACTCTTCTACTGTTCCTATTAAAACATTTTTTATTGTACAGCCTTTGCTTAATAAATGTTTCGCTTCAAAAGTTCCTGTCTTTATTCCACTAACTGTATCAACGTAATATGTGTCTCCTAAATAATCTTTTATAAATACATATGGCGCACTATAATGATCTTGGCTACCTTCTAAAATAATAACATCTCCTACTGTTGATACTCCAGTTATTTTATATTCTTTTCCATCTTCTATATTATATGAATACTCTGGCCCCATTAAATCTTTTGTTCCTTCTTTAAATGTTATTGTTATTTTCTTAACTGGTTCTCTATTATCATCTGCATCATATACTCTTATTTCTTCATAACCACCATTTGTAAATACTCTTGATGGATCTTCACTTGGATTGTTTTCAGGGTTCTCTCCTGGATTATTTCCTTCATCTCCTCCAGGTGTTTCTCCCGGATTTGTTGGTTCTTCTACAATTGATACTTCTATTTCTTTTGTATCTATATTATAACTTTGACTATTAGCATCATAAAGAACTATACCATTTAACGAAATTTTTGCTGTT
The DNA here is from genome assembly GCA_045531335.1 of Clostridia bacterium. GTDB lineage: Bacteria > Bacillota > Clostridia > TANB77 > CAG-508 > CAG-452. Next base: position 10,875 of record JAZSDU010000030.1, read on the forward strand.
GTATTTACTGGTGCTGTTTCTTTTACTTTAAATGTCATTACAAATATATCATCGCTTGTTTTAGCTTGATTACAATATACAGCTATATTTCTAT
>JAZSDU010000033.1:0-10478 GCA_045531335.1 Clostridia bacterium
AAAGAAGATCTAAGGAAAAAAAAAAACAAAAGGGGCCAGACCCCAATAGTCTACTTTGATTAAAAGTAGACTATTGGGGTCTGTCCCCTTTTGTCTATTTTATTATTTACACAATTCGATTGCTTTTTGTAACTGTTCATCCTCTTCTGTACTATTATTTTCTTCAATTTCTACATCTGGAGTAATTCCAGTTTTATTAATTGTATCCCCATTTGGAGTAAAGAATTCTTCTATAGTTACCTTTAATGCTCCTCCTGATGATACTGGCACTACCTCTTGCATTACTCCTTTTCCATATGTTCTACTACCAACTATTTTTGCAATACTGTTATCTTTTAGAGCTCCTATAAAAATTTCTGATGCACTAGCAGTATTCTCATTTGCAAGTATTATTACTTTTATATCAGAACTTATCTTTGTGTCTCGTTTTGCTACTGTTTGTTCTTCCCTTCCATTTTTTGCAATTTCTTTCATTATTATTTGGTCTTTAGGAACAAATAGTTCTGCTATTTCTATAGCCTCGTCTACTATTCCTCCACCATTATCTCTTACATCTATAATTAGTGATTTTATTCCTTTGTTTTGTAAATCCTGTAGTTTTTCTTCAAAATCTTTGCTACTTCCATCGTCAAATGCTAATATTTTTATATATCCTATATTTCCTTCTAAGACTTTTGTTTCTATCTGATTAATTTGAACAGTTCTTCTTTCTACAGTTTTATTAATTATTTCTCCTTCTCTTTGTATTTCTAAATTTACTGTTGTTCCCTCTTCTCCTTTTACTTTGCTTGCCACAACACTTAAATCCATTCCTATACATTCTTCACCATTTACCTTTGTTATAATATCTCCTGTTTTTATCCCTGCTTCTTCTGCTGGTGATCCTTCTATTGGCAATAATACAACAATATTTTCATATCTATCTTGTGTCATGTATATTCCTATTCCTACATAATCTCCGTTAACATCTACCATTAGCTCTTCATATTCTTCTTTTGTTAAATATTCTGTATATTCATCTCCCAAGCCTGCAACATAACCTTTTACAGCTGACTCAATTAATTCTTCTTCATTAGATGTATCTCCTAGATAGAACTCATCCAAATATTCTTTTATTAACTGTATCTTTGTATCTAGTGCAGTTGTCTCAGTTGTTACTAATGTTTTTACTAAACCATCTTCTGTCTTTACATAGTAATTATACATTCCTATTACAGTAATTAAAAAAGTTACTAAGGCAGTTACTGTTATTAGCATTACTGATTTATAAATATTGTTTTTCTTTTCAAAATTCATTGGAATTTCCTCCTAAATGTATTATATTAAACATTTTTAAATTTATGAAACTTATACAATGCAAATTCGGGCGAGGATGGAACCTCGCCCCTACATATTGTTATATTCTTTGCTGTTAACATGGAATCTTACAAATAATTTCTTGGATCTCTTCTACTGTCGCCTCCACCATATTTCCAATTATATGGTGAAACTCTAACTTCAAAGTGTAAGTGTGGTCCTGATGATCTTCCAGTATTACCACTAAGCATTATTTTTTGTCCTTTTGCAACTACATCTCCTTCTTCAACATAGAAAGTTCCACATCCATGTGCATAATATGTTCTTAATCCATTAGCATGTTGAATAATAGTACAATATCCAAATCCTCCTGTTCTCCATCCTGCAGCAAGAACTACTCCTTCTCCAGCTGCATAAACAGGTGTGCCTTCAGGTATTCCATAATCTAATGCTCCATGATATGCTCCACTACTATAGTACATTGTAGCAGTAATTACTCCTGATTTAACAGGTCTTTGGAATGTTCCGTCTCCTCCTAAATTAGCTATCTCATCGCTGTATTTATCTTCTGCTGCTGCCAATTGTTGTTCAACTTGTCTATTCTGTGCTTCTAACTCTTCTATCTCTTCTTGTAATAATTTTTCTTCTTCATTTAATTCAGCTACTTGTTGTTCCTTTAGAGCTTGTGAATTTTTTAATGATTTTGATGTTTGTTCTTTATTATTCTTTAATGTTTCAACTTGTTTCTTACTAGTTTCCAATGTATTTTTTGCTTCTTCAATTTCGTTTTTATTTTTTTCTATTTGTTCTAATAATTCGTTATCTTTTTCTGCTATATCAGACACTAATTGCCAATTAGAAATCATATCCCATAATGATCCACCGCCTAATATTACATCTAAATATGTAGTTTCTCCTGCCTCATATTGAGCTACAATTCTTGCCTGTAAAGCTTCTTCTTGACTATCATATTTTGCTTCAGCTTCTTCTAATTTTCCTTGAGCTTCTGATATAGAAGTTTCTAACTTTGCTAATTTCCCATCCAACTCTTCGATTTGATTTTCATATTCACCAATTTCTGCTGTTAATTCTTGAATTTGTTTTGTTGCTTCTGTTATTTTTTCTCCTACTTCTTCTTGTTTTGCTTCTGCTTGTTCTATTTGATTTTGTATTTGATTTTGTTGTTCTTGTAATTCTGATTTTGTTGCTGCTAGGGTTATTGCAATATTACTTGATAAAATTATAAATATCAACAAAAATACAAAAGCTATTTTCTTTTTCATTAATTTTCTCCTCCGTTTTCTTGATTAGAAGTTGTATTTGTTTGATTTGTTATAAATGGTAATGAATCTACAGGTTTACCATCAATTCTAACTTCAAAATGTAAGTGTGGTCCTGTTGACCAACCGAGTTGAACCTGCTTTCATTATTATATCTCCTTTTTTAACAACTTGTCCAGTCTGAGCTATAAGTTCTGAGCCATGTCCATAAAGAGTTGTTACTCCTCCTCCATGATCAATTAAAACCATATTCCCATATCCACTTGTACTATACATGGATTTTATAACTATACCATCATTTGCAGCTATAATATATGCCCCTGTTGGCATTGCTATATCAGTTCCTGAATGCAATCTTGTTACTTTTAATATTGGATGAACTCTTGTACCATATTTTGATGTAATTGTTTTATACCCTGGTGCTGGCCATGCAAATTCTCCACCAATATAATCTGAACCAATATTACCTGTTGTAAGCGCTACAATTTGTGATTCAATACTATTTAATTCTGCCTGATATCCATCTATTTTTGTTTGTGTCTGTTTTTCTTCTTCTGTTAATTTATTAATATAACTATTTCTTATTATTTTAGAATTTTCTAAAGCAATAGTTGTTTTTTCTTTATTACCCTTTATCTTTTGCAGTTCTTCTTTTCTTCCTACTAGTATATTTTTTATTTCTTCAATTCTTGTTTTTTGTCTTTCTATATTTTCTAATAATTCATTATCATATTTTACTATCTCTCCAATTAGGTAGTAATTTGATACAAATTCTGAAAATGTGTTAGAACTTAACAAAACATCAAGATATACTATATCTCCTGATTCATATAGCGCAACTATTCTGTTTTTCAAAATGTCTCTTTGAATATTGTAGTTTTCTTCTATTAGAGTTAATTTTTGTTCTACCTCTACTATTTGTTTTTCAATTTTCAATAACTCATTTTCATATGTAAGAATATCATTCTCATAAGTAGTTATTTTTGCATTTAAATTATTTAATTGCTCTAAATTTTCAGTAAGATTTATCTGTATTTCTTCTATTTGTTCATTTGATTCTGTTATTTGATTTTGTAATTCATTTTTTTTATCTTGTAAATCATTTAAATTTTCTGCTAATACTATACTTCCAAAGCAAATTAGTGATAATAGAATAAGTAATATAGCTAAAACAATCTTTTTGTTCATATTCTCACCTTCTTATACTTCGAGGTATTTTTTCATAGATATTGCACTACCAACTATACCTATTCCAACTCCCAAGAACATATATACTAATGTTATTTGTCCAAACATATCTCCAAAGCTTAATAGATTTATAGATAATTTTTGCCATGTTTCTGATTGTGCTAACTGTGTTGCTATATAGTTATAGCCACCACCTACTATTAAAATTGATATTATACTTGAAACTAGTCCTATTATTATACCTTCAATAATAAATGGTGCTCTTATAAATCCATTTGTAGCTCCAACATATTTCATAATTGATATTTCTTTTCTTCTTGAGTGTACTGTAAGTTTTATTGTGTTTGATATAATAAATAGTGATATTAAAATTAATATTGCAAATATTACAAATGTTATAATTTGTATTGTATTTCCTATTTTTGATAATGTTTCTATTGTATCTTTTTTATTTTGTATAAGTCTTACATCTTCTAAAGCATTTACTGAATTATATACTTGATTATTTAATGATAAGTCTGTTAAAGTGATTATATAAGAAACAGAAAACATGTCTGGTGTAAATCCGCTCATTGCTTTCTCATTTTTTCCAAGTCTTTCTTTCATAGTATTATAAGCTTCTTCTTTAGATACAAATGTCACACTATTTATTCCTTCAATTTTATTTAAATCTTCATTTAATTTGCTAATTTGTTCTTCAGTTGCTTCGTATTCCATAAACACTTGCATTCCTTGTTCTTTTTCTAAGCTACCAACTGCACTGTTTATATTTTTTCCGATTGTGAAAAATAGTCCAAATATAAGCATTGTAGCACACATAACTCCTAAACAAGAAATTGTAGATTTTTTATTTTTAAATACATTTCTAAAACCTTCAGATAAAAAATATCCTATAACATTATATTTCACTTACTATACCCACCTTTTCTATCATCTCTTACAATTACGCCTTTTTCAATTTCGATAACTCTTTTTTTCATTTGGTCTACTATGTCTTTTGCATGTGTTGCAATAACTACTGTTGTACCTCTTAAATTAATTTCATTTAATAAATTCATAATATCCCATGCTGTTTCTGGATCTAGATTTCCCGTAGGCTCATCTGCTATTATCATTGATGGGTTATTAACTAATGCTCTAGCTAAAGCTACCCTTTGTTGTTCTCCACCTGACAATTCATCTGGATATACTTTTGCTTTTCCACTTAAACCTACTAGAGAAAGTACCATTGGAACTTGTCTTCTTATATGTTTTGGTGTAGCTTTTACTATATTCATGGCAAATGCTACATTTTCATAAACTGTTTTATCTGATAATAATCTAAAATCTTGAAAAACAACTCCCATACTTCTTCTTAAATAAGGAACTCTCTTTGGTTTTAGGAAAGTTGTGTCTTTTCCATTTATAATTATATTTCCTGATGTTGGCTCTTCTTCTTTTAATATTAATTTTATAAGTGTTGATTTTCCTGATCCTGAAGCACCAACTAAAAATGCAAATTCTCCTTTTTCTATTTTAAAATTTGCATTATTAACAGCTTCTGTTCCTGTACTATATGTTTTATATACATTCTTAAATTCTATCATGAAATTACCTCAATTTTTCTTAAATTTATCTAGCTTAATTATAATAATAATACATAATAATTGCAATAGAATTTTCCTAAAAAACACGTAAATTTAATATATTTGTAATATTATGAAAATATTTGAAAATCAATAAGTAACTTTAAATATATATCATAAAAAAACAAAGACGTACGCCCTATTAAAAACGTACGCCTAAGTGATTATAAACAAAGATTGGAGAATACCTATAGTAGTTGCAGTAATACTGCTATTCCACTAAAAGACTGCTCCCTTCCGGTTTCTAAACCTCATGTTTTTCACCACTCTTATCAAATTATAGCTTTCAAAAGCTACGAAAATATATTAACATAAAGCTTGTTTTTTGTCAATAATTCTTGCATTAATTTTCTTTTACTGTTTTAATAATATCTTCACCTGTTAACTCAAAGTATTTTAATAATTCTTTTGCAGATGCTGATTTTCCAAATCTATCTTTGATTCCCATTCTAATAAGCTTGCTTGGATATTCTTCTGCTAAAACCTCACAAATTGCACTTCCGTAGTCCTCCGATAATATTATGGTCTTCAATTGATATTAATTTTTTAGTTTCTTTTGCACATTTTACAACCAATTCTTTATCTAATGGTTTTATAGTATGTATATCAACTACCCTTATATCTATTCCCTGTTTTGCAAGTTCTTCTTTAGCTTTAATAGCTTCTGCAACAACTACTCCTGTTGCAAATACAGTTGCATCTGTTCCTTCTCCTATTTGTACACCTTTTCCAAATTCAAATTTTTGTGTTTCATCATATATTAATGGAGTTGCATATCTGCATAGTCTCAAATATACTGGTCCTTCAATTTTAGAAATTTCTTCTACTGCCCATTTAGTTTGAGTATCATCTGAGGTACAAACAACTTGCATATTAGGCATTCCTCTCATCATCCCTAAATCTTCTATCATCTGATGTGTTGCACCGTCTTCACCTACTGTAATTCCTGCATGTGAAGCGCATATTTTTACATTTAATTTTGGATACGCTATACTGTTTCTTATTTGATCATATGCTCTTCCGTGCTGCAAACATTGCAAAAGAACTAGCAAATGGTATCTTGCCAAATGTAGCAAGCCCTGCAGCAGTACTCATCATATCTTGTTCAGATATACCCATATCAAAAAATCTTTCTGGAATTTTTTTAGCAAATACTGATGTTTTTGTAGCTCCTGAAAGGTCCGCATCTAAAACTACAATATCTTTATTCTTTTCTCCTAATTCAGCTAATTTTTCTCCGTAACTTTCTCTTGTTGCCTTAGTAATTTCTAAATTCATATAAATTCTCCCCATTCTTCTATTATTTCATCTGGTATGTTTAGATTTCCTTGTCCTGTTCCTAAACTTACTTCTGGTCGTTTTGTACCGTGATAATCGCTTCCACCACTCATAAACACTTTCTTGTTTTTACATATATTCTTTAGATAATTTGTCTGTTCATCTGTAAAACTATTATAATAGCACTCAATACCTTCTACTCCATAGTTATCAATTAAATCATAAATTAAATCATCTTTATTTTCTGCCCATTTATATAATAGTATATGTGGTACAAACACAAGTCCTCCAGTTTTTTTAATTTGAGCTATTAATTCCTGAGGTGTTGGTAAATCTGGTGATTTATCTATATAAAATATATTTTCTAAATTATAGCAGTAGTGATGTCTAAAGCAATCATATTCATTCCATAAATCTTCTGGTAATAATTCTTTGTTTCTTATATCGCTTTTCATTTCTCTATATATAATTCTAGCAGCCCAATCGCTGTTTGGATCCCATTCTATCTCATCAATAGGTTTCATATGTAATTTTAACTCTATACATGTTGCATATAACTGTTTTAAATATCTAGTTTGAACAGCATCTCTAGTTCTAGTTTTATAAAAATCATCTAACCATTTTTGCATTTCTTTAGGGTCTATATTATACCCTAATAATTCAATTATTCTTCTATTATAAAAACATCTTAATTCAACACCTTTTATAATGTTTCCAGAATAATATTTCTTTATATCAATTTTTTCTAGTTCTTCATAAGCTTTACATGTATCATGGTCTGTGATTGATATTGTACTTAATCCCAATTTTTCTGCTTTTTTTAGTACTTCTATCACACTATCTGATCCATCTGAATTATTAGTATGAATGTGTAAGTCTATCATTGCTACAACTCCTTATATTTTTATTATGTAGGGGCAGACGACTCTACTGTGTATGCATTATCTGTAACTCATTTCATTTCGCACAGCTAATGGCTGTCTGCCCGTAATTTATGCTACCACACCTTTGCGGGCGGACACGGGGTTCCGCCCCTACATATATTAGATTTAAATTATTTTTTCAATTCATCCATTGCTATGTTATATTCTTCTTCTTTTGGAGCTTTTCCATGCCACTCTGCTAGATTTTCCATAAAAGAAACTCCTTTCCCTTTTATAGTTTTTGCAATTATAGCTGTAGGTTTCCCTTTTACTGTTTTAGCTTTGTTTAAAGCATTTATTATTTGGTTAATATCATGTCCATCTATGTTAATTACTTCAAATCCAAAACTTCTAAATTTCTCATCTATTGGATATATGCTCATTACTTCATTTACTTTACCATCTATTTGCAAATTATTATTATCTACTATTAAACATAAATTATCTAACTTATAATGAGAAGAAGTCATTGCAGCTTCCCAAATTTGTCCCTCTTGTAATTCTCCATCTCCACATATGCAATATACTCTAACTCCTTCATGATTTAACTTTGATGCAATTGCCATTCCATTTGCAACTGATAACCCTTGTCCGAAGTGACCCTGTTGACATGTCTACTCCTGGTATGTTTTTCATATCTGGATGTCCCTGTAAAATCGAACCCAACTTTCTTAAATTTTTTAACTCTTCTTTGCCGAAATATCCTTTCTCGGCTAATACACTATAAAGAGCAGGTGCAACATGTCCTTTTGATAATACTAATCTATCTCTTGAAGTAGCTTTAGGATTTTTTTCATCTACATTCATTTGATTAAAATAAAGAACTGTTAATACATCTGCTATAGATAATGATCCTCCTGGATGTCCAGATTTCGCATTATACACTCCTTCTATAATCCCTACTCTTACTCTTTTTGCTATTTCTTGTAGTTCACTTATATCAGTAACTTTCAAAAAACTCACTCCTTAATTATTTTTATGTACGTTTTATACATTTATATTCTACATCATAATAAAACTAATTTCTACATTTTGTTATAATTTTTTTAATAAATATATCTAAAAAAAGAACAGAATATATTCTGTTCTTTTAAAAATTAATTTTGTGTATAAGGTAATACTGCAATGTGTCTTGCTCTTTTTACAGCTTGTGTAATATCTCTTTGATGTTTTGCACAAGCACCTGTTGCTCTTCTTGGTAATATTTTACCTTTTTCATTTACGAATTTCTTTAATTGATCTGCATTTTTATAATCTAATACAAAATCTTTATTGCTGCACATTACACATACTTTTTTTCTTATTTTTCTAAATTTTGGATTGAAATCATCATCACTACCGTTTCTTCTTCTATTGTTTTTTGCATTTTGTTTTCTATCTGCCATTTAGCCACTTCCCCCTTTCCAAAATTTGCAAAGCAAATTTTGTATTTTTCACTTTTCGTTCTTAATTTTTCACTTTTGGGTCGATGTGGGCATCGACCTCTACATTTCATTGTTTGTTCTGGGCGCAGTTGGGTATTCCTTATAGGTATTCTAACCGACAACGCCCCTACTAGAATGGTAATTCATCATCTGAAGATGTCATAAATTCTGAACCTGCAGATGCAGTAGTTCCAAATGTATTTTCGAAGCTTGATGTATCTCCATCTCTTTTACTATCTGCAAAATATGCTTCTTCTGCTACAACTTCAGTAATATAATGTTTTTGTCCTTGGTCATCTTCCCAATTTCTTGTTTGAATTCTTCCAATTACTCCAACTTGTTGTCCTTTTTTGAAATATTTGCTACAAAATTCTCCTGTTTTACTCCAAGCTACGACATTTATAAAATCAGCTTGTCTTTCTTCTCCTTGTCTTGCAAATCTTCTATTTACTGCTAATGAGAAGGAAGCTACTAATGTGTTATTTGTTTGAGTATATCTAACTTCTGGATCTCTTGTTAGTCGCCCCATTAAAATTACTTTGTTCATAATTTTATTCCTCCTCTTTAACTACGATAAATTTTATTACTTCGTCTGTAATTCTGTATATTCTTTCTAATTCAGTAATAGCTTCTGGTTTAGATTCGAATTTAAATATTACATAGTAACCTTCTTTGTTTTTTTTGATTTCATAAGCTAATTTCTTTTTACCAACTTCTTCTACTGAATCAACTTTACCATTATTATTAATTAAATTTGAGAATTTTTCTATTAAAGCTTTTATAGCTTCACCCTCTAAATTTGGATTAATAATGATAACACTTTCGTATTTATTCATTATCTTTCACCTCCTCTTGGATATATAACCCATACATATGTATGAGTAAGGAAAAATAGCAATGCTATTTCCAAACATTGCTATTCTATCATATATTTATAATATTTGCAAGTAAATAAATTAATTTTCATGTCGTTTTTCTTCAGATAAACTTATACCTTTTAGATAATAAACCTCTAAAGAATCGTTTACTACATAAACATCAGATGAATTATTAACCAAACTATTAGTTTCACCATATTCTTTTCCGTATCTAAGAGTTATATTCTCTAATTTAGATAAATCTATCTCGTAATAATTTACAGTGTCAATTGTAATATATCTATCAGTTTTAGGAATTTCACCATATTTATTAAAATATATTTTTATTTTATCTTCTAAAAGCTCTATATCTGCAACCATATTGTTATACATTGGAACTTCATTTGATGAGTTCATATTGTAGATTACAGTTCCTGATAGTATCAATAAAATAATAATTGTGATTACTAAGGATACAATTGTAATACCTTTTTTAGAATTTAAATATTTTTTTATCATTTGTTCCTCCATATAATTATTATATTTTTATTTTTACATTTAAATTTTTAAATGTCAATACATTTATTGTTTTTTTTGTATAGTATTA
>JAZSDU010000034.1:0-84833 GCA_045531335.1 Clostridia bacterium
TTTATTCAGATGTAGAAGAGTTTTATACAAATTTGTATAATGGAAATACAGAAACAGAATTAAAAGTAACATACTTATTGGAAACCGAATTTTTAAATAAATATAAAGACGTTAATACTTTATCATTTGATATATTTACCAATAAAGAAGATTGGCAAACTGAAGAAATAAATATATTTATTTCTGTTCCAGATACAAGTACAACAATGAAAACAGATTTAGATTATATTAAAAGTAAAGATAGTTTTAAACACTATGATATACAAAAAGAGACAATTTCAAATAATCAAAAAAATTTACACTTTTAGATGTAAAAGGAATTAATAACTTAGAATTAAAAGTAAGTTTTGATGCGAATTCAACTACACAACCAATTGATATAAATCAAAACAAATATAGTAATTACAAAAATGAGAATATAGATGAAGAAAAAACAGAAATAACAAAAGATTTTAAAAAATCCAATAAGGAAGAAGAATCATTTTTTATGATTTTAGGTGATATTTTTGAAAATGTAATAGATACTTTGTTCTATGATGAGTTTTCAATAATAATGGTATGTATAATAATAACAACTTCAATATTTATTGCTATAAGTATAGCTAGAAGAAAATCAATAAGAGATGTGAATTATTATAGAAATGTAGAAGATATTCATTTTCCACCATATATGTCAAGTGTTATAGCAAACAAAAATATTAAAATGAAAAATATAATTATGAGTACAATACTTGATTTAAATATAAGAGGTAATATACAAATAATTGACAAAAATAGTTTTGTTTTCAATTCCATGAATGGATTAGACGACATTGAACAAAAGATATTAATACTATTGTTTGGAAAAGCACCACAAGAAGGAGAAATCTTAAATTTAAAAGAATTTTCTACGAAAAAATTAAATTCTAACATTATATATAAATTTTCAAAGATAAAAGAAGATATATTAAAAAAACTTGTAGATATAGGAATGTTTACAGAGAAAAAATCAAAATTAAGTTTAATATTTAATTCATATGCGATATTTAATATTATTATGTGTGCAATATTACTTATAAATTTTGAGGATATTTATGATACATATTATATAATATTTTTATTTAAGATTATAATTATATCAATATGTACTTATTATGGTATAACTATAGGAAAATTATTAACATTCTGGTTGAAAGAAATATTAAAACAAAATAGAGAAAATAAAAAGCACGATATGAAATTTACGATGGCATTATCATTGCTTTTAGGAATTGCATTAATTTTAAAATTTGTGATATGGAATGATGTAGATACTAATTTATTAGCAATAGTAATAATTATAAGTTATGTATTACTAAAAATTCCTAAAGAAGAATATGTAAAATTAAGAAATAATAGTAAGATTGAAAACAACTTGATGGGATTAAAAAAATATTTAGAAGATTATAGTTTAATAAAAGATAAAAGTATGGCAGAAAGTATAATATGGGAAAAATATTTATCTTATGCTATAGCATTAGACATAAATAATAAACAAATTAATAAATTAGTTAATGAAGAGATAATTAATTTGAATATTAATTTACAATTTATAGATTATATTTTAGGAGAAGAGAACGAAATGTATTTTTAAAATGCATTTGACAACTACAAAACAAAATGTTAAAATGGTTTCAACTTAATTTAGTTATGTTTTAAAAAGAAAACCAGTAGAATTTTATAATAACTATAGAGAGGTAATGGTTGGTGGAAATTATCTAGAAATATAAAATTTGAATTACAATTCTTATAGTAACTAACGTGTAGCTACGAATAAGCGTAAATCGAGGCAATATAAAATATTGTAAATAAAGGTGGTACCACGAAATTTGAACCAATTCGTCCTTTAACTAGGTTGAATTGGTTTTTTGATTTGTAGGGGCAGGGCTTGCTCTGCCCAGATAAAACAATAAAATTTGTAGGGGTCGATGCCCACATCGACCCGCAATAAGAAAGGATGATAGTATGAATTTATACGAAGATTTAAAATGGAGAGGATTAGTTCAAGATATTAGTGATGAAGAATTAATTAATAAATTAAACAATGAAAAAATGACATTCTATATAGGAACAGATCCAACTGCAGATAGTATGCATATTGGACATTATTCATCATTCTTAATATCAAAAAGACTTGCAAAATATGGACATAAACCTCTTTTATTAGTAGGTGGAGCTACAGGTTTAATTGGAGACCCTAAACCAACAGCTGAGAGACCAATGATAACAAAAGAAGAAGTAGAAAAAAATATAGAAGGATTAACAAAGCAAGCAAAAGAAATATTTGGATTTGAAGTAGTTAATAACTATGACTGGACAAAAGATATAAATGTTATAGACTTTTTAAGAGACTATGGAAAATACTTTAATGTAGGATACATGCTTGCGAAAGACAAAGTAAAATCAAGAATGGAAACAGGTATAACATATGCAGAATTTTCATATATGATTCTTCAAGCATTAGATTTCTTGTATTTATATGAAACAAAAGGATGTGAGCTTCAAGTTGCAGGTTCAGACCAATGGGGAAATATAACATCTGGAATAGAATTAATTAGAAAGAAAATAGATAAAACAGCATATGGTATGGTTATGCCACTTGTTACAGATTCTAATGGAGTTAAGTTTGGAAAAACAGAAGGAAATGCTTTATGGCTAGATAAAAATAAAACATCAAGCTATGAATTATACCAATACTTAATAAATCTTGAAGATTCTATGATAATAAGCTACTTAAAGAAATTAACATTCTTAAGCAAAGAAGAAATAGAAGAAATAGAAGTAAAACATAATGAAGCACCACATTTGAGAGAAGCTCATAAAGTACTTGCAAGAGAAATTATAACAGACTTACATGGAAAAGAAGAATATGAAAAAGCAATAAGAATAAGTGAAGCTTTATTTAAAGGAAACTTTAGCGAATTATCAATAGAAGAATTAGAAGAAGCATTTAAAGGAAACGAAGTAAAAACAGTAGAACTAGGTAAGAACATATTAGATATATTAGTAGAAATGAATGTAGCATCAAGCAAAAGACAAGCAAGAGAATTTATTTCAGGAAATAGTATAGAAATAAAAGGAGAAAAAGTAAAAGACATAGGCGCAATAGTAGATGAAAGCTATTTAACAAACAACACTTACTTAATAATAAAAAGAGGAAAGAAAAATTATTATGTAGGGAAAATAAATTAACTATTCTAGGGACTGTCTTGAATTGTATTTTAAAAGTACTAATAACAATTAGGAGATAATAAATGAAGATAGGTATTGACATAGATGGAGTTCTAACAGATGAACTTAAATTTATTATAGATTATGGAACTGAATATTTTACAACAAGGAACATTGATTATAAATTACATAAGGATATATATGATAGTGAAAAAACTTTTGAGGTTACAAAGGAACAATGGGCAAATTTTTGGAAAGAGCAAATTTTCAATTATTCTAAAAATACACCAATAAGACCTTTTGCAGCAGAAGCAATTAATAAATTAAAGAATAGAGATAATGAGATAGTTATTATAACAGCACGTTATTATACAACATATGAAAATGAAAATAAAAAAATAATGCAAAACATAGTAAAAGAATGGCTTGATATAAATAATGTAATTTATGATGAAATAATATTTAGTGAAGATAAATTAGAGGTATGTAAAAAGCTAGATATTAACCTAATGATTGAAGATAAGCCAGAAAACATATTATCTATATCAAAAGAGATACCAGTAATATGTTATGACCACCCATATAATCAAAAATTAAGCAATAACAATATTATAAGGTGCCATGATTGGCATGAAATATTTGAAAAAATATTAGGATTTTTGAAATAAGAGAATTAAAAACAAAATATTAAAAGTCATTCACTTAAGAATGGCTTTTAATTTTAAACTATAATTTTTAATGAAATATATTGACAAACAAAATAAAAAAATGTATCATTGTATTATGCAAGTAATACAACAAGAAAGGAAATAAAATATGAACTTTATTTTTGACAATGATAGGCCTATTTATATTCAATTAGTAGAACAGTTAAAAGAATGCATAGTTGCAGGTAAATTTAAAGCAGGAGAGAAACTTCCTTCTGTAAGGGAATTTGCTATGCAAATAAAGGTAAATCCTAATACTGTTCAAAAAGCATTAGCTGAAATAGAAAATCAAAAACTTATATATACAGAAAGAACAAATGGTAAATTTGTTACAGAAAATGAAGAATTAATTGAAAATGTCAAAAAAGAACTTGCAAATCAAAAAGTTCAAAAATATTTCCAAGATATGAATAAATTAGGGATTAATAAAGAAGACGCCATTACGTACTTGCAAGGGAAATAATACGTAGGGGGTCGATGCCCACATCGACCCGATTAATGTAGGGGCGGGTCTTGTGCCCGCCCAGATGAAACGTACAAAATTATTAGAGAGGAGAAGCTTATGGAATTATTAGAGTGTAAAAACTTATCTAAATTCTATGATAAAAAAGAGGCACTAAAAGATATAAACTTAAAGGTTCCAAGAGGAAAAATCATAGGACTTTTAGGTAAAAATGGAAGCGGAAAAACTACACTAATAAAATTAATAAATGATTTATTAGTTCCTACAAGTGGAGAAGTTTTAATAAATGGTGAAAAACCAGGTGTTGAATCTAAAAAAGTTATATCTTATTTACCAGAAAGAACATATTTAGATAAAGATATGAAGGTAAAACAAGTTATAAAATATTTTGAAGAATTCTATAATGATTTTAATGCAGATACTGCAAGAAAATTATTAAAAGATTTAGATTTAGATGAAGAACAAAAGTTATCTAAAATGTCAAAAGGTATGCAAGAAAAAGTACAATTAATTCTTGTAATGAGTAGAAAAGCAGATTTATATATTCTAGATGAACCTTTAGGGGGAGTAGATCCTGCAACAAGAGATTATATATTAGATACAATACTTTCTAATTTTAATGAAGGTGCAAGTGTAATAATTTCAACACACTTAATTGCAGATATTGAAAGAATTTTAGATGAAGTTATATTTATAGATAATGGTAAAATTATATTAACATCTCCAGCAGATGAATTAAGAAATAAAGAAAATGCATCAATTGATGAAATATTTAGGAGGTGTTTTAAATGTTAGGAAAATTACTAAAATATGATTTAAAATGGACATATAAAGGGGTAATAGTATTTTATACACTTGCAATAATGTTTTCTATAATAGGAAGACTGCTTACAGAAATAGAAAACTCTTTGATTTTTAATATAATAGGTAAAGTGTGTGTAGGTACAGCTATTGCTATGGTGGTAAATGTATTAATAAATAACCTTATAAGGGTATGGGTTAGGTTTATTAGAAATTCATATAAAGACGAATCATATTTAACACATACATTACCAGTAAGCAAAAAAACTATTTTCTTATCAAAAGTGTTATCAGCAATTATAACTATGATAACAAGTGCAGTTATAATAATAGTATGTGTAGCAATATGCTATTATTCGCAAAACAATATTGAATGGGTAAAACAAGGCTTAGAATTTGTAGCATCAACATATAATAGCACTGTTGTAGGATTTCTTTTAATAGTAACAGCAGTATTTTTCTTAGAAATGATATTCGCACTTTTTGCGGGATATATAGGAATAATATTTGGACACAAATCCAATAATTTTAAAGCAGGAAAATCAGTATTATATGGGTTTATAGCATATATGATACCTCAAATAATTACTATTGGTATAATATTTATTTTAGGATTATTTAATAAGGATATTATGAATTTATTTAATACAACAACTATGATAAATGTAGAAGCAATAAAAAGCATTATGTATACAGGAATAGTAATATATTTAAGTTATATAATAATTTACTATTTTATAGGGAAAAGACAATTTGAAAAAGGTGTAAATGTAGATTAAAAATTAAAAAAGAAAATGAATTTTCATTTTCTTTTTTTGTTGAATAAAGACAAACAATGTGTTAATATAAATATGAAAATATATTAAGGAGGAATATTTATGATAGCAATAGGAAGCGATCATGGCGGATATGAACTTAAAGAAGAACTTAAAAAAGTTTTAGAAGAAAAAGGACTTGAGTATAAAGATTGTGGAGCTTACTCTACAGATAGAGTAGATTATCCGATAGTTGCAAAAGAAGTATCAAAATCAGTAGCAGATAAAGTTTGTGAAAGAGGAATATTAATTTGTAGATCAGGATATGGAATGGCAATGGTAGCAAATAAATTTAAAGGAGTTAGAAGTGCACCATGCTTTTGCACTAGGGCTGCACAGTTTTCAAGACTTCATAATGATACAAATGTGTTATCACTTGGAGCAGACTATGTAACAGTAGAAGAAGCAAAAGAAATTTTAATTACATGGCTAGAAACAGAATTTGAAGGTGGAAGACATCAAGAAAGATTAGACTTAGTAGCAGATATAGAATCAGAAAATATGAAATAAAGTGTAGGGGCGACCATTGGTCGTGCACTCTTCAAAGAACTACTAAAATAATAAAATGTGAGGTAAAAATGAAAATTGTTTTAGCATCGAATTCACCAAGAAGAAAAGAATTATTACATCAAATTTTTGATGAGTTTGATGTTATAAAAAGTAATTTTAATGAAGATGAAGTAAAAGAAAAAGAACCTGAAAAATTAGTACAAATATTATCTTTGAAAAAGGCAGAAGAAGTATTTGATAGAATTCAAAACAAAGAAAATGAATTTCTTGTAATAGGTGGAGATACGCTAGTATATTTTGAGAAAGAAATATTAGGAAAACCAAAAGATGAAAAAGATGCATTTATTACTTTGAACAAATTACAAGGAAATAAAAATGAAGTATATTCTGCATTTACAATTATTTATAAGAAAGATAATAAAACAATAAAAGAAACTTGTTTAAGTAAAAGTACTGTTATAATGAAAACTATGTCAGATGAAGAAATAGAAAGATACATAAAAACAGGAGAACCAATGGACAAAGCAGGTAGCTATGCAGTACAAGGAATAGGAAGTAAATTTATAGAAAAAATAGAAGGTTCATACAGTTCAGTTGTAGGATTGGATATAGAAAAATTAAAAGAAACGATTCTAGGGACTGTCCCTCTTTTGTCCCCAAAGGACACAAAAGGGGACTGTCCTGAATCGTGAGATAGAATAATCGAAAAAAATGTAGGGGTCGAACTCCAGGGCGACCCGCAACAAAAAATGAGTATAAATTTTAATGCAAACAATGTAGGGGCGGACGACCCTGTCCGCCCGCAAAAAACAAATCACGGGTCGACAGAGTCGTCGACCCCTACGAATAAAAAATATAAAAATAAAAGGAGTAGTAAACATGATAAAAGAATTTAAAGAATTTATAGCAAGAGGAAATGTAATTGATATGGCAGTCGGTGTTATTATAGGTGGAGCATTTGGGAAAATAGTAACTTCAATAGTAAATGATGTATTAATGCCATTAATAGGTATTGTAAGTGGAGGAATTGATTTTACAGGATTAAAGTTCAAAATAGGGGAAGCAGAAATTTTATATGGAAACTTCCTACAAAATGTAATCGACTTTTTAATAATAGCTTTCTGTATATTTATTTTAGTAAAAATAGTTAATAAAGTAACAAGAAAAAAAGAAGAACCAGCAGAAGAAACACCAGCACCAAAAGCAGAAGATATAGTTTTATTAGAAGAAATAAGAGATTTATTAAAACAAAAAGAAGAAGTGTAATTATTTTAGAAACGATTTGAGGGAATTCACCGAATCGTTTTTTTACGGAATTGTATTTACAAAATATGGAAAATATGATAATATAGTATAAATTTAAATCAGTTAGTTTTATTTCAAGGCGAGTCGCCTATAAAATCCAAAAATTATTTTATAAAACAAAAGAGGGAATATTGTTGCAATATATTGGTAATTTAGATATAAATAGATTAGGAATATACAAATATGACTTGATTACAGATGAAGTTATTTTAACAGATGAAAGATTATATCAGCATATATTAATTTATCATAAATCAGAATATGAACAATTAGAAAAATATATTAAGGATATTATAGAAAATCCAGATTATATCATAGAGGATAATAGACACAGCGATACAATGATATATCTAAAGCAGATTGGTGATTTGAAAGGAAGAGTTATAGTGAAATTAGCATTAGGACAGGATCAAGAACACAATAAAAATTCAATTATTACAATAATGAAATTAAATGGAAGAACATGGAAACAAACTATTAGAAACAGAGGGGAAATTGTTTGGCAAAAAACTGGACAAGAGAGCATAAATATAGTATAATTAAAATACAATATAAATAGGTTATTTGAGGTGGACAATGTGCCATCCACACACCCTAGAGGGTTTAAGAGATGCAGGATATGGCACACCTGCCAAATAACTAGTAAATACAGTACTATTGAAAATGTAGTGCTGTATTTTATTTCTAATTAAAAAAACTACGTTATGTTGACTACAAGCACATTTCTATGATATAATACCTGTAATTAAATTGGGCTAGCAATTTATTAAATTTATATGGAGAAGGTGTTAAATAATGTCGACATTTTCGCAAATTCAATCCAATGATGGCAAGTTTAACTTAAAGCTTGAATGGCCTGGATTGTCAGCTGAAGAAAAACCTTTAAAGCTGTTTATTGAGGTGATATCACCTGACAATGAATCAGTAACTGTTTCTGATTTAGCCGATGCTATATATTATAACTGCTTTGAAGGAAGTTCACACAGTTTTGAACTTGGTGAGGAAACAGATGACCTTCCGTGCGAAGTGAAACTAGGTATGGAGTGCCGAGATATTAAGATTTCATGGTTTGAATCTTATGAAAAGATACTTGGTGACATAGCTTCACAGATAACTCTTTAAAGAAATTATAAAAAACTCCCTTTCAATCTAGCATAGAAGGGGAGTTTTTTAGTAATAAAAAGTTTTAAAAAAATATTGTACATTTTAAGAAAATATGATATTATATTAAACAGATTTGAAAAATAGAGCCGTTTGAAAAAGCAAAGTAAGATGAATAAAATGTGTTTAAGAGAGAATAGGCCAAAGGCTGAAAGCCTATTTAATACTAGTTTATCCGAAATTTCACTTTTTAGGTCTTGTGTTGAAATAACAGTAGGCATGAGCGTTTGCTAGCGTTAAAAGCAATAATGAGGTTAATAATAAAATTATTAATAAATTTAGGTGGTAACACGTTTAAAATCGTCCTATTATGTGGGACGATTTTTTTGTTAATCAAATGAAAAGCAGCATCTTGCGTTGTCAAACTACATAAAAATTTTATCGACATACAGCGTATAGTCTCAAAAATTTTTATTTGTTTTCCTAGCAATATACTACTTTTGATTTGATTTATAATTCTAATGAATGCAGGGACAGGGGAACTCCGCCCGCGAAGGAGAGAAAAACATGAAAAAAATACTAATAACTGGAACAGTAATGACTGCAGATGGTAATTCAGTAAAAATATATGAAGACTTAGTTAATATTTGTAAAAAAGTAAGCGATAATATTTATAGCCCACTAGATACTATGCAATTTAAAGGAAATGACACCGAAAGATATAATAGAGCTATGGAATTATTAAAAGAAACAGATATTATTGTTGCTGAAATGAGTGTTCCATCAACAGGCCAAGGAATGGAATTGCAAGAAGCCGTAAGACTAGATATTTCAATAATAGTTATAGCAAAGAGTGGAAGTAAAGTATCTGGTCTAATAAAAGGTTCAGGAAAAGTAAAATCTATTCTATATTACAATAATATAGAAGATATAGAAAAAGAATTAATAAAACAAATAGAGGAGGAAAACAATGAAAGAACAAATTGCTAAAATCAAAGAAAGTGCAACTTGCGAAATTGAAAATGCTAAAACTCTTCAAGAACTAAATGATGTAAGAGTTAAGTATTCAGGAAAAAAAGGAGAGCTAACAGCAGTTTTGAAAGGAATGAAAGATTTATCTGCTGAAGAGAGACCAGTTATAGGTGCTCTAGTAAATGAGGTAAGAGATGCTTTAGAGAACAAAATTAAAGAATGTGAAGAAGTTTTAAAGGAACAAGCTCTAAATGAAAAATTGGAAAAAGAAAAAATTGATATTACTCTTCCAAGTGTAAAAATTAAAAGAGGAAGTAAGCATCCAATAAACAGAGTAATAGAAGAAATAGAAGATATATTTGTTTCAATGGGATATGATGTAGTAGATGGACCAGAACTTGAAACTGATGAATACTGTTTTGAAAGATTAAATCTTCCAAAAGGTCATCCAGCAAGAGATATGCAAGATAGTTTCTATGTTGATCCAGAGCACCTACTTAGAACTCAAACATCAGCTGTTCAAGCAAGAGTAATGATGGCAAATGAAGAAAAAAGTCCAATAAGAGTAATTTGCCCAGGTAAAACATATAGAAGAGATGATGATGCAACACATTCACATCAATTTGGTCAAGTTGAAGGATTAGTTATAGATAAAAATATTAGCCTTGCAGATTTAAAAGGAACACTAGAAGTATTTGTTAGAAAAATGCTTGGAGAAAATTCTACATTAAGATTTAGACCAAGTTATTTCCCATTTACAGAGCCAAGTTACGAAGTAGATGTTAGCTGCTTTAAATGTGGTGGTAAAGGATGTAATATTTGTAAACAAACAGGTTGGATAGAAATATTAGGTTCTGGAATGGTTCATCCAAATGTATTAAAAATGAATGGATATGATCCAGATAAATATACAGGATTTGCATTTGGAACAGGACTTGATAGACTTGCAATGTTTAAATATGGAATAACAGATATAAGATATTTATATACAAATGATGTAAGATTCTTAAATCAATTCGATAGAAAGGATGTGGACTAATGAAACTAAGTAAGAATTTTGTAAAAGATTATATAGACATAGATGTAGATATTAAAACTTTAGCAGAAGATATGACAAGAGTAGGAAATGAATATGATAGCGCAGAAAAATTAATTAATGCTACAAAATTAATTATAGGTGAAGTTTTAGAATGCGAAGACCACCCAGATTCTGACCATTTACATGTTTGCAAAGTTGATATAGGAACTGAAGTTCTAGATATAGTTTGTGGAGCTCCAAATGTAAGAAAAGGACTAAAAGTAATTCTTGCTCAAGTTGGTGCTGAACTTCCAGGAGATTTTAAAATTAAAAAAGGAAGTATTAGAGGTAAAGAATCAAATGGAATGATTTGTTCTATAGCTGAACTTGGTTTAGAATCTAAATTCTTGACAGAAGCTGATAAAGAAGGAATACATGAATTACCAGCAGATGCTCCAGTAGGAGGAGACCCTATAGCATTTATTGGAATGGATGATGAAATAGCAGATTTTGAACTTACAGCAAATAGAGGAGATTTATTAAGCATTTTAGGTATGGCTTATGAATTAGGAGCAATTTATGATAAACCTGTTAAAGAAATAGATTTAAAACATAACGAAATAGAAGAAGATGTAAATAAAAGTTTTAAAGTAGAAGTAAAAACAGAAAATTGTAATTTATTCTTAGCTAAAAAAGCATTAAATGTTACTATAAAAGAAAGCCCAGCATTTATAAAAAATAGACTTATAGCAAGTGGAATAAGACCAATTAATAATGTTGTAGATATTAGTAACTATGTAATGCTTGAAGTAGGGCAACCACTTCATTTCTATGATGCAGATAGATTAGGAAATAAAATCCTAGTTAGAATGGCTAAAAATGATGAAAAACTAACAACATTAGATAATATAGAAAGAACTCTTGATGAAGAAGATATAGTTATAACAAATGGAACTGAAGCAATAGGACTTGCTGGTGTTATGGGAGGACTTTCAACAGAAGTAGAAGAAGATACAAAAAATATCATAATAGAATCTGCTGTTTTTGATGGTGTAAAAATAAGATGTACATCTAAAAAAATAGTAAGAAGTGAAGCAAGTAATCGTTTTGAAAAAGGATTAGATCCAAACAGAACATATATGGCAATTGAAAGAGCATGTACTTTACTTGAAAAATACGCAGATGCAAAAATTGCAAAAGGAACAGTAGTTTATGACAATGCAGACAAAGAAGAAAAGAAAGTAGATGTAGATTTTGAAGATATAAATAATCTTTTAGGAATTGTTGTTCCAGATGATGAAACATTAAATGTATTTAGAAAATTAGGATTTGATTACAAAGTAAATGGAAGAACAATTACAGTAACAGTACCAACTAGAAGAATGGATATATCAATAAAAGAAGACTTAATAGAAGAAGTAGGAAGAATCTACGGTGTTGATAATATAGAAGGAAAACTTCCAGTGCTTTCTACAAGAACAGGTAAATATGACAAAACAACTAGAGAAATAAGAAACAAAATGATAGGACTTGGATTAAATGAAACAATGTCATATATCTTAGTAAATGATAAAGAAGCAGATAAATTTACTTTAGATAGTTTTGAAACAATTAAACTATTAGACCCACTTACAGAAGAAAGAAATACATTAAGATATAGCATGATTCCATCACTTTTAAAAATATATGAATACAACCTAGATAGAACAAATAGAGATGTATCTATATTTGAAATAGGAAAAGGATTTGGAAAAGTAAATGGAGAGTATATAGAAGAACAAAAACTATGCGCTCTTATGGCTGGTAAATATTACGAAGGAATAGGAAATACAAAAAATGTTGACTTCTATATGATTAAAGGAGTAGCAGAAGAGCTACTAGACTTCTTAGGATACAATGGAAGATATAGTTTTGTAAATGATAAAGAGCTTCCAAAAGAATTCCATCCAGGTCAAACAGCTTTGATTTCTGTAAATAATGATATAGTTGGAATTATAGGAAAACTTCATCCAAATACAGCAAAAGAAGATGTATTTGTAATGGAAATTAATTTAGAAAAATTACTTTCTAAAAAAGTAGGAAAAATGAAATACAAAGAATTTTCAAAATTCCCAAGCATTAAAAAAGACGTTGCATTTATTGTTGACAAAAATTTAGAATCAGCAGTAATTGAAAAACAAATCAAAAAATCAGCAGGAAACCTACTTACAAATATTGAAGTGTTTGATGTATATACAGGAGAACATGTTGAAGAAGGTAAAAAATCAATTGCATATTCATTAACATTTAGTGATAGTAAAAAAACATTAACTGATGATGAAGTAACAGGTATATTTAATAAAGTAATAGCAGATGCAGAAAAAACTTTAGGTGCAATTATAAGAAAATGATTCTAGGGACTGTCCTGAATCATTTGAATTGCAAACAAAAAAACTTATTGCAAACACGTGTAGGGGTCGCACTGCTAATGCATACAGCTCCTGTAAGGAGCAAAGCTCCAACAGGGCTAGCATCCTGGGCGACTCGCACTTCAGAGAATTTGCTTAAAATAATAAAAATAAATTCACGCTAAAATATTAATTTTTGAAGCAACCCCCCCTAGGCCGGGGCATTGTTTGCAAAAATTAATTATTTTAGCTTTTAACAGTTTAATGAAAATTTAAAAATTTTCATTAAATCGACAAGGCGT
Organism: Clostridia bacterium; assembly: GCA_045531335.1. GTDB lineage: Bacteria > Bacillota > Clostridia > TANB77 > CAG-508 > CAG-452. Next base: position 13,571 of record JAZSDU010000034.1, read on the forward strand.
TTCTAATATTCAAATTTTCTACCCGAAGTTCTGATTAAATTAAAAAACCGAGATAAGAAACAAGTTCTTATCTCGGTTGCATGCTTAGGGACAATATTTGGTGCCATCAGCCCAGCAGTTAGAACACCTAATACTGTAACAAATGCTACCTCCTGGCAAATGAACTTTCGAATACTTACCCTTTGCTTTCCTTTGAGCAATCATTGCCCGTCTATGTGCATGCTTAACAGGTTTTTGGATCTTCATTATAAGAACCCCTTTCAATAAAATTGTATATTAACCTGACTAATAATAATTATACCATGTATTGACATAAATTGCAAAGAAGAAACTTTTTCTCTAAACCAATTGCAAAACATATTTTATTATGCTAATATATTTTTATGGACAAATTATAAGGAGTGAAATATAAATGGCAAAAAAGAAAATAGATAAACAAAAATTAGCAGCTAGAATATTAGCAGGTGTTTTAGCAGGAATGATGGTATTAAGTGTAGGATTTACATTAATCTGGTACTTAGTAGCATAATTAAATATAGAATGTAGGGGCGTTGTTGGTTAGGAATACCCTAAAGGATGACCCAACTGCGCCCAAGAATTTTAAATATAGAAAGGTAATACGAATGAAAAATACTTTATTTAACTTAAATTTGAAATATACAGGTCAAGATATAATTAATTATTTGAATATGCTAAAAGATAGTCCAATTAGAATAGTTATGCTTATAGTCGATATTGCAATTGTTTTATTTTTAGCAGTGAAATTATTACAGATTGTTAAAGAAACTAGAGCATGGCAATTAATAAAAGGTATAGCATTTTTAATAATATTTACTTTACTTAGTTCGGTTTTAGAACTTCATATTTTAAATTATATTTTAACTTCATTTATGACATATGGAGTAATATTATTAATTATAATTTTTCAACCAGAGTTAAGACGTGCATTAGAGCAACTTCGGAACTAGTAAATTAACAAGATTTTTTGGGATAGATAAAGATATAGCAGCAAAAACAAAAGAAAATATATATAAAATTGTAATAGCAAGCATGGAACTTGCAAAAGAAAAAACAGGTGCATTAATAGTAATAGAAAGAGATATTAAATTAAAAGATATAGTAGATACTGGAATTACTATAGATGGAGAAATATCACCACAGCTTTTAGTAAATATATTTAACACAAAAACTCCACTTCATGATGGTGCAGTTATAATTAGTGAAAATAAAGTTAAAGCTGCAGCTTGTATGCTTCCATTATCAAATGATAAAAGAATATCTAAAGGATTAGGAACAAGACATAGATCAGCTGCTGGAATTTCTCAAGAATCAGATGCAATAGTAGTTGTAGTATCAGAAGAAACGGGAAAAATATCAATAGCAAAAGATGGAACCTTGATAGTAGATGTTAAGGAAGATGCATTAAAACAAATCTTAATTAAAAATATTGTAACAAAAAGATTTGGAAATGAAGAATTAAAAAAGAGAAGAGCAAGATTAAGAGAAAAAATGAAATCAATAAAAAATAACGAAAAAGATAAAAAAGAAAAAATGTAAATAAAAATGTAGGGGCGTTGTCGGTCAGGAATACCTGTGAAGAATACCGAACTGCGCCCTTAAAAATAGGAGAAATAAAATGAGGAACATTAAACTAACAATAGAATATGATGGGAAGAAATTTAATGGCTGGCAAAAGCAACCAGATAAACTAAATATTCAAGGTGAAATAGAAAATGCAATAAAAGAAATAACAGGAGAAGAAGTAGAATTAATTGGTTCAGGAAGAACAGATGCAGGTGTACATGCTTTAGCTCAAGTTGCTAATTTTAAAACAAATAGTAATTTGCCAATAGAAAAATTTCCAATAGCACTAAATTCAAAACTTAAAAAGACTATTTTTATAAAAGAGCCAGAAGAAGTAGAAGATAGATTTCATTCAAGATATAATGCAAAACAGAAAACATACGCGTATATAATAAATACTTCTAATCGTGGAGTAGCAATTTATAGAAATTTAGAATTTTATACATCCTTAAATTTAAATATAGAACAAATGCAAAAGGCAGCAAAATATTTTGAGGGGGAACATGATTTTAAGGCATTTAAGGCAAGTGGAACAAGTAGTAAGAGCAGTGTAAGAACAATTTATAAATTAGATGTTATGGAAGGCGAAGGAAGAATAAAAATAGAAATAACAGGGAATGGATTTTTATATAATATGGTAAGAATAATATCTGGAACATTAGTAGATGTAGGAATTGGAAAAATAAAAGCAGAAGATATACCAAGTATTATAGAATCAGGAGACAGAAGTAAAGCTGGAAAAACTCTTCCAGCACATGGATTGTATTTGGTAGAAGTTAAATATGAATAAAAATAGACAAAAGGGGACAGACCCCAAAAGTCTACTTTTGATGGTAGACTTTTGGGGTCTGTCCCCTTTTGTCTATTTTTTATTATAAATACTTCTCAATTTCATTCCAAACTTCTTCTGAATAGTTTTTCTTTTCAGAAGAGAAAGGAAGAAATGTAATATCTTTTAATGGATTTAATAAATTTTGCAATTCTTGTACTCTAGCAGCTACTTTTGTAGGTGCTAATTTATCTGCCTTATTTGCAATAATTAAACAAGGATGATTACCAGCTTTGTTTATAATATAGTCATACATTAATCTATCATTTTCTGTTGGATCATGCCTAATATCAATTAAAAATACTATTAAAGCAATTTCATTTCTAATTTGTAAGTATTGTTCTATAAAACTACCAACCTTAACTTGTTCAGTTTTACTCATTTTGCTATAACCATAACCAGGTAAATCTACAAAGTAAAAATTGTTGTCTATGTTATAAAAATTAATTTGTCTAGTTTTTCCAGGTTCACTACTAGTTCTAGCTAAACTTTTTCTGTTAATCATTGTATTAATAAAAGAAGATTTACCAACATTAGATTTACCAACTAAAACTATTTCAGGAAGTCCTATTTTTGGGTATTGTTTAGGACTAACTGCGGATATTTCAAATTTTGGATTTTTGATAATCATGATAATTTCCTTTCTAAATAAATAATAATTTTACATGTTTTAAAATTTGTAGGGGTCGCACTCTTGGGCGACCCGCATTATATATTATTAATTTTCGGGGCGCCGAGGACTGCGCCCCCTACAACGTTTGCAATATATTTTGAACGCTATTATTTCTTTGGTTCAATCTTTTCAATTCCACCCATATATGGTCTTAAAGTTTCAGGGATATTTATGCTTCCATCTTCATTATAATTGTTTTCTAAAAATGCTATAAGCATACGAGGTGGAGCAACAACTGTATTATTTAATGTGTGTGCAAAATAATTTTGTTTTTCTCCTTTTACACGAATACCTAAACGTCTACTTTGTGCATCTGTTAAGTTAGAACAACTTCCAACTTCAAAATATTTTTGTTGTCTTGGGCTCCAAGCTTCAACGTCACAAGATTTTGCTTTTAAGTCTGCTAAGTCTCCGCTGCAACATTCTAAAGTTCTAACTGGAATATCTAAACTTCTAAATAATTCTACTGTATATGACCACATTTTATCATACCATTCATAACTATGTTCCGGCTCACAATCATCTATCATTTCTTGCTTTTCAAACTGATGTATTCTATATACACCTCTTTCTTCGATACCATGAGCACCTTTTTCTTTTCTAAAGCATGGAGAATATGATGTCATTGTATATGGAAGTTCTTGCTTTGGTAGAATTTGCCCTTTGAATTTTCCTATCATAGAGTGCTCACTTGTACCAATTAGATATAAATCTTCACCTTCTATTTTGTACATCATTGCATCCATTTCTTCAAAGCTCATAACACCTGTTACAACATCGCTACGAATCATAAATGGTGGAATACAATAAGTAAATCCTTTATTTATCATAAAATCTCTAGCGTAAGATATAACTGCAGAGTGAAGTCTTGCAACATCTCCAATTAAATAATAGAAACCATTACCAGCTACTCTACGAGCAGATTCTAAATCAATACCAGCAAGTTTTTCCATTATATCTGTATGATATGGAATTTCATAATTTGGAATAACTGGTTCTCCATATTTTTTAATTTCTACATTTTCGCTATCATCTTTTCCAATAGGAACAGAATCATGAATAATGTTTGGAATTCTCATCATAATTTCTTTAATTTTGTTGCTATATTCATCAGTTTCTTTTTCTATAGTTTCTAATTTAGAATTTATTTCATTTACTTTAGATTTAGTATTTTCTGCTTCCTCTTTTTTACCTTGGCGCATAAGATTTCCAATTTCTTTACTTAAAGAATTACGATCCATTCTAAGAGTATCACCTTCTAATTGGAATTCCCTATATTTTTTATCTAATTCAATAACTTGATCAACCAATTCTAATTTATGATCTTGAAATTTTTTCTTAATATTTTCCTTAACTAAATCAGGATTTTCTCTTACAAATTTAATATCTAACATAAAAACCTCCGTAACAATTTTTACTAATAAAACAAGTTTACTATAAATAATACCAAATTTCAAGCATATACAATTATTTTAAATTAAAACAATAGATATGTCTTGTTTTTTTTTACGAAAAATAATATAATAAACACATTAGTTAAATTATGGAAGGAAGGAAGTAAATTTATGGTTGTTAGCAAAGAAGAGATATTGCATATTGCAAAATTAGCAAATCTTAACATTAAAGAAGATGAAATTGATGAATATGCAAAAAATCTACAAGACATATTAAATTTTGTAGATGTACTAAATGGTGTAAACACAGAAAATATTGAGGAATCAATAGGAGCCGTAAACAATTCAAATGTATTTAGAAAAGATGAAATAAAAGAATTTGGAGATAGAGATATTTTATTAAAAAATGCGCCTGAACAAGAGGAAGGTATGTTTAAAATACCAAAGGTAATCTAAAACAAATGAAAAGCAGCATCTTGCGTTGTCAAACTGCATAAAAATTTTTGCGACATACAGCGTATAGTCTTTAAAATTTTTATTTGTTTTCCTAGCAATATACTACTTTTGATTTGTTTTATGAAATATGTATAATAGAGAGGAGAGTTTTAATGGAACTTTATGAATTAACAGTTCATGAATTATTAAAAAAATTAGATAATAATGAAATAAGTTTAGAAGATATAACAAAAAGCTATGTAGATAGAATAAACGATAAAGAAAAAGACGTACAAGCTTTTGTAACAATATCAGATAAAGAAGCTTTAGAAAAAGTAAAAGCAATAAAAGAAAGAAATACAAAATTTGCAGGTATTCCAATAGGAATAAAAGATAATATGTGTATTAAAGGAACAAAAACAACATGCAGTTCTAAAATGCTTGAGAATTTTGTTGCTCCATACGATGCAACAGTTATAGAAAAATTAAATGATGAGGGTATAGTGTCTTTAGGAAAACTTAATATGGATGAGTTTGCAATGGGAGCTTCAACAGAATATTCTGCATTTCAAACTACAAAAAATCCTTGGAATTTAAATACTGTTCCAGGCGGTTCAAGTGGTGGTAGCGCAGCCGCAGTTGCTGCAAATTTGGTACCTTGGGCTTTAGGATCTGATACAGGTGGATCAATTCGTCAACCATCATCTTTATGTGGTGTTGTTGGATTAAAACCTACATATGGATTAGTTTCAAGATATGGATTAGTAGCATTTGCTTCTTCTTTAGACCAAATAGGTCCAATTACAAAAGATGTAGAAGATGCAGCAATGTTATTAAACATAATTGCAGGACATGATGAAAGAGATTCTACATCTGTAAAAACAGATAAAAAAGATTATACAAAAGCATTAGTACAAGATGTAAAAGGTTTAAGAATAGGTGTTCCAAAAGAATATTTTGGAGATGGAATAAATGATGAAGTAAAAGCATCTGTAAAAGAAGCAATAAAAAAATACGAAGAAATGGGTGCAATAGTAGAAGAATGCTCATTAGATATAGCAGATGAAGCTTTAGCTGTATATTATATAATTTGCTGTGCAGAAGCAAGTTCAAACTTAGGAAGATTTGATGGAATAAGATATGGATATCGTACAAAGAACTTTAGCTCACTAAAAGATATATATAGAAACTCTAGAAGTGAAGGATTTGGAGCAGAAGTAAAAAGAAGAATAATATTAGGAACATATGTACTTTCATCAGGATATTACGATGCATATTATAAAAAAGCACAAAAAGTTAGAACTTTAATAAAAAAAGAATTTGAGAAATTATTTGAAAAATATGATGTTTTATTAACACCTACATCACCAACAGTAGCATATGAAATTGGAACAAAATCAAGCAATCCGTTAGAAATGTATTTAGCAGACCTTTGTACTGTAACAGTAAACATTTCAGGACTTCCAGGAATTTCTATTCCATGTGGAGTAGACAGTAAAGGAATGCCAATAGGTATGCAATTAATAGGAAAACATTTTGATGAAGAAACAATAATTAGAGCAGCATATACTTATGAGCAAGAAACTAAATTTAGAGAGAATTATAAACCAAAATTTGAATATAGATAGGGGAAATAAAAAGTTTATGGAAAATATTAAAGCAGTTATATTCGATATGGATGGTACGATGTTTGATACAGAAAGTTTGCAGGTAAAGGAATGGACAAAGATTGGAAAAAAGTATAATTTTAATATAACAGATGAATTAATAAAAAGTACTTTTGGAATATCAAGAGCAAAAACAAAACAGATATTTTTAGATGCATTAGGTGATGATTTTGACTTTGATTATTATAGAGATATGAGGGAAGAAAATGTAAAAGATTATATTAAAAAAAATGGACTTCCTCAAAAGAAAGGTTTAATGCCATTACTAAATTATTTAAGAGAAAATAGATATGAAATGGCAATTGCAACATCATCTAGCAAAGAAAAAACATATGGATATTTGGAAAAAGCAGGATTAACAAAATATTTCCATGTAATAATTACAGGAGATATGGTATCGCAAGGAAAACCAGATCCAGAAATATATTTAACTGCTTTTAAAGAACTAAATAAAAGATTTAAAAGTTTGCAAAAATCTCAATGTATAGTTATAGAAGATGCACCTAGTGGAATACAAGCTTCCAAAGAATCTGGAATGAATGTAATAATGGTTCCAGATTTAATAGAACCAACTTTAGGGATTCAAGAATTATTATATGCTAAATGCGCAAGTTTACTTGATGTGAAAAGAATGTTAGAAAAAAGAAAAGATGTAAATCAGACAAGTTTAATTCGGAAATGAAATTTTAGAAAAAGAATAAGGAGAGAAAAATATGTCAAGAGAAGATTATGAAATAGTTATAGGGCTAGAAGTTCATAGTGAATTATCTACAAAAACAAAAATATTCTGTTCTTGTCCTACTGAATTTGGAGGAGAACCAAACACACATTGTTGTCCAGTATGTATGGCAATGCCTGGAACACTTCCAGTTTTAAATGAAAAAGTAGTAGAATATGCTATAAAAGCAGGTCTTGCTACAAACTGTAAAATAGCAGACGTGAGTAAAAATGATAGAAAAAATTATTTCTATCCAGATTTACCAAAAGCATACCAAATATCTCAATTTGATATGCCACTTTGCGAACATGGATATATAGAGATAGAAGTAAATGGAGAAAAGAAAAAAATAGGTCTTACAAGAATACATATAGAAGAAGACGCAGGAAAATTAAATCATGACGATTATGGAAGAGGAAGTTTAGTAGACTTAAATAGAGCAGGAGTTCCTTTAATAGAAATAGTTTCAGAACCTGATTTAAGAAGTAGCGAAGAAGTAGAGTTATATTTAAGAAAATTAAAATCTATATTAGAATATATAGAAGTATCAGATTGTAAAATGCAAGAGGGATCTTTAAGAGCAGATGTTAACGTATCTGTTAGAAAAAAAGGACAAAAAGAATTTGGAATTAGAACAGAAATGAAAAACATGAACTCATTTAGATCAATTGTAAGAGCAATAGATTATGAATCAGAAAGACAAATAGAAGTATTAGAAGAGGGCGGAAAGGTTGAGCAAGAAACATTAAGATGGGATGATGTTTCTGGAAAAACTTTCCCAATGAGAGATAAAGAAGATGCACAAGATTATAGATATTTCCCAGATCCTGACTTAGTTACTATTAGAATATCAGAGGAAATGAAAGAAAATATTAGAAAAAGCCTACCAGAAATGCCTGAAAGTAGAAAGAAAAGATATATTGAAGAATATAAATTACCTGAATATGATAGTAATATATTAATATCATCAAAATATTTTTCTGATTTATTTGAAGGAGCAACTAAAGTTTGCAATAATCCTAAAGCAGTTAGCAACTGGATAATGACAGATATAACAAAGGAATTAAACGATAAAGAATTAGAACCTATAGACATACCATTTACAGCTGAACATTTAGGAAATTTAATAGTATTAATAGATAAAGGAACTATTAGTTCAAGCATTGCAAAAAAAGTATTACAAGAAATGTTCTTAGAACCAAAAGAACCTCAAAAAATAATAGAGGAAAAAGGTTGGATACAAATATCAGATGAAGGAGCAATAAAAGAAGTAGTATTAAAAATTCTTGAAGCAAATCCTCAATCAATAGCAGATTATAAAGCAGGTAAAGACAAAGCAGTAGGATTTTTAGTAGGACAAGCAATGAAAGAAACAAAAGGAAAAGCAAACCCACAAATGCTTAACAAAATGTTCTTAGAAGAATTAAATAAATAGACAAAAGGGGACAGACCCCAATAGTCTACACTTACAGTGTGGACTATTGGGGTCTGTCCCCTTTTGTCTATTTTACTTAAACTATTTCTTTTTTTATTTTATCCATTGCAAATGCACATACAAAAAATGTAGATGCAAATGTTAATCCGGTTTTAAACAATATAATACCTGAGTTATATAATACATGAGATATAGGGTTTAATATGTAAGAAAGAGAAATAATGCAAGATATGATACATATAATAAAAGAAAAATTAAATCCATATATCATTATTTTTAAAACTTTTTTATCTATATTTTTAATATTATCTATTAATTTTTTTATCATCTGTATACCTCCAATTCTTTTTAGCCTATATATATAATGGTAACATGCACAACATAAATAAATCAAAGGTAATTATTGGTATAGATATATAAATTGCGAAATTGATTTAAACCCTGTAGGGGTCGCCCAAGAGTGCGACCCCTACAAACAAAAAAACAAATCGTTTACGATTTGTTTTTTCTAACTATGCTAATGTATTTAATTTTTTTGCTAAATTTGATTTCTTTCTAGATGCAGTATTCTTTTTGATAACACCTTTTGAGCAAGCACCATCTATTTTTTTAACAGCATCTTTAAATAAGTTTTCAGCATTTTCTTTATTACCTTCTAATACAGCAGCTTCAAATTTTTTAACAGCTGTTTTATATTCAGATTTAATCATATTATTTCTTAATGTTTTTTTCTCAATAACATCAACTCTTTTTATTGCAGATTTAATATTTGGCATATGTTTTGCACCTCCTTAAAGTCAAAATAAATTTCACTTTGTATATTTTAACACGTAAATATAAATTTTGCAAGTAAAATTAAAAAAAAGCATAAAAAAAGGCTCCTCCTTGAGAGGAAAGCCTTTAACGCCATAAACAAATGACGTTTATTTGAGAGGAAATTTCCCCTCAACCTGACCTGTTTGTCATGCTATACCATAGGAATTGGGTGGGTAGCCCGAGCAAAGCAATAAAATCTACAAACAGGTCAGTATATAAACTGCTTACCTAATAGGTAAGTCAGGTTACATATGATATAAATTTTAATATAAAAGTATAAAAAAATCAAGATGTAAAAAAATGTAAATTTATTTACAAGTATATTATTTACATATATAATAATGTACAGAGGTGGATAAATGAAAATTTTAGAAAAGGCAAAAGAGAATATGTTACTTAGAGAAAATATTTTATCTGAGTATGCATGTAAATCACAGGATGCAATACTATTAACAGAGGATAAGGAAGATATAAGACCTATATTTTTTAGAGATATAGATAGAATTATCCATTCACTTGGCTATACTAGATATATAGATAAAACACAGGTTTATTCATTTACGAAGAACGACCATATAACTCATAGAGTATTACATGTACAACTTGTATCTAAAATTGCAAGAACTATTGGGAGAAGCTTAAGGTTAAATGAAGATTTGATTGAAGCAATAGCTCTTGGACATGATATAGGCCATAGTCCTTTTGGACATAAAGGAGAAAAATATTTAAATGATATATGTATAAAAGAAAACATAGGTTATTTTTATCATAATGCACAAAGTGTTAGAGTATTAAAAGAGTTAGAAAAATTAAATATAAGTTTGCAAACATTAGATGGAATACTTGCTCACAATGGAGAAATACTTATAAATGAATATAAATATGATAAAGATAAAACAGAGCAAGAATTTATTACTGACTTACAGTCTACATTTATAAAGGAAGACTATAGTAGAAAAATAATACCTATGACATTAGAAGCATCTGTAGTAAGGTTATCTGATGTAATAGCATATATAGGTAGAGATATTGAAGATTCAATAAAAATAGGAACTATAAGAAGAGAAGACGTACCACAAAGTGTAACTAAAGTATTAGGAGATAATAATTCTAAAATAGTAGATACTTTAATTAAAGATATAATAATTAATAGTTTTGGAAAACCATATTTGACTTTTTCAGATGAAGTTTTTAATGCTTTAATGGGGTTAAAAGATTGGAATTATAAAAATATATATGCATCTGATGAAGCAAATAAAAATCAAGATATAGTGGAAAAACTTTTTTATAAATTGTATTATTGTTATTTAAATAAAGTGCAAAATTGGGATTCGGAAAGTAATAATCTTTCACAATCAGAGAAAAACTTATTTGATTTTGTAGAGCAAAAGGATGATGATACAGATATAAAAAGGGCAATAATAGACTATATTGCAGGTCAAACAGATCAATACTTTTTAAAAGAATGTGTAGAACATGTAAGAGATATTGATATAGAGCAATTATATAAATAAATTTAACGATATTACATAATTATTCTTTAAATGGAATATACTACATATAAATTGTATATAACGATTGGAGAATTATTATGGATAATAAAGAAAGCGAAATTGAACTGTTGAAATCAATTATAAAAACTAAAAGAGAATTATTTATTGCTAACAAAAATTTTGAGTCAGCAGAAGATGAATTAGTAGATTATTACTCATACCAAATAAAAGCAAGTAAAGCAAAGCTTGATTATTTAATAAAACAAGTAAAAACAAAAGGAATAGAAGTTGATATGATTAATAATTTAAAAATAGGATTAGAAGAAACAAGAGCAATATAAAGAGTAATATTAATAATAAGACGAGCATAATTATAGTATTATAAGGTAGGGATAAGCTTATGAACAGTACTAATACTATAATTATTTTTTTAGGATGTATAATGACAATAGTTATATTTGGTAAAATGCTAATTTTACCAATAAAAATGATTATTAAACTGATATTAAATTCTTTACTTGGAGGATTAGTAATAACAGTTATTAATTGGATAGGAATGGCTTTTAATATGCATATAGGGCTCAATTTATTTACTGCAATATTTGTAGGCATACTTGGAATCCCAGGAGCAATATTGCTTGTAATATTTAAATTGATTTTATTATGACCCAAAGATGAACTGGATTTTGATAAAAACAAATATCCAGTTCGTTTTGTTTAAATATATTGAAAAATAGCAATAAAAATAGTATAATAAAAAAAGAGTTGAAATATGAAATGAGGTATATATATGGTAGAAATAAAAACACTAATTGATGAAGAAAAACTACATAAAAGGGTTGATGAAATAGCTAAACAAATAGAAGAAGAATATAAAGGAAAAGAAATAACTCTTATTTGTATTTTAAAAGGATCAGTGTTCTTTACAGTTGACTTAGCTAAAAGAATAAATGGAGATGTAAAATTAGAATTTATAAGAGTATCTAGTTATAATGAAGGGACAGAAAGCAGCGGAGAAATAAAAATGAAATTGGATTTAAAAGATAGCATTCAAGGAAAAGATGTTATTGTAATTGAAGATATAATAGATACAGGAAGAACTCTTTCATATTTAATAGAATACTTAAAAATGAAAAAACCAAATAGTGTAAAACTATGTGCATTATTGGACAAACCAGATAGAAGAACAATAGATGTAAAAGTAGATTATACAGGATTTCAAATACCAGACAAATTTGTTGTTGGCTATGGATTAGATTGCAACGAGAAATACAGAAATCTTCCATATGTAGGATACATAGAAGTATAAATGGCAAAAAAAGGGGACAGTCCCCTTTTTTGCCATTGTTTTAAAAGAGGTAAGAATGTTTAATATTAAAGAAGAACTTAAAAAACTTCCAGAAAAACCTGGAGTTTATATTATGAGAGATAAAGAAGATAATATTTTATATGTTGGTAAGGCTGTTGTATTAAAAAATAGAGTTAAGCAATACTTTCAAAAAAATAGTAAAACAGCAAGAATTCAAAAAATGGTATCACTAGTAGACCATTTTGAGTATATAGTTACAGATAATGAGGCAGAAGCTTTAATATTAGAGTGTAATCTTATAAAAAAGAACATGCCTAAATTTAACGTGCTTTTAAAAGATGATAAAACATATCCATATATAAAAATAGATATCAAGTCTGATTATCCAAATGTTTTTATAACAAGAAGATTTCAAAATGATGGTTCAAAATATTTTGGACCGTATGCGAATTCAGGAGCAGCTAAAGAAATGTTAGATTTCATAAAGGGACGTTTTCAAATAAGACAATGCAAGAAGTTTAAAAGCAATCAAAGAGCATGCTTGAATTATCATATAAAAAAATGTCTTGCACCATGTGTAGGATATGTTAGCAAAGAAGAATATAAAAAACAAATAGATCAAATTATAATGCTTTTAGAAGGAAAAACAAAAGAGATAATTAGGGAGCTAGATAAAGAAATTATTGAACTTGCTTCAAAACAAGAATATGAAAAAGCAGCTGTTTTAAGAGATAAGAAGATTGCTATTGAAAGAATTTCAGAAAAGCAAAAAGTGTCTAACATCAATGAAAAAGCTATAGATGTTATTGGAATTGCTAAAAATGAGTTATCTATTTGTATAGAGATATTCTTTGTAAGAAACAGTAAAATGATCGGAAGAGAACACTATTTTTTTGAGAATTCAAATGAACTAACAGAAAACGAGACATTATCAGAATTCATAAAACAATATTATATAAATAAAATGGACTTACCTAATAAAATAATGCTTCCTGAGGAAATAGAAGATATTACACTAATAGAAAATCTTTTATCTGAAAAATCGGATAAAAAAATAGAATTTAAAATTCCTCAGAAAGGCGAGAAATTAAGATTTATAGAGATGGCAAATAACAACGCTAAAATAACATTAGAAAACAGAACAAAAGAAAAAGAAGATATTGTATTAAGTTTAAAAGAAATATTGAAACTCGATAAATTGCCTAGAAAAATAGAATCTTTTGATATATCCAATATAGCAGGAAATTATATGGTGGCTGGGATGTGTGTAGCTAAAGACGGAGTGATTAAAAAGAATTTAGCAAGAAGATTTAAAATAAAGACAGTTTTTGCACAGGATGATCCAAGATGTTTAGAAGAAGTTGTAACAAGGAGAATTAAACATTCACTAGAGAATCCTAAAGGTGCTTTTGGAAAATTACCAGATGTAATTTTTGCAGATGGTGGAATTACTCAAATAAGAGCAATCAAGAAAGCAATAAATATGTACGAAATAGATATACCAGTATTTGGAATGGTAAAAGATGATAAGCATAATACAAAAAAACTGATAGATGAAAATAAAAACGAAATTGAATTAAATGATAATTTAATGAATTTTATAACTAATATGCAAGATGAAGTTCATAGAATAGCAATAGAATATAATAGAAAGCTAAGAGATAAAGATACAACTAAATCTAGATTAGATGAAATAAAAGGAATAGGGGAGAAAAAGAAACAAAATCTACTTAAAGTATTTGGAAGCATAGAAGGAATAAAAAAGGCTAATATTTTAGAAATTTCAGAGGTAAAAGGAATAACAGAAGAATTAGCAAGAAAAATCAAGAAAGAGCTCTCATGAAAGTTGTAATATTTATTAAACACCCTGAATATTATAGTACAAGATACTAAATATAAGGAGTGTTTAAATATGGTTGATATTACAAAAGAAGAATTTTGGGAAAATAGATATGAGGAAGTATCTAAAAAAGAAAAACAAAATAGTAAAATAAAAGAATTTATTAGCAGACACAAAGTAATCACAACATTATTAATAAGTTTAGGAATATTAATGACAGTAAATACAATTTTGATATATAATTTCTTTAAAATATTAACAGAGATGTAAATAATTAGATAGATTATAATTTATAGTAATAAAAGGAGTAAACAATGAATATAGCAAAAGATTGGAAAGATTATGAAATAATTGATATGGCAAATGGGGAAAAACTAGAAAGATGGAAGAATGTAAAATTAGTAAGACCAGACCCACAAATTATTTGGAAAGAAAAATCATTTCCAAAAGAATGGAACTCTGCAAATGCCGTATATAAAAGAAGCAATAAAGGAGGAGGGGGTTGGAGTTATAAAACTAAACTTCCTGAGAGCTGGCAAATAAAATATAAAGATCTTACATTTAATATAAAACCAATGGGATTTAAGCATACAGGACTTTTTCCAGAACAAGCTGTAAATTGGGATTGGATGATTGATAAAATAAAAAATGCAAAGAGAGATATAAAAGTATTAAATTTATTTGCATATACAGGAGGAGCATCTGTTGCATGCCTTTATGCAGGAGCTTCTGTTTGTCATGTTGATAGTTCAAAGGGAATGGTGGCATGGGCGAAAGAAAATGTCACATCTTCAAAACTTCAAAATAGACCAATTAGATATATAGTAGATGACGTAGTTAAATTTGTAAACAGAGAGATAAGAAGAGGAAATAAATATGATGCAATTATAATGGATCCTCCATCGTATGGAAGAGGAGCTTCTCGGAGAAGTATGGCAATTTGAAAACAATATATCTGATTTAATAAAATTATGTTCAAATGTTCTGAGCGATAAACCACTATTTTTCTTAATAAATTCATACACAACGGGAATATCATCAGAGGTTTTAGGAAATCTATTAAGGCTTAATTTGAATAAATATAATGGAAAGATTTCAGCAGGAGAAATTGGACTTCCAATGACTAATTCTAAATTGATACTTCCTTGCGGCATTTACGGAAGATGGGAAAACTGATTATGTACATTTTATAAAACTTAAAAAATCATATATGAAAATAAGGAATAAAAATTTTCATATATGATTTTTTTGATTTCATAAGTAAAAGCAAAATTACAGATAAATTGAATATAAAATCATCTTAATAAATGAGGTGATTTTATTTGGTAGAAAAGTTGTGTAATAAAATAACAAGAAAGATTCAGAATAAAATGCCAGAAATAGATGAAGAAAGAGCAGAAATTATAAATTATGGACTTCAATTAGTATTTGGAGAAATTCCAAAAACTTTTATATTGCTATTTATTGCTTATATATTTGGGGTTCTAGAACTTTCAATATTAGCATTAATTTTTATAATGCCATATAGGACTTTCTCAGGAGGAGTACATCTAAAAACTCATATTGGATGCATAGTTGCAACAAGTTTAATGTACACAGGAAATGCATTTTTAAGTAAAAGTATTGTTATAGAACCATTGTATATAAAGTATACCGTTATAGCTTTAGTATGGATTTTTAGTATGTTTATGATTAAATTATATGCTCCTGCAGATACAGAATCAGTTCCAATTTTAAGGAAAAAGGATAGAGATTTAAAGAGAAAATTATCTTATATAACTATGACATTAACTTTAGTAATTGCAATTTTTATAAACAGCTCTACAATATCAAATTTATTGATATTTGGAACCTTAATCCAAACAATTACAATAACAAGATTTATCTATAAAATAACAAATAATAAATATGGACATGAAGAATATGTAAGAGCTAATAAGATAATAGATAATTTAGCCTAACTTAAAAATACATATACAAAACAAAAGATAAAGGAGGGATAAATATGTTAAAACTATTAGCAAAGGTTGCAGAAAAATATGCAAAATCTACAAATACAGCATGTATGTTTTGGATTTCTTGGCATCAACCAAAAATGCCAGCATCTTTAATAAAAAAAGATTAATTAAACAACAAGTTGATTTCATACAAAAAGAAGCTGATTCGACACAGCTTCTTTATTATGTAATAGGAAAGTTTGACTTTATTGCCTGTTGAAACTTCCTCTTTTCTTGTTTAAAAATAAATTTCTAATTGTTGTTTAAATAGTTTATTGTCTTTTGTTGTATATAAATTTAAATTATTATTTTTCTTTAAAATTTGTCTTACTTCCCAAAGGCCTAATCCATGACTTTTGCCATCATCTTTTGTTTTAGAAGTATAACCTTTTTCAAAAATCCTATCAGTATTTACATCTTTATTTGAATATGTATTTTCAATTACAAATAATTGTCTATTTGCTTTATTATCTTTTCTAATTGTAATATTAATTTCTTTTTCATCGCATTTACTACTTGCTTCAATACTGTTGTCTAAAAGTATTCCAAGAATTCTAGTTAAATCATAAGTTTTAATATTTAAGGTTTCTAAATCTAAAAATACTTCGAAATTCATTTTAATTCCAACTTCTTCAGCTTTATGATATTTAGAGGTAAGCAAACTATATACAGCAGGATTATTAATTAATTCTGGGTTAAGTATTGCTAAATTATTAATCTTTTGGCAGTCAGTCATTAAGTCAGAATAATAATCTTTTAATCCATCCATATTTTCAGTAGAAATATATCCACCTATTGCTTGAACAATATTATTAAAATCATGCTTAAATCCTCTAATATTATCATAAAGGATTGTTAAAGTTTTATTATATAATTTTTCTTCTTCCAATCTTTCAGTTGTTATTTCTAATTTGTTTGTCCTAGATAAACTATATATACTTATAAAAAAGTATATTAATATAACGATTAGATTTATTATAATAATATTTAGTGGCAATGCATCTATATAAATTACTGCTATATACACTTGCATAGAGATAGCTATAATTCCAACTATAAAATTTATCAATAATGGACTAACATTTTTCTTTTGTATTTTGCTAATTAAAGATATATTAATATTCTTTTTATTAATAAATATATATAATAAATATGCTAAAAAATATACAAAACATGAATATAATATTTTAAATAGTGGTATTTTTGAAATCATTTGAGAATTTATACCACATGAAATGCATGATATCATTGCTATTAAAACTATAACTAAAAAAGAAATATATTGAATGATGTCAGAAAGTATGGATTTTAATATACCAGTTTTAAATATAAAATAAACTGATATTGGACAAGCTATAATATTTATAAATGTGTTATAAGGAGCTGGAACAGACCATGCAGTAATTATTCCAATTACACCAAGAATTAATACATATAGAATTTTTTGTTTTGTGCTTGATTTTATTCTAAGTATAGTAGTAAATAAAAGCATTGATACATACATTTCAACAAAAACAAAAGGGCTACATATTAGAATAGCCAAAGATTCATTTTCCGTTGTTAATGCGTTCCATATTGTTTGTAAAATTTCCATTTTTTAAAACCTCCATTATTTCATTTTTATATTTAGCTCCTATTGAACAAGAAGCAGTTGGTGAAAACAATATCGTATTTTTGTTATAATCTATATCACTAATATTTTCTACATTTGCAATATAAGATTTGTGACATCTTATAAAATTTTCTGGCAGACAACTTTTAATCTGATTAAAAGAGCTGTATGTTTCATAAGTACGCGTATTAGTACAAAATACTAACTTCATTCCATCTTTTTTAATATAATTTACTTCATCTTGATTTATTATAGTCTTATTGTTATTTAATCTAATAAACTTAGATGGAGTAGATTTTATATCATCCATTAATCTAAGTATTGTTTCTTCTAATCTTTCATCAACAATAGGTTTGGGCAAATAATCAAAAGTTTTGTACTTGTAAGCAATGAGTGCATATTCTAAATGCCCTGTAGTAAATATTATATAAACATCCTTGTTTTTCTTCCTTACTATATTTGCAATATCACAGCCATTTAAATCAGATTTCAAGTTTATATCTAGAATTAAAACATCTACTTTGTTGTGTCCTATGTGATTTATTACGTCTGAGGCAGTAGTAGCTTTTAAGGTTATATCAGCATCAATAGCATTTTTTATAAAAATTGAATCTAACATTTTACATAGCTTATTAAGTATAGAAGGATTATCATCACAGACAACAAAATTTAACATATATGCCTCCTACCCGTAATATAATTTATAGAGAAAAAGAATGAAATAAATCATTCTCACAAATTAAAAAAATTCCTTAATTTTCCAAAAATATATTTTAAATATAATGCAAAAAGAAAATAATGTCAATATAAAAAGAATAAAAAGATAAATTTGAAAATTATACATTTTTTTAACATATTTATAAGTAAATAGGAGGAGATGTTAATGAAGGAAAAAAAGTTGATATATATACTGTTTGGAGTGATTATATGTGTATTCACATTTAGTATTATGACCTTGAATACTAACCTCAATGAGGCAAGTATAGAAACTAGTTCTACATCAGTTTTATCTAATAAAAAAATAGGGTGGGGAATTAAAAGAGCACAAAATCACGAGCAACCAGATTTAGGAAGTAGTAACTTAAAATTGCTACAAGAATTTGATGGAATTGCAATGGGAAATAATGAAGATAAATATGTCTATCTAACTTTTGATAATGGATATGAAGCGGGGTATACATCTAAATTGTTAGATACATTAAAAGAGAATAATGTAAAGGCAGCTTTTTTTATAACAGCACATTATTTTAATACCGAGCCAGAATTAGTTCAAAGAATGGTTGACGAAGGGCATATTGTAGGAAATCATACAGTTAATCATAAAAGTATGCCAGACTTAGATGATGAAAAAATAAAAGAGGAAATAATGGATTTACATACAGCTATATATGAAAAGTTTGGATATGAAATGAAATATATAAGACCACCTATGGGTGAATTTAGTGAGAGAACATTAAGTTTAATAAAAGGTCTTGGGTATAAGGCAACAATGTGGAGTTTAGCATACGATGATTGGGATGAAAATAAACAAGGAAGAGAAGAATATGGGAAGAACAAAGTGATATCAAATATTCATAATGGTGCAATAATATTATTACATGCAAATTCAGAGGATAATTGTAATATTTTAGATGTTTGCATAAAAGAAATAAAACAGATGGGGTATGAATTTAAAACATTAGACGAATTTAGAGAATAGAATAAATTTGAATCTACAAATAACAGTTTATATAAGTGAGGTAGAAATGAAAAGAAACAATAGGTTTTCAAGTAAAATAGATAAGATTCTAGAAGTTCCAAGAGAATTAACAGACAATAGTCCTAAAATAACTATAATTGGATTTGACGAAATGTTAATAGAAAACTACAAAGGAATTTTAGAGTACGAAGATTTTTTTATAAAAATTAATACAGGTTTAGGAAATATAAATATAAATGGATTTAACTTAGGATTAGAACAAGTTACAGAAGATGATATATCTGTTAAAGGGAAAATTGAAAGTATTGATATTGAAAGAGTAATTGATGATGATAAATAAAAGTCAATGAAATGGAGGTGACAAACTTGTTCTTAAAGATATTATTAAACTATATAACTGGATATGTTAATATTAAAGTAGAAAGTTATTTTATAGAGAGATTTATAAATATTTGTGTAAGCAAAAAGATACTTTTATGGAATATGAAAAGAGAAAAATCTAGTTTATTATATGCTAATATTAGTATTAGAGATTATAAAAGGATAAGGCAAATAGCTAAAAAAACAAAATCAATAATAAGCATAAAAAATAAGAAAGGATTACCTTTTGTATTGCATAAATACAGAAAAAGAAAATTATTTTTAGGTTTTTTAATAATTGTTTGTTTAGGATTATTTATAACTTCAAACTTTATATGGAATATAGAAATTAAAGGAAACATCAATATTAATACAAAAGAAATAATAGAAGAATTAAGTAAAGAGGGGCTAAAAGTAGGAACAAGTAAAAATAAGGTAGATGCAAACCATATTATTAATAAAATAAGATTAAACAGAAATGATATTGCATGGATAGGAATAAGTATGAAAGGAACAAATGCAATTGTAGAGATAAAAGAGACGGATAAAGCTCCTCAAATTATAGATGAAAATGAATATTGCAATATAGTATCTAATAAAACAGCAATGATAACAAAAATAAATGTACAAAATGGTACTGCCGTAGTAAGTGTTGGAGATATAGTAAAAGAAGGGGATTTATTAGTTGCAGGATATTTAGAGGGCAAATATACGGGAATTAGATATGTACATTCTAAAGCTGATATAGAAGCTAAAGTGTGGTATTCAAAAAAAGAAAAATTTTATTTAAATCAAGAAATCCAAGTGCCCACAGGTGCTACGGAAGAAAAGTATACATTAAATATAAATAAATTTAAAATAAATTTTTATAAAACCCTTTCAAAATTTGAAAATTATGATACAATAAATGAAAATAAAAAATTAATGTTATTTTCAAATTTTTATTTACCAATTGAACTTGTAAAAACAACCAATTACGAATACGAAAAACAGATGAAAACGTATACGGAAGAAGAACTCACTCGGAATTGCAACTAAAAAGTTGCAAGAAGAATTAGAAGAACAAATAGAAAATAAAGAGAACATAGTAAACAAACAAGTAAATGTATACGGAAATGAAGGTTATATAGAAGTAGAAGTCATATATGAAGTGCTTGAAAAAATAGGTAATAAAGAAAAAATAATATTTTAAAAAGCAAAGGGTGATATTATGGAACAAAAGAGCCTAAGGGTTTTAGATACGAACAAAACTTTTTTTACAAAAATAACTAGCACTATTACAAAAATGCTTATACCAACAAAAGTAGGTATAAACAGTATAATGATTTCAATGAAAAGAAATAATTTATTAAAAGCTTATTCAAACTATATTTTGGCTTTAGAACAAGATGATATTGAGAGAAAAGAAGCTTTATTAAAAAAATATGAAGATTTATATAGCTTGTATCTTGAAGCAATAGATAAATACATAATGGATTCTGTTTACAAAAAAGTAAAGAATGGAACAGCATCTAATTTTGAAAAAGATGCCCTAAGTAAATATTACCTAATTGTTAGTTTAAAGGAAAAACAATATTTAGAATATAAATATAAAAAACAAGAATATTTGTTGAAAGTAGATTATGAGTCTGTTATTAACTTAAAGAAAGAAGCTATAATAGAAAAATATAATAGATTTTATGTATCAAAAATGGATTCATTCTATAAGGGATTATTAAAAAATTATTCTGTACAATTGGCAGATACAGTTACAAGTAAAGTAGAATCGATAGAAAATATATACAGTAAAATTTTTACTGGTCTAGAGAGCTATATTTCTGATATTTTACCTATTAAATTAAGATTAGATGAAAAAAATGAATATAAAAACATAGTTGAAGACTATGAGAAATACGAAATTATGCAAGTTGGTAAATTAGATGAAAAAGATAAAATAAAGAAAAAAATGGTGTTATTAGGAATCAGTAGAAGTCTTTTTACACACAGCTTGCCACTAATTGCAGCAGAGCAATGTTATATTAAACTTATAAAGGATTCTAGAAAATTAATTGTGAAATCTGAGAATAAAACAAAAAGGGATAAGGCTTTTGAATTGCTTACAGAATTAATAGAAGAATATAATATAAAATTATTATCAACTAAAGTATATTGGGACAGGCCACAGGAAAGAGAAGAATATAAGAAATTCTGGAGCAAGTACAATGATATTGTTAAAGCAGATAACGAACAAGATAAATTAAAACAAAAGCAAATATTATTCTTAAGAAATGATTTGAAAAAACTAAGCAAAAGCAAAAAGAATTATAATGAAATTATAAATATAATAAAAGAAAAACTAGTAGAACTAGGCGCTATGAGAAAAATAAAAAATAGCTATAAAACAATAGAAAATAATTATAAAAAAACAAAAAAAGCTGTTTGATAGGTAGTAAGGGCAAAGATGTAGGGGCGAGCATCGCTCGTCCGCAAAAAGAGGTAAAGTATAATGAATATAGCGGAAATAAATTTTTTAGATATAGAAGAAAATAAAGAATATATTAAAATATTAAACAAAGTACTAACAAAATGCTTTCAAATTGAAAATTTAAATGATAAGAATTTATATATAAACATAGTGCTTACAAATCCTGAAAATATAAGGAAAATGAATAAAGAATACAGAAATATAGATAAAGAAACTGATGTGCTTTCATTTCCGATGTTTGAAAAAGAAGAATTAGAAAAAAGAGAAAACTTAATTAAAGATGTTTTAGGTGATGTTGTTATATCTATAAAAAAAGTTAAAGAGCAAGCTGCAGAGTACGGACATAGTTTTGAAAGGGAATTAGCATATATGGCAGTTCATGGGTTTTATCATTTAATGGGATTTGATCATATTAGCGAAGATGATAAAATTTTAATGAGACAAAAAGAAGAGAATGTATTAGAAAAATTGAAAATATTGAAATAGGAAGGGGAATAAAATACATGGGAAGAAGAAGTAATCAAACTAGAAATTCAAACGTAGCAAAAAAGAATGGACTAAAATTATTAATAATAATTTTAGCGATTGTAATGGTAATAGCAGGAATATTATTAGCATTAAAATTGTTAAATAAAGGACAAGCTGAAACAACAGGACAAATAGCTGAAGAAAATAAAGAAGTACCTCAAGTACAAATAGTGGATGTAAATTCAAAAACAAGACCTTATGCTGTAATGATAAACAATAATCATTCTGCTTGGCCACAATGTGGTTTGCAAGATGCATATTTAGTTTATGAAATAGTAGCTGAAGGTGGAATAACAAGAATGATGGCATTATACAAAGATGCATATCCAACAAAAGTAGGATCAGTAAGAAGTGCAAGACATTATTTTATAGATTATGCAGAAGAAAATGATGCAATATTCGTACATTGGGGAGGAAGCCCACAAGCATATTCTAGAATATCAAAGGGAATTAATGATATAGATGGAATTGCATTAGAAGGAACAGTTTTTTTCAGAGATAGAAGTTTAAACAGAGCTTATGAACATACAGGATTTGTAGATTTAGAAAAAGCAAAAACTTATGCAGAACAAAAAGGATTTACTAGAGATACAAATAAAGATTTATTATTAAATTATAGCGCAGAAGAAATTGATTTAAGTACTAATGTACAAGCAAGTAGTGCAAATGAAGTTGAATTAGAGTATTCATATTATCACACAACAAGTTATGAATATGATTCAGAAAACAAAGTATATAAAAGAAGTATGAGTGGAAAAGCTAATGTAGATTTAGAAACAGGCGAACAATATACAGCTAAAAATATAATTGTATATAAAGTAGATAATTATACAATAAATGATGGAGAAAATAAAGGAAGACAAGAGTTAGAAAACATAGGAAGCGGAAGAGGATATTATATTTCTAATGGATATTCAGTTCCAATAACTTGGGAGAAAACTTCACATAGCGGACAAACTGTATATAAATATGAAAATGGCGAAGAAATAACATTAAATGATGGTAATACATTTATACAAATCCTACCATTAGATGCAGAAATAACTATAGAGCCAGTAGAAGTAGTTGAAACAGTAGAACAATAAAAAATTAGGGGCAACCCTAATTTTTTTATTGAGAAGATTTTATTAAATGAGAAAATTATTGTTTGTGTTAATGATTAAATTTATTATTTGTAGGGGTCGGGTTCCACCCCGACCCGCAAAAATACATGTCATTTCACGGGCGAGGGTGGAACCTCGCCCCTACAGATTTAAAATAAAATTATTCGTACAAACGACAATTCATCTAAATATGCAAATGTTTTTTATCAACTAATCTTTTTTTATTGAAATAAATATGATAGAATTAGGGAAAAATAATAAAGTGAGGTAAAAATGGATAATTTTAAATCGGGTTTTGTATCAATAATAGGAAGAACAAATGTAGGCAAATCGACATTAACAAATAGTTTAGTAGGGGAAAAGGTTGCAATAACTGCAGATAAACGCCAGACTACTAGAACAGCAATAAGAGCAATTGTAAATAGAGAGAATTCTCAAATTATTTTTATTGATACACCAGGAATTCATAAACCAAAAACAAAACTTGGGCAAACTATGAATGAAACTGCATGGGGAACTATTCCAGATGTAGATGTCTTGCTTTTTCTGGTAGAAGCTACATCAGATAAAATTGGAAAAGGCGATACAATGGTATTGGAAAAAATAAGAGAAAAAAATAAAAAGACAATTTTAGTAATAAATAAAATTGATTTAATAGAAAAGGAAAAATTATTAAAACTAATTGATATGTACAGCAAAGAATATAATTTTGAAGCAATTATTCCAATTTCAGCATTAAAAAATGAAAATACAGAAAAGATATTGGATGAAATAGAAAAGCACATTCCAGAAGGACCTGCATATTATGATATAGAGGAATATACTGACCAAACAGCAAGACAATTAACAGAAGAAGCAATTAGAGAAAAAGCTTTAAAATTGTTAGATGAAGAAGTACCACATGGAATATTAGTTGAAGTAGAAAAAATGAATTTAAGAAAAACTACAAAAGGCGAAGATATTTATGATGTGGAAGCGGTAATATATGTACTTAAAAATTCTCACAAGGGAATTGTAATTGGTAAAAATGGAGCAATGCTAAAAAGGATTGGAATGTATGCAAGACAAGATATGGAAAGGACTTTAGGAACAAAAATAAATTTAAAAGTATGGGTTAAAGTAAAAGAAGATTGGCAAGATAATAACAATATAATAAAAAGATTCAAGGCAGAATAAAAAATAAAATTTATTTACGAATAAAATTAAATATTTTACAAAAGATAAAATTAAAGGTGTAGATAATGATTTGGAAATTGTTTAATACAAAATGAGGAGATGAGAGCATATGATAAAACAAATGGCATGGAATACCTTTAAGAATACAGGAAATATAGATACATTTCTAGAATTAAAACAAGTAATGGATGTAGAAGAAAATATAAAGGCGGAAAATTATGAAACTATTAAAAGTAAAAGGAATAATAATTGCGGAGAAAACAGTATCAGATTTTGATAAAATAGTTACAATATTAACACCAAATTTGCGGAAAAATTGAGGCAGCAGCCAAAGGATCAAGAAGACCTAAGAGTCTTCTTATGGCTGCTACTCAATTTTTGTGCTTTGGAGAATATTTACTATATAAAAGCGGTAATACATATTCTATAAATTCTTGTGAAACAATAGAAGTCTTTTACAATATAAGAACAGATTTAGATAAATTAAACTATGCATCATATATAACCAAAGTAATAAATGATATAACAACGGAGAATCAAAATACTTATAAAGTTTTGCAATTATTTCTAAATACTCTATATATGATATCGGAAACAGATAAAGATTTAAGTTTAATAAAATCAGTATTTGTATTGAGACTATTATCTATAATAGGATTTAGACCTAATATTGATGAATGTACAAACTGTAAAGATAAAGAAAATCTAACGCATTTTAGTTTTAAAGATAGTGGATTTAAATGTTTAGAATGTTCTAAACAAGATAAAGGTGCAATTGAAATTTCGAGCACCACAAAAGACGCTATAAAATATATAGTTCTTGCTAATTCTAAAAAAATATTTTCGTTTGATGTTCCACAAGATTCTATAAAAGAACTAGAAATAATTTCAAAAATATATTTACAAGAGAAATTAGAAAAAGAATATAAAATGTGATTTGTGTAAACAATTGCTTTGATAATATGTAGGGGCTGGCGTCCTCGACAGCCCGTAAAACAAAATATTTTTTGCGGGTCGCCGGGGACGTCGACCCCTACAACGTATGAAATATGTTTTGCCAATTGTTTACACATACAAACAATTTATTAATTAGCCAGGAAAATTTTTCTTGCTTAAATCATAATATTAAGATATAATTAATATATAACATAAGAAGAGGAGTTGATTAATATGATGAATATAACAATAACAGGAAATGCAACAGATGCAATAAAAGACTATGTTGAAAAGAAAATGGAAAGGATAGAAAGATATTTTGATGAAGATGTTGATGTATCAGTTACACTAAAATCTGAAAAAACAGAGCAAATTGCAGAAATGAGCGCAAGAGTAAAACAAGATACATATAGAGCAGTAACATCTCATAAGGATTTATATGCATCAATAGATAAAAACATAGATATATTAGAAGGACAAATAAGAAAATGGAAAACAAGAAAAGATAAATCCAATAAAGATGATTCAATAAAAACAATGGCTGGAAGTTTTGAAGAAGAAGTAAAAATAGAAAATGAAATAATTAAAACAATTTACTATGATATAAAACCAATGACTCCAGAAGATGCAAAATTAAAATTACAAGAAAAACCACAAGATAGATTTATAACATTTATAAATCAAGAGACAAACAAAGTAAATGTATTGTTTAAATTAAAAGACAGTAAAAATTATGGTTTATTAGAACCAGAAGCATAACAATTTTTGATAAAGAAAAGGCAGGAGCACATCTCCTGCCTTTATGTATTCATAAAAACAAGAAAAATACTTCTGCCATAAATATAACATTAGTTAATAAACTTATTTCATATTGTTTTCAGCTTGTTGAATCATTTTTCTAACCATGTTACCACCTATTCTACCAGCGTCTTTAGATGATAAATCACCATTGTAACCGTTTTTTAAATTAACTCCAACTTCTGAAGCTACTTCATATTTGAATTTATTTAAAGCTTCTTTAGCTTCTGGAACTAATGTTCTGTTTGAATTTGAGTTTGCCATTTGTTTCACCTCCTAGGATATGAATTAAACATTAAAAAAGCTTGTTTGCTTTTCAATAGTTATGATGTGCAATAAAAATTTTTTTAAACTAGAAATTTTTGTTAAAAAAATTGAATTGTGATTTATTTAAATGTGTTATTGCAAATATTGTAGGGGTCGCACTCCTGGGCGACCCGAAAAATATAATGATAGCGGGACGCCGAAGACTGCGTCCCCTACAAATTTTAATCTTGCAAAAAAATAAAATAAAATATATAATGAATTCGGAGGGAATATAAATGTACAAATTAATAGCAATTGATATTGATGGAACACTTTTAGATTCATATAGTGAAGTGAGCAGAGAAAATAAAGAAGCAATAAAAATGGCAATTGATAAAAATATTTATGTTGTATTAACTTCTGGTAGAATGCCAAAAGCTATTTTGCCAATTGCTAATGAAGTTTGTGCTAATAAGTATCTGATTTCTGGAAATGGTGCAGCAATTTATGATATTGAGAAAAATGAAATTATATACAACAATTATATGACTAAAGAAAAAGTATTAGAAATTATAAATGAATGTGAAAAAAATAGTGTATTTTATAATGTCTATACAAACAATATGATATTAACTAAGTCATTGAATTACAACATACTTTTTTATCATAATGAGAATAAAAAGAATCCTGACGATAAAAAAATCAAAATAAATGTAATTGATGATATGTATAATTATATTAAAAACTATGAGGGAGACGACTTACTAAAAATAACAATATGCGATAGTGATAAAATGATTTTTAATAGCATAATGAACAAGCTGAAAACACTTAGGGATATAGATGTTTTAGAAGTGGCTCATATGTCAAAAAAAATTATAAAACATGGAACAGAAGATTTTGAGATTTCTTATTTTTATACAGAAATCACCAATAAAAATGTAAACAAATGGACTGCGATAGAAGAATTAATAGGTAGGCTTAATATAAAAAAAGAAGAAGTAATCGCAATAGGAGATAACATAAATGACAAGGAAATGATACAAAATGCAGGAGTGGGTATAGTTACGGGAAATGGTTCACCACTTATGAAAGAAATAGCTAATAAAGTTGTTGCTAGTAACAATGAAAGTGGTGTAGCACAAGCAATAAGAAATTACATACAATAATTATTACAGCAATGTTACAAACGTATTATATTTAAATTACAATCACCTTAAAATGTTGTTTTTGAGGTGATTTTGTTATAGAATAGAATAAAATAGTATGTTATGGGAGGAATTTTATATGGTAGCAAATCCAATGCAAAAAAAAGCAAGGAATTCATTTTTATTAGGTATGGTTATAACATTAGTGATATGTGCGGTTATAGGTGTTTTAGCATATTTTATATTGTCAAGCCAAGAGGAGGCAAAAGAAAAAGAAGAGGGAGCTCTTACATATGCATATAGATTAAAATCAGATGTTAAATCAGGAGAAGAAATAACATTAGATAAGGTTGAATCAGTTTTGGTAACTGAAAAAGCTGTTCCATTAGGAGCTTTTCCTTCAAAAACTAAGATTGAAAAATCAAAAGGAAAAGCAACTTGGGTAGATTCAGCATTTCCAAGTGGATATAAAAGTAAATTAGATTTAAGTGCTGGAACAATATTGGCAGAAAATTTGGTATATGAAGGTGAAGAACTTACAAGTGATGTAAGATATGTAGAATACAATATGCTAACATTACCAACAACAATACTTGAAGGAGATTACATTGATGTAAGATTAACTCTTCCAAATGGTCAAGATTTAATAGTAATTTCTAAAAAAGAAGTAAAATCAATATTAGGAGATACAATAGGACTAGAACTAACTGAAGGAGAAATCTTAATGATGGAAAGTGCTATCGTAGAAGCATATATAATGACTGCTTCAAACTTGTATGCAATACAATATATAGAACCAGGAATTCAAGAAGCAGCAATAAAAACATATACACCAACTGCAGCTGTTCAAAATTTAATTGCTGCTAATGGAAATATTAAGAGTGAAGCTAAATCAGCATTACAAGCAAGATTTGATCAAAACATGAGAGGATATATAGATGGAAGTAAAGGTGCTTATGCTGCAGACACACAACAAAACTTAGAAGAAGGAATACAAAAACAAATTGAAGATGCAAAAGCAGCAAGAGAAGCATACTTATCAGGATTAACAAGTTATTAATATATGTTCCATATATTAATAACTGTAGGGGCGAGGTTCCACCTTCGCCCGCAAAAAATCAAGCACAAAATTAATTGAAAACAATTATATTAATAAACAAAAGGGAGGCAATGAGGTTGAAAAAAGTAGGATTTATAGGAGCTTTTGAAAAAACAGATTTGATAATTTATACAGCAAAAATTCTTACAGAACTTAAAAAAAGAATATTACTAATAGATACAACAGTTTTACAAAAAGCAAGATACATAGTACCTGCCATTGCTCCAACAAAATTTTATGTTACTGATTATGAAGGAATAGATATAGCAGTCGGATTTGAAGATCTAGAATCAGTTGATAAATATATAGGTGGTATAGAAACAAACTATGACATGATATTAATAGATGTAGATTCACCAGATATGTTTGATTTATTTAATATGAGTAGCGCGGATAGATTATATTTTGTTACAGCATTTGATAGTTTTTCACTTAGAAGAGGAATAGAAATAATTAGCAACATGAAAGAAAAAGTTAGAATGACAAAAATATTATTTGAAAGAGATATTATTGAAGAAGATGATGAATATTTAAATTTATTATCTTTAACAGCTCCAATAGAGTGGGATACAGAGAAATTTTATTTTCCATATGACCAAGGAGATTTAACAGCAATAATAGAGAATCAAAGAGTAACAAAAATAAAATTAAGAAACTTGAGTGAACAATTTAGAGAATCATTATTAATGCTTGTTCAAGAAATAACACCGGAAACAAGAACTGGAGAGATAAAAAGAGTTTTTAAAGAATTATAAAAAAGGAGAAAGATTAATGGCAATTATATCATTTTGTAGTAGCGGAAAAGGAGAAACAGCAAAAACTTCATCAATAGCAGCAATAACTACTTTTCTAGCAATACAACACAACTATAAAATATTAGTTTTAGATACAAAATATAATGATTATTCTTATCAAGATTGTTATTGGCAAGAAGATAAAACTATGAAATTAATAAATAGCAACAATGGAAAAACAAATATAGCATCAGGAATAAGTGGATTATCTAAAGCGATATTAAGCAATAAAACTTCTCCAGAAATAATAACAAATTATACAAGAATAGTATTTAAAGATAGATTAGAATTATTAACAGATACTGAAATAAGCGAAGAAGAATATGAAACTCATAAAAAAGTTTTTAAAGATATTGCAAAAATAGCAAGTAAATATTACGATTTAGTATTTATCGATATAGACCGTGGACTTGATGACCATATAAAGAAATCTTTGCTAGAAATTTCAGATGTAATTGTTTCTAATTTATCACAAAAAATGAGACAGATAGATGAGTTTATAAGACTAAAAGAACAAGATATAATTTTTAGTGAAAAAACTGTAATACCACTTTTAGGAAGATATGATAAAAATTCAAAATATAATATAAAAAATGTTTCAAGATACATGAAAGAGAAGAAGCCAGTGTGCGCTATTCCGTATAATACGTTGTTTTTTGAAGCATGCAATGAAGGAAAAGTAGCAGATTATTTTATAAAATTTAGGAAAATAAATCCTAAAGACAAAAATGCATTGTTTATAGATTCTGTAAAAAATGCAACAGAAAGAATTATATATACATTGCAAGAATTACAAATGAGAATGTAAGAGAGGTGTTCTTAAAACATGAATGTTACAAATATTATATTAACGTTTATAGTTCTAATAATAATAGGATTATTAATTAAATATGTTGCTGAGAAGAACAAAAACGCTAAAATTGAAGAACAAATAGATATAGATGACAAAACATATACAATTGAAAAAATGACTGAATTTGTTAAAAAAAGGCTTGATGAAATCACAAAAATTAACCTTTATGACATAGGACTTTCAGAAGAAGAATTAAAAAGAAGAAAAGCTAAAAAATACGAATTAAAAAAAGCGTTAAAAGGTTGTACATATGGAGATGTTAACGATAAAAAATATGTTAAGGAATTAATATTTGATTTGCTAGCTAAAGAATATGGAGTTACAGAGGTAAATATATCAAAAGCAATTCCATTTGATGTGCCATCTCTTCTTACTTCTCAAGACAAATTTGACATATTGCTATATATGTATAAAAAGGATTTTGCTTATGAAGCATTAACACAAATTATAAAAAAATATAATTTAGCAACTTTAAAATATGTAGCAGGTGAAGCAAAACCATGTTATGTAATAACAAAAGAAGAAATTGACGATATATTTGAACAAGAAGGGTTAGTATTAAATTTCCAAGACAAATTAAATGTTTTAGTTCAAAGAATATATCAACATTACAAAGGTTATAGCAGTATTGATGAAATAAGAGATATGAACATAGATGGTGTATCAGGTGGTGTATCTGGTCTTCCAGAAAGTTTCTTAAGTCAAGTTGCACAAACAGATGGAGATTACTTAGAGCAAATAACAGAACATAAAGTACCAAGAGCATGTGATAGTATATGGATAATGTTCCAAGGTAAATCAATAAGACTTGCTTTCCTTTCATTTGGAAGAGAAAGTGAATTAAAAAGGGTATGTCAAAACATATACAAATATAATAATCCAGGACAATTATCAGATACAAATGGATATAAAATAAATGAAATGAAAGATGGTTCTCGTGTAGTTGTTGTTAGACCTTCAATGTCTGAAACTTGGGCATTTTTTGTAAGAAAATTCGACGTAAAAAGAGCAACTCTAGAACAAATAGTAACAATACCTGGAAAAGAAAATGCAATAGATTTATTAAAATTCTTAGTAAAAGGTGCAAGAATTATATCACTTACAGGTGAACAAGGATGCCGGAAAAACAACAATGCTTATGGCGATGATAGAAAATATATATGAAACAATGAACCTTCGTATCACAGAAACTGCATTCGAGCTTCACTTAAGAAAAATATATCCAACAAGAAATATTTTATCAATGCGTGAAACAGAAACAATTTCTGGACAAGATTGTTTGGACGTTCAAAAGAAAACCGATGGTAGTGTTAACATCATAGGAGAGGTTGCAACAGACCCCGTAGCATCTTGGATGATACAATCAGCACAGGTTGCTTCAAAATTTACATTATTTACTCACCATGCTAAGACATTTCCTGATTTAGTAACAGCACTTCGTAACTCAATGTTAAGAGCAGGTGTGTTCAAAGATGAAAAAACAGCTGAAGAACAAGTTGTTCAAGTATTAAATTTTGATATACACTTAGTAAAAGATTTTAGAGGAAGACGTTATATAGAAAGAGTAACAGAATGCGTTCCTGTAGAAGACAAAAACGAATATACATATGATCATAGAAAAGAAAAAACATTAGAAGGGAAAATGGACAAATTTATAGACAATGCAACAAGTTTCTTTACTAAAACAACAAATAGAGAATTATATAAATATGTAAATATTTTAGAGTTTAGAAATGATGAATATGTTATAACAAATAAAATATCAGATTATAACTTAAAAGAAATGCGCAGAAATATGGATGAATCAGATATAGAAGAATTTGATAAGTTTATAGAAAGAAATTGGGGAGCAAAACAAAAAACAAAAGCAGAAGCAATACCAGTATCTGCAACTGTAGAAGCCCCAAAAAGAAGAGGAAGACCAAGAAAAGCATAACATGAAGAAATAGAATACTGCAAACATTGTAGGGGCGAGCATCGCTCGTCCGCTCTTCGAAGGAATTACCATAAATAGAAAGGTAGATTAAAATCAGATAAACATAAGAAAAGAGGTGCAAACTAGAAATGTCAAATCAAACATTGTTTTATATAATGGGAATATGTGGAGGATTATTTGTATTTATAATAATAGCTTATTTCATTATGAGAAAAATGCTAAATAAAACAGATATGAAAAGAATCCAACAATTGAGAAAAGGAACAGAAAAGAAATACACCTCTGATGTTTTATATCAAAAATTATATGTCTATTTCATGAAGATACCATTTTTAAAAAGATATGTTTCAAAACTTAGAAGAAAACTAGAAATCATGAATGTGGATGATGAATATTTAACAAGAAAACAAACTGCAAGAATAATTTTGAATGCTATATTAATAATATTGCCACTTACAATATTAATAATAGTTTTTACACATGAAGATAAATTATTACTTACTATTATATTGCTTTTTGAAGTGTTTTTAATTGAAACATTAATGAGTGGTATGGTAGACAAATTAGATACAAAGTTATTAAAACAACAAATAGATTTTTTTGCAGAGATAAGACATGCATATCATGAATTTAACATGGTAGAAGAAGCAATATACGAAGTTTCGCAAAAAGATCAACTCGAAGTTTCTAGGCAAGGTGAGAAAATATATGAAATATTGACATCTGATGACCCTGAAACAGAACTAGAAAAATATTATGACACAGCACCAAATAGTTATTTAAAGGAATTTGCAGGAGTATCATTTTTAACAAGAGAATTTGGAGATAGAGTAGATAGTAATGGAGCATCTTTGTATTTAAAGAATTTAAATAATATTACAGAAGAGATGCAATTAGAAATATTAAAAAGAGAAAAACTTGATTATGTATTTCAAAGTTTATCAGTAATAGCTTTAGTACCAGTATTGTGTATACAACCTTTAAAAAGTTGGGCAATATCTAATTTTGCTTTTACATCTAGTTTTTATAATGGAAAATTAGGATTTATAGTTCAATTATTACTTATAGTATTAACATTTATATGCTATATCCTAACAAGGAAATTAAAAGACAATGGATCAATTAAAAGTGATTATGGAGATCCAAACAAAGTTTGGCAAATGAAATTATATAAAAATCCAATTGCTAAAGGAGTAATTGATTTATTTATACCAAAAAAAGGAACAAGAGAATATAGAAAAGATATAAATTTATTAAAAGATGCTGCATCAAAACAAAAAATGGAAACATTCTATGTTAATAGAATTGTGATTTGTATAGCAGTATTCTTCGTATCTTTATTCCTATTTACACAAATACATAATGTAGCAGTAGATTTCATATATGAATCTCCAACATCACAAAATGCAATGTTAGGGGAAATGTCTGAGAAACAAGAAGCAGAAGCAATGAACTTAACTGAACAGGACAACTATTTCTTAGAAAAGTTTAAAGGCAAAAAATTAACATTAGAACAAATAAAAGTTGAATTAAAGCATTCTGAATTTTATGAAGATGCAACAGAGGAAGAAATAAAACAAGGAGCAGAAAGAATAGAAACCAAGCTAAAAGTTGTAGATAAAGAATATCTAAAATGGTTTGAATGGCTACTAGCATCAGTATTTGCTCTTGCAGGATATTTTGGACCTAAATGGATGTTAATGTTCCAAAAAATAATGAGGAAATTAGAAATAGAAAACGAAGTAATGCAATTTCAAACAATCATTTTGATGCTTATGAAAATTGAAAGAGTAAATGTTGAAATGATATTAGAATGGCTAGAAAGATACTCTAACATATTTAGAGAGCCAATAACAAAATGTGTTAATAACTATGAAGCTGGAGCATGGGAAGCATTAGAAGAATTAAAAAATGAAATAAATTTTGAACAGATGATACGTATAGTAGAAGGACTTCAATCTGCAGTAGAAAAAATACCGATAAATGAAGCATTTGACGAACTAGATAATGAAAGAGAATATTATCAAGAAAAAAGAAAAGAATCAAATGAAAGATTAATAAAAAGAAAAGGTATGATAGGAAAAGCAATTGGATTTGCTCCTATGGTATGCCTATTTGTAGGGTATTTAATTGTACCACTAGTAGCAATAGGATTATTTAGCATGACAGATACCTTTAGCACAATGTCAACAATGATGTAATGTTTGGAAGGAGATTTTAGATGGAGAATGCATCAAAAGCTTTGCTTATGGCAGGGGGAACATTATTAGCAATACTTATTTTAACTGTATTAATATATACGCTTAATGCAAGTAATACATTAGCACAGGCACAAGATGAAAAAAAATTAGCACAGCAAACATCAGCATTTAATAAAGAATATGAAGCATATGAGAAAAGTCGAATGTATGGAACAGATGTTATAACTGTTGTAAATAAGGCTATTGATTATAATCAAAGATTAGGTATTAATGATGAAGAATACTTTATAAATATAGTTTTGGATTTGAGGGGTGCGTCTTTTAATACTAGCAGAACAGTAACTTGGGAAAAAAATGGTGTAAAAAAAGATGAAAAGAATTATACAGATATAGGATTAGGTAATGATGTATATCAGTTGAAAACTGGAACAGGAACAGGAACTGGAGTAAATGAAACATTAAAGACATTTTTTTCACAGACTGCAAGTGATGATGTACAGTCTGTTATTAATCCAGATGGAACAAAAACAACAACATATACATATAGCGGTTTAAATGCTTTTAAAAGAGCTACATTTACATGCGAAAATGTTAGTTATAGTCCAATAACAGGAAGAATTGATTCTATGACATTTAAACAAATCTAAGGAGAAAAAATATGGAGAATGCGTCAAAAGCCTTGCTTATGGCAGGTGGAGTATTAATTGCAATATTAATACTAACTGTAGTAGTAATTTTATTTAATACTTATGGGCAACTAGCACCAACATATGAGAAAGAATTAGAAGAAAATGAAATAAAAAAGTTTAATAATAATTTTACAAAGTTTGAAGGAAGAGAAGATATTACAATACAAGAAATAGTTAGTCTTACTAATTTTGCTAAGCAATACGAACAAGAAACAGAAATTGGTATTGAAGTAATTTTTTCAGCAACTGATTTAACAGAAAAAGACGAAGAATACTTAATTAATCTAATAAAAGACAATTCAGTTAATGGAGATGGGACAATTAAACATTATAAATGTAATAGCGCAAATACAGAATACGAATATGGAAAAGTAAATGTTATAAAATTCCAGCAAATTTATAAATAAAAAAATAAAAAAATGTTGCATATTGTAGTTAAAAATATTATAATAAAGGAGGATGGCTAAGTATGAAACAACAGCTTTTAATAGTTCTTGCAGTTCTATTTATTATAATATGTGTAATATGTGTATATTTAATAAATATAAATTCAGAAAAAAAAGCTTTAATAGATTACAATAGCCAATACGAAGCTTATTTAAATAAAGAAGTTTTAGGAACAGAGATAGCAACATTAATAAATAAGGCAATAGACCAAAATGAAAAAAATAATATACAAAAAGATGAAAAAGGTTATTATATAAACAATTTACAAAACAGTATAAAAATAGATTTAAAAATGACAACAATAGATAAAACATACCCAATGGAAGAAATATATAATAAAGAAATAACAAACTTTGTACAAAATTTTAATTTAATAGAATTTAAATGTATAAATATAGAATATCATGAAGATACAGGAAAAGTATCAAAACTAGTTTTTGAAGAACTAGAATAACAAAGTTATTAATGTTTTAGAATGAAAGTTCTAAAGATAAAATAAATAAAAATTCAAAGGAGGAAAAAATTATGGAGAATGCATCAAAAGCTTTAATTATTGCAGGAGCAATATTAATATCTATATTATTAATAAGTGTAGGTATAATGATATTTAATAGTTCATCAGGACTATTTAGTTCAGCACAATCTAGTATGTCTGATCAAGAAATGCAAATGTTTAACCAAAAATTTACTATGTATGAAGGATCAAAAGTTTCAGCAAGTGCAGTTAAACAACTTATAAGAGATGTTGAGGCTAATAATGCAGATGAAGAAAATCCTGACATTACATTAGCTGGTAGCTATACAACAACTGCTACAGTAGTAAATGCATATCAATATACAGTTACATGCACTACTACAGATGGTGTTGTTAGTACAATAACAATAAACAAAACAACATCAGGAAGCTAGGAGTTAAATTATGGAAAACGCAGCAGACGCTTTAAAAATTGCATTTGCAATATTTGTATTTGTACTTGCAATCACAATAACTTTTTCAGTAATTTCACATGCAAAATCAACGGCTGATGTTGTGCTTTACTATAGTGATAAGACTAATTTTTATGATCACACAGCGTCATCAAGCAATGGTAACAGACAAGTGTCTGTTACAGAAGTGATTTCAACATTATATAGATATTATAAAGAATCAATATCTGTTACAGTTGATTTAGGTGCTGAAGGCGTAACTACATTTGATTTATCAAATTCATCATCTAGTATAACTCAGATAGAGAATAATTTAAAAATTTATATAGCTAATTTACTTACTTCACATGGAGAAAGTAAATTTACAGAAGAGTTTGTAGAAGTACCAATTAGCGGTATTTATGAAACTGGAGATGATGATACACAAATAACTTTATCATCTGGAGGTAAAAAAGTATATGTAACATATACTTTAGACTCAGGTACATAACTATTATATGGGCAGGGAAAAAGCCCTGCCCAAAAAATAATTAATAATGAATGGTGAATTAAAATATTCATTATTCACTATTAATTATTCACTATAAACCTGTTAAGGAGGATGTTAAAATGAGTGATACACTAATTACAATAATAGCTGCATTTTCAGCAGTTACATTAATGTTTATATTTCCACTTATGTCTGTATCAGAAAGAAATGATGATATAGCACAAACAGCAGTACAAACTGCAACATCAGAATTTGTAGATAAAATAGCTGTATCAGGAAGTATAAAACCTAGTGATTATGAAGAATATGAAAAAAGATTACTTGCAACTGGAAATACATATGATATAGAAATAGAAGTACAAGTACTAGATGAAAATCCAGGTAAAAAAGGTACTGGACAAACAGCTCAAGACTTAATAGGAGAGAATGTACGTTATTCTGTATATACAACAAAAATATTAGATGATATGTACAATGATGATGGAAGTTCACAAAATTTTGTATTAAAAAAAGGTGATAATGTAATAGTTACAGCAAAGAATACAAATAAAACTTTAGCACAAACATTAAGATCATTTTTCTATAAAGTTACAGGACAAGGAACATATCAAGTAGGTGCAAGTAGTTCTAGCATGGTAATAAATACAGGGAAATAATTAATTAAATATATACAAAAGTTTGAAGTGAGAGGTGATATGGAATATTTCTAAAAGGATACTCCATTTCATGTCTCACTTTATTAGTAAGAGACTTAAAGAAAAGAATTGAGGTGAAAAGATGAAATTACAAAATTTATCAGTAATATTTATAGTTATTATAATACCTATAATATTAATAGTTTCATATTATATATCTTTACAAGTAGATACTATAAATATGCAAACTGCGTATAACACAAAGCTTTTAGAGTCTACTAAAGAAGCAATAGAAGCATTTGAGATAAATACAGTAGAGTGGAATGACGCATATTCTGAAACAGCAGATTCAAAGCGTAGAGATATAATGGCATCAATTAACACATTTACAACATCTTTTTCAAATAGTATAGGAATGGGTGGAGCAAGTAAAGAAACAGTTTTATCATATGTTCCAGCAATAGCTTTTACTTTATATGATGGATATTACATCTATTCACCTGCAGAAACAAAAGAAGTTATAAAAGATGATAACGGTGTAGCAGTTTTTATGTCTAGAGAATTAGCAAATGATATAGGATATGCAAGTTATGATGAAGCAGTTCATAAAGGTAAAATATTATATGTTGCAGAAAGAAATCCACAAGACACATATACTACTGAAGATGGAGAATCTAAGCAATTTACACTAAATCCAGGGGATGCAAAAACAACATACTCACATATATTAAAACCATTTACAGCATATTCTGCAAGATACAAAAAAGAAGTTAGCGATACAGACATAACAGTAAACTAT
The DNA here is from genome assembly GCA_045531335.1 of Clostridia bacterium. Classification (GTDB taxonomy): domain Bacteria; phylum Bacillota; class Clostridia; order TANB77; family CAG-508; genus CAG-452. The sequence continues at coordinate 52,701 of JAZSDU010000034.1, forward strand.
ACATTAGACAACTATATTACCATATATGGAAAAGTAAACGGAGTTTATGAAAAAAAGTCAGGTTATTTAATAGATACAGATACAGCAAAAATAACTATGCCAGTAGAAACAATAAACGGAATAAAATTAAATGAAAATATTGATATTAAGCCTGAAACACTAAGTGAAAAAATAGCATGGAAAATAACAGAAAATGGTCCATACACAGTAGGAACATATACATATGTGTACGAAGCTGAAAACAATACTAAAGTATATTTTGATGGAAATACTCCATTCCAAGTTAGTAGTACTGGAATAAGAACTAATTTGAGTGATTTAAGTAGTGTTAAATACAAAAAATTATCAATTTATGAAAATAAAGTTAATAATACTTGTATAGAAATTTATCAAGCATTAATTGGAAATTGTGACAGTATAGAACAAGGTAAATGGTATACAGATACAAAATCAGGAGTAGAAGTTACTTCTGATTATGGACAACCTAATGATCCAGATAGTCGTCTATATCTTGATACTAGTGCAGTTAATTATTATGTAGAATCATATGCATTTTCAGAATGGGTGTATGATAAATTAGGTAGCATAACAGTAGGCGATATGCAAGGAGAAACAGGAGAAATTACTATTACAGGAACTATATTTGATGATATAGAAAAAGAAAACTCAGTATTTAACCTTCATAAAAGAGAAGTGATTAAACAAGCTGTAATTAGCAACTTAAACCAAGCTATAACAAGTTATAGTCGTAATTCACCAGGAGAATTTTTTCTTCCGGTTTTATCAGAAACAGATTGGGATAAAATATTAGATAATGTCTCAATAATAACATTTGTGCAAGGAATTCCAATCGGAATGAAATATTATAACAATTATGCAATAGCAACAAGTACCTCAAATAAGGAATATGTAGACCCAGACGAAATTTATTTAAATAGCAATAGCGATATGTATTACCATTTACCATATTGTGACGAAATAAATGGAAGTAATTTAAAAGGATATAGAAGTATTGATTATAGAATAAAGTCATATGAATATGATAATGCTGGAACAGAAGAAACATGGTATTACTATAAGCATGCTGAAACTAACACTAGCAAAGAAGAGTGCTATTATTGTTTAGTACAAAGATCTTTATATGAAAAAGATATTGATGACGAAAAGACAACAGCATATGAAACAGCATTAGCAAGAGAAAAATATGCTGCAAGAACAACAAGTATACCTAATCCTGTAACAGCAGATTTAGGCGGAGCTCCAGGTGGCGATACTCCAGGTGGCGGAGGCTCTGACGATGGTTCAGGTGGCGGAGGCTCTGATGATGGTTCAGGTGGCGGAGGCTCTGACGATGATACTCTAGAGTTGCCAAATTCAGGAGATGTAATAGTAGAAAAGTCAAATGACGATGATGAAGATATTACTGAAGAAATTTATATACCACAAGATGGATATTATGAAATAATCCTTGTAGCAGGAGGCGGAGGCGGAATTGAAGGAAGCTGGATTCTGCAAGAATGGTGGTATATATATGGTGGAGGAAGTGGAGCCGGATTTAAACGGAACCGTATACTTGTACGAAGGAAACTATGAATACCAAGTAGGAAAAGGTGGAACCAATGGAACTAAAAACTATGCTTCAAATGGAGGAACATCATGGTTTAAAGATTCATCAGGAATGAAAATAAAATTATCAGGAGGAAAAAAAGGAGCAATGAAGCAATTGGGGGCAAAAGATTTAGGAGGAACAGTTGAAGAAAATAATTATGACTCGGGTTTTGGATATCCTGGAAAAACAACAGAAGTTAAAGCGTTTGATGGAGTTAAATCAGCTTACAATGGTGCAGAATCTGTATTTAGTAGCATAGGTGATGGTAAGAGAGGACAAGGAGGAGACTCTGAAGACATAGATGTTTTTGGCTCAGGTAGAGATGATACTAAAGGAATAGGAGGATTTATTAGAATAACTTATATAGAACCATAATAATACAATCTTAATTCACAACATATTCATTTTTTAGAAAATTAATTAAATAAAAGTTTTAAAATTAAAAAAATGGTTATCCTAAAATTAGGGTGACCATTTTTTATGAGAATTTCAGGAACGAATTTTAGGGACGCCCTTCAAAATCCAGGGACAGGTCTCAGATTTCAGGGACGCCCTTCAAATTGCAGTCCACTTAAAATGTCGAAATTAAACGAAAGGTTTTTATTGCAATTATTTTAAAATTAGTGTAAATTTATTTTAGGCACGAACTTCAGAGTGTATTAAAAAAGATTAAAATCAAGATTAGATGTACAAATATCAATTTGTGCATATGGGGGTATAATAAAAAGAAAGAAGGTTGATATATTATGCCTCGTATAGCGCGAGAATATTTAGATACATCTTTTTTTCATGTAATAGTACAAGGAATAAAAAAAGAGTATATTTTTAAGAAAGACAATTATAAAGAAAGATATCTCTATTTAATTAATAAATATAGGGAGAAATATGATGTAGAAATTATTGCATATTGTATAATGGATAATCATGTACATTTGTTAATATATAGCGATGAGACTGAAAAATTATCTAATTTCATGCATAGAATAAATACAATATATGCACAACATTATAATAAACAAGAAAAAAGAGTAGGATATGTTTATAGAAATAGATATGTTAGTGAAGCAATAACTAATGAATATTATTTGATTAGATGTATAGATTATATACATAAGAATCCTGTGAAAGCAAAAAAAGTGGAAAAATGTGAAGATTATAAATATTCTAGTTATCATCAATATATAAAAAATATGGGGATAGCTACAAATGAGAAACTTATAGAAGTTATTGGAAAATGTAATTATAAAGAGTTATTCAAAGAATTAAACAATGATGAATATTTTTATGATGTAGATGTAGATAAAAAAGAAATTTTGGAAAACGTTTTATATAAATTTTCTAAAGAAAAGAAAAAGACATTAGAAGAAATTATAAAAGAAGAAGATTTACTCAAAGAACTAATAAAATTATTAAAAGAGAAACATAAGATTACATATGTTGAGATTATGGATAGATTTCAGATTTCGAAAAGTGAAATGAATAATTTGAAAAAAATTTGAACCCCGTCCCTGAATTTTGAAGGGCGTCCCTAGAATGATTTAAAATGAATTTAAATTAAAAAAATGGTTATCCTAAAATTAGGGTGACCATTTTTGATGAGAATTATAAGAAGAATTTTTTTAATTTTAATTTTATTAATAATATTAGCATATGTAACCAATATTACAGCTATACCTGATAGCATTGTTTTATTTCAAGGAGAAAATCTTGAATTAGGAACTATTTTTGGAATTTATATAAATGAGGCAGGTAATAATCAAGAAACAGTCCAAGCATCTAGTACAATAGAAAATAGTAACAAGGTAGAGAAGAAGAAAATGACTATAAGTTTATTTAATTTAATAGATATAAAGGATATTGAAGTTAATACTATTGCAAACACAACAGTTATTCCTCTAGGGAATTCCGTAGGCTTAAAGCTATATACAAATGGAGTACTTGTTGTTGGAATGACAGAAATTGAAGGAGAAAAACCATATGAAAATTCAGGAATAGAAGAAGGAGATATGATTGTAGAAATTAATGAAGAAGAGATAACATGTACATCTGAATTAGTAAATAGTGTTAATAATTCAAATGGAGAAACGCTAAATGTAAAATATTTAAGAGATGGTGAAGAATATGTGGCAACAATGGCTCCAATAAAAACAAAGGATAATGAATATAAATTAGGATTATGGGTAAGAGATGGAGCGGCAGGTATAGGAACTATTAGCTATTATGAGCCTCAAAGTGGAAATTATGCTGCACTTGGACATGGCATAATAGATATTGATACACAAGAATTAATAAATATTTCTAGTGGAGAATTAGTAACTTCAAAAATATCATCAATTGTAAAAGGAGAGGAAGGGATTCCTGGAGAAATAAAGGGAAGTATTGTTAATCGGAAAGACAATTGGAAGTGTTAGCAAAAATACTGATTTTGGAATTTATGGTAATGTAAGTGATATATCAAAATTGAATTGCGATATTAATAATCAAATAGAAGTAGCAAACAGAGATGAGATTCAAACAGGAAATGCAAAAATTTTATTAAATTTAGAAAATGGAATAAGAGAGGAATATGATATACAAATTACAAAAATTTATAGAAATAATAATAGTAATAATAAAAGTATGCTAATAAAAGTAACAGATGAAAGACTATTAGAATTAACAGGAGGAATAGTACAGCGGAATGAGTGGAGCACCAATTGTACAGAACAATAAATTTATAGGGGCAGTAACACATGTATTAGTAAATGACCCAACCACCGGCTATGCAGTATTTGGAGATTTAATGATAAAACAATCAAGAGAAATTAACTAAAATTATATAAAGTGAGACAAAAGGGGGACAGCCCCCTTTTGTCTCAAATGAAAATGCGAGCATTAAGCTCGCATTAAATAGGCAAAAAATTCGGTTATCGACATGCAAGTATAATAAATTGACCAAGTGGATAGAAGATCCACACCAGTTTACGCAATGTAGGACTCTTAATTTTAAAAACAGTTTCTGCACCGATTATAAAATCGGAAATTAAGAATGACAATGCACCCACTACAGACAATGATTTGGCAACATAAGAATATGATGCAATTGTTATAAAGTTCAATCCTATAATTAAAATATAAACTCCGAATACAATTAGCATTATTGCAGGCAAACGTTCTTTAGATTTGGTAACACAAATTACCGCAAGTATAAACATTAACGCAATAAATACAATTCCTGCAATTGCCCCAGGATTAAAGAACCCTGAATTGCCGAGCAAAGTATAATATGCTTTTGCATACACAATATGAGCTATCATAAAGAACCCAGCACCTACATACATAAGCTTTTTGGGCCTTTTCTCAAGTGGCATGCCATTGAGAGAAATGTCTCCTATAAAGGAGAACAACATTGCTATACAGCAAATTTTGGTGTCGATTCCAGGACGAACCCAATATAAGATAATAGCCAAGCCAAGCAAGCTTGCACTTATCATAAGTTTCGTCTGATTGGAGATTAGTGGGATATACCCCATGAGTTTATTAAACCGTTTTTTCATTTAACCATTCCTTTCTAAAATTATTTTTTTAAAGGTAAATAAAAAAATTGCCATACTTTAATTATACAACACAAGGAAAATTATGTCAACGAAAGAGAAGAGAACGAATCGGAGAATGAGGAAAACTTTGTCACAAATAGAAAATAAATGTCATAATATATAGTATATCCTAATATGAATCAGGAGGTGCTTTTGTATTATGGAACCACAAGTAGATATATGCTTCAAAAGAGAAAAAAATAAAAAAAGAAGATGTTGTATAGACTTAGTAATATTTGTTATATCTATATTATTAGCATTCGGAATTGGATTAATAATAGGTGCATTAACTGGACTTGTAACATTTTTAGGAATAGGTGCAATAGTTTTATTCTTAGTAACACTTTTAATACTATTGATAATAAGAATAATAATGTTAATATGCTGCAAAAAGAAAGAATGCTGTTAGTAAAGAATCCCTTATGATTTTATCGTAAGGGATTTTTTTCATTTTGTTAATTTAGGTAACAAAAAATAAAAAATGAATATACTAATAGAGAGAAAAATTGTAATTTACAATATTAAATTAATTGCAAACGTTGTAGGGGTCGGGTTCCACCCCGACCATTTAGAATGTTAATTTGGCGGGAGAGGGTGGAACCTCGCCCCTACAGATTTAAAAATATATTTATTTAATAGATTATAATTTATCTATTTTCTAGGAGGTTTTATGAGCGGTTTTGTAGGATTTGCTAATCTTAATAAAGATGTATCAAGGGATATATATATTATAAAAGATATGAATTCGAAAATACAGAAGAAAGCTGCAGATGAGGAACATTATTATATAGATAAATATGTAAATTTGGGATATAGAGAAAATATAAATAACAAAAAAGAAAAACAAGCAATGAGTATAAGGTATAATGATGTAATTTATAGTATTGTATATAATGGACAAATATATAATAAAGAAGAAGTGAAAAAAGAGTTACAAGAATTGGGATATGAATTTGAACGGAGATTCAGATACAGAATTATTGTTAAATGGGTTTATTAATTTTGGAACTAATATACCAAAGAAACTAAATGGTGTTTTTAGTTTTGCAATTTGGAATAATAAAGCAAATGAACTATTTTTAGTTAGAGATCATTTTGGAATAAAACCTTTATATTATACAATAGTAGATAATACTATAATTTTTGCAACAGAATTAAAAGCAATACTTACTCATCCTAAAGTAGAAGTAGTTATTGATAAACAAGGAATTTGCGAATTGTTTGGAATTCGGTCCTGCACATACTCCAGGAGTTGGAATATTTAAAGATATAAATGAGCTAAAACCTTCACGTTTTTTGCTATTTAATAAATCTGGAATTCATATAGAAGAATATTGGAAATTAGAGACAAAAGAACATACAGATAGTTTTGGTAAAACCTGTGAAACTATAAGATATTTATTAGAAGATTCAATTTCAAAACAGCTTGTAACAGATATGCCAATTTGTACAATGCTATCAGGAGGATTGGATTCTAGTATAATAACTGCATATGCAAGTAATTATTGCAAAAGTAAAAATCTGCCAAGGTTAAATACTTTTTCAGTTGACTATCTGGATAATGATAAGAACTTTGTAAAAAGTGAATTTCAACCAAATTCAGATAATTATTATATAGATATAATGAAAAGAAAATTTAATACAAATCACCAGCAAATAGTAATAGATACGCCTGAACTTGCAGAATCGCTAGAAGAAGCTATGCTTGCAAGGGATTATCCTGGAATGGCAGATGTGGATTCTTCACTACTATTATTTTGTAAGAATATAAGTAGAAAAGCAAAGGTTGCAATTTCTGGCGAATGTGCTGATGAAATATTTGCTGGATATCCGTGGTTTTTTAGAGATGATGCTTTAAATAGTAATACATTTCCATGGTCTATTGCACTATGTGAAAGACAAAAGTTGTTAAGTCCAGAAATATCTAAACAAATTAATTTAAAAGAATATATAGATTATAGATATAATCAAAGTTTAGGTAATGTAGAAATTTTAGATAATGATTCAAAAGAAACTGCAGCAAAAAGAAAGATATCATATTTAACTATTAACTGGTTTATGCAGACACTTTTGGATAGGGCAGATAGAATGTCTAAACAATATGAGTTAGATTTAAGAGTTCCATTTTGCGATTATAGAATAGTGCAGTACTTATGGAATGTACCTTGGGAAATAAAAGCATTAAATGGAAGAGAAAAGGGACTTTTGAGGTATATTGTAAGAGATTTATTACCTGAAGAAATAGTAGATAGAAAGAAAAGTCCATATCCCAAAACACATAATCCTACTTATCTTTTAGCTGTGAAGAATAAATTGAAGAAAATAATGTATAACAAAAATTCACCTATAAACAATTTATTAAACAGGGAATACATTATGGATATAATAGAAACAGATGGAAAAGTATTTGCAAGACCATGGTTTGGACAGTTAATGACAGGACCTCAACTTATGGCATATCTTTGCCAAGTAAATATGTGGCTTGAAAAATACAATCCTAGAATTGAAATTTAAATTGTGATTTGTTGAAGAAATCTATTTTAAATCTGTAGGGGCGAGGTTCCACCCTCGCCCGTGAAATGACATGCGTTTTTGCGGGTCGGGGTGGAACCCGACCCCTACAAATAATAAATCAAATCATTAACACAAACAACAATTTATCTATTTCTTAAAATTTCCTTAATATATATATTGTAAAATTCACCTATTTAATATAGAATTAAATGAGAAAAATATGAAGAGAGGTAAGGCTATGGCTGAGATTTTAGATGGTAAAGCAGTTGCAAACAAAATAAAAGAAAGTTTAAGAAAAGAAGTAGAAGAATTAAAACAAAATGGAATATTTCCAAAACTTGCAGTAATTATGGTTGGAAATGATCCAGGTTCTAAAATATATGTAAGAAATAAAAGTATAGCATGTGAAGAGATTGGAATAGAATATGAGGAATACTTGTTAGATGAAAATACTACAATGGAACAGTTACTTGAATTAATTAATAAATTAAATCAAGATGATAGCATTAATGGTATACTTCTTCAAAGTCCAATACCAAAAGGGTTAGATATAAATGAGGCTTTTAAAACAATAGTTCCAGAAAAAGATGTTGATGGCTTTAATCCTTGCAATGTAGGAAAATTATGTTTAGGTCAAGATTCATTTGTATCATGTACACCATATGGAATAATTAAATTATTAGAAGAATATGGTATTGAAATTGAAGGAAAAGATGCAGTTGTTGTAGGAAGAAGTAATATTGTTGGGAAACCAATGATGCAATGTCTATTAAATAAAAATGCGACAGTAACGATATGTCATTCAAAAACTATAAAGTTAGATAAAGTAACAAAAAAAGCAGATATATTAGTAGTTGCAATAGGAAAACCTAGGTTTATAACTAAAGATATGGTAAAAGAAGGAGCAATAGTTATAGATGTTGGAATTAATAGAGGAGAAGACGGAAAATTATGTGGAGATGTAGATTATGATGAGGTTTCAGAGGTAGCATCATACATTACACCTGTTCCAGGAGGAGTAGGACCAATGACAATAGCAATGCTTATGCATAATATTGTAAAAGCAGCAAAAATGAAAGAAAAGGAATACTAAAGTGAAAAAGTTTTTATTTACAAACATGTTAAAAAGTGTTACACAAATGTTTAACACAACTTTTTTAGGAATATATTTCTTGAAAATATCAGGAGGAAATATATCAGAGGTAGCATTATTTTATATAATATGGTATTTATTTCATCCTATATTCATGTATATGATTTCTAAAAAACTTAATAAGGATAATATTATATCAATGTATAGAACTGGAATATTGCTAGATTTGATATGTTTTATGATTCTATTTTTAGCAAAAGGAAGTATTGTTAAATTTATTTATCCGTTTGCAATATTAATGGCGTTTAGAGAAGCTGTATATTGGATACCTCAAATGATGTTAGTATATAATGTTAATCAAGAAAATACATATAAAAAATATTTTTCATATACACATATAATTGAAAAAGTATGGATTATTATAAGTACATTAGCAACAGGATATCTGATAACTGAAAACTCTTATGACTTTGTGTTTATGATAATTATTGCATTAGGAGCAATTGTATATATAACAACATTTTCGTTAGATAAAGTTACGTACGAGCAAAAAAGTATTGAAACAAAAAAGATGAAGGAAATATTGAAAAACAAAGATGCCAAGAGAACATACGAAATATTTCTTTTTTATGGTATGAATTCGGGTGGAGTTTTATTAGTACTTATACAATTGATTATTTTTATGCAGTTTAATTCAGAGTTTAGTATAGGTTATTTAAATGCAATATTTGCAGTAATTGCTACCATAACAACAATATTAGTAAATAAACATATTAAAGTAAAATATTATCAAAAAGCTTTTATTATAGCAGGTTTGCTAATAGTTTCTTCTATTATACCTATGATAATAAATACTAATTTTACTTTTTTTGTAATTTATAATATTGCGTTAAATATTGGTGGACAAGTATTGTCAATATTATTAGCTACTAATAGATTTCAGGTAAATGAGAATGAGCAATTTAAAGATTATAGATTAGAAAATATAATGCTAGGTGAAATATATTTAGCGATAGGAAGAGTAACAGGATTTATACTTTTATTTATAGTGGGAAATATTGCATTTAACATATTATCTGTAAAAATACTTATAATGATATCATCTCTATTAATAATAGTAGAAATGATTATATATAACAAATTAGAAAGGTATAAAAATGTGAAACTAACTATTGAAAACATGTAGTGGCGACCCTGTGTCTGCCCAACAAAAAAACAATATTGTAGGGGCGAGGTTCCACCCTCGCCCGTTAATAAAAAATTAATAATGAAGAATACAAAACGCTTTGCGTTTTGATGGGGGCAAAAATCTATTAATGGAGGATATTTATGAAAGATATTGAGTATTGGATTTGGCTCTCAAGGATAGAAGGATTAAATCCTAAGTTTTTAAATGATTTATTAGAAAAATATAATAATCCTAAAAAAATATGGGATAAAACAAAAGAAGAATTAATAGAAGACGGAATAAAAGAAAAATATGCGTGTGAGATAACAAGTAATAGATATAGAGAAAAAATAGATAAATATCTAAAATATATGAATGAAAATAATATAGAAATAATTACTATAAATGATAAACAATATCCAGACAAGTTAAAGGCTATTTATGATCCACCCATTGTGCTATATGTAAAAGGGAATAAAAACATATTAAATGATAGATCTATTGCAATAATAGGTTGTAGAATGTGCACAAAATATGGAGAGAATACATCAAAAAAAATAGCATATAACTTGTCTATAAATAATATTAATATAATAAGTGGACTTGCAAAAGGGATTGATTCATTTGCTCACAAGGGAAGCTTAGCTGCACAAGGTAAAACAATAGCAGTTGTTGGATGTGGTTTGGATAGAGTGTATCCTAAAGAAAATAAAGAATTATTTGATGAGATTATAAAAAGGGGAGGAGCAATTATATCAGAATATGTAATTGGGACAAAACCTATTGCAAAAAATTTCCCCAAAAGAAATAGAATAATAAGTGGATTATCAGATGCAGTAATTGTAGTAGAAGCAAGGGAAAAAAGTGGAACATTAATAACTGTAGATTTTGCATTAGAACAGGGAAAGGATATTTATGCAATTCCTGGAAATGTTGATAATCCAAACAGCTACGGAACAAACGATTTAATAAAACAAGGAGCTAAAATTGTAACTAAACTACAAGACATTTTAGAAGATTTACAATAAATATTTGAAATTTAAAGCTATATATAATATAATAATATATATTTAATTAGGAGGTCATAAAATGGCTAATAAAAAGAAAAACAATAAAGGAATGGATGAAACAAAGAGATATAAAATAAAAAACAAAAAAGTCACTAAAAAATCTGGCAAGAAAAAAATGGATCCTAAAAAGAAAAAGACTATATTAATAAGTATATTGTTAGTAGCTTTAATTGCATTAGGAATACTATTTGGAATAATTTATGGAATAATAAGAGAAGCTAAGCTAGATGCATCATCTTTTGTATTAAAATACGAAAATTCTGTAATGCTAGATAAAGATGGCAATGTAATAGCAGAACTTAGTGGTGATGAAAATAGAAAGTTTGTAAAAATATCTGAAATGTCTGGATATTTGCCAGCTGCATTTGTTTCAATAGAAGATGAAAGATTCTATGACCATATGGGTGTAGATGTAAAAAGAACTATAGGTGCAACTGCAAAATATGCATTAAGTAAAATAGGAATAGGTTCATCTAGTTATGGAGGAAGTACTATAACTCAACAAGTTGTTAAAAACATAACAGAGGAAAAAGATAGAACCTGGCAAAGAAAAGTAAAAGAAATTGCAAGAGCATATTACATAGAAGAAGAATTATCAAAAGACCAAATACTAGAATTATATTTAAATTTAATATATATGGGAGGAAATACAAATATATATGGTGTTGAAGTAGCAGCTAATTATTATTTCTCTAAAAGTGCAAAAGATTTAGATTTAGCTGAATCTGCATTTTTAGCAGGTATAAACCATACTCCAAACAGTTATGACCCATTTACAGAGGATAGTAGTGCTACTCTAGAAAGAATAAAGACAAGAACAAAAACAGTTTTAGATAAAATGAAAGAATTAGGTAAAGTTTCTGAAGAAGAGTATCAAACAGCAATCACAAAAGTAGATACAGGTCTTCCTTTTGAAAAAGGAAAAGTTATTGAGATGGGATATTCTTATCATACTGAAGCAGCTATAATGCAAATAGTAAATCAACTTATGGAAGAAAAAGATTTAACATATGATGCTGCATATCTATATCTATGTAGTGGAGGATTTACAATATACACAACACAAGATACTGATATACAAAAAGCTATAAATGAAGAAGCTTTAAAAGAAAAATATTTAGATAAATCAAAGAAAAATCCAGGTAAAACAGCACAGGCAGGAATGGTATTATTAGACCATAAAACAGGATATGTTTTAGGTGTAATGGGAGGACTTGGAGAGAAAACTACTACACTTGGATTTAACAGAGGTACAAGTCAAGTTAAACAAACAGGTTCATCTATGAAACCTTTAGCAGTTGTTGCACCAGGAATAGATAAAGGTATAATTACAGCAGCAACTGTATATGATGATGTTCCATATTTAGGAAAGAAAAATTACAACTATTTTAAAGGCCTTCTTACAATAAGACATGCAATAGAAAGTTCACAAAATATTCCTATGGTAAAAGGAATTCAAGCAATTGGAACTGAAAAAGCATTAGAATTTGTTAAAACTTTAGGATTTGATCACTTAGATGATGAATATGATAATAGTATAAACTTATCATTAGGAGGATTAAGAAATGGTGCTACTCCTCTAGAAATGGCAGCAGCTTATGGTGCTATTGCGAATGATGGAGTATATATAGAACCAACATTCTATACAAAGGTAGTAGATGGTGATGGGAACATAGTTTTAGAGCCAACACAAGAGACTAGAACAGTAATGTCTAAAGCAGCAGCATATGTAGTAAAAGAAATCCTTACACAACCAGTAAAATCAGGAACATCAACAGCATGTTATATACCTGGAATGAGCACTGCAGGTAAAACAGGTACAACAAATGATGATTTTGATAGATGGTTCTGTGGATTTACACCATACTATACAGCAGCAACATGGTATGGATATGATGATAATGAAACAGTATCTGGATGGAGCTTAAGTCCAGCTGGTCAAATTTGGACCAGTGTAATGAGATCAGCACATCAAGGATTGGAAAAAAAGACTTTTGCGCAAAGTAGACCGGATGGGGTTGTTACTGCGAAGGTATGTAGAGATTCAGGACTAATTCCTAATGAAAACTGCGAAAAAGATCCGAGAGGAGACAGAACATATACAGAGTATTTTGTAAAAGGTACTGTACCAACAAAAAAATGTGAATGTCATGTAAAAGTAGAAATATGTAAAGAGACAAACTTACTTGCTAATGAATTTTGTAAAGATAAAGAAGAAAAAGTGTTTATAACAAGACCAAATAGTGAAACTGAAACATCATGGAAGAGTGCAAAAGACGCAGAATATATGCTTACAATAAAAGATAGTTGTACTAAACATACTGAACAACCTGATACTGAAAAACCTGTAATAAAATTAAATGGAAGTAGTAGTATAACAATAAAAGTAAATGAAAACTTTACAGATCCAGGTGCAACAGCAACAGATAATAAAGATGGAGATTTAAGTAGCAAAATTGTAACAACAGGAACTGTTGATACATCAAAAGCTGGAACATATAAAATAACATATACAGTTGAGGATGCAGCAAAAAATAAAGCAACTGTTACAAGAACAGTTGTAGTAAAAGCAGATACAGTTACTCCACAAGAGCCAGAAGAGCCACAAGAACCAGAATTACCAGACGATAATCAAAATAATCAAGACGGCGGTGCTGGAAACGGTAATGACAATACTACTCAAGACAATACAGTAACAACAATAAACACTAGTGAGATTTAATAAAATACTAGAAAAGGGAGGCATAAATTGAATATATTTTTCTATAACACATTAACTAAATCAAAAGAAGAATTTAAACCATTAGAAGGAAACGAAGTAAGAATATATACATGTGGTCCTACAGTATATAAAGACGCAACAATTGGAAATATGAAATCATTTATATTTATGGATACTTTAAGAAGAGTTTTAAAATATAATGGTTACACATTAAAACATGCAATGAATATAACAGATGTAGGACATTTAGTATCAGATGGAGATGATGGGGAAGACAAAATGGTGAAAGCAGCAAAAGAAGAAAAGAAGACTCCATTAGAAATTGCTGCATATTATACAGAAAAATTCTTAAGTGATTTTGATAGATTAAATATAGATAGACCAGAAATAATATGCAAAGCAACTGACCATATAAAAGAAATGGAAGAATTTGTTCAAAAGCTATTAGATAATGGATATGCATATGAAACATCTACTGCAATATATTTTGATGTATCAAAATTAGATGCATATGGAATTCTTTCAGGTATAGATTTAAGAAATCAAAAAGCCGGTGCAAGAGTAGAAATAGATGAAGAAAAAAGAAATCCATATGACTTTGCATTATGGATAAAAGCACCTGAAAATCATATAATGAAATGGGAAAGCCCATGGGGATTATGCTATCCAGGGTGGCATATAGAATGCTCTACAATGAGCAACAAATACTTAGGTGAAGAATTTGATATACATACAGGAGGAATAGATTTAGTTCCAACACACCATGAAAATGAAATAGCACAAAGTAAAGGATGTACAGGTAAAGTCCCTGCAAAATTCTGGATGCATTGTGAGTTCTTACTTATAAATGGTGGAAAAATGTCAAAGAGTTTAGGAAATGCATATTTAGTTCAAGACATTGTTGACAAAGGATATGAAGCTTTAGCTTATAAAATGATGTGTTTTACATCACATTATAGAAACAAACTAAACTTTACTTGGGAAGCTTTGGAAAGTAGTCAAAATGCACTAAATAGATTAAGAGAAGGCTACAAAAAACATAATGAAGGAAATGCAGAAGTAGAAGATAGTACAATAGCAGAATATAAAACAAAATTCCAAGAGGCGATTAATGATGATTTAAATATGCCTGTTGCGATGAGTGTAATTTGGGATATAGTAAAAAATCCAAACAAATCAAAGCAATTAGCAAATCTTTTATTAGAATTTGATAAAGTTTTAGGAGTAGATATTCAAAAAGAAGCAGAAGAAAAAATTCTAGAAATACCAGAAGAAATAAAAGAATTAATAGAAAAAAGAAAACAAGCAAGAGCTAACAAAGACTGGGCATTATCAGACAAAATAAGAGATGAATTAAAAGAAAAGGGATATATGGTAAAGGATACAAAAGAAGGCATGACAGTAGAAAAATTGTAGAGAACGATTCTAGGGACTGTCCCTCTTTTGTACAATAAGGACAAAAGGGGACTGTCCTGAATCGTAGGATTAAACATATTGCAAACGTTGTAGGGGCGGGTCTTGTGCCCGCCCAACAAATTATATAATTATTTTATAGGGCAGGCACAAGACCTGCCCCTACAGAACAAATTAACAATATAAATAACAATTTATCGGAGGAAATAAAATGTCAAAACGAGAAAATTACATTAACTGGGACGAATACTTCATGGGCATAGCATTACTTTCAGCACAAAGAAGCAAAGATCCTAATTCACAAGTAGGAGCATGTATAGTAAGCCAGGACAACAAAATATTATCAATAGGATATAATGGATTTCCTGTACGGATGTTCAGATGATGACATATCATGGGAAAGAGAAGGCGATTTTATAGATACTAAATATCCATATGTATGCCATGCAGAATTGAATTCAATTTTAAATTATACAGGAGCATCACTTAGAGGTAGTAAAATATATGTAGCATTATTCCCATGTAATGAATGTGCAAAAGCAATAATTCAATCAGGAATAAAAGAAGTAATATATTTAAGCGATAAATATAAAGATACAGACAGTGTAAAAGTATCTAAAAAAATGTTTGACATGAGCGGAGTAAAATATACACAGTATGAATCAAGAGGATTAAAATTAGAATTAGATTTATAATCAAAAGCAGGATTTCATTTTTAGAAATCCTGCTTTTTTATATGTAGGGGCGAGGTTCCATCCTCGCCCGTATTTGTACATATAATATTTTGTGGGTCGGGGTGAAACCCGACCCCTACAAAAAAATACATACATGCCATTTTTTAGTATATATCTATTGTAAAAACGGACAAACTAGTATAAAATATGTAAAGGTGTATAGCATACGCCCGAAAACAGAAATTGTAGGGGCGGACGACCCTGTCCGCCCGAAAATAGGAGATAAATTATGATTTTAGTAAACAAAGAAAATATAGAAAAATACAATGAATTCTTAGCAAAACATGATAGATGTAATTTTCAACAATCAGTAGAATGGGGAAAGGTAAAAGAAGCTTGGACAAATGAAATTGTTTTAGCAGAAGACAAAGATGGAAATATAATAGGTTCAATAAGTGTATTAATTAGAAAAATACCTATTTTTGGGAATATGATGTACGTATCAAGAGGGCCAATTTGTGACATACATGATAAGAAAGTACTTGCTGACTTAACTAATTCACTTAAAGAACTTGCAAAAAAATATAAAGCATTTATTTTAAAAATGGAGCCAGATGTAAAAAGCGATGATAAAGAGTTTAGAGAAATAGTAAAAGAATTAGGATATAAAATAAAAGACGATGCTAAAAACTTTAGTGAAGCAATACAACCAAGATATGTATTTAGATTAGATTTAAAAGGAAAAACAGAAGATGAAGTATTTAAAGCATTTCATCAAAAAACTAGATACAATGTAAGATTAGCTACTAAAAAAGGTGTGGTTATAAAAGAAGGAACAAGAGAAGATTTAAAAGACTTTCATGAAATAATGAAAATAACAGGTAAAAGAGATGACTTTATAATAAGACCATTATCATATTTTGAAAAAATGTATGATGAATTAGGTGAGCATGTACATTTACTTATGGCATATTATGAAGACAAACCAATTAGTGGTATATTTAACATAGATTATGGCAATAAAGTTTGGTACTTGTACGGTGCAAGTAGTAATGAACATAGAAATTTAATGCCAAATTATTTATTACAATGGGAAGGTATAAAATATGCAATAGCTAATGATAAAGACATGTATGATTTTAGAGGAGTGGTAGGAGTAGTTGATGAATCACATCCTCAATATGGATTATATAGATTTAAAAAAGGATTTGATGCAGAATTTACTGAATTTATTGGAGAAGTATATTTAAACTTTAAACCAGTAGTATATAAAGCATATAAAATATCAGAGAAATTATTTAAAAAAGCAAGAGGACTAGTAAGAAAACTAAAAGGAGAAGTAAAATAAATGAAATCATTAGTTATTAATAAGGATGATTTAAGGCATAATATTAAAGTGATAAAAGATTTAGCAAAACTTGATATTCCAGATGATAATGGCAATAAATATAAATTGATTGCTGTTGTAAAAGGTAATGGTTATGGATTAGGATTAATAGAATATTCTAAATTCTTAATTGACAATGGAATAGAAACTTTAGCAGTAGCAACTACTGAAGAAGCTATTGCTCTTAGAAAAGCTGGAATTAATGAAGATATATTAATGATGTCTTCAACTAGCATAAAAGAAGAATTAGAAACTTTAATAGAAAATAATATTATAATAACTATTGGCTCTAGGGATGCAAGTAAACAAGTATTAGAAATTTCAAAAAATCCAAATAAAAAAATAAGAGCACATATTAAAATAGATACAGGATTTGGAAGATATGGATTTTTATATAGTGATATAAAGGTAATAATAGAATCAATAAAGAGTCTTTCACAAATATCAATAGAAGGAATATATTCACATTTTTCCTGTGCATACTATAAAAATGATAAATGGACAATTGAGCAGTTTAATAGATTTTTAAGTGTAGTTGAAGCGTTAAAATTAAATGATATAGAAATTAAAACTTTTCATATTTGTAATTCACCTGCATTTTT
Organism: Clostridia bacterium; assembly: GCA_045531335.1. Classification (GTDB taxonomy): domain Bacteria; phylum Bacillota; class Clostridia; order TANB77; family CAG-508; genus CAG-452. Next base: position 70,528 of record JAZSDU010000034.1, read on the forward strand.
AAACTATTCTGAAATGCATTTAAATGGTGGAAGAATAGGATCAGCTTTTTTAGGTAGAGTAGCAGCACAAAATAATGTAGGTCTAAAAAAGATAGGACAATTAAAAACAAACATAACAGAAATAAAAACAGTTCCAAAAGGGTATAATATTGGATATTTGAACAGTTATAAGACTAAAAAAGAAACTAAGATAGCAATTGTTCAAGTTCGGTTATATGGATGGATATAATATAACAATGAATACAGATATGTTTAGATTTGTAGATAAATTAAGAGGATTATCTCATAGTATGAAAAGCTTTTTAAGAAAGACTAATTTAAAAGTTACTATAAATGATAAAAAATATAACATAATTGGTAAAGTGGGAATGTATCATTTAGCAATAGATATAACAGAATCTAATGTAAAAGTAAATGATTTTGTTTATTTAGACGTAAATCCTTTACATGTAGATGGCAAAATTAGAAGGGAGTATGTATAATGGAAACAAAAAAAATACCATTCTTTGTTAGATTAAAAAAAGCAATATTCAATTTTGATGAATATAAAATCTTTTCAGAAGAAAAACTTTCAAAACCAATAAAATATCTATTAAAACTAGTTTTAATATTTACAATAGTAATAGCAGCTTCATTAACATGGAAAATTGTAGATGAAATGAATAAAGCAATAGTAGATTTTAGAAATGAAAGCCCTGAATTTAGTTTTCAAGATAATACTTTAGTTATACAAGGAGAAACCAAAAGAATAGTAAAAGGTGATGAAAGCGGATATTTTGGATTTATTGTAGATAGTGAAACTGATAATTTAAAAGATGTTGAGGAAACAAATAATTATCAAAGAGTTGTTAGTATTTTAAAAGATAAAATAGTAATAAAAGATGCAGAAGGTATAGAGAGCAGTATAACATATGAGCAACTAAGTAAAACATATGATTTAACTAATATTAACAAAGCAAGTATTTTATTGTTATTATCAGGAAATGATATGGTAAAAATATATGCGATTTTTGCAGTTACAGCATTTATTTACTTATATATCATATATCTAATTCAATTCTTATTAGACATATTGTTATTATCTGTTGTAGGATATTTGTTAAGTAAGATAATTGGAATAAAATTTGAATATAAATCAATTTTCAATATGAGCGCATATGCATTAACACTTCCAATTATATTATATATTATATATATGGTAGTAAACTTATTTACAGGATTTACAATAAAATATTTTGAAATAGCATATAATGCGATTGCATATATCTATATTATTACAGCAATGCTAATGATTAAATCAGATTTAATTAAACAACAAATAGAAGTTGGAAAAATAATAGCAGAACAAAAAAAGATAAGAGAAGAAAATAAAGAAAAAGAAGATAAAAAGCCTAAAGAAGACAAAAAAGAAAAAAAGGAAAAGAAAGAGAACAACAAAGAAGAAGGAACACCAGAAGGAAACCAGGCATAACCCTGTAGGGGTCGCACAGCCAAAGGCATACAGCTCCTGTAAGGAGCAAAGCTCCAACAGGGCTAGCATCTAGGGCGACCCGCAACAGAATAAACGACACAAAAATAATTGCAAATTGTAGGGGCGTTGTCGGTTAGGAATACCGCTTGGAATACCGAACTGCGCCCATGATAAAATAATCACAAAATTAATTTAAAATTGTAGGGGCGGGCCCTGTGTCCGCCCGAAAACCCATAAAGGAGAAAAACATGAAAGACAAACAAAAAAATAAAAACAAAATTTATTATACAATACTAGGAATAGTGGCTATAATTTGTCTTGCTACTATAATAGGTGTATTACTATTTGCAAATAATAAAAATGAGAATAAAGAAAATACAGAACTAGCATATACTGAATTAATTAAGAAAATTGATGAGCAAGAAGTAGAAAAAATAGAAATGTCAGTTGGAAGTACTAGCTTAAAAGTTAAACTAAAAGATGTCGAAGAAGAAAAAACTACAATAGTTCCAAGTACACAAGCATTTATAGAATTAGTTCAAGAGCAAGTAAAAGCTGGAAATGAAATTGAATTAATACAAACACCAACTAATGCACTTGTAAGAATAGCTGATACATTATTATCATTACTTCCAACTATTATGATAGTAATATTATTTGTACTTATTTTTAAGATGCAAGGTTTAGGTGATAAAGGGAAAGTATATGATGCAGATAAAAGTGAAAATACACATATAACCTTTAAAGATGTTGCAGGTTTAGATGAAGAGAAGAATGAATTAATTGAGATAGTAGATTTCTTAAAACAACCAAAGAAATTTCATGATATGGGAGCAAAAATTCCAAGAGGAATACTTCTTTGTGGAAAACCTGGTACAGGAAAAACATTAATTGCAAAAGCAATAGCAGGAGAAGCCGGAGTTCCATTTATATCAATGAGCGGGTCTGAATTTATAGAAATGTATGCAGGACTTGGAGCATCAAGAGTAAGAAAACTATTTGAAAAAGCAAAAAAAATAGCACCATGCATAATATTTATAGATGAAATAGATGCAATTGGAGCAAGAAGAACAAGCTCATCAGGAGCAGAAAGTGAAAATAACCAAACATTAAACCAACTATTAGTTGAAATGGATGGTTTTGATACAAACGAAACTGTAATAGTGCTTGCAGCAACAAATAGACCAGAAATGCTAGATAAAGCACTTTTAAGACCAGGTAGATTTGATAGACAAATAACAGTTGCAGCACCTGACGCAAAGGGAAGAGAAGCAATATTAAAAATACATGGAAAAGACAAAAAATTTGCAAAAAATATAGATTTTGAATCAATTGCAAATGATACAGCAGGATTTACAGGAGCAGAACTTGCAAATGTATTAAATGAAGCTGCAATAATAGCTACAATAAAAAAACATAAAACAATTCAAATGCAAGATATTGATGATGCAGTTAAAAAAGTTACAGTTGGGCTTGAAAAACATAGTAGAGTAATATCAGATAAAGATAAAAGATTAACAGCATATCATGAAGCTGGACATGCAATAGTAAGTAGATTTTTAGAAACACAATTTGATGTAAAAGAAGTATCTATAATACCAAGAGGTCTTGCAGGTGGATATACAATGTATAAAACAAATGAAGATAAATACTATGTATCTAGAACTGAAATGGAAGAAAAATTAGTAGCATTGCTTGGAGGTAGAGCAGCAGAAAAAATTGCTTTAAATGACATTTCAACAGGAGCAAGCAATGATATAGAAGTAGCAACAAATATTGCAAAAGATATGGTAACAGTATATGGAATGAGTGATAATATAGGACCAATATATCTAAAACAAAAAGATCCATATGAAGCACAAATATTTGGAGAAAACATAGATGATGCAGTAGGAGCAGAGGTAAAAAGATTAATAGATGCAGCATACAAAAAAGCACAAGAAATAATACTAGCACACATGGACAAATTACAAGCAGTAGCTGAAAAATTATTAGAAAAAGAAATAATATCAGCAGAAGAATTTGAAACATTCTTTGAATAGAAAATAAGGGGCGGAATTAATTTCCGCCCCTTGTTTTCTAGATTTATTTCTTTGTTATTTAAATATTCCAATACTCCACTATCAGTTTTAAAATTAAATTTTATTTTATAACTACATAGGTCTTGAGTTTTTTTATTAAATTTTTTATTTATTTCATTTAATCCATATTTACCGGTCACCTATAATTGGATAACCAATGTGTGCAAGATGTGCGCGTATTTGATGCGTTCTTCCTGTATGAAGAGTAACATCTAAAACTGAAGTATTATTTTCTTTATTCTCAGAAATTACCTTATATGAAGTTATTATTTTTTGATATCCTTTTTTAGATTCGTCTAATATATATACTTGCGATTTTTTACTATCTTTAAAAAGATATGCAGTTAAAGTTGCTTGCTTAATTTTTGGTATTCCATAAACTATGCATTTATAATGTTTATCTATTTCCATGTTTTTAAATTTATCAAGTAAAATTTCTAAAGCTTCTTTGCTTTTAGCAAAAACTACTAAACCACAAGTGTTTCTATCTAATCTATGACAAGGAGCAGGGAAGTCAAAAGAAGAAAAATGTTCTAGAACTAATTTAGTAAGAGTAAATTCCTCTTTGTTATTTGAAACAACTTCAATTCCTACAGGCTTATTAACAACTAAAATATTATCATCTTCATACACAATATCTAACTTAACTGTTTTAAATAATAAATCATCGGTTAAGTATATTGTAATTTCGTCCCCTTCATTTAAAGTACAGTTTTCACTTATCTTTATATTATTAATTCTAATGTCTTTTTTTCTAAGTGTTTTGTAAATTGTATTTAAAGTAAGGCCATTAAAATTGTCCAATAAAAAAGTATTCAATTTCTTTCCATCATATTTTTTATTTACTATTATCTTTCTCATGAAATAATTATACAACAAATAATATAAATTCGCAATTGCCATTTATTATTGAATACTAGCTTTTCGTATAGATATTAGGTAAATCAATGTAAATTAATCGATTTAATGAAAATTTAAAATTTTCATTAAACAATATGAGCAAAATAATTAATTTTTGCAAACATGGGGCCGATCACTGAGGCCTATTTGTTTCAAAAATTAATATTTTGCGTATATATATAAAAAAACATTGAATATAAAAATTTAAACTGATATAATTCAAAAAGAAACATAACACTAAAGTAAAGGAATAAGTAATGAAAGAACAAAAGAACAATGTAAAACCTAATATAATAGATAAAAAGAATAATGCAAGGTTATATCCTATATATAAAATGTTTTCATGGGATTTAATATTTTATTATGCTATTTCATTTGTATTTTTGGTACAAACAAAGAATTTAAGTATAGCCCAAGTAATGTTTACAGATGCATTATATCCAATTTTTAAAATGATTTTACAGATACCAGCACTAACTATAATTGATAAGATGGGCAAAAAGAAAAGTATAATTCTAGGTAATTTGCTTTTAGCAATATTTTTAATATGCTTAATAATATCAACATCTGTAGTACATGTAGCACTTGCATATATTATTTCTGCATTTGCATTTGCTATAAAAAGTGTAGCAGAATCTAATCTATTATATGATTCAGTAACACAAAGAAAAGGTAAAGGGATGTTTACAAAAATAGATGAATTAGGAGCAAGAAACTATTATTATTTGGATGGAATAACATCAATGTTTACAGGAGTTCTGTTTGTAGTAAATGGTTATTTGCCTATGATAGTTTCGCTGATGTTTGTAGTAATATCAATAGCCTTAGCTACAAGTTTTAAGGAAATATATAAAATAGATAAAGATGAAACTAAAACATTAAAAACTAGATTATTAGATTATGGTGAAGAATTATCAACAACTTTCAAATTTATAATACAATCTAAAAGATTACAAGCTATTATGCTATTTATATTATTCTTTGAGGGAATTGTATATATATCATATACATTAAGAGAAGGATTGTTAAGTGAGATGAATGTATCTGATGAATGGTTTGCTATTATAATTTCAACACTTACTATAGTTTCAGGATTATTTGTATCTCTACAGGATATAATACATACAAGACTAAAAAATAGAGCATTAACATTTATGTCTATTGTTTACATATTTACATTTATATCAATTGGAGCTGTATGTACATTAATAAGCAATTGGTGGGTTGCAATAATAGTCAGTTTATTTATATTTGGAATACAATATGCAATTCAAGGTCCATATTATACATTAACAACAAAATACTTGAAAAGTTTTGCAACACCTAAAATGAGGACAAAAATCGATTCTACATTTAGCTTAATAAAAAGTGTTTCTCAATTTATAATGGCAATGCTTGCAAGTTGTTTACTAAGCAGAACAACACCAAAAGGAAGCTTTTTGATATTGGGATTAACTTTTTTAGTAATATTAATATTTATATTACAATGGATGAAACCTAGATTTGGATTAAAACCGGAAGAATATAATGAGAAAGATATAAAATTTAAAGAGAGTTCAAAATAATCTTGCAATTTAAATTTGATTATGCTAAAATAAATAAGTCAAATTAATTTGGAGGTAAATAAAGTGGATATATTAAAAAATATAATGACTATAATTTATGTAATAAATTGTTTAGTATTAATAGTAATTTGTTTAATGCAATCAAAAGATGATGAAGGAGCTTCAGGAGCAATAGTAGGAGGAAGTTCATCAAGCTTTTATGAAAAAAATAAAGGAAGAACAAGAGAAGGGAAATTAAAAAGATTAACAATAATACTTGGAATATCATTTGTATTATTAACAATTATTTTAGGAATTTTATTTATGTTATAGAAATATAAAAAATTGGTCTTGTAGGGCCAATTTTTTTGTGGAATTATAAATTTATATGTAGGGGTCGGGTTCCACCCCGACCCGAAAAAAATGTATTAATTCACGGGCGAGGGTGGAACCTCGCCCCTATAACATGCAACAAATCATATCCCTCTAATATACACCACAATATTCGGCAAAATTAATGCAAGTGTAGCAATAGCAATTACAGTAATTCCACCAGCTTTATTATTATTTTCTTTTAATTCATACAAACCGTAACTTGTAGTCTTTATAAAGATGATTATAGACAATATTAAAACTAAAAATTTCATTAAAACCTCCTATATTTTTGAATATAATTTACCACTTTGTATCGCTGTGTCTACATTTACTGTAAAAAAAGCATTTTGATAATTATACAGCCAATCTGATTCTATCCAGTCATTCCAAGTAAGATAATTTTTTGTAACATAAGTACCAAAATTTTCAACATCTGATTTATATTCTTTAGAAGTTTTATATAAATATGAAGATATGCTTTGTTCTAAGTAAGAATTAGTATATTCTTGAATTGTAGTTAAGGTGTTTTTATCTGAATAATCTAAATTCTCATCTAATGATAAAATACTCGCATCAAGAGAAATGTTACATTCTATAAATGGAGTGCCATTTACAAGTTTTACTGATATATCAGGTGATTTATCTGCAGTTATATATAAACTTATTACAGATTCTTGATTATAGGGATTAGGTGCAGATATAGTAGCACTTTCAAATTCATCAAGAACAATAAGATGAGATAAGCATTCCATACCACTTAATTCCCCAACTAATCTATCATTATAAAATACAGCTATTCCCATGTTCTCAATAACAGTTGCACTTTTTATAGGTGTTTCATCAGCTTTATAAGAGCCTGAAGTTTCATAAGGTTCTAAATTAGAATGAGTTTGATTAGTAGCATCAGTATTTATTCCACCTAATATTGCATGAGCTTGCGAGGTTGTGCTTAGCATATCTGAATAGAAATCTGCTAAAGTAACATTTTCAGTATAACCTGTATATTCACTAGAATTTAATGTGAATTCGTAATATCTTGCAGAAACACTTTCTAGAGTAGGCTTGGAATTATCTAAATAATCAGAGGCTTTGCATCTACTAATAATTACATTGCAATCAGGCCTTAATTCTAAGTTATTAACAAGTGTATAAACATATTCTGAAACTCCTTCATAAGCAAGTTCTTCCGAAATAACAATAGCTTTACAGTGTGATAAATTTACCTTTTTGCTAATATAACTATTTATTAGAGCTATTCCAGAATCTATTGAGTTACAATCAACAGTGGTTACAGTAGATTCCTGGGATTGACTACTACCACCACCACTACTACTAGAAGAATTGCTTAAAATTGCAAATTGAAGGCTTAATCTAATTTTATCACTTTCACCCTTATCTATTCCAAGGGCTACAGCATAAGCCAAGGTTTCTAAACCTTCAGCACTGTAACAACCAGTTAAAAAGATTAAACAAAATATCATTATAAGCAGTATAGCAATAAATTTTATTCTCATGTTAATTTCTCCTTTTTGAGTTTTAAATTTGCAAGTACTAGTATAATTAAACTTATTATAAACACTAATGCTATAACAAAATAGCGTAGTAATTCATTTTGTATAAATTTTATAGTAGAAAAATTTGCAAATGCTAGAGCCAAACTGAAAATTATTGCACATATACTATAAGCCATTTCTTTATGAGTTTTTAAATTTAGTAATTTTTTTAAAATTCTATTTGCAAATTCTATTGTAATAGATAAAAAAGAAAAGGCAGATAATATCCATATTAATATAAAAATTGCATCAACTCTTTGAAAAAATTTTCCAAATTCAATTAATCTTGTTAGTAAGTATATAGAAAGCATTTCATCTGTAAAAGCAATAAAAGGAAACATCATAATTAAGCATATAATACTAAGGAAAATATATATTGCTGAAATAATTATTGAACTTAAGGCTACTTTTTTAAAATCATCTGGATTTTTTAATAAAGGTATTAAAAAATATAGGTAAGCAAATGCGCTAAAGGTAAAAATATTATTAAGTCCAATCAAAAATGTTTCATTTGCACCAAAGCCAAGTATTGGAAAAATCCTTTGTGGTACAAAGTCTTTTGCTGTTGAGAATAAGATTATAAGCATACTAATCAAAACTATAGGAATAAAGATTAAATTAACACGGGAAATAGGTTTTATTCCAAGTCTTACTGCAAAAATAACTGGTATTAGAAAAAGTATTAGTAGAAAAGTAAGAGGACTTTTTTCAAAATATATTAATTTTAAGCTATTTGTGAGATATCTTAAAATTACTGATGATATAAATATAAAGAATAATATATAAAGTATTCCAACAATAGTTTTTAGTATTTTTTTTCCTAAGTATTCAGAAATATCAACAATATCATGAGCAGGGAAAGGTTTAAATAATTTACTTATTAATAAACAGAATAAAATTGCGACTATGCTTATAATAATTACATTAATCCACGCAGAAGAACCAGTGTTTACAATAACAATGTTTGATAAATTTAAAAATATTTGATTCATACTAATCATAACTATTAATGCAATAGCTTCAAATTTACCTATTTTTTGTAAAACATTCATATTATTTATTTCCTTTCATAAATTTCCAGTTCATACTTATTTTTCCTTGTGATCTAGAATGTTTAGTATTTAAAAAATCTGCTCTTTTTTCTCTACGCCACATAGGCGGTATAAAATAAGAGGCATCCGAAGTCATATTAGTTACAGGTATATATGGTGATAAATAAGATACACCAAATGATTTTGTATTTGAAAGTAAAATTGCTTGTATAAATAAGCCTATACCTATTCCTAAGAAACCAGCTATATATCCTAGAATAATATATAAGAATCTATAAATTCTTAAAGTAAATCCAAGTGAAAAGTCGGGTATTGCAAAAGAACATATAGCAGTAATAGCTACAATTATTATTAAAATAGGGCTAACTAGATTTGCACTAACTGCTGCTTCACCGCAAGATTAATGCACCAACAATTCCTATTGTAGGTCCAATTGGAGTAGGAACACGAAGCCCTGCTTCTCTTATTAACTCAAATGAGATTTCCATTAATAAAATTTCAAATATAACAGGGAAGGGAACAGTATTTCTTGATGCTGCTATGGTAAATAGTAATTCGGTAGGAAGGAGTTCGGTATGATAATTACTTATTGCAACATATAATCCAGGCAAAAATAAAGTAATTAAAAATGCAATAATTCTAACAAATTTTAAAAGATTAGAATACTGATATTTTAAGTTGACATCTTCAGGAGAAGATAAAAAATCTATAAAAACTCCAGGCATAATAAGGGCATAAGGGCTTCCGTTTACTAACACTACAACTCTTCCTTCTAATAAGTGATTAGCTGATTTATCTGGTCTTTCAGAAGCAATTAGCTGAGGAAACATTGAGTTATTATCCTGAATTAATTGTTCTAATTGACCAGAAGATATAATATTATCCACATTTAAGTTGTTTATCCTATATTTAACTTCAGCAACTAAGTCATTATTAGCTATATCTTTTATATAGCAAATAGCAACTTTAGTTTTACTTACTTTCCCGACTGATGTACTTTCAATAATTAAGTTCTCGTTATTTATTAATCTTCTAATCATAGAAGTATTAGTTCTTAATTTTTCAACAAATGATTCCTGAGAACCTCTAACAACAATTTCATTTTTAGGTTCTGAAATACTTCTGGATTCATAACCTTTTACATCAACTACAAATCCTACTGAAAGTGTATCTATAAATAAGCCGCAATCTCCAAAATTTACTCTATCAAAAACATCTTTAAATTTTGTCATCATTTTCATGTTGTTTTGAGGAATTAAACAATCATATATATAGTCTTCTAAATTAAATTTTTTAACTCTTCTTACTGTAATATTATTTGTAACTACAGAAGGATTTTGAAATGATTTGTTTTTATCTTTAGACATGAGAGGTTTTAATATAAAATCATTAATGCTATTTGAGTTAATCATACCATCAATAAACAAAAGTAACGCATTATATTGTTTACCTTTAATATTTAATTTAAATTCTCTTAAAATAATGTCACTATTAATAAGAGTGTTATATTTTGATTTAATATAATCTATATTTACACTTAAACTAGAATATATAGTTTCTTCATCACTTTTATCAGGAAGAGGTTCGTTATATATACTTTCATTAGTGGCATTTTCTGGTCCACTTTCTGGAATGCTAAATTCATAATTGTTTTGAGGTTCTTTATATAAAAATAGGGTAGATAAGATATTTTTTAAATTTTTCATAAAAACTCCTTTTTTCAATTACATTTTTTCCAATAAACAATAAAATTATGTATTTAATGAAATTTTATCAAAAAACAGTTGTAAAATAATGAATACGTGATATAATACTAATAGTCAAAGAAAGTCAAAGTCAAAAAAGGAGATGTAATAAGAGATGAAAATAACAGATGTAATAGAAGAATTTATTAAAGAATTATTTGATGAGGAACAAGAATATATAGAAATACAAAGAAATGAACTTGCAGAAAGATTTAATTGTGTACCATCTCAAATAAACTATGTAATATCAACAAGATTTAGACCATCGCAAGGATACTACGTAGAAAGTAAACGAGGCGGTCGGAGGACATATTAGAATAAAAAAAATAAATGTAACTAAAAGTAATTATTTAATGCATATAATAACAAGTATGGGAGATAAAATAACATCTAATGAAGTAGATATATTTATAAGCAATTTTTTATCATATGGAATTATAAATAAAACTGAAGCGAAACTATTAAAAGTTGCAACAAGTGATAATGTTCTTATTGTTCCTTTAGAATACAAAGATATTCTAAGAGCAAGTATATTTAAAAATATGATTTTAAATTTAATTGAGTGATTGGGGACAGTCCCTATGCGACATTTTGTCGCATTTGGGACATATCTTTAAAAATAATTTTATAAGGAGTTGATAGTTTATGCTATGTCAAAAGTGTAATAAAAATGAAGCGAATGTAAAATATACAGAAATTATAAATGGTGAGAAAAAACAAATGATGCTATGTGAAGAATGTAGCCACGAGTTAGGATTAGATAATATGAATTTTAATATGCCAATTGATTTTTCTAGCTTTTTTGGAGGATTATTAGGAGAAGACGAGTATAATTCACCGGAATTTATGCCATTATTTCAAACAGTGAAAGAATTAAAATGTAGCAATTGTAATATGACATATGATGATTTTATAAATCAAGGAAAACTTGGCTGTGAAGAATGTTACAATGTCTTTTCAAATAAAATAGATAGCATTTTAAAAAGAATACATGGAGATAATAAACATTTAGGTAGAAAATCTGTAGGGTCAGGCAATGCATCTGCCAAAAAAGAAAAAAATGTAGGGGCGGCTATTAGCCGTCCGCAAAAAGAAACGACACAAGAAAACAAATTAGAGCAGTTACAAAAGGATTTAAAAAAAGCAATTGCAGAAGAAAGATATGAAGACGCAGCAAAAATAAGAGATGAAATTAAATCACTAGATAAAAAATAATGCAAACCATGTAGGGGCAGCAATCTGCCGTACGCAAAATAAAGAAACAGATAGATTGAAAGGAGCATATAAAATGTTAAATTGGTATTTACAATCAGGTAATGAATCAGATGTGGTTTTTAGTACGAGAATAAGACTTGCAAGAAATATAAAAGGTTTTCCTTTTGTTAATAGATATACAAAAAAAGAAGCCTTAAAAATAATTGAACTTATGGAAAATGCAATTAATAACTTAGGGTATGGATTAAAACTAATTAAACTTAAAGATTTAGATGATATTACAAAACTTAGTTTAGTTGAAAAACATCTAATAAGTCCAGAATTTGCATATAATAAAGATGAAATTGGAGCAATTGCAATAAATGATGATGAAAATGTATGCATAATGATAAATGAAGAAGATCATTTAAGAATTCAAGTTTTATCAGCTGGATTAGAACTTGAAAATTCTCTTAATTTAGCAATTGAAATTGATAAAAAATTAGAGCAACTTATACCATATTCATATAATGATAAATATGGATTTTTAACAAGTTGTCCTACAAATGTAGGAACAGGATTGAGGGCATCAATAATGGTACATTTACCTGCACTTAGTAAAACAAGGAATATTAGGAAAGTACTAGAAGCAGTAAATAGTTTTGATATGAATATTAGAGGAATATATGGAGAAGGCAGCAAAGCGAAAGGAGACATTTATCAAATATCTAATAAACAATCACTTGGAATTCCAGAAGAAGAAATAATTAAGAACCTAAAAGTTATAACAGATAAAGTAATTGAACAAGAAAAACTAGCAAGAAAAATACTTAGTAAAAAAGAAATTGAATTAGAGGATAAAGTATATAGAGCGTTTGGAACTATTTCTAACGCAAGAAAACTTTCATCAGAAGAGTGTAATAATTTATTATCAGATGTAAAACTCGGAACAGATATGGGTATAATTAAAGAAATGAATGATTTAAAAGTTAAGAAACTAGAAGTTTTTACAAAACCAGCAAATCTTCAAAAATATGTAGGACAAACATTACAAGCATATGACAGAGATATAAAAAGAGCAGAGATTGTAAAACAGATAATAAATGAATAATGACAATTTACAATTAGAAAGGAGATATTAATATGACATATAAATTCACAGCAAGAGCTGAAAAGGCTCTTGAAATCTCAAATCAAATAGCAATAGAGCTAGGGCATAATTATATAGGGACTGAACATTTATTATATGGTTTAGTAAAAGAAGGGTCAGGAATTGCAAATAAAGTTTTAGATAATCAAAATGTTACATCAGAAGCAATCCTTGAAAAGATAGAAGAATTAATTGGAAGTAGTGAGATTAGAAGTAATCAAACAGTGGGATTTACTCCTAGAACAAAACGCGTAATAGAAAATGCTTTTATGGAAGCACGAAAATTAGGTTCAGATTATATTGGGACAGAACATTTATTAATAGGTATTATGAGAGAAGCTGATAGTATTGCTGTAAGAATAATGCTTGATTTAAATGTTAATCCTCAAAAATTATATAATGAAATTGTTAAAGTAATAAATGAGTATGATGCAAGTGAAGAAACTAGTAAATCTACATCTAAACCAAATAGCTATAATTCAACACCAACACTTAATCAGTTTGGAAGTGATTTAACAAAAGTTGCAAAAGAAGGAAAACTTGATCCAGTAATAGGTAGAAAAAATGAAATTGAAAGAATTATACAAATATTATCAAGAAGAACTAAAAATAATCCATGTTTAATTGGAGAACCAGGAGTAGGAAAAACCGCAGTTGTTGAAGGTTTAGCACAAAAAATAGTTGAAGGGAATGTTCCTGAAACATTAAAAGAAAAACGTGTTGTAACATTAGATATTTCCGGAATGGTAGCAGGTGCAAAATATAGAGGAGATTTTGAAGAAAGAATTAAGAAAGCATTAAAAGAAGTAAAAAAAGCAGGAGATATTATTTTATTTATAGATGAAATTCACACAATAGTAGGAGCAGGTGCAGCAGAAGGTGCGGTAGATGCTGCAAATATTTTAAAACCACTTTTAGCCAGATCTGAAATACAAATTATAGGTGCAACTACCTTAAATGAGTATAAAAAATATATAGAAAAGGTGGTTTTTAAAATGGCAAAAACTATTAAAGTTACCGAAGACGGATTGGCAAAACTTAAAGAGGAATTAGAAAACCTCAAAACTCAAGGCAGAGCGGATATTGCTGAAAAAATTAAAGTTGCTCGCGGTTATGGCGACCTTTCGGAAAACAGCGAATATGACGAAGCTAAAAACGAACAGGCTAAAATAGAAGCCCGTATCGCCGAAATTGAGGTTATGCTTAAAAATGTTGAAATTATAGAGGATGTACAAGGTGAT
>JAZSDU010000008.1:0-15614 GCA_045531335.1 Clostridia bacterium
AATTTTTAAGAGTTTCTAACTCATTTTTTACACTTGCGTTTTTTTGCTTGGTTTTCTCCAATTCTTCTTTTTGAGTACGAATACTTCAAAGTATTCTCTTAAAGGAATTTATTGTTTATTTTTCAATGTACTTTTGCGTTCATGTGTTTTTTGCCGAACGCAAGATTTATTTTAGCACACATTAATTATTTGTGTCAACACTTTTTTTAAAAATTTTTAAAAAAATTTGCAAGAAATTTTTTCCTGCAAATTCATACTTGATTTTTCAGTGTTTTCTAAGCTTTTTATGCTATTTTTTATTTACATTTTTGCTTGTGCTTCACAATATTTACATCTATATATTTTATTTTCTCTATCTTTTAATTCAAATACTTGATTTATATCTTGTTCATCACTAGTTATACATCTAGGATTTTTGCATTTTACTATATTAACTAATTTTTCTGGTAATTCCATATGAGCTTTTTTTATTATTTTTCCATCTTTTATTATATTTACTGTAATATTAGTATCTATGTATCCTAAAATATCCATATTTATATCTATATCATTATCAATTTTGATTATATCTTTTTTTCCTGTTCTTTTACTTTTTACATTTTTAATTATAGCAACAGAACAATCTAAGTTTTCTAATCCTAGATATTTATATATTTCCATACTTTTTCCAGCTTCTATATGGTCAATTACTATACCGTTTGTGATACTATCTATATTCATTAAAACAACTCCTTTATTAGCGGGCAGGCATAAGACCTGCCCCTACTTTTTTCCCTTTTCGGGTCGCCGTGGACTGCGACCCCTACATGTTTTTATTCTATTCCTAGCAATTTTAAAATTAATGCCATTCTAATATATCTTCCATATTCTACTTGTTTGAAATAGCAAGCTCTTGGGTCATCATCTACTTCTGTTGATATTTCATTTACCCTTGGAAGTGGATGAAGTATTGCTAAATCTTCTTTTGCATTTTTTAGCTTATCTAATGTTAATATGTAATAATCTTTTAATCTTATATAATCAGCTTCATTAAAGAATCTCTCTTTTTGAACTCTTGTCATATATAAAATATCTAATTTATCTATATATTCTTCTATATCTTGTGTTTCAATAAATTCTATATTGTTCTTTTTTAGTTTTTCTTCCTTTATATAGTCTGGTACTTTAAGTTCATTTGGTGATATTAATACAAATTTTATATTTTTGTATCTAGTCATAGCTGTTATTAATGAATGTACTGTTCTTCCAAATTTTAAATCTCCACATAATCCAATAGTTAAATTATCAAGTCTTCCTTTTTCACTTGAAATTGTTAAAAGGTCTGTTAATGTTTGTGTTGGATGATTGTGTCCACCATCTCCTGCATTTATTATAGGTACTCTAGATTTTTCAGATACAACCATTGGTGCTCCTTCTTTAGGATGTCTCATTGCTATTATATCTGAATAACAAGCTACTGTTCTTATTGTATCTGATACACTTTCTCCTTTTGCTGTTGAACTATTTGCAGCAGAAGAAAATCCTAAAACCTGTCCTCCTAATCCTAACATCGCTGATTCAAAACTAAGTCTTGTTCTTGTACTTGGTTCAAAAAATAGTGTAGCAAGGATTTTGTTTTTACATTTTTCAGAATATTTTTCTTTATTTTTCATTATATCTTTAGCTGTTTTAATTAAGTCATCAATTTCTTCTACATTTAAATCTGTTATATCAATTAAATGGTTCATAAATATTTTCCTTTCTATTAATTCTAATTGTTTTTGTAGGGGTCGGGTTCCATCCCGACCCGAAATTAAATATTTATATGTTTATTTAACGGGCAAGGGTGGAACCTTGCCCCTACAACGTTTGCAATTAATTTTAACGTCAATTTTACTCATCAATTGTTGAAATACATAGTGTTATTTCTTCTAATACTTCTAATAGCACTCTTACTGTATCTAATGATGTAAACATGGCTACATTGTTTTCTACTGCGCATCTTCTTATTTTAAATCCGTCTGTTTCTTGACTTAGCGAATCTACTTCTCTTGTGTTTATTACGTAATTTACATATCCTTTTCTAATAGATTCTAATATAGCATCACTTCCATCACTAAGTTTTTCTTTAGCTCTTGTACGTATTCCATTTGCTTTTAAGAATTTTGCTGTACCTTTTGTTGCTTCTATATTAAATCCTAGGTTGTAGAATCTTCTAATTAAAGGAAGTGCATCTTCTTTATCTTTATCTGCTAATGTTACAAATATAGTTCCGTAATTTTCTACATTCATTCCTGATGATTGAAGTGCTTTATATAATGCTCTTGTTAATGTTTTATCATATCCTATTGCTTCTCCTGTTGATTTCATTTCAGGTGATAGATATGCATCTATTCCTGTTAGTTTTGAGAATGAAAATACTGGTGCTTTTACATACCATTTTTGTTTTTCTTTTGGATATACATGTATAATACCTTGTGCTTTTAAGCTCTTACCAAGCATTGCAAGTGTTCCAATATCAGCTAAAGGATAACCTGTTGCCTTTGATAAGAATGGTACAGTTCTCGAAGATCTAGGATTTACTTCTATTACATATACATTATCTTCTTTATCTACTATAAATTGAATATTGTATAAACCTACAATTCCAATTCCTAATCCTAATTTTACTGTATATTCTAAAATCTTTTCTTTTGCTTCTTCACTTATACTAAATGTAGGATATACACTTATACTATCTCCTGAGTGTATACCTGTTTTTTCAACGTGTTCCATTATTCCTGGAACAAAAACGTCTCTTCCATCACATACAGCATCTACTTCTAATTCTCTACCTGTAATATATTTATCTACTAAAACAGGTTGTTCAGTGTTTATTTCAACTGCTGTTTTTAAATATTTTTCTAATGCTTTTTTGCTTCCAACTATTTGCATAGCTCTACCACCAAGAACATAACTTGGTCTAACTAATACTGGATATCCTATTTCTTCAGCAGCTTTTATTCCATCTTCTATACTTGTTACTGCTTTCCCTTTTGGTTGTGGAATTTCTAATTCTGTCATTATTTTTTCAAACGCATCTCTGTTTTCTGCTTTTTCAATTGCTTCGAAATCTGTTCCTATTATTTTAACTCCTAATTTCATTAATCCTTCTGCTAAGTTTATAGGTGTTTGTCCCCCAAGTGATGCTATTATCCCTTCTGGTTTTTCTATATCTATTACGTTCATAATATCTTCTATTGTTAAAGGCTCAAAATATAATTTATCACTTGTTGTAAAATCTGTTGAAACTGTTTCTGGATTGTTATTTATAATTATAGCTTCATATCCTGCTTTTTTTATTGTTGTTACAGCATGTACTGTTGAATAATCAAACTCAACACCTTGTCCTATTCTAATTGGCCCTGAACCCAAAACTACTATTTTTTTATCTTTATGATTTGGATCATTTTTTGGCATAGTGCTCTTTCCATTGTATGTTGAATAGAAATATGGTACATATCTTTTCCCTTCAACTGGTGCTGTATTTATCATTCTATAATTTGGATATACTTTATTTTCTTTTCTAAATAAGTAAACATCTGCTTCTGTTTTCTTCCATAATTTTGCTATATATTTATCGCTAAATCCCATTTTCTTAGCTTCTTTTAATATTTCTAAGTCCATAGGATTTTCTTTTACTTTATTCTCAAGGTCTATAATGTTTTTAAATTTCTCTAAGAAGAATATTGTTATTTTTGTTATATCAAATATTGTTTGAAGTGAAGTTCCTCTTCTTATTAATTCTGCTACTGCAAAAAACCTATCATCTCTACCATCTTTTATATATTCTAATAACTCTTCTGTTTCGATATTATCAAATTTTGGTAAGTGCAAATGACAAGCTCCAACTTCCATTGATCTAATACCTTTTAAGATACCTTCTTCCAATGTTCTTCCTAAACTCATTATTTCTCCTGTTGCTTTCATTTGAGTTCCTAATTTGTTAGAAGCTGTTGCAAATTTATCAAATGGGAATCTTGAAATTTTTGTTGCTATATAATCTAATTGTGGTTCTAGATTTGCAGGTGAATTTACTATATCTATTTCGTCTAAGTTCATTCCCATAGCAACTTTTGCTGTTACTCTTGCTATTGGGTATCCACTTGCTTTTGATGCTAAAGCTGATGAACGAGATACTCTAGGGTTTACTTCTATTAAATAATATTCTGAAGAATTTGGATTTAATGCAAATTGAACATTACATCCACCTTCTATTTTTAATGCTCTAATTAATTTCAAACTACTTTCTTTTAACATATTAAAGTCATGTTCATTCAATGTTTGAATAGGTGCTACAACCATTGAATCTCCTGTATGAACTCCAACTGGGTCTATGTTTTCCATACCGCATATTGCAATTGCTGTATCGCTTGCATCTCTCATTACTTCGAACTCTATTTCTTTATATCCCTTTACACTTTTCTCTATTAATACTTGATTTGTTGGAGAAAGTTGAAGAGCATTTTTCATTATTTCTTTTAATTCTTTTTCATTTTCTGCAAATCCTCCACCAGTTCCTCCTAATGTAAATGCTGGTCTTAATACTACTGGATATCCAATTTCTTTTGCAGCTTTTACTGCTTCTTCTATTGAATATGTAATTTCAGAAGCTATTACTGGTTCTCCTATTGATTCACAAAGTTCTTTGAATTTTTCTCTGTCTTCAGCACATTCTATACTTTCTAAACTTGTTCCTAAAAGTTTTACTCTACATTCTTGCAATATTCCTTTTTTAGCAAGTTGCATACCTAAATTAAGTCCAGTTTGTCCTCCTAATCCTGGTATTATTGCATCTGGTCTTTCATATCTAATTATTTTTGCTACATATTCTAATGTTAAAGGTTCCATATATACTTTGTCTGCTATAGTTGTATCAGTCATAATTGTTGCTGGATTTGAATTTACAAGTATTACTTCATATCCTTCTTCTTTTAATGATAAACAAGCTTGTGTTCCTGCATAATCAAACTCTGCAGCTTGTCCTATTACTATAGGTCCTGATCCTATTACTAAAACTTTTTTTACATCTGTTCTTTTTGGCATTTAAAATCCATCTCCTTATATTATTTTCAAAATTATACAAAAAAATAAGGAAACAAAGTTTCCTTAAAATAAAAATAAAGCAACTATTAAAAAAGCTGTTGCATTAATTATTAAATTGGCTTTTTCTACATAGTTTCTCATTTTTCTACCTCTTTTCATCTTTTCTATTATAGCAAAACAGATATATAAAATGCAAGAGTTTTTTATAATTTTTATAGAGATTGCATAGACATAGTTGTTTGTCCCCTACAAAAACTCTATATTTTTTATTTTATTCTTAATTGCAGCCAATTATAAAAAACTACAAAATGGAGTATACCCTCTCCTAGGAATACCTAAGAGAGGGTATATCACAAACGTAAAATAATTAAATCATATAATCAGAAAGGTTGATTTCTTCAGGATTTGTGAATACTTCTTTACCTTCCTTTTTGACAATTGTTGCAGCCGATTCTTCATCAAGAATTACAAAAAGAACTCCTTTGTGTGTCTGCAGTGCACTTGCCGGTACATCCGTTGTTGCTTCTTCGAAAAATGTACGATGCATTATATCTGCTTTTGCCTTGCCAAAGCCTGCAAGAACAATAGCATTTGCCTTAAGAATATCTCCGATACCGCTTGTAATTGCCTGTTTAGGCACTTTTGTGGTATCACCGTCGAAGAACTTGTTCGCATTTGCTTCAATAGTCTCCTGATTCAAATCGACAATATGAACTGTTGAGTCGAATGAGTCACCAGGCATATTGAATGCAATATGACCATCTTTGTCACCTATTCCCAGAAGCTGAATAAAATACATTGCTCTTTCATTGGTGTCAGCAATAATCTGCTTATATTTTTCGACTTCTTCTTCAGGATTTCCCCATTCACGCGGAATATGTGCTTCTTTATGAGCAACCTGCCAAATACTTTTTTCAAGCTCAGTCTGGTAACTGTAAAAAGGAAGGTTACCTTCACTGGCGCTTGGTGAAATGTAATTATCGAGCTGACGGAAAATCAAATCGCAATCGCCACCTTTAATTTCTTCCATCATCTTGATGAAATACTCATAAATCTTGACAGGTGTCTGACCAGTTGCCGTACCAAAAAGCAAATTTGGATATGCAAGATATGCATTAAAAAAAATGTCTGCTGCAAATTTTGACGCTGCATCTCTGTCGGGAAATTTGAGGAAAATTCTCTTTCCTGCATTTTCATTTACGTTGTTTGTCTGAACCATGGTGTATTACTCCTTTTTAATATATTTCTGCTTTGTCATTACCTATTGCTGCCTCCTTATTCAGCAAAAATATTTTTTCTGACCACTGACATTGCAGTAATGTAAATATTTT
Organism: Clostridia bacterium; assembly: GCA_045531335.1. Lineage (GTDB taxonomy): Bacteria > Bacillota > Clostridia > TANB77 > CAG-508 > CAG-452. The sequence continues at coordinate 6,396 of JAZSDU010000008.1, forward strand.
ATCATAATGTTATGTAAATGTCAAAGTATATTTATCTGTTTTCATACTATAAAATAGACTAAAGGGGTCTGTCCCCTTTAGTCTACATTGGTATTATATATTCTATTGCCATGTTTAAGTTATTTATTTCTACTTCTTTTTTTCTTCCTCCAAATTCTCCGTCTATTGTCCATGGAATTCCTGATTCTGATTTTATTTTAATTTTATCTGTTTGATAATATTCAAAATATTTTTTATTATTATGCTTTCTAAATAATATTGCAAATATTGTTTTAGTATATCCTATTATCCCATGTGGCCTTTTTATAAACAGCATTTCAAATTCTCCATCATTTATCTTTACACCGCTTCTTTTAAACCATTCAAATCCTCCAACAGATTTTGAATTACTAATAGAACCAAATATAAATTCATCTGTAACAGACTCTCCTTCTGCTTCAATTGTTATTTTATATGGTCTTATTTTGTTTAAATATTTAATGGCTACTATAAAGTAGGCAAGTTTTCCAAATTTTCTTTTTAATTTATGTGATGTAACATATGAAACAGGTGTAAATGCACCAAAAGCTGCAACATAATTAAAATATGAATTATTAAATGTTCCTATATCTGATGGAATAATATTTCCTTCATCTATGTTTTTGGCTAAAAATGTTTTTTTAGTAGATAGTCTTATTGTTCTTGCAAAATCATTCATTGTTCCAAGAGGAATAAATCCTATCTGTGGTTTTTTATCTAATTTCATTACAGCATTTATAAGTTCATTTAATGTTCCGGTCTCCACCACAGCAAACTATTAAATCCCATTCTTTATTATTATCTTTTAAAATATCAGTTGGTTTATAATCTACCTTTGTATATACTGTTTTTGCATCATAACCTCTTTTTTCAAAATTTTTAATAATCTTAGGTAGTTTCTTTTTTATTGTTCCTTTTCCAGCTTTTGGGTTAACTATTAACAACATATTTTTTTCCATATATTACTACTTCCTTTATATAGAATATTAAAAGAATTTCACACTAAATTTACAATCAAATTCTTCGTTTGGTTTTAAGTTTAAAATTCCTTCTTTATCTTTAAAGTATCCTGTTTCTATTACTTTATCTGCTGTGTTAAACCAAGGTTCTATGCATATAAATGTTGCTTTTGGGACAGTCCAAATTCCGAAGTATAGGAAAATCAGACATATCAAATTCTAATATTTTTTTATCATCTTCTTTTTGTTTTAATGTAATTGTTTTTGATTTGAATTTTTTTATCATTATCGCATCATTTATAAAGCTGTCTTCTTGTATATCTATTATCTTATCATCTCTTAAAAGATTTTTTGATGGGTTATTTGATATGTACTGTCCATCAACTTCCATGAACTCTATTTTTTTCTCTTTCTTTTCTAATTCAAAATAGTATTCTTCTTGTTTTAAATCAAGTTTAAATCCAGGATGTCCTCCTATTCCAAATAACATATCTTTTTCATCTTTATTTATTACTTTATATTTTACTGTTAATCTATCTTCATCTATTATATATGCTATATATAATTCAAATTTAAATGGATACATTTTTAAAGTATCTTCGTTGCTTTTAGTCATGTAAACTTTTGCATTATCTGTATCCTGTATTAATTCAAAGTCCATGTCTTTTGCAAATCCGTGTTGAGGAATCTCATATGTTGTATCATTTATTATTGTTTTATTATCTCTTAATCTTCCTACCATTGGAAAAAGTACTGGTGATGTTCTATCCCAATATTTTTTTCCATCATGTAGCATTTCTTTATTGTTAAATTCAATACTTGTAAGTTCCGCTCCTCTGTTTGAAACTTGTATTTTTAAAGACATACTATCACCTCACATATTTAATTTTAGCATAATTGTTATTTTTTATCAAATTTATCCTAAAGCAACATCTAATATCATCATAATTACAAAGCCTATTGCTACTCCAATAGTTCCTATATTCGAATGTTCTCCCATTTGTGATTCAGGAATTAATTCTTCTACTACTACATATAACATTGCTCCTGCTGCAAAAGATAAGAAATATGGAAGGACAGGTGTTATTGTATTTGCAAGCAAAATTGTAATCAACGCAGCAATTGGTTCTACTATTCCAGATAAAGCTCCATAGGTAAATGCTTTTGCTTTAGATACTCCTTCACTCTTAAGCGGCATTGAAATTATTGCACCTTCCGGGAAGTTTTGTATTGCAATTCCTATACATAAAGCAAATGCCCCAGTAAGACTAATACCAGCATTTCCTGCTAAAGCTCCAGCAAAAACTACACCAACTGCCATTCCTTCTGGTATATTATGAAGTGTAACTGCAAGTACAAGCATTGTCGTCTTTTTTAGTTTAGATTTTACTCCTTCTGGTTTTTCTTTATCTAAATGCATATGTGGTATAACGCTATCTAATATAAGTAAAAATAGCATACCAAGTAAAAAGCCAACGCTTGCCGGAATCCATGCTATTACATTTTGTTCTTCCGCCATATTTATTGAAGGAATAATTAGTGACCAAACAGATGCTGCTATCATTACTCCTGATGCAAATCCTAAAAGAAGTTTCTGAAGTCTTTTATCCATTTTATCTTTTAAAAGAAATACCATACCTGCACCAAGTGCAGTTCCTAAAAATGGTAACATTAATCCTATAATTATATTTTGCATATTTTACTCCTCTCAAGTTATTTGTAATTTCAAATCAATTTTATATTATGTATAAAAATTATTCAAGATAAAGTAATATTTTCTTAATTTTGGCAAATACTAAAACTATTATTAATATTAATTGGAGGTTTTTATGGAAAATCAAAATTTAAATATACTTGATGAAGTAAACAAAGGTGCAACAATGGGAATGAATGCCATTTCATTTGTATCTGATAAAGTTAGTCAAGATGATGATTTTAAGCAAGTATTAGATACAGAATATAACAAATATAGAGATATCTCTAGAAGAGTACATCAGTTATATAATAATTACAGTGACAAACAACCACATGAAACAAATGCTATGAATAAAATGATGACTTGGTATGGAATACAAATGAGAACTATGATGGATGATACTACTTCAAAACTTTCTGAATTATTAATGCAAGGAACTAATATGGGAATTATTGAAGGAAGACGTTTAATAAATGAAAATGCAAATGCTGCAGATGATGTAAAAGGCATTTTGCATGACTTTGTTGTAATGCAAGAAGATAGTGTTGAGACTTTGAAAAAATATTTGTAGAATTAATAAAAACAAATTAAAACAACAAAAAGGATTCTCCAAAATCATAGAGAATCCTTTTTGTTTATTTCTTATCCTGCACTATATCTGCTTCATTAAGGAATACCGTCTTTCCAATTTCCTTTGTAGAAGCATACCCAAAATTGAAGAAAATTTTCAAATCAAAAACTCCTGTATACTGATTCCCTCCATAACCTGTAACAGTTTTTTTACGAACCATTCCATCCTCTTTATGGTATACAATTGAATTGCGTTTGGGCAACTTGTCGGCAACTTCTGCTGCTTCACTTTCAGTATCAAAAAACAAATGTCCATAATCGTCAAAACTGTAGTTTTGATGAGTATCTCCATATAAGAGAGCCTCGAATTTTCTGTTTTTTTCATCAACCTTCAGAATCACTGCTTCTGTTGCAATAGCTTGGGGGCCTCGATAATCATCAACCATGTATAGTATCTGTCCTCTCTTAAACTCCCGTTTACATGCATTTGACATAAGAAATCCTCCTAAATAGTGAGTTATTTGTCTACAAATATTTGCATATCGCATTTGTTGACATAACCATTGTATCAAAAGTATATTTAAAAGTCAAATATGTTAGTTTATTATCTTTTTTGCATGCAACACTACTCTATAGTCATTATCATTTCCACAAGTAGATAATGTTAATATATTATCTTCTTTGCTTACTTCTACATCAAAATCTTTTATACTTCTTTTCTTTACTGTTTGAATATAACTTAAAATTTCTCCATCTGCAAAATTAGTTGTTATATAATAATCTTCTGCTTCAATTTCATAAATTGAGAAAACTTCATAAACGCTATTTTCTTTTTCTGTTATAAAAGTTATTTTTCTATTTTCTTCTTTAGAATACCATTCTTCTTTTAAAATGTTTTTTAAACTTGAAAACATACTTCCATCTCTTCTATTATGTCCATAAATTACAATATTTTTATCTGTTCCATCTAATTTATTTTTATAATCTGCAAAAATCCAACCTGCTTTGTTATATTCGTTTTCAAAGTTATGGTCTAAATAATAGCTGTTATTATTTTTTTTAACAACTGCATATTCTATGTCTGTTCCATTTACTTTAATCCAGCCAACTGTATCTTTATTTATTTCTTTTAGTTTATTAAAATCTATTAGAGTTTCTTCTTCATTAATAATTATAGCTTCAGATATCTTTTCTTGCACTTTTTGATTTTTTCTGTTTTCTTTATACCATTTAATAATTTCTATAGAAGATATTAATAATAGTATTAAAAATATTATTGACAATAAATTTATTATTACATTTTTTCTTGATTTCTTTTTTTCATATTTGCCCATAATGTATGTTTTTCTCCTTATTAAAGTCAAGACTAGCTTATATTAGCTAGTCTTGTTCATTCTAATTGTTATTTTTGTCTTTTGTTTTTTATTAATATTATTGCACCTATTCCTAGAACTGATACTATGAACATTGCAACATACATTCCTATGTTATCTCCTGTTGTCGGATTTTTTATATTGTTTGTATCTTCCAATTCGGTTTTATCTTCTGGTGTTACATCATCAGGACTAACATCAGTAATATTATCTAGCATTGTCATTTTTACAGTAACTGTAGTAGAGTTACCAGCTTTATCAGTTGCTACGATTGTATAGGTAGCTTCTTTATTTCCCTCAAGGATAATTGTATCTGTAACTGTCTCTCCATTTAGCGTTACTTCATCAAGATTTTTGTCTGTAACTGTAACTTTTTGTGAAGTATTGTAAGTTTTACCATCATACACTCCACTAATTATTGGTGCTGTTGTATCAAATTCTGCACCATTAGTTGCAATATATGATGCATTACCTGACTTATCAGTAATACGGATGTAATATATAAATTGTTTTGCATCTTCTGCAGTTAAATCTACATCACCTTCCATTAAAGTCCATTTACTATCATCTAAAATTTTAAGTCCTTCTAAATCAAGAATCTCATTAGTTTCATAGTATTCAACTTTATCTACACCAGAGAAACTATCTATTGCTGTTACCATTACTTTTTGATCATTTTTAAAATACATATCAAAAGTAATTGTTCCAGGAATTTCATCCCATACTGTTTCTGCATCTGTAAATGTAACTGTACCAGTAGGTGCAATATTATCTTTTACTGTTACATTAACTGTTTCATTAATTTGATTATAATTTTTATCATCATCAGGGATAAATGAATATTTAATCTCATTATCTCCCAAATTTAATGTTTGTTCTTTGTCAATAATTAAACTTCCTTTAACAGTCTCATCTATTCTTTCCAAAACAACTGAAGAAATATCTGTTGTATCATTTATAATATTTGCACTAACTGTCCCAATACTAGGGTTAGCTTTTTTAATTTCTACTTCTACTGATGATTTATCACTATCATTATGATTATTATCTCCTTTTACATAGTACCAAACTGTATATGTACCTGCATTTTTTGCAGTTGGAATATTTTCATCATAAGTGCCATTTTCTTCAAGACTATACATTAAAACACCTTCATTGCTTGTTCCTTCAGTAAGAAGTTTTTGTTCTTGAGTATTATATGTTAAATCATTTGCTGTAGGTGCTGTATAAGTAGCTTTTGGTTTTAATGTTGTATGAATAGTTACAGTAGTTGGGCGTACAATTCCATTCAAGTTTATTTTGCCATCTTCTTCAGAATATGTTGTACCATAGCTAGCACTTACATCAGATACGATATATTTGCTATCTGTAATACTATAATTTACAGTAGCACCATTGCCATAAGTAACACCATATTTATTGTTTTCAAGGAATGTTCCTCCAGAAAAAGTGTAAGTTGCACCATCTCCTACGTTTACAGTAACAATTGGTTTGAAAATAGCACTTAAATAATATGTACCTTTCCATGAGTCTTCTTTATATACACTCATAGAACCAGGATTGTAGTATTCTCCACCTACTATTTTTAAACTTGTATTTTCCTCAAAGTAATTCAAGTCATCATTGTATTTTGGGTTTGCTTTATCACTTGTTATAGCCCCTGCACCCAAATGACTACCTTTATACCATGTACGCCAACCGTCAAAATACCATTGACTACTGTCATAAGAAGGTATTTCAAAAATGGCATAGTTATCATTAACTTTATATTTTATAGAATTATAAGCATCCGGTGTACTGTAGACAATGATTGTCGAATCTTGTCCGCCTTCAAAAGTTCCTGTTAGTATATCTGTTAAGGCATGTCCTTCAGCACCTGGAACAGAGGAACTTGCTGCAATCACTGTCATTGGAACCATGTTTAGTACTATGCCTAAACATAAGCTAAGACTTAATATTCTTTTCGATAGATTTTTATTTTTCATACTTACTCCTTTTTATTAAAAAATAAATTTTATCACTATAATTTTAGCATAAAAAAACCAATATGTGATGATTGTAACAAAAATGTCATGTTGTTGTAATGTTGATTTTTTTAACTTTGCATTTACAAAAACAAAAATACGCACAAGTTAATCACTTATGCGTACTCTTGTTTAGAGCAAATGATTATGAGAGTATTTACTCTTCACCCTGTTCTGAATTTTCCTCTGTTTCAGATGTATCTTCAGGTTCGCTAAAAATAGCATTTGCTGGAACAATAGTAAAGTTTTCTCCTGCAATCATCTTAAAGAGTGGAATAAGTTCTGTGGGAACATCTTCTGGAATATAGTTCGCATAAAGCATTCCCAAGCATGCATGTAAGAGTTCTTTTAAGCAGCCATCCGCAGACTCTTCAATATCTTTTAAAGCGGATTCATTATCAGTGTTAAAATTTTTCTTTACTTCTTCAACAATATAATTATGTAAGCCAATATTGTCTCCAAAAAGTACAAATGTAATATTTAATGCTGTGTACTGCTTAGCCATAAAGCTTACACGGATATCATCCAAAAACTGATCGTAGGTGTATTCTTCCATGCTTTTTTTCAAATCTTCTACATTTTGAGCCAGTTCTTCTGGTGCCTTTTGAATGTAGTCTTGCATTTTAGAAGAATAAAGATCGTATCTTTCTTTAATCTTTTCTTTAACAATGTCTGTTTCAAAAAGTTCAAAAACACATGGTTTTAATCCTTTTTCCTCCATAAAATGCTCAACTTGATTCCGATATTCTTTGCTGTTCATAATCTTTCCTCCGTTTCAAATGTATTTATTTACAGCACTTATAATTGTACCACATTTCGTAAACTATGTCAAAACAATAAGGTTTCATTACTGTTTTTGCTTAAATGATTTTCCTCCTTTTCGAGTCCTACCTTTTGAAAAAAATTCAAGCATAGCTTCTGCTATGCTTTTTATGGTACCGATGGTGGGACTCCCTGTCGGCCGCGTCGCAAAATAGTCCACTGGACTATTTTCCCTCGTTTCATGCCAGACCTTAACTGTCATGAAACTTCGGTACGCTCCTTTTCGAGCCCCACCTTTTGAAAAAAATTTAAGCATAGCTTCCGCTATGCTTTTTATGGTACCGATGGTGGGACTCGAACCCACATGGTTTCCCGCTAGATTTTGAGTCTAGTGCGTCTGCCAATTCCGCCACATCGGCTTATTATATAAATATCTTGTATTATACATTAATTTTTAGGGTCGGTCAAGACCGACCCCTACAATTTATTTTAAATCATATTCTTCCACTTTTATTGTTTTTACTTCTATATCTGATAATTGGTCTTTTGGATTTTTATATGTTACCATCTTTATTTCTTGTTTTACTTTTAGCTCCAAATCCATTGATTTGTTGTTTAATAATATGCCTTCTGATATATTCATTCCCAATGGTAAAGTTTTGTTGTTGTTTTCAAAATATGCAATATTGGTAAATGCTAATATTGGTGTTTTTTCTTTCAAATTTATTTTGTAAAGATTTAATTTTTTCTTATCGTTCTCTGAAAAATTATATATTGCTTCTTTACCTTCTATATTAAACACATTAAAATTACTTTCATTTAGTTTATCTAAATCTGCTTTATATACTGGTAAATCTACTGGGATTCTTATTTTTTCAAAAGCTGATTCTAGATTTTTAATTACTTGTTTTAAATAGTTTGTATAATCTTCTGCTGTAGTGTTTCGGTTTATATCTAATATCCTAAATACTTCTCTTTCTACTTCTCTGTGTTTTTTATTTGCTAATATCTTTAATTTATTGTCATATGCCATTCCTGCGAAAATATCAAAATTTTCTTTTTCCAATAACGAATTTTCTTTTTTGGCTTTTTCTTTTAAACCATCTATGTATTCTTCTGTTATTTGTTCTCCATTTGATATTTTATTAATGTCACTTAAAACATAAGTTGTTGTTAAATAAATACTATCTAATTCCTCTTTACTCAAACTATTTCTTTGAGTTTCATCTAATTTTATTGATAAATCTTCAAAATCAAATTCGTAATCAAAAAACTTTTTAATTGTTTCATCATTTTCTTCTTTTAGTTCACCTGCTGGTAGTTCTGCTGATTTATCTTTATTAGTAAATTTCCAAAATTCAAATATGCTTTTTTTATGCTCATCTATTTCTTTTATATATTGAGTAGCATTTTTCACTTTACTTTCTAAAGTCTTAGTTTTTTGTTCTAAAGCCTTTATATCCAAATTTAAGTTTTTTACTTTTGCTTCTTCTTTATCAATTTGTTTATATAGTTCTATTAATTCTTCTAAAGTATAATTACTTTTTACATCTGCATATTTATTTATTCTTATTAATTTTATATCTTGCTCTTTTTGTTTTTCTTCTTTTTGTTTTGTTAAGCTAACTTTTTTATATTTAAAGAAATATTTTACTTTTCCAAAGAAAGTTTTTTTACATTCTAAAAATGTTGATATTTGCTTTTCTTTTTCCAAATATTCTTTTTCTAGTTTGCTAGATTTCTTTTGTAATTTATCTAAATCTTTTTCTTTTTGGGTTCTATCTTCTATCAAATTAATCTTTTTATCTTCAGCTTTT
>JAZSDU010000012.1:0-24029 GCA_045531335.1 Clostridia bacterium
GACCCCAATAGTCCACCATATAAGTGTGGACTATTGGGGTCTGTCCCCTTTTGTCTACTTTTTTAATCTATTGTTTCATCTTTTATATAATATTTAGTTCCAAGCATTTTGTCTGGTAAATATTGCTGTTCTACTTGGTGATTTGGATAATCGTGTGGATATTTATAACCTACTCCATATCCAAAATCCTCCATACCACTTGCAGGTGCATTTCTTATATGCATTGGTATCTCTCCTGTATCTTTTGTTCTTACATCTTCTAATGCTTTATTTATAGCTAAATATGAACAATTTGATTTTTTAGAATTAGCAACATAAATTGCAGCTTCTGATAATATTATTCTAGCCTCTGGCATACCCACACTTGCTACTGCTTGCATTGCGCTATTTGCAACTACTAGTGCATTAGGATTTGCAAGTCCTACATCTTCTGCAGCAGCTATTACAATTCTTCTTGCTAAAAATACTGGATCTTCTCCTCCTTCTATTGCTCTTGCTAAATAAAATACTGTTGCATCTGGGTCGCTACCTCTCATTGATTTTATAAATGCACTTATATTATCATAATGACTATCACCAGATTTATCAAATATCGCTTTTTTCTTGCCAACGCACTCTGCAGCAATTTCAGGTGTTATATCTATTATTCCTTCACTATTTACTGGTGTAGTTAATACTGCTACTTCTAAACTATTTAATACAGTTCTAACATCTCCATTTGAAACTTCAGCAATTTTTTTAAGTGTGCTATCTTCTATATTTATATTATAGCTACCTAAACCTTCAGGATTTTTTATTGAATTTTTTAATATTGTAAATACATTGTCGGCCGTTAATGGACTTAATTTAAAAACCATTGATCTTGATATTAAAGCTTTGTTTACTTCAAAATATGGATTTTCTGTAGTAGCTCCAATTAATATTACCGTTCCATCTTCTACAAACGGAAGAAGCGCATCTTGTTGTAATTTATTAAATCTATGTATCTCATCTATAAATAAAATACATTTTCCACTTGGATTAAGCAGAGGATTCTTAGCTTCCTCTATTGCTTTTTTTATATCTCCTACTCCACTAGTTACAGCATTTAATTTTGCAAATTTGTATTTAGTTGTATTGCTTATAACTTTTGCAAGAGATGTTTTTCCGTGTTCCTGGAGGTCCCCATAATATAATGCTAGATAATCTGTCCGCTTTTATTGTTCTATATAATATTTTATCTTTTCCAAGTATTTCTTCTTGCCCTACAAATTCTTCCAATGTTTTAGGTCTTACACGATGGGCTAAGGGGATGTTTAGATTTATGCTCATATTATTCTCCTTTATAATTTAATAAATCGTTGTTTATGTCTTTAAATATATTACGATTTTTTGTAGGGGTCGCCGTCCTCGGCGACCCGAAATTTAAATTTATGCGTATTTTTTCGGGTCGCCCAGGAGTGCGACCCCTACAATTATCTTGCTAAAAATTTTAAAGCTTGTTTTATTATTTCTTCTAATCCTAAATTCTTTGTATCTATTTTTTCAAATACTTTTTCAATTTCTTTTCTAGTATATCCTAAAACTTGAAGTGCTGCAATTGCTTCTACTGCATTGTTATCTTTTTCTATTGCTGTACTCACTTCTTCTGTTTGCTCTATTGAATCTTCAGTTTTTAATTTATCTTTTAATTCTAATATAATTCTTGCTGCTGTTTTCTTACCAACACCTGGTATTTTTACAAGTTTTGAAACATCATCAGTTATTACAGCTAAGGCAAAGCTTGATGGGTTTATTTCTGATAACATTGTTATTGCAGATTTTGCTCCAACTCCGCTAACAGATATTAAAAGTTCAAACATTCTTAATTCTTCATTTGAAGAAAATCCGTATAAACTTATATTGTCTTCTCTTACATAATAATGTGTATATACCTTAACAACTTCTCCTACTTCTCCCAAACTATCAATCGACTTTGCTGGCATAAACACCCTATATCCAATTCCTTGTACATCTATTACAACAAATGTATTTGTTTTTATATCCAATTTTCCTTTTACATATGCAATCATTTTAATTCTCCTTGCAAACAAATTTTCTGTATGTATTTTATCATATTAAATTTATTTTGCAATAGTTTGGCAAAATTTATTATCTAACTTAAATTTGTGTTTATTAATATAATATGGTATAATATTTACATAATCGTTGTGATTATATATTTTACAAGGAGGATTCTTTAATGCAAACAGTTAGACTAACAGCCACATCTTGCCTCGAACGCTTTAAGAAACTTCGAAACTTCAAAAAAGAACATCCTGACATGGTTGTTACCAAAAAAGGTTTTGCCGCAACAGGATGTGGACAATCATATTACTTTGCATATGTTCAGTATGGTTGTTGACTTTTTTGCTGGTATGCAATGGCATACCAGTTTTTTAATGTTGAATAAAAACAGGACAGTCGCACCTTTTGTTCTAAAACTAAAGAGGGACAGTCCCTAATTTTTATTCAACTGTTACTGATTTTGCTAAGTTCCTTGGTTTATCTACATCTAATCCTTTTTCTTTTGAAATGTAGTATGCAAAAAGTTGCATTGGAACTACTGATAATATTGGTGATACAAACTCACTTGTTTTTGGAATTTTCACCACTTCACTTAATCCATCATTTTTTATATCTTCACTAGTAATTGCAAATACTTTTGCTCCTCTTGTTACAACCTCTTGCACATTACTAATTGATTTTTCTACTAAATCAGGATTTGTCATTGTTGCAATTACTGTTACCCCATTTTCTATTAAAGCTATAGGTCCATGTTTTAATTCTCCTGAAGCATAGCTTTCTGAATGTATATATGATATTTCTTTTAGTTTTAAAGAACCTTCTAAACTTACAGCATAATCTGTTCCTCTACCTAAGAAAAACATATCTTTTTCTTTATATACTTTTTTTGCAAAATTTTTAATTTGTTTTGTGTCTTCCAAAAGTTCTTCTATTTGTGATGGTAATCTTAAAATATCTTGTTTTAAATTATCAATTACTTGTTTGTCTACCTTTCCAAGTCTTTCTGCAAAATACATTCCTAAAATATTAAGTAACACAACTTGTGATGTATACGCCTTTGTTGAAGCTACTGCAATTTCAGGTCCTGCATGTGTATATATTGAATAATCCGCTTCTCTAGTTATAGAGCTTCCTATTACATTTGTTATTGCTAGTGTTTTTGCTCCTTTTAATTTAGCAAGTTTTAATGCTGCTATAGTATCTGCTGTTTCTCCTGATTGACTTATATATATACTCAAAGTTTTTTCATCTACTAGAGGCTGTCTATATCTAAATTCTGAAGCAATATCTACTTCTACTGGAACTTTGCAAAGTTTTTCGATTGTAGTTTTTGCTACTAACCCTGCATGCATTGCCGTTCCACATGCTACTATATATATTTTATTTAAACTTTCTAAATATTCTTTACTAAATTCTAATCCTTCTATTTCAATGCTTCCATTATCTAGTTTTGCTCCAACTGTTTCTCTAATAGCTCTTGGTTGTTCATATATTTCTTTAAGCATAAAATCTTCATAACCATCTTTTTCTGCTGATAATGCTCCCCATTCAATGCTTTTTATTGGTTTTTGAATTTCTTTTAAATCTTGATTATAGAATTTAACTTGGTCTCTTGATAATTCTACTATTTCATTATCATCTAACAAATAAAAATCTTTTGTATATGAAAGAATAGCTGGTATATCTGATGATAAATAATTTTCACCATTTCCCATTCCTATTACAAGCGGACTATCTTTTCTTACTACAATCATTTTATCTTTGTTATATATAGATAATATTTCTATTGCGTAACTTCCTTTTAAATCATTACATGTATTTTTTACTGCTCTTAATAATTTATAGTCATCTTCTACTTTATCTTGATTAAAATAGTAATGAATTAAATTTGGTATAACTTCTGTATCTGTAGCTGATAAAAATTTATATCCTTTTTCAATTAAAAAAGTTTTTATTTCATGATAGTTTTCAATTATTCCATTATGCACTACTGCAAATGAATTACTATTGTCCATATGGGGATGAGAATTTTCTTTTGATGGTTTTCCATGCGTTGCCCATCTAGTATGAGCAATTCCTATTGTACCAATTAAATCATTGATTCCATCTAATTCATATAAATTATTTACTCTTCCTTTGTTTTTCATTACTTGAATTTTGTCATTTTCCATTGTTGCTATTCCTGCTGAGTCATATCCTCTATACTCTAACCTTAAAAGCCCATTTATTAATATTGGACTTGCTTTTTTATTTCCTATATAACCTACAATTCCACACATTGTCTGTTTACCTCCTGATATTTTATTGGAATTGAAAGTATAACTTAAAGTATAAGTTTTATATTACCTTTGTTCTAATATTACTATTAGTTTTTGTGTAATATTTAATGACAAACTCTGGTGCCATAGAACTATCCGCCGAATTTTTCGATAAGTTCTAATCCTCGTCAACAACTTTTAGTTGTCCTGGCGCTTCTATAAATTTTACTATTAACCTCCTTTCTAATAATTATCTACTTTGTTGTTACTTTCAATATACTGTATTATATTATACTAATATTTATTTTTGAGCAAGTCTTGTAATAAAAATGTAATATTTTTGCATTTGACTTTTAGTAATTAATAATTTATTCTATATATAAAGGAGATATTTTATGAAAAATTATTATCAAATCTTAGAAGTAAATGAAAATGCGTCTTATGAAGTAATTGAAAAAGCATATAGAGTATTAGCCAAAAAATATCATCCTGATATTTGGCCAAAAGATAAAATGTATTTTGCAGAAAGTAAATTTAAAGAGATTACTGAAGCTTATAACATACTTTCAAATAACGATTTAAGAACAGAATATGATATTAAAATGGGATTTAATACATCTTCTTATGATAGATATAACAACTTGTATGATGAAAATCAAAAATTAAAACAAGAACTAAATAGTATTAAAATAAAAAACGAATCTCAAAAATATTCTGATAATTTGAATGATAAAAACAAAAAAACTGAAAATGAATCTTATTTCAAAAGATATATTAGCACTATAGGAACTCTCATATCTAATGAGGCTAAAAAGCCTGCTGAAGAGCGTTCTAAAGATTTACTTGCATTGATACTCACAATTATAATAATAACAATCTTAATACTTCTTTTTTGGAAAGTTCCATTTTTGAATAATCTAATATTCCCTTAAAGCTGGGAATATTTTTTTTGATTTTACCAATAATATTCTTAATAGCAATAATTAAGTATACTTTAGTAAACATTAATTCATCAGTTTCTGTGAAACTATACCTATTAATGCTATATTCAAAGAAAAAAGAGGTGTAATTATGGCATTAGATTACAACATTATTGGTGAAAGATTAAAACAAGCAAGGGTTAATAAAAATCTTACTCAGGAAAAACTTGCTGAACAATTAGATGTTTCAATAGCCTTCTTAAGTAGAATTGAAAGAGGCAGTTCTTTAATAAATTTAAAAAGATTGAATCAAATATGTTCTATTTTAGATGTTAGCGAAGGAGAAATATTGAATGGTGTTTCTAAGGACTCTAATAGTTATTTGAATAAGGATTTTTCAAATCTACTCAAAGAGTGTCCCCCAGAAAAAATAAGTCTTATTTATAATATTGCAAAAGTAATTGTAGAGAGTTAATTTAATAAATTTTATTTCTTATATAAATTGTAATTTGTGTGAATAATTTGTTCCTTTGTTTGTAGGGGGCGCAGTCCTCGGCGCCCCGAAAATTTATTGTTTTATGCGGGTCGCCCAAGAGTGCGACCCCCTACAGTTCTTAAATAGATTTCCTCTTACAAATTCCAATTTATTTTTTTATTCTAAATTTTCATTTTTTTCTTTATTTTTCCACATATTTATTGTATAATAGAATAGTAATTTATTATAAGGAGGAAATTTTATATGTGGAGTATTTGGTTAATTGCAGCAGGTGTTTTCTTTATTGCTGAAATTGCAACAACAGGTTTTCTAATATTTTGGTTAGGAATAGGTGCTCTACTTGCAATGATAACTAGTTTTATAACAAGTAACATTATAATTCAAACAATAGTTTTTGTTGTAAGTTCTTGTATACTAATTCCTCTTACCAAACCATTAGCAGATAAATTTATAGCCAAAAAAACAGTTCCAACAAATAGTTATTCACTTATATCTAAGCATGGAGTAGTAACTATAGATATTAACCCTATTGAAGGTGTTGGGCAAGTTAAAGTAAATGGAGAAATATGGTCTGCAAAAACAGAAGATGAATCATTAATCGAAAAAGGTACTGAAATAGAAGTTATAAAAATAGATGGTGTAAAATTAGTAGTATCACCTATAAAGATAAATTCAGTACTATAAGCCTTAGTTATTAATATTAAAAAATATATATTTTATTAGGAGGAGCAAATATGACATTTTTAATAATATTATTAGTTATAATTCTTATTATAGCAATAAAATCAGTTAAAGTCGTTAGACAATCTGAAGTTTATATTATAGAAAGACTTGGTAAATTTCATAAGATTGCTGACGCAGGTCTTACAATAATTATTCCTTTTGTTGACAAAGTAAGAAGTGTTGTAAGTTTAAAAGAGCAAACAATGGATATACCACCACAAGGAGTTATTACAGAAGATAATGTTACTATAACAATAGACACTGTTGTGTTTTATCAAATTACAGATCCAGCAAAAGCTGTTTATGAAATTCAATCTTTAAAAAGAGGTATTGAATACTTAGCAATCACAACAATTCGTGATATCGTTGGTAAAATGAGCTTAGATTCAACATTCAGTTCAAGAGATTTAATAAATAATCAATTAAGAATTTTATTAGATGAAGCAACTGATAAATGGGGATGTAAAGTAAACAGAGTTGAAATAAAAGACATTAGACCACCAGAAGATATTAAAGATGCAATGGAAAAACAAATGAATGCAGAAAGAAATAAAAGAGCAGCTATCCTTCAAGCTGAAGGAGAAAAACAAGCAGCTATAACAATAGCTGAAGGTCAAAAAGAAGCAGCTATTCTTCAAGCTGAAGCTGAAAAAGAAGCTAAAATAAGAAAAGCTCTTGGTGAAGCAGAAGCTATAAGAGAAGTTGCAAAAGCTAAAGCTAAAGAGATTGAAATGGTTTATGAGTCTATTAAAAAAGCAAATCCTGATGAAAAATTAGTTCAATTAAAATCTTTAGAGGCTCTTGAAGAAGTTGCTAAAGGTGAAGCAAATAAAGTATTTATTCCATTTGAAGCAACTAATGCATTGGCAAGTTTAGGTGCTATTAAAGAAGTTATGAAAGATGATAAAAAATAATTTGCATAGATAAAAAAGATACACTTCAAATGAAGTGTATCTTTTTTATCTGAATTTATTTTATTGTTTTACATTATATGTTATAGACATATTACTTGGCTGTACATCTGTGTCTACGGTTATTGTATTTATACCTTTATATAATTGAATTTCTGGTAAGTCTATTGTTTGTGGATCAAGTGGTGTTTCTAATGCATAATACACTTTTCTTTTTGTTATTGCATTTAAATAATCAAACCCTTTTTGTAATATCTGTTCCTCAGTATCTGTATCTGTTACTCCTAATCTTTCTTTTGAAAAAGAGAAATAATAATTTTTTCCACTATTAGGATGAATGAATATATATTCACTATCAGATAACCAAATGCCACTAATACTATTCTCATACGCTGGTAGGAAATCGCTTAAAACTGTACTTACACCTGATTTAGCTGTTGGTGCTGAGGCTTTGTAAACGCCAAAGCGAACTACATTTTCACTTATCCTGTATATCGATTGATAAGACATATCCTCTGTAATGTCATCTAAAACATGGATCTTTCTTATCACTTGTTTCTTTTCAAAATCTATATAATCTGCATAATCTCCTATTTTTCTTAATGGCTCATCTAATATTATATTAAATGTTTGTTCATTTCCATTATCCCCACTAACTTTTACAGGTATTCTATATTTCCCATAATTAATATCATTTTCATCTGTTACCAAATCTCCAACACTTTCAACTTCAATAGGTGTCTCAGGATTTGGTGTTCCATTTTGTATACTATTTCCATATATTCTATAATCTGCTAAAACACTTTCTTTAGTATCAGCTAAAGTAATTGGATATCCTATTATTGTATTTTCACTGTATGTTATCACATTTTCATTTAAAGTTGTTACTTTTATTGTATGCCCATTCCATTCAATATTTTCTGAATTATATATTGGAATCCAATCTGTTTCTAAACCTAAATCTTTTACGCTAAACTCTAAATTATTTTTTAATATATATACTTTATTACTTGTAAATGTATATATTTTTCCATCTATGTTAATTTTTTCGCCATTTCCTATGGCTAATAATTGATTAACTGTATATATAGGTATTACCGCATCATTGCTAAAATATGAATTATAAATTTCTTCCATAGTAACTTTAGGTTCATATATGCTTTTTGTCTCATTTAACATTTCTTTCTGCGTTTTTACTTTATTTGATATTATTATATATGTGCTCATTAGAAAAGATACTAAAAACAATACAGTTATTAAAGTTATCATTGTTATTGCACCTTTTTGGTCCCTTATCTTTGTCATTTGTTACCTCCTTATCAAGGTATATCTATATTTTTGTTTGATTGGAATTATTTTTCCATTAAACAATTACTAATATCAACTCTTATGATTTCTCTTTTATTATAAAATATAGAATTCTTCTTTGCAATATTTTTTTACTTTTTCCTATACAATAAAAAAAGACGAATTTAAATTTCGCCTTTTTATTCCTCTAATCCGAAGCTTATACCCAATGCATTATTTATTCTATTCATTATAGTATCATCTTCAATATGGCCAATTTTTTCCTTTAATCTACTTTTATCTATTGTTCTTATTTGTTCTGCCAATACTACCGAGTCAGATTTTAATCCAAATTCTTTTGAATCTAATTCTATATGTGTAGGTAATCTATTTTTATTTAATTGTGATGTTATTGCTGATACTATTACCGTAGGACTATATTTATTACCTGTATCGTTTTGTATAACTAGAACTGGTCTTATTCCCCCTTGTTCTGATCCTATAACTGGACTCAAATCTGCATAAAACATATCTCCTCTTTTGACTATCATATTCTTCACTCCTGCAATTTCGTATATTTCGATTAATCTATATATTTTAGATATGAGTTTGAGAATAAGAATATAAATTTACTTAAATTTTATATATCATTTGTAATTTCTTTTAGTTTAAAAGCTAATACATCTTCCTTTTGTAAATTATTTATTTCTATCTCATTATATAATATGTAAATTATTGTTTTTTGTGTTATATCCTCAATTTCTAATTTACTAGGAATTCCTGTAGATTTATTTATATATAATTTTTTATAACAAACATATTTGTTACCATTTTTTAATTTTGTTTGTAAAATTATTTCTTCATTATTTTCTGATATAGTAGATTCATTAGATTCTGAATAATCATTTATAAAATCCATTAGTGTAATAGTGCTTTCTCCAATATATTTATAATCTTCATATATTTTGCTTAAATTTAAATTTGTATTTTCTACTTTTAAATTTGCTCCATCATAAATAAATGATACACCTTTTATATTTTCTGGTTCTAAAACTTCTTGTTTAAATACATTATTATCTTTTACATATTCTTCTTTTATAATATAAGAATTAGTATTTTTATTAGACACTACAGTAATATTTGCTGTTACTTTATAAGAATTAATATCTAAAATATATTTTTCAATTTGATCAGCTGATTTATTACTTATATTATTTCCAAATTTAAGTGATTTATAATTAGTTTTGATAAAAAATATTGCAATTATTGTAATTATAATTATTGCAATTGTAATTATTTTTTTCATGAATAATCTCCTCCTTTAAATAAATTAATTTTAAAATTTGTAGGGGTCGCACTCCTGGGCGACCCGCAACAATTGTTTTTCGGGACGCCGAAGACAGCGTCCCCTACAGTGTTTGCAATTAATTTATCCCTACAAATTACGATTTATATAACAAACAAAAAAGAATAGCAAATTGCTATTCTTTTATTAATTTATTCATATAGAATTAAAATATTCATCAAGACAACTTATCAATTCATTTACATCTTCTATTCTATTTACTTTCTCTCTAAATTTGCTAGATTCTTTTAAGTTTTTTATGTACCAACATATATGTTTTCTCATTTCTCTTATAGCAATATATTCACCTTTCTCTTCTATTGCTAATTTTAAATGCTCTTTTATTATTTCTAGTTTTTTCTCATTTAAAATTTCATTCACATTAATTTCATTTAGCTCTTCAATTATTTGTTTTATTAGCCATGGATGTCCAAGTGTTCCTCTTCCTATCATTATTCCATCCACACCTGTAAATTGAAACATTTTTTTAGCATCTTCTGAGGTTTTAATATCTCCATTTCCTATAACAGGTATTCTAACATTTTCCTTTACTTGCTTTATAATATCTAAATCAACATGTCCGTGAATAATATTCTTCTCTAGTTCTTCCATGTACTGTAATTGCTGCTGCTCCTGCATTTTCTATTATTTTGGCTATCTCTACAGCATTTACACTGTTCTTATCCCAACCTTTTCTTAATTTTACCGTTACCGGCTTATTAGTATTTTTTACTACTTCCTTGACAATTTCCTCAACCAGCATAGGACTTTGAAGAAGTTTACTTCCATCTCCATTTTTTACTACTTTTGGAGCAGGGCACCCCATATTTATATCTATTATATCTGCATTATCAGAAATCATTTTAGCAACTTCACCCATAATTTTAGGATCACTACCAAATATTTGAAATGCTATAGGCCTTTTTTCTCCCTCTATATTTAATAGTTGTTTTGTTTTTTCATCATTATAAAACATGGCCTTGCTACTTACCATTTCTGTAAATACTAATCCTGGATTGCTATATTTTTTGCATATCTTTCTAAATGCCAAATCTGTTATTCCAGCCATTGGTGCAAGCAATATATTATTTTCTAATTCTACATTTCCTATTTTTAATTTTTTTACGTACATATTATTTTCCTTTTCATTCTTTTAATTTGTAAATAGATTTTTCTTACTCCTAGCACTTATATTTAGTAACAACCCTATTAATATAAAGTTAGTAACAAATGAAGTTCCTCCATAACTAACAAATGGTAACGGAATACCTGTTATAGGTAATAATCCTATACACATTCCTATGTTTTCTACAACATGGAATAAAAATATACCGTGCTATTCCTATAGCAATATATGAACCCAAATCATCTCTGGCAGTTTTAGCGATATTTATTGCTTTAGTTATTAAAATTACATATATTACAATAATTAATCCGCATGTTATAAAACCTAATTCTTCGCCTATCATTGAGAAAATAAAATCTGTTGTCTTCGGATATAGAAAACCAAGATGTGTTTGTGTTCCTTTAAATAATCCCATACCAAATAATTTTCCTGCGCCTATAGCTATTTTTGATTGTATAATATTATATCCTGCACCTCTTGGATCTATATTAGGATTTAAATATACATCTATTCTAGATTTTGCGTGCTCCGGTAGAACAAAAAAATACATAAGAGGTATCGCTATTGCTAGTATTGTAATTGATATTATTACATATTTTTTATCAATACCTGATACAAATAACATTAAAACTAAAGATACCAAATATGCTATAGCTGTACCATAATCAGGTTGTATTATTATTAATAATATCGGTAGAAATGCAATACCTAATATTATAGCTAGTTTTGGTAGTCTGTTAATTTCTGATTTTGACCTTTTTTGAATATTTACAAGAGTTAAACTTAAAAAAACAATTACAAACACTTTTGCAAGTTCTGCTGGTTGAAATGCAAAAAATCCAATATCGAACCAGCTAGTTGCTCCATTTATTGCTCCTGTAAATAAAACTGCAATAAGTAATATTATTGATAACCCATATAAATATGGAGAAATCCTAGCAATTAAATTGTAATCTATAAAAATCATAGCTATCATAATCGGAATACTAATTAATATCCATATACATTGTTTCTTAAATTCATATAATTCTGAATCTATAGTTGCGCTATATAAAGCTATTAAACCTATAGCTATCAGAATTAATACACATATTAAAATACTCCATTCTGCGTTTTTTAATATTCTTTTATTCATTATTACTCCTTTAATAATTAAATAATTCTATTTTAAAATTTGTAGGGGCGGACGACTCTGTCCGCCCAATAAATTATATTTTGTCGGGTCGACAGGGTCGTCGACCCCTACCTTTAATTATTATTATTCATCTTTATCTGTTGCATTATTCTCATTATTTTCATCTGTTTTTTCTTCTTCTATACTTTTTTTATCATCTAATATTTCTTCTTTTACTTCATCATTTTTTTCTTCGTTTACTTCTTTTTGTTTATCTTCATTTTTTTCTTGTTCTGTTTCTTCTAAAGATTTCTCTTGCTCTTTTGTTTCATCTTTTTCTGTATTTATTTCTTCTTTCTCTTTAACTTCTTTTTGTTCTTTTTCTTCATTTTCATTTTGTTTTACTGTTCCATCTTCTTTTTGAACAACTTCTTCTTTATTTTTAGATTCTTTAGCTGGTTCTTCCTTAGGTTTTTCTTCATCTTCCTTTTTTGCAGATTTTTTCATATCATTTTTTATATTTAAAATAGGAATATTCGCATAAAGTGATGGTGCTCCTTGTGTTCCATCTTCACCAACTTCATTAGTAAGCCTAACATCTATTGCAGATTCTTCTACTTCTATATATTTCTTTATTACTTCTATTATCTCCTGTTTCATTAACTCTAAGAAATCTGCTGAAACATTAGCTCTGTCTTGCATTAATACTAAATGCAATCTTTCTTTTGCAGTATTTTTGCTAGGTGTTTGTTTCGTTTCTGATTTCACTAATTTCTTAAAAAAATTTGCAATACTCTCAAACATTTTATTTTCCTTTCTAGACGTATCTATTCTTTGTTATTATTTTATTGTATAGGAAAAATTTCCTTATTTTCTTGTAAACCAGCTTTTGATTTTTGCCCAAAATCCTTTTTCTCTACCTGGTATTGTTACTTCTATATTTTCTCCTAATATTCTTCTTGCAATTTCAATATATGCTTTTCCTGATGGAGCTTTTCTATTTTTTATTACTGGTTCTCCTTTATTAGTTTGTGTAATTATATATTCGTCATCTGGAACTACACCAACTAAATCAACAGATAATAAATCTACAATATCTTCAACTTCCATCATTTCGCCTTTTTTAACCATATTAGGTCTTAATCTATTTACTATCAATTCTGGATTTTTTATTTCTGAACTTTCTAATAAACCTATTATTCTATCTGCATCTCTTATTGCTGATATTTCAGCTGTTGTTACTACAATTGCTCTATCAGCGCCTGCAATAGCATTTTTAAATCCTTGTTCTATTCCTGCTGGACAATCTATTAATATATAATCAAACTCTTCTTTTAATTTTTTAGTTAAATCCTTCATTTGCTCTTCATTTATTGCTGATTTATCTCTTGTTTGAGCTGCTGGGAGCAAGAATAATTCTTCAAAACGCTTGTCCTTAATTAATGCTTGTCTTAATTTACATTTTTCTTCTATAACATCTACTATGTCATAAACTATTCTGTTTTCTAATCCCATAACAACATCTAAGTTTCTAAGTCCAATATCTGTATCTACTAAAACAACCTTTTTTCCTGCTTCTGCTAAACTTGATCCTAAATTAGCTGTTGTTGTTGTTTTTCCAACTCCACCTTTTCCTGATGTTATAACTATAACTTCTCCCATAAATTTTCCTCCTAAAATAAAATACGAATTAATATTTTTCTAAAATAACTGTATTTTTTAATACTGTTATTTTATAATCTTTTACGGAAAAAGTCAATTGGTTATTAGTTTATTATTGTTTTTATTTACTTGTTTTAAGAAAAATGATAAAATATAAATTGGAATTTGTAGGAGGAAATTAATTGCAAACGTTGTAGGGGCGACCATTGGTCGTCCGAAATAAATAATGTGCATATTTGCGGACGTGCAATGCACGCCCCTACATATTGTAAATGAATTTATTTAATCACACAACCAATAATTCAAGGAGATAAAAATGAAACAAAAATATTTAGAAAAATTAGAATACAATAAAATCTTAGAAATTTTAAGTTCATTTTCTAAAACATATTTAGGAAAAGAAAAATGCTTAACTGTAGAACCTTCAAATAATGTAGAGTATTTATTAGAACAAACTTATGAAGCCTATAGCTTAATTTCTAGAAATGGAAGCCTTCCAATTTCTTCGATAGATAATATAGATATTTTAATAAAAAACTTAGAATCTAATTTTTCCCTAAATGCTTCAGATTTATTAAAACTTACACATATATTAAAAACATCTAGAGAACTTAAAAAGTATTTCTCCTTTGATGAAGAAGATTATAAATTTATATGCGAATATTTTTCTATGCTTTATATAAATAAGGGATTAGAAAAAGAGATAAACGATAAAATATTAGATGAAAATACAATCTCAGATAATGCTTCTACTAAATTAAAAGCAATTAGAAAACAACAAAAAAATTTAAGTTTAGAAATAAAAAACAAACTAAATACAATTGTTCATTCATCTACCTATTCAAAATATCTTCAAGACAATGTTGTAACAATTAAAAACGAGAGATATGTTGTTCCTGTCAAAGAAGAATACAGAGGACAAATAAAAGGTTTTGTGCATGATATATCTTCAAGTGGTTCTACTGTTTTTATTGAACCTATATCAGTATTTGAACTTAATAATGAACTTAACAATTTAAAAGCAGATGAACAAATAGAAATATTAAGAATTTTAGAAGAACTTTCTAAAAAATTTATGGCTATCACAAACGAACTTAAAAACAATGTTAAATTAATAGGTGAAATCGATTTTATTTTTGCAAAAGCAAGTTTTAGTAAAAGTATTAATGGAATAAAACCAACCTTAAATAAAGATAAATATATAAATTTAATATCAGCAAGACATCCTCTAATAGATAAGGAAAAAGTAGTTCCAATTGATATAAGTATTGGAGAAAAATATTCTTCACTTATTATAACAGGACCTAATACTGGTGGAAAAACAGTTGCATTAAAAACTACAGGTCTTTTACTTCTTATGGCATATAGTGGTTTACTTATTCCTGCGAATGAAAATAGTAGTATCCATATATATGATAATATTTTTGCAGACATTGGAGATGAGCAAAGTATTGCAGAATCTTTAAGTACCTTTTCTGCACATATGTTAAACATTGTAGAAATAACTAAATCTGCTACTGAAAACAGTTTGATATTATTGGATGAACTCCGGTTCTGGTACAGATCCTATTGAGGGAAGCAGACTTGCAATTAGCATACTAGAATATTTTAATAACTTAGGTGCAACTACAATTAGTACAACACATTATCAAGAACTTAAAGAATATGCTTTAACCAATAATGGATTTGAAAATGCTAGCTTTGAATTTAATATCGACACACTTACACCAACATATAAATTACTAATTGGAATACCTGGTAAAAGTAATGCTTTTGCAATTAGTAAAAAGTTAGGATTAGATATTAGTATTCTAAACAGAGCAAAATCTTTAGTAGAAAAAAATGATGTAGATATAGAAGACTTATTAAAGGGAATTTATGATAATAAATTAGAAATAGAAAAACAAAAAGAAGAAACTACAAAAAATTTAAATCAAGTAGAAATGTTAAGAAAAAAATTAGAAATAGACTATTCTGATTTAGAAGAAAAAGCAAATACATTGCTTATAAAAGCAAAAAACGAAGCAAGAGATATTTTGTTAGATGTAAAAGAAGATGCTGATAGAATTATAAAAGAAATGAACTCTATTTCTAAAAAGAAAAATAAAAATTCTATGCAAGAGTTATATGATCTAAAGAATAATTTAAATGTTAAGATTAAAAATGTTACATATGGAAATTCAAAAGACGAAAAAGGGAATTTACAACCTGAAGATATACTTTTAGGAATGAATGTATTTGTTATTCCCCTAAGTAAAGAAGGAATTGTAACATCTCTTCCAAATGCTTCTTCAGAAGTGGAAGTTCAAATAGGAAGCTTGAAAACAAATATTAATATTGATAAATTAATGAAAATCAAAAACACACAAAATAATAAAAAAGTTTCAAATAATACTTCATTTAAAAACGCTATTAGTAATAAATCCAAATCTATTTCTCCAGAAATAAATGTAATTGGATTAAATATTGAAGAAGCAACTCAGATAGTAGATAAATATCTAGATGATGCAAATTTATCGAAACTTGAAACTGTAAGAATAGTCCATGGAAAAGGAACTGGAAAGCTAAGAACTGGAATCCATACATTCCTAAAAAAACATCCTCATGTAAAATCATTTAGAATGGGAACATATGGTGAAGGTGAAATGGGGGTAACTGTTGTTACATTAAAATGATGTCAAGAAATTGCTCGGAGCAAAAAATTGAAAAAATCAATTTTTTGCTCCGAGCGATTTCTTGACCATTTTCATCCACTTAACTCTCTCTTCATGCAATTTATTTCCAAACTCTATTCCATTTTCAATATTATATTTTTCCTTTATATAATTCCCATCTATTTCAGATAATAATTTATTTCCTAATTCTAAAAAAGTACATTTTTCCTTTTCTTCATTGCTTAAGCTTCCAAATCTATTCCTATCACAATAAACTACTATTTGAAGTCCTTCTAGTCCTAATATAGATTTACTCACTCTTTCTATAAAATCTACTTTTTTAGCTGGAGTCATTTCTGCAAATCTACCACCGTCTCATATGATCCTTGCTTGATGTTATTCCAGCTTTTTTCCAGGCTGTTGGTACACCTATTCTGTCTGATAAATTTCTTACTGGTTCTACACCTTTTGCTGCATGCCCATGATGATGTGGATATTCTTCTTTAGGTGTTAATCCTTTTCCTAAATCATGTACTAAGCAAGCATATCTTATTAATACATTATCTGTTAATCTTACACTATTATCAACAGCAATCATTGTATGGTTATAACTATCTCCTTCTGGATGGTATTTAAGAGGTTGAAGACTACCTATTAAATCATATATTTCTTTAAAATGTATATCTAAAACTTTTGCATTTTTTAATGTATTAAAAAATATTGACGGTCTATCTGAAGAAAGTGCTTTTCTAAATTCTACAAAAACCCTTTCTTTTGATAATGTATCTAATTCTTGTCTTAATTCATTCATATATTTTAATGTTTTTTCTTCCACTTCAAATTGTAACTCGCTTGCAAATCTTGCTACTCTATAAACTCTTAAAGGATCTTCTAAGAAACTATCTCCTATAGCTCTAATAATTCTATTTTTTATATCTTTAACTCCATTAAATGGGTCGATTATTTCTCCTGTTAAAATATCTTTTGCAATTGCATTAATAGTTATATCTCTTCGTTTTAAATCTTCTTCTATTGTAATATTTTTACCTGTTGTTATTTCAAAATTTTTATGACCTTTTCCAATCTTTTTTTCTGTTCTTGCAAGTGCAAATTCTTTTCCTTCTAAATCAAATACTTCAAAAGATTTACCTCTTGATATTGCTTGCGAAAATAACTGTATGAATTTATCCTTTTCAATTCCTACTACACAATAATCTTCATCATAAATAGGCCTATTTAATAGAGAATCTCTTACAGCTCCTCCTACTAAATAAAGCCTACCACCATTTTCTTCAATTATTCTTGCAATCTTTTCTATTTCCATATATTTCCCTTTATTTTTTATTTACAAAAATATATCATAAAAATATTTATTTGACAAATTCTTATTTTTAAACTGGAAATTATTTACATTTATTGTTTTTCTATGTTATACTAATTATGCCTTTCGCTTATAGGTAGAAAGGAGGTTGTTTTTACTAATGAAAAATATTCTGAAAATTGTCGATTTATTATTAATTCTTTTAATATTAAAAGAATTTGATACATAAGGCAAAAGGCACTAGGTTCGAGCTAGTGCCTTTTTTTATTTCCACTAATGAAGCATTCTGAAAATCTTGTCTTCATATATATTATAATATTATTTACAATATTTGTCAATAATCATTCTATAAATTTCTTGCCATTTGGATTCCTGAGCAAGATGCCATCATTAACCCTCTTGTCATTCCTCCTCCATCACCTATTGAATATAACCCTTTAATACTTGTTTCAAATTGCTCATTTATTATTACTTTATTGCTATAGAATTTTATTTCTGGTGCATATAAAAGGTTGTCTGGATGTCCAAATCCTTCTACAACTTTATCTATTGCTCTTATGAACTCTAGTATACTTACCATTGTTCTATATCCTAATGCAAATGTGATATCTCCTGCTACTGCTGATTTTAATGTTGGTACTACTGAATTGTTTTCTAACTCATAATCCCATGTTCTCTTTCCTCTATATATATCACCTAATCTTTGTACTACAATATTTCCTGCTCCTAAGTCATTTAGGTTTTGAGCAACATTACGTCCATATCCTATTGGTTTGTTAAATGGATGTGTAAAATGATGTGATACAAGTATTGCTAAATTAGTATTTGTACTTTTTCTTTCTTTATATGAATGCCCATTAACTAATGTTAAATTATTATCATAAACTTCTGCAGATACAAATCCACTTGGATTTTGGCAGAATGTTCTTACTTTATCTCTAAATGGTCCTACTCTTCCTGTAAATTTAGCTTCATACATGTATTTATTAACATCTTTCATAACTTCATCTGGAAGTTCATATCTTACACCAATATCTACAATTCCAGTATCTGTTTTTATATCATGTTTATTACACATGTCAACTAACCAATTTGCACCTTTTCTTCCTACTGCTAAAACTACTTTGTCTGCTAATATTTCCTCTGGATTATGTTTTTTATCTTCTAAATATTTAGCCTCTTTTATTTTAACTCCTTTAATTGTAGCATCTTCTACTATTAAATCCGTTACTGCAGTGTTAAACATCATTTCTATGCCATTATCTTCAATATATTTTTCTAATCTTCCATACACTTCATGGCTTTTTTCTGTTCCTAAATGTCTAATTGGAATATTTATTAATTTTACTCCATCTTTTTCTGCTCTTTCTGAAATTTTAGCTATTTCTTCTTGATACTGAGTTCCTTCTAATCTTTTATCTGCTCCAAAATCCAAATAAATTTTATCTGTATAATCTATTAATTCTTTTGTTTTTGGGACTCCGATATATTTGTGTAAGTTTCCTCCAACATGAATATCATCATCTTTAGGATTATATAAAGATAATTTTCCATCAGAAAAAGCACCTGCTCCTGAAAAACCATTTGTTATATTACACATTGGTTTACAATGTATACATTTTTTTGTTTTTTCTATTGGACAGCATCTATCTCCTACTCTTTTTCCCTGATCTATTAATAATATTTTCTTGTATTTTTTTAACTTAATTAACTCATAAGCACAAAAAATAGAACTTGGTCCCATTCCGACAACTATTACATCATACTTTTCTGCCATAAAATCACTCCATTTGACTTAATTTTACAAATATATAATAGCATAATAATATGTTTTTTTCAATTGATTTTAAAACAAAAAAGCACTAGTTTAACTAGTGTTTTTTATTCTACAAATAAATTCCAAAAATTTCAGGACAGTCCCAAAAAGTCTCAGACAAGCTGCTACTTTTTAGGGACAGTCCCTGGAAATTTTTTAGTTTTCTTCTCTATTTGTTATTTCTTCTAGATGTAGTAATTCTTCCCATCTTTTATCTACTTCTTTTTGAAACTCTTCAATCATCCATTCATTTCCTTCTTTAAACATGTGTTTAAATCTTTTCTGTGGTCTTAAAAATTCTTCTATTGGTTTTTTATTTTTTGGTTTATAATTTACTTTATATTTTCCTTCCACAACTTCATATAATGGCCAATAGCATGTTTCTACTGCTAATTTATTTATTTTCATTAAATCTTCTGTATTGTATCCCCACCCTCTTGGACACGGTGCAAGTACATTTAAAAATGCTGCTCCTTCTGTATATATAGCTTTTTCTGATTTCTCATATAAATCTTTAAAATTATCTACAGCAGCTGTTTGTGCCACATAAGGAATATGATGATTTGCCATGATATTAGTTAAATCTTTTCTGCTTTGCATTTTACCAGGAATAGTTTTTCCTGCTGGTGATGTTGTTGTATCTGCAAATTTTGGAGTTGCACTTGAACGTTGAATTCCTGTGTTCATATATGCACCATTATCATAACATACATAAACCATGTCATGACCTCTCTCCATTGCTCCTGATAAACTTTGAAGTCCTATATCATATGTTCCTCCGTCTCCACCAAATGCTATAAATTTAGTGTTTTTGTCTTCAGGAATTTTTCCTTTTCTTTTTAATGCCTTATATGCAGCTTCTACTCCAGAAGCATTTGCTGCAGCACATTCAAAAGCTGTGTGAATAAATGAATCTGTCCATGCTGTATACGGATATATAAATGTTGAAACCTCCATACAACCTGTTGCACAAGATATTACTGCATGATCTTCTGGTTTTAATGCTCTTAAAATCATTCTTCCTACAACTGGCGCTCCACATCCAGCACACATTCTGTGTCCTGATGTGAATCTAGATGGTTTCTCAGCTACTACTTGTTTTAGATTATATGCCATTTTGTTTTCACTCCTTTTTAAAATTTAAATTATTTGATTTGTAGGGGGCGCAGTCCTCGGCGCCCCGAGAATTCATTATTTTAATTCGGGTCGCCCAAGATGCTAGCCCTGTTGGAGCTTTGCTCCTTACAGGAGCTGTATGCCTTTGGCTGTGCGACCCCTACACGTTTGCAATTAATTGTTTATTTTCTCAATCCTAGATATCTATAAGGATTGTCTATTTTTCCTGTTTTAGCGATTTCTTCTAAATCATTATATACAGATTCAATATCATCTGATTTTGTATCTCTTCCACCAATACCATATACATAGTTAACCATAGGAACTTGTTTTTTGTTTACATACATAGCTGATGTTACATCTTCAAATAATGCACCTCCTGCTGCATTCAATGAATCTGCTTTATCTAAAATCGCAACTGCTTTTACATGTTCTAAAGCTTTAGCTATTTCTTCAGCAGGAAATGGTCTAAATACTCTTAGTTTTAGAAGTCCTGCTTTTATTCCTTTTTCTCTCAAAGAATCTACAACATATTTTGTTGTTCCTGCTGTTGAGTTCATACATACTATTGCTATTTCTGCATCTTCTAATCTATATTCCTCAAAGAAAGAATATTTTCTTCCAGTCATCTTTTCAAATTCTTTTGCTACTTCTAATATCACTTTTTTTGCATTTCTCATTGCATCTGCTTGCTGAGTTTTATGTTCAAATAAATATGCTTGTAAATCTAGTGGTCCTACTGCTATTGGATTTTCTTTATTTAAAAGATATTGCTCAGGATTATATTCTCCTACAAAACTCTTTACTTTATCATCTTCTATTAATTCTATATTTTCAATAGAATGTGATGTTATAAAACCATCTTGGCATACCATTAATGGTAATTTTACATCTTTATGCTCTGCAATTCTGTGTGCCATTATTAAATTGTCGTATGCTTCTTGATTATTCTCTGAAAATAACATTATCCATCCGCTATCACGAACTCCCATTGCATCTGAATGGTCATTGTGTATATTTAAAGGTCCTGACACTGCTCTATTAACTAGTGACATTACTATTGGAAGTCTTAAGCTAGATGCAATATATATCATTTCCCACATTAGTGATAATCCATTTGCAGATGTTGCAGTCATTGCTCTTGAGCCTGCTGCTTCTGCACCAATAGTAGCTGCCATTGCGCTATGCTCACTTTCTACTGCTACGAACTCTGTATTAACATCTCCATTACTTACAAATGTTGAAAAATATTGTGGTATTTCTGTTGATGGTGTTATCGGGAAAGCTGCTACTACATCTGGATTTATTTGTTTCATTGCAATAGCTGCTGCTTCATTACCACTTAAACGTTCTCTAATTGACATTTTATTTCCTCCCTTTTATTATCTTTCTTTGGGCGGACAGGGTCGTCCGCCCCTACATAACTTTTATTTCATTGTTTTAGGTAATTTCTTCGACGTGCGGGTCGATTTAGGCATCGACCCCTACAAATAATTTTTGATTTCATAAAAACGAATCAAAAATGGTAGATTGTGCATTTTTCGTAATTATAAAAACCGGAGGTGTGCGTGTGCACATTGAGGATTTTTATAATTTAAGAAAAATGTGCAGGATGCCGTTTTTCATTCGTTTTAATTTGTTTTACTCCATTGTAATTGCGCCAAAAGGGCAAACCTTAGCACAAACTCCACATCCCTTGCAATAATCATAATTAAAATCTTCTCTTTTTTGTTCTTTATTTACTGGTATTGCATCATCTGGACATACTGGAAAGCACATTCCACATTGTTTGCACTTTTCTGATAAAAATACAGGTTTTGTACTTCTCCAATCTCCTGTTTTAAACTCTTTTGCATTTCCAGCATCATATATATCTCCACCTGGTGTTAATTCTTCCATAGGAGTTCTTGAATTTATTTTCATATTTGTTCAACCTCCTTTAAAGCCATTTCTAATGCCTTCATATTGCCTTCAATAACTTCTGGTTTTTTAGCAAATTTGTGTTTAAATGATCCTTTCATATCATTTAACAATTCTTCATCTGTCATAACCTCACTTACTTTTACTATTGCAGCAAGCATTGCAGTATTTGGAAAATACTTTCCTAAACATTCTTCAGATATCTTTCTTGCATCTATTTTGTAGATTTTTCCTTCATACCCTTTTAAATATTTTTTTATTTCTTCTGATTCTTTTGTTGTATTAATAACTATTGCTCCTGTAGATTTTAATCCTGCTGTTACATCTACACTTTCTAATAATGTATCATCTACTACTACAACATAATTTGGTTCATATATATTACTATGTATTGTAATTGGTTTGTTACTAATTCTGTTATATGCAGTTATAGGTGCTCCCATTCTCTCTGGTCCGTATTCTGGAAATCCTTGTATGTATTTTCCAGTATTAAAAGCTGCATCTGCCAAAAGAAGTGATGCTGTTTTTGCACCTTGTCCACCACGTCCATGCCATCTTATTTCAATTAAGTTGTCCATTAAAAACACTCCTCCTTTTTATAGTTTTTAACGTGTTAAGTATATTCCCAAAAGCCTTAAAAGTCAAGGTGGAGTACTCAAATTTGAATTTTTTATTTATATGTGGTATAATAATATTGTAAATGGGCGTTAAGCTTTAATTTATAAATTAAATATTTAAACTGAAGGGAGACATATAATTATGTCTAGAAAAGTAAAAAAGCTTCAAAGATTTATCAACATTTCAGAAATAGTGGCATTTGCTGCTATCGCAATCAGCATTTTGCTGGGAATTGTTCTTTCAGGCGAACCAACATCAGAAGAAGGAGAAAGAATTCAGTATATATGCTTATTCTCTTTAATAGTAATAATGCTTCTTTCTTTTGCATTTATATTTTTCTTAGAAAAAATTTTATTGCCTCGTTTTTTAAAACGAAAAGAATTAGAAGACTATAAGAGAAGAGCCGCTAAGGTTCAAGCATCAGCTGAAACTAAAAAAGAGCTCCAAGACTGTCTCATATCGATTGGAAAAGCAGACCCTAAAACTCTGGTTACCATTGATTTAGGTATGTCGAAAGAACTTAAAAATTTGAGAGATGATTATTTCACACTCTCATAAATAAATTTCCTCCGGCATAGCCGGAGGTTTTTCCTTTCCGCCTAAAAGGCTTCTCTACTGGCTCCCACTAAAGTGGCCTTTGCGACTGACTCTTGCAATCGTCAGTCGCTACCCCTTAAAGGGGTCGATATCTTCTAG
>JAZSDU010000047.1:0-32537 GCA_045531335.1 Clostridia bacterium
ACTAGAAGATATCGACCCCTTTAAGGGGTAGCGACTGACGATTGCAAGAGTCAGTCGCAAAGGCCACTTTAGTGGGAGCCAGTAGAGAAGCCTTTTAGGCGGAAAGGAAAAACCTCCGGCTATGCCGGAGGAAATTTATTTTTTATATTTGTGAAAAAGTGACGAAAAAGCGACGATAATTTATTGAAAAGCTTTTTAAATGCATAAGGGAAAATAGAAAAATGTAGAAAAAAGTAGGGATATAAATTAATCGATGTGTTGCACAATGTTAGAAAGAGATAAAACTTGCAAAATTATGTCAAGTGTGATATTATATGTGGCGTAACAATATTTTGATTGTTGCCTTTGAAAAAATTTTTCGGAGGCACAGTCCTCCGAGTACTACAAGGAGGAAAACATGAATAACAAAAGAGAAATAGACTACTTAAAACGAGTAGTTAAGCGTACTTACAAATGGTACACTGGAGAGAGAACAGATGGAACTGCTACTATTGCAGATTTGGCAAAACTTTTTAAATTACCCTTAGATGAAGAAAATCTTGCAGACTATGAGATTAAATCTTTTGATAGCAAAATTCCTAGTGTTGAAATTATTTGCAAAAAAGATAATTCTACTTATTATGCAGAGTATTCAGATGGGTCGGAACTTTTAAGTTATTTTGGTGGTGGAGAAAAGTTCATTAATCATATCATTAATTATTCAGATACACATAAGAGAGAAACTACACATTCTCTTTGGTATGACGAAGTTTATTATGATAGGTTTTCAATAAAGATTAATGACAAACTGACCTTACAGCTTAATCGCTTTGGTCCTAATCCTTATAGTGTAATTTCATTTGAATTTACTCAAACAAGTATATCACTTTATAATAGTGATAGTAAAAATTTAGGAAATATAGATTATTCTATTAGAAGTCCTAAATCTGATGCTTATGAATTTGAAATGGAAACAATAGGATGGAATCAAGAATACTGGTATAAGCTGAACAATGGAATGATTTATGCACTTGAAGAACATTCAGATAATATACATGCAGTAATATTTGCTGAAAATGTATTTAAAGGCATGGACGATTATCTTCCGTTAAATTATCGTATTGAAAGCGATTTAAATGCTGAAAATGAGATATTGACTAATGATCAGGTATATTCAGTAATTAATCTTTATGGTCCGACTTACACACGTATTCATATTTTCAAAGAATGCAAAATTTTTAAGGTTAAATATTCTACAAGGAAATCTTGGGATGACCCTGAACAAAATTTTGAGTATTTGATTTCTGTTTTGAATTCTAGTTGTCCTATTGATCATAATGAATGCGAACATCTTGCAAATGAGCTTAAAAAGCATATCAATAATGAAGAATTAGTAAAATTAGTTTGTGAGAAACTTCATGAAATTAAGGTTAGACTTATGATAAGTAAAGGTTTAGAAAAGAAAGAAGAAACTGTTTTGTCTATTGAAAAATATATGAAACTGCCTTTTGATGAAGCAATAAAACTTTTTACTGAAAATAAGGATAAAATCTTTGAGGATATTATGAAAAAGTTTGGCTAAAAACCATCAAATAAGAAACCGAGAAAATCCCTAGTGGATTTTCTTGGTTTTCTTTTTTGGTTCAGTTCGTTTTACTGGTGGTTATATTTATGATATATCAAAGCTTTTAGGAGTTTAAATATAGAAGAGATATGCAGAATTAATTAATTTTATTTTATGATAATAATGCTTTTATACGGAAAATGCTATTTCTATGCAACATACAATACCGGAAAAAAATAAAAAACTTCCGATATTGTTATAATACCGGAAAGAAATTCCGTTGTTTCTGCAATACCGGAAGAAAAACAAAAAAACTTCCGGTATTGTATTGACACCAGAAAGAAATTCTGTTATTATAATAATACTGGAAGAAAAAATAAAAATCTTCTGGTATTATCAAAAGAAGGTGAAATAGATGGAAAAGAAATTAGAAATGTTACCATTAAATAAGGATATAGAAACAAAAAGAGTTTTAAAACAATTATCTAGAACAAGTAGAGCTTTAGCAGAACTAAAGGGTATAGCACAAACAATGCCAAATCAAAATATTTTAATAAATGCAATAATGATAAATGAGGCTAAAACAAGTTCTGGAATTGAAAATATAGTAACAACACATGATGAAATTTATAAAGCTATGGTTAGACCTACAAATACAAGTCCTGCAGCAAAAGAAGTTGTTGATTATAGAGCAGCTATTTGGAAGGGATATGAATTAATAAAAGAAAGAGAAATGATTAATACAAATATAATAACTAAAATTCAAGAAAAAGTAGAGCATAATCAAGCAGGTATAAGAAGTACTCCTGGAACTATAATAAAGAATGAAGTAACTGGAGAAATAGTACATACTCCTCCCCAAGATAAAGAACAAATTTTAAAATATATGCAAAATTTAGAAGAATATATTAATAACGATGACGATATGATAGACCCATTAATAAAAGTAGCTATTATTCATTATCAGTTTGAATCGATACATCCGTTTTATGATGGAAACGGAAGAACAGGAAGAATAATAAATATTTTATATCTAATTTTAAAAGATTTAATAGATACACCAATACTTTATTTAAGTAAATATATTATTAGAAATAAGACAAAATACTATGATTTGTTTAGAAAAACAAGAGAAACTGGCAATTTTGAAGAATGGATTTTATATATACTAGTAGGGATAGAGGAAATGGCCGAAGAGACTATAGGAATAATTAATAGAATAAGAGATGAAATAATAACTATGAAACATGAATTAAGAAATAAAACAAAACTATATTCAAAAGAACTATTAGAAGCATTATTCTTTGAATTCTATACAAAGATTCCATATATTCAAGAGCAATTAGGAGTTTCTGATAAAACAGCTCAAAAATACCTTGATATACTTGTAGAATTAGGTTTTCTTACATCAGAAAAAATAGGAAGAGAAAGAATTTATAGAAATGAAAGACTATTTAAAATAATTAAAGAAAGCGACAGGGATTAAGAATATATGATAATTACATATAGTTTGAATTGTTAGTAAAGAAGAAATGAAAAGTGTAAAGGACAATAAAGTATGGAAAGAATAGATAAAATAATATCTGAGCAAACATATTATACAAGGAAAGAAATAAAGAAGTTAATTTCTAAAGGTATAGTATATGTAAATGGAGAACAAGTAAAAAAACCAGAAACTAAATATGATGAAACTAATATATCTATAAATATAAATGGAGAAGAAATAGAAGTAAAAAAATATGTATATTTATTGTTAAATAAACCAAAGGGATATGTATCAGCTACAGAAGATGATTCTCAAAATACAGTGTTAGATTTAGTTCCAGAGAAGTATAAAAACAGGAACATATTTCCAGCAGGACGACTTGATAAAGATACTACAGGACTTATGCTAATAACTGATGATGGAGAATTTGCACATAATATATTATCTCCAAAAAAACATGTAAAAAAAGAGTATGAAGTAATACTTGATATTCCTGTAACAGAAGCTATGGTAAAAGGATTTAAAGAAGGTGTAAATTTAAATGATGGAGAATGTAAGTCAGCAGATTTAGAAATAACAGGAGAATATACTGCAAAAGTAACTATTACTGAAGGAAGATACCATCAGATTAAAAGAATGTTTGGATGTTATGGAGCAAAAGTTATTGAACTTAATAGAATTTGCATGGGCAATTTATATTTACCTAAAGAATTAAAACTTGGAGAAGTAAAAGAGCTGGCTCAAGATGAATTACAAAAAATACAAGAAAGAGAACAATAGTTGAGATAAAATTTTGATATTAATATAATAGAGCTAAATAAAGCAAGTAATAATACTTGCTTTATTTAGTTATTTTTAAATATTTGTGATATAATGGATAAAATAATAGAAAATTATTGGAGTGAAATGTAGTGAGTGATAAATTGTATAATGAAAGTATTATTCTAATAGGTCCATCAGGTGCTGGAAAATCAACTGTTGCACAAGAACTTTCTCTAAAATTGAATATGCCAAGGTTATGTTTAGATAGAATAGCTAATAGAGCAATGGAAACAAGATTTAACCAAAATTTTAGGAATGCAGATGAATTTAATTATTTTATGATTTCTGAAATAATAAAAAGAGCCAAAAATGATAATAGTTATGGAGTAGTAGATTTTGGAGCGGGTCATTCAGTTTATGATGATAATGAGATATTTGCAAAGGTAAAAAATCAATTAAAACCATTTAAAAATATAGTTTTATTATTACCTTGTGTAGATGAAGAACAAGCATTGAAGATAATGAATGACAGGTCAACAGGAGATACAAGAGATAATTTAAAATTTATAAGAAGTAGATGCAACAAAGAATTGGCAACCATTACAGTATATGGAAATGGCAGAACACCTTCTGATATAGCTGATGAAATAATATTATGTATTGAAAAAAGAAAGAGAACACCATCTGGATTTGGAAGATAAGTAATGAAATGTAGATTATAAGGAGAAGATTTATATGAAAAAATATTTTGAAGGATTAAAATTTGGATTATTATTACAATTTGCGGTTGGACCAATGTGTTTAATGGTTTTTAATACTGCACAAAACACAGGATTTTTAGTGGCATTATCATTAGTAATTGCAATAGCTTTAGTAGATGCTTTTTACATATTATTAGCAAGCTTAGGTGCAAGTAAATTATTAGGAAATGAAAAGGTTGAAAAAACAGTAAAAATATTAGGTGCAATCGTTTTAATGATATTTGGGTTAAATATTATTTTAAATGTATTTGGAATAAATATTATACCAGGATTAAACTTGAAACCAAATTCTTCAAGTGCCTTTATACAAGGAATAGTATTAACATTATCTAATCCAATAACAATTGTATTTTGGGGTAGTGTATTAACAACAAAAATTATTGAAGAAAAGTTTAAGAAAAAAGAATTGGCTGTTTTTTCAATAGGTCTAGTTTCTGCTACTTTAATATTTTTGACAACAGTAGCGGCATTAGGAATGGTATTATCAAATTTTATACCTGACATATTATCTAAAATTTTGAATCTAATAGTAGGCTTAGTAATAATTGATTTTGGAATTAAATTGCTAATAAAGAAAAATAATAAATGAAAGGAGAATTAAAATGGAAAAAGAAAAATCTTATTTTGATGGAGGATTGTTACAATTAATAGGATGGACAATATTGGGAGGAATAGTAACAATATTAACTTTAGGAATTTGTTATCCTTGGGCTTTATGTATGAAATATTCTTGGAAAGTAAAGCATACTGTAATTGAAGGGAAAAGGCTAAAATTTAATGGTACAGCAATAGGTTTATTTGGAAGTTGGATTAAATGGTTGCTGCTTTGTATAATAACATTAGGAATATATAGTTTTTGGGTCGGAATTGCTTTAGAAAAATGGAAAACAAAACATACAATTTTTGCGGATTAATAATAAAGACTCTGATATAATATCAAAAAGCATTAATTTTGAGGAAGGTTTATTTATGAATATAAAATTATTTTTTGAAGCAATAATTAAATTTATATTAGGAGTAGTAATAATAGGATTACTTATATTTGTACCAGCAAATACAATTAACTATTGGAATGGATGGTTATTTATGGGACTTCTATTTATTCCGATGTTTATAGCTGGAATTGTTATGATGGTAAAATCTCCGGAACTTTTAAGCAAAAGATTAAATGTAAAAGAAAAACAAAATGAACAAAAACAAGTAGTTAAATTAAGTGGTTTAATGTTTTTACTAGGATTTATAATTGCAGGATTAAATTATAGATATAGTTGGATAGTAATTCCTAAAATTGTAGTAATTATTTCATCAGTTATGTTTGTAATATCATATATTATATATGCAGAAGTATTAAGAGAAAATGCATATTTATCTCGTACAATTGAAGTGCAAGAAAATCAAAAAGTAATAGATACAGGATTATACGGAATAGTAAGACATCCGATGTATGCAGCAACTATTTTACTATTCTTATCAATGCCATTAATTTTAGGATCAGTTATTTCATTTATAATTTTTTTAGTATATCCATTTATTATATCTAAAAGAATTAAAAACGAAGAAGAAGTATTAGAAAAAGAATTAAAAGGATATTCAGAATACAAGAAAAAAGTAAAGTATAAAATGATACCATTTATTTGGTAACTCTACTAATAGTTTGTTTACTATATAATAATATTTTGATATTGTATATTTAAGGAGGACAGTTATGGATCAAGTTAAAATAGGAAAGTTTATTGCTGAATGTAGAAAAAATAAAAAATTAACACAAGCAGAGCTTGCAGAAAAATTAAACATTACAGATAGAGCAATATCAAAATGGGAAACAGGAAAAGGAATGCCAGATAGTTCTATAATGCTTGATTTATGCAAAGAACTTGGAATTACTGTAAACGAATTATTAAGTGGGGAGGTATTAAAAATGGATGAATATAATAAAAAAGCAGAGGAAAATTTATTAGAAATGAAAAAGCAAAAAGAAGAAGCGGATAAAAGATTACTATCACTAGAAATTATAATGGGAGTAATAACTATTGTTATGTTTTTGGGATTAGTTACGATTGCATCTTTTGTAGAAATGCCAGATAGTGATAGACTTTTAATAATAATACCATCAACAGTAATTGTATTTATAATGGCTTTTGCAGCACTAAGAATAGAACAAGTAGCAGGATATTATGAATGTGGAAAATGTCATCATAAATATGTACCAACATATTCAAGTGTTTTATGGGCTATGCATATTAATAGAACAAGATATATGAAATGTCCTAAATGTAATAAGAGAAGCTGGCAAAAAAAGAGATTAACAAAATAATAGATTAAAGATTAGTTCAAAGAACTAATCTTTTTGTAATTATATATTTATTTTAAATTCTTTATGATATAATGAGGGCAAATAATAAGAGATTATTTTATTTAGTAAATAGGGGGACAATAATGTTAAACATTGAATACAAAGAGAATTTAGATGAAGAATTCTATATAACAATGGATAAGGAGTTTGAAAAGTTTGCCGTAAAAAATGATGTAATATGTAATTACACACCATTTGGTTTTGTTGCAAAAGAAGACAACAAAATTGTTGGAATGATAGCAGGGCATTCATATTATAAAGAAGTTCATATAGGTCAACTTGTAGTACTTGATGAATACCGCAATAGACATATTGGAACTAAACTTATTGAAACAGTTGAAAAATATTTTAGGAATAAAGGTTTTGAAAATATAAATTTAACTACATATGCTTTTCAAGCACTTGAATTTTATAAAAAATATGGTTTTGAGGTGGAATTTATGAGAGAAAGCAAGAAAAACCCAAAACTTAATAAATATTTTTTAGTTAAATATTTTTAAATTTTAGTTAAAA
This sequence comes from Clostridia bacterium, assembly GCA_045531335.1. Classification (GTDB taxonomy): domain Bacteria; phylum Bacillota; class Clostridia; order TANB77; family CAG-508; genus CAG-452. Next base: position 7,419 of record JAZSDU010000047.1, read on the forward strand.
CAAATAATGTGTATAAGGAGGAATTAATATGAATTCAGAAACAAAGAAAATTGAAAATATGGAAGGGTTTAAAGACATGAGGATAGTTGATAATTTTTATCAAACATCAAGTTTTTTCCCAATGCCAACAATAGAAATATCAACAATAGATGAAAATGGATTTACAAGTATTGGTTCATATTCGTTATGCTTTCCATACTATATTGCAGGAAAAGAATATTATGCAATGATATTAGAATGTAGAAACAGTTCAAACACATGTAAAAATTTATTAAAAACAGGAAAATGTGCACTTAACTTTTTACCAGATGATAAAAAATATTTTAAAGAAGCAGTTAGATTAGGATTCCCAGGTGATACTCCGGAAGAAAAAATGAAAGACTGCACATATACATTAGTTGATGGGAAAAGAGCAAGAGAAAACGAAAATGAAAAATATCCTAAAATTATAAAAGAAGCATTCCAAGTATTTGAATGTACATGGGTAAAAGAATTAGATGGGGCAGAAAATGACAAAGTACAAGAAGAATACAAAGGGCCATATCATAACTTTAATGGAATCACATCTGAATTTGGAGCTCATTTTATATTAAAAATTGATAATATATTAATGAAAGAAAAATATTATAACACAATAATAAATGGAGTAAATGCTTCGGGATTCCCAAATGTTCCAGTAGATTATGGATATAGAGATTCTAAAAACTTTTGGTATACAAAATTCAAAAGACCAATAGCTATGCCAATTCCAAAAAACAAAGGAGTAGGGCTTGACTCTGTAAAATATGCAGCATCAAGAATAGATCCTGAAGTTAAATTTACAGATGAAGCATGTGAGATGTTAGTAAAAGTTCCAAGACCATTCTTAAACCTAGTATTAAAAGGATGTGTAAGCTGGGCAAAAGAAAATAATGTAAGCTTAATAACAGAAAAAGAAATGCAAATAATAAATGATAAAAGAGCAAAAGAGAAGAATAAATAATTTTGGCGAAATTGAGGTATCCATTTGGATACCTCTTTTGCTTTATAAAAGAAAAACAGCCCCACAAGAGTGGGGCTTCGGAGGGGCTACGTAGCCGAACCGGCTTTTTTTATTCTTTTCTTAAATCCCTTCACTTCGGTTTTTCCACTTTTTTTAGTAGAAACTTTTTCGCCAGAAGGCTGAGGTGGGGGGATTACCGGATGGCCTGGATGCCGCCTTTGCTGTCTGTTGCTCATAATGAACCTCCTCATATATTTTAATACACAAAGGATAACATAAAGTTTGCAAAAAAACAAGTATCTTCCTAATATAAAAACCTTGTATATTTTAATAAAATAATGTAATATTTATATATAAATTTATGGAGGAAAAATGAAAAAAGAAATATTTGAAAAACACGAAACGACCATCAGCATTTTATTAATAGTTATCTATATATTAACAAATTCATTCTGTATGCAAAACTTTGGAGAGATGGATTATAGAAGTGTGATTGTAAATTCTACATTATCACTTGCTGTAATTTTATTCATAGTAAAAAACAATCTAGGAGAATATTATGGATTAACTAAATTTCCAAAATTTAAAGAATTTCTATACTTCATACCGTTATTAATATTAATGTCAATAAATTTATGGGGTGGAGTTCATATTAAAAATACTTCATCAGAAATTATATTTTACATACTTTTTATGATTTGTGTAGGATTTTTAGAAGAAATAATATTTAGGGGATTCTTATTCAAAATGATGGCAAAAGACAATGTAAAAACAGCAATAATTGTATCATCATTAACATTTGGAATAGGCCATATTATAAACTTATTTAATGGAGCAGCTTTAACACCTACATTAATACAAGTATGTTATGCAGTAGCAGGAGGATATTTATTTGTTATAATATTTCAAAAAGGAAAAAGCCTTTGGCCTTGCATTATAGCACATGCTACAATAAATGCATCATCAATATTTGGAATAGAAAATATAATTTCAACATACATAGCACCAGTATTTTTAATACTAATTTCTGTTTCATATGCTGTGTATTTAAATAAAAAAATTAAATAAAATTAAAAATGAATAATATATATACAATTACAAAAACTAAAACCAACAAATAATTTGGAGGTATTAAATGAAAGCAATTGTATATGATGGAATTCAAAAAGTTCAATGTAGAGAAGTACCAGATCCAAAAATAGAAAAAGATGATGATATTATAGTAAAAGTAACATCAACTGCTATTTGTGGATCTGATTTACATTTAGTGCATGGATTAGTAAAAGGAATGTATGATGGCTTTGTATTAGGACATGAAACCATGGGAATTGTAGAAGAAGTTGGAAAAGGTGTAACAAACTTAAAAAAAGGAGATAGAGTAATAGTTCCATTTCCAGTAGCTTGTGGACATTGTTTCTATTGTGACTGCAATGAATATAGTCAATGTGATAACACAAATGCATATGGGGAAGCAGGAGGATTATTAGGATATAGTAAATCATATGGAGATTATCAAGGAGGACAGGCACAATATATAAGAGTGCCACATGCAAATGTAGGACCAGTAAAAATTCCAGAAGAACTAACAGATGAACAAGTACTATTTTTAACAGACATATTACCAACATCACTTTGGGGAACAGAAATTGCAAATGTAAAAAACAATGATACAGTTGTAGTTCTAGGTTGTGGACCAGTAGGACTTCTTACTATAAAATGGTGTATTCAAAAAGGTGCAAAAAGAGTAATTGCAGTAGATAGAGTAGGATACAGATTAGAACATGCAAAAAGTTATGGCGCAGAAGTATTAAACTTTGAAGAATATGATGAAACAGGTGCATATATAAAAGAGATAACATCAGGAGGAGCAGACTGTGTAATCGACTGTGTAGGACTTGATGGAAAAATGTCACTTATGGAAAAAGTAGAAACTGCATTAAAATTGCAAGGTGGTTCAAAATCTGCAATAGAAATAGCATCACAAGCAGTTAGAAAATGTGGACATGTTGCATTAGTTGGTGTATATGGAACAAAATACAATAACTTCCCTTTAGGGAATTTCTTTACTAGAAATATAACTCTAAAAATGGGACAATGTCCAGCAACAAGATATGTAGAGCCAATACTGGAGAAAATAAAAAATGGTGAATTTGATGCAACAGATATTATCACACATAAATTATCACTAGAAGAAGGCCGACATGCTTACGAAATATTTGATGCAAAAGAAGATAACTGTATAAAAGTAATATTGAAGCCGTAATAGAGATGAAAGATTAGCTTGGAAGAGAGCTAGTCTTTTTTTATTATTAGAATATTGATAAAAATATCTTAAAAATATGGATAAATTATATTATATGTGATAAAATTACAAAAAATGTAATAAGAGGTATAGTGATGTCAGAGAAGGTAAGACCATTCGTAAAATGGGCTGGAGGAAAAGGAAGTTTAATACCACAACTTAATAATTTTTATCCATACGAATTAAAGAATGGAACAATAGAAAGATACATAGAGCCATTTGTAGGTGGTGGAGCTGTTTTAATAGATATATTACAAAAATACAATGTAGAAGATGCATATGCATTTGATATAAATAGGGATTTAATAAACTCATATAATGTGATAAAAAATAATGTAAATGAACTTATAACAATTTTAAGAGAAATAGAAACAGAGTATTTAAAATTAGCACAAGAGGATAGAAAAACATATTTTTATAATATAAGAAACCAATACAATGAAAATGAATTGCAAGAGGATGAACAAAATATTCAAAGAGCTGCACAATTTATATATTTAAATAGGACATGTTTCAATGGTTTATATAGAGTAAATAAAAATGGAAAATTTAATGTACCTTTTGGAAGTTATAAAAATCCTACAATATGTGATGAAAAAAATTTAAGAGAATTATCTAATTTAATACAAAATGTTAAATTTATATATGGAGATTATACAAGAAGCCTGGAATACATAGAAGAAAATACATTTTTGTACTTTGATCCACCATATAGACCGCTAAATATAACATCAGCATTTACATCATATACTAAAGAAGATTTTAACGATGATAATCAAAGAGAATTAGCTACATTTTATAGAGAATTAAATAATAGAAATGCAAAACTAATGTTAAGTAATTCAAATCCTAAAAATACAGATAAAGAAGATACATTTTTTGATGAGTTATATAATGGATTTAATATTGATGAGATATATGCAACTAGAATGATAAATGCTAATTCAAATGGAAGAGGGAAAGTTTCAGAGATAGTAATAACTAACTATAATGTATAAAGGAAGTGTAAGGAAGAGTGTATTCAGGAAAATATTATTTTAATGAAGATACATTTAAATTAATAAAAGGGGATACATTTAGAGTCTTAAAAAAGTTTGAAGACAAGGCAGTAGATACAATATTTGCAGATCCACCATATTTTCTTTCAAACAATGGAATAACTTGTAGTAGTGGAAAGATGGTAAGTGTAAATAAAGGAGAATGGGATAAATCTAGCACATTAAAAGAAAAACACAATTTTAATAAAAAATGGATAAAGCAATGTTATAGAATTTTAAAAGATGACGGAACAATTTGGATAAGTGGAACACTTCACAATATATATTCAATAGGAATGGCATTAGAAGAAGAAGGATTTAAAATAATAAACAATATAACATGGCAAAAAACAAATCCACCACCAAATCTTGCTTGTAAAACATTTACTCATTCTACAGAAACAATACTTTGGGCAAGAAAAGATATAAAGAATTGTAAATATAAATTTAATTATGATTTAATGAAGGAAATAAATAATGGAAAACAAATGAAAGATGTATGGACTACGAGTTTAACAAAACCGTCAGAAAAGAAATGTGGAAAACATCCAACACAGAAACCATTAGAAATATTAGATAAAATAATATTAGCATCAACAGAAGAAAATGATATAATTTTAGATCCGTTTTGTGGTAGCAGTACAACAGGAATATCAGCAGTAAATCTAAATAGAAAATATATAGGAATAGACAATGAGAAACAATATATAGAATTATCTAAAAAGAGATATGAGCAATTATAGGAGGAATAAATGTGGTTAGAAAATTTGATGAGTGGTTATCAGGATTTGAAGACAGTATTGCTAGTTGGAAGTATTATACTGATTTCGATAAAGTGTATAAAAATGTAAATAAAATTAAAAATGAACTAAATTTATTAAATGGACTAATTGGCAGTAAAAACATAGAAGAAGAATTCAAAGATTTAGTTGAGGAATATCCAAATGTATTAAAAGTAATACCAATATTAATTGCAAAAAGAGAAAATATAATTATAATAAAAGATGCTGAGCAAGATTATTATTATAATTTTAAAAACATGAATTATTCAATAGATGATTATATTATATTTATGAGAAAAACTGGAATATTTGATTTGTTAGAAAATCATTTAATAGGAAATGTATTTGATTATGTAACAGGTGTAGAAGTTGGAATGGATACCAATGGAAGAAAAGGCAGAACAGGAGATGCAATGGAGGATTTAGTAGAAAGCTATCTTTTGAAGGCTGGCTTTGTGAGAGACTTTAATTATTTTAAAGAATACACTAAAACAGATATAATGAATAAATGGGGAATTGATTTATCACGTATAGATCAAAAATTAAAAGGGAATTCTAAGAATAAAAATGCAGAAAAAAGGTTTGATTTTGTAGTGAAAACAGATAATATGCTGTATGTTATAGAAACAAATTTTTATGCAACTCAAGGTTCAAAGTTAAATGAAACTGCTAGAAGTTATAAAATGATAGAATCAGAGTTTAAAAACATGAAAGATGTTACTTTTGTATGGTTTACTGATGGAAAGGGCTGGAATAGTGCAAGACATAATTTAGAAGAAACTTTTAATGAAATGGAAAATATGTATAATATTTCAGACATGAAAAATGATATAATGACTAAAATATTTAAATAGAAAAGAGAAAATAAATGGAATTATTAAAAGGTAAAAAATATAAAAATAGAAATACAGAAAAATCTATTATGGATATAAAGATAGATAACATATATACAATATATGTGTTTAAAGGGACATTGTCTCCAAATGATATAGTAATAAAATATAGTAAATTTGGAAGAAGAATGAGAACACCAAAACATATACATTGGGTTATAGATATGCTTTTAAAAGAACAAAAAAATCATAATGATGTTATTACTTTCATAAAATGTATGCAAGAAACATGGGATGAAATAGTAGGTTTAGAAAGCAATGACTATAAGATGCTAAAAGATACATTATTGAAATACAAAAATAAAGTAGATAAAAAAATAGGGAGATTAACTCTTGAAGGGCGGAGAGTATCCAATTAATTTCGTTTTAATTTTATTATTACTACTTATGATTCAAGAAAAAACTAATAGGACAGATGCATATATGTTTAGACAAATATTAGATGAATTATTAAAAGATAATATGGATATTTTTTCAATTGTTAGTACATCTACTTTTAGAGGAAGATAGGAATAAAATCAATATAAAGAATGGGGGCAACTTTTTTGTTGCTCTATTTTTATTTAAGGAGGAATGTTTATTGATATATAATCCAAAAGATTTTAGTTTAGAAAATACTTCAATTTGGAGTTTTAAAGAAAGAGGAAATTGGGCTACGCATAAAGGAGATTATAGAGGAAATTGTCCACCTCAAGTTCCTAGAAACTTAATATTAAAATATACAAAAGAAAATGATATTGTATTAGATCCTTTTTGTGGAAGCGGTACAACAATGATAGAATGCAAATTATTAAACAGAAAAGGTGTTGGTATAGATATAAATCTGAATGCTTTACGACTAACAAAAAGCAGATTAGATTTCAATTACAAAACTATTTATGAACCAAAGTTAATAGTGGCAGATTCCACTAATTTACGAAAAATTATACCAGATAAAAAAATAGATTTTATATTTGCACATCCACCATATGCAAATATTATTAAATATAGTAAAGATATAAAAGAAGATTTATCAAGATTAGAGTTAAAAGAATTTTTAGGTCAAATGAATTTGTTTTCAAAGGAATGTTTTAGAATCTTAAAAAAAGATAAAATTTGTTCAATTTTAATAGGAGATATCAGAAAAAATAAAAATATTATCCCATTAGGTTTTTATATCATGAATATTTTTATTCAAACAGGTTTCACATTAAAAGAAATAATTATAAAAGAACAACATAATTGTAAAATGACATATTATTGGAGGAATAAAAATATGGATTTTTATCTATTGAAACATGAATATATATTAATACTAAAACGCCCTTAATAGAAAATGGAACTCTTTAAAATCTGAGTAAGTAAATCAATTTTGAAGATGAGGATAAGTGAAAACAAAAATAAAAAAGAATACCAAAAAGAAATTTTTAGGTATTTTTTTATTATGTTCCTTTTCAAAAGCCGAAAATGTTGACTTTTTTAACCTATATGTTATAATTAATCAAAAATTAGCGAAAGGAGACGAAAAATGAAGAAAGATACACGCCGTTTAGATAGATTATATCCAAAATTGCAAAGAGAAATAATTAATATTACAGTAGAAGATTTAGTTACATCAGATAAAAATATAAAGTATGATCCCGAATACCAAAGAAATTATATTTGGAATATTACGAAAGCTACAAATTTAGTAGAGACAGTACTAATTAATGGTGAAATACCACCTATGACTGCTATAAGAAGTGGTCAACAAATGGAAATAATAGATGGAAGGCAGAGATGTGAGACATTATTAAAATTCTACCAAAATAAATTTCCATTAAAAATAAGTGGATTACAAAAGCTAAAAGACTTAAAAGACTCATATTATGAAATGCTACCAAGAAATGTAAGAGATATATTTAAAGAATATAAAATAAAGATGATTGTATATACAGCAAATATTGATACATCATCAGAAGATTTAGATTTCATAAAGCGCGATTTATTTAGAAGATATAATTATGGAATGACTGCATTGAGAAAAGATGAAGTTGCAAGAGCTAAATATCTTTATGATTTTACAACACAAAAATTCATAGATAAATTTGAAGAGAATAAAGATTTATATAATAAATGTGTAGATGTATTTTTACCTAAAACAAAAAGAAATTTAGAAGATAGAGAAAAAAGAAATTTATTATTAGTAGCAATCAGGGAAGTTTTGATAATGCCATATATTCCAATTATAGGGGAAAAAGCGATAAAAGTTGGTGCATCAGAATTTGACAAATATTATGCAGCATTTATTGACAAGCTTGATCAAAAAGAAAAAGAAGCAAAAATAACAGAGTTTTTCAAAATATTTGAGAAAATATATGTAATTAAAGAAAAACTAAGAGACTCAAACAATGAATTAGAAAATAACATATTATTCTTCAAGAGTGTATATTGGATGTTTTCAATACTTTACAAAACTTATTCTAAACAATTTTACGAATTTAATATAAATCAGTTTTGCCATTATGTGCAAAATGGAGCTAAAAAATATTTTGATAATTATAAAAATATAACTTCTGAAAATATTGAAAGTAGACATGCATATGTAAAAAAATATATTAGTGAAGAATTGAAATTAGATATAGATAAATCTTTAGAAAATATTAAAGAAAACAGAAGGAACATTAATTATGTAAGAAAACGTAAATTAAAAAAAGATGAAGACTGGAATGGAATAGGGGCAACAAAACAAGTAATAACAATAAGAGATACACTAAAAATAAGTGAAATAATAAAACTTATAAAAGAAAATAGATTTATAATTCGTCCAGAATTTCAAAGAACAGAAGTAAAAAGTAGAACAAAAGCATCTAAAATTATAGAAAGTATATTACTTGGAGTAAAACTTCCACCTATATATGTATATGTTGAAAGGAAAGAGGATGGACTAGATAGATATAAAGTTTTAGATGGTCAGCAAAGGCTGATTAGCATTTTAAAATATATGGGAGAACCTATAACTGACGAAAAATATAATTATATAAGAACGTATAAAGATAAGTATGCACTTTGTGGGCTGAGGGATTTAGATTTAAATGGAAAGGTATATGAAGAGGGAGAAAACAGTATAAATCAATTTAAAAGAGAACCAATTCAAAATTATGAAATTGAAGTTATAAAAATAGATAGACAAGGAAATGAAGATTTTGACTTTGTAGATATGTTTTTAAGATTAAATCAAAATCCTTGCCCTATCGGAATCAATTCATTTGAGATGTGGAATAGTTTTGAAATAGTGAATAGTATAAAAAGAATAAAAGAGATAGCAAAATATAACCTGTTTAGGCAATATGGAAATAAAATGTCAGAAGAAGAGTTAGTAACAACCTTAGCATATATGAATCATGAAGAAATAACAATAGATAATATTAATAAATTCTTTTCAGTATATATATATTTAGAAAACAAAGATAAACTAGATGAACATTATGAAATAAAACTCTCTATACCTAGCAAAAATGCAATAACTAAATATTTAGAGATGCTCGAACCAAATAGCAATGAGGAAAAAGAGTTTTTAAAATCTATAAATTCAGTAAATGACTTTGTAGATAAACTAAAAATTTTATCAGAAGATGATGAAGATATATTAATAAAAATTTTTAATCCTAACATACGTATTCCTAGAAAAGGAAATAGGAAAGATTTTTATATAATCTGGTTGATACTTCAAAATTTAGATACACATATAGTAAAGACATATAAGAAAAAATTATTAAAAGATTTAGAAGAAATATTTAGAATGATGAAAAATATGCCAGCTAATGCAGATGTAAAATCTTTTATTGATTATGTAAAAGATATAATTAAGAGATATACTAAATATACTAGCAAAGAAATTTAAAAACTTTAACAGAATAAAAAGCAGAAAGTTTAATTAAAATTTAAATTTTCTGCTTTTTTGATATCTTGAAACAAGTTTCGACAAATTTCGCAATAAAAGTAGTGTATACTTTTTATGGAATTATATTTTATGGGGGTATGCAGGAATGCGATATAATTCGAAAAAAGTTTGTACTATTTTACTAATAGTATGTACTAAAGCAGAAAGTTTAAGTAAAATTGAATTTTCTGCTTTTATATTTTTCAATAAGATTTGCATATAGAAGGAGGAAAAATGATTATAGAAATTATTCTTATTGCTAGTAGTTTAATAATATTAGATAAATTTATACTAAATAATATAGAAAAGTCTAAAGATAATATAGAAAAAATTGTAGGAATTATAACAATAATAATAAGTAATATATTTTTGATTATATATTATGTGGATAGATTTAATTTGCCTACAATATTAAAAATAAATACAAATGTTGATACTCAGAATTGGTTAATAATTATAACATCATGCATAGCATCAATAATATCCGCAACAATAGGAGGATTAATAGCATTTGGAATTGCTAGAGATCAAATAAAAGAAAATGATAAGCAAAACAGTGAAAATTTAAGAATTCAAAATATGCCTATGCTGAAATATGAGATTGAAACAGAAGGAGCAAATGATCAAAAAATTGATATCGAACATTTAATTATTACTAATTGCAAAGCTCAAACATCAAGGCCATATAATTTATTTATATCTATTAAGAATATTGGGTTAAATAATGTAAAAAGAATACTGGTAGATTTTGAATCAGAAATGGTAGATAGTACATATAGAATTATGGGAAAACATAGTCTAATTGCAATAGAAAAAAATGAAACTAAGCAAATATATAGGTGTTTTGATTTAGAAAGTGGAAAAGAATACGAAATAAAACTAAAAGTTTATTATGAAGATGTTTTGCAAAATTGGTATTGCCAGATAGTAGATATAAATTATAGTGCTACAGAAATAAGTAATGGCTCATATCCAATAGGAATAGTTAATTATAAAATAAATGAAGAAGAATTGATAGATAATAAAGAGGTATTAAAAATAGATAATTAATACTGTGAAGATAATAAAAGTGATTTAATAGACAGGATGATTTTATGAATTTTGGAGATAGTGAGATTATTAAAGAAAAAGGAGAAATACGCATTTTAAAAATTGGAGCAAGATATGAAAGAGAAGTGTTTTGTGTCATTGGAAATGGAAATACTAAACATTATAATGATTATGAAGATGCTTTAGAGGAGTTCAACTTGCGATGGGTGAAAATAAAATTTGGTGAATAAGTAATGACAACAAGTTGATTTGAGTTTTAACTTCTTATAAAGATAGTGTAACAATTTACTATAAATATATAAAACCAGAAAGTTTAATTTTATTTAAACTTTCTTTTTTTTCATCCCCCTTCCACAAAAACCATCTCAAATCTATCATGCCCGTACATTTTTAAAAGAACAAAATGAAAAGCAACTATCCGTTTTAGGATAATTGCTTTTTGTTTGTTGGAATTATCTCTGTATAATATATACAGTATCAAACCCAACGGTGAGAACTTGTTCATTTTGGAGAAGTTGCTTAGCAAGATCTTGATAATATTCGAATTCTTCTTCAGATAAGCGCTTAAAGAATCGTTCTGATTGGACTTTCTGTAGTGTATCTAAGTTTGTATCTAAAAACAATCCGACTATATTCGAAAAATATTCAGAAACTGTTTTTAGAACAACAAATCGTTCACTTATAGAAAGAAACGTACCATCTAAAATGATTACATCATATAAATCTGCTGATTTATTAAATTCATTTTGTAAGCAATTGATTTGTAAATAATCTGTATTAACATCAAAATTTATTATTTGAATATTTTGTGTTAAAAAATCAGATACAATATTATCTAGAGAGATAACTTTGCTACTTAAACCAATGTCTGCACAATATTTATTTAACTCTTCAGCCATAGTACTTTTCCCAGAACCTGGAACGCCTATTAGCATAATTAAATTCTTTCCTTGCATATTTAAAGGTGGTTTTTTAAAACAATGCTCTAATTTTCCCCGTTTAGTAGGAATAAGCATTTCTAACCCCTCATCATCAAGATCTTCTTGTAAGGTTAGTTCCCAAAGCGACAAGAAGTCAAATTTCATAAAATCACTCCTAGTGCTGTAATAGATATATTATAGCACAATTTACATAAAAAATCAAAAATGCGTCTTATAAATTTCCCCACCCTTCGACAAAAATCGTGTTTAATCTATTTAAACTCCCATGAAAAAATGATATAATTTAATAGTGATGAAAATATGAAAGAAAACAAAGTGTTATACAAAACATTAAAATTAATATACAGCCCACTTTTAAAAATATTATACAGACCTAAGGCATTAGGCACAGAAAACATTCCAAAAGATGGAGCAATAATATTTGCAGGAAATCATAGACATGCTTTTGATCCAGTTGTAGTTATGGCACATACAAAAAGAACTGTGCATTATATGGCAAAGGAAAGCTTGTTTAAAGGTTTTCACGGAATGATTTTAAAAAGTATTGGCCTTATAAAAATATATAGAAGTAAAGGTAATTCTATGGCAGTAAAAGAGGCAATAGAGATACTAAAAAATGGTGGAACTGTAGGAGTATTTCCTGAGGGGACAAGGAATAAGAGAGATGAAGAACTGTTAAGGTTTAGAAGCGGAACTGTAAGAATTGCAAAACAGTCTAATACAAAAATAGTTCCTTTTGCAATTAAAGGTGAATACAAAGTCTTTAGAAAAGGTCTTGTAATAGAGTTTGGAAAACCAGTTGATGTAAGTGATATGGAAATAGAAGAAGCAAATGATTATATAAGAAATGAAGTATTAAAAATGCTTAGAAAGTAGGAAATATGAAATATATATTTATATTAAACGAAAGAGCTGGAAAAGGAAAATGCACAAAAATATTACCTAATATTGAAAAAGCTTGCAAAGATAGAAATATAGATTTTGAGATAAGATATATTTCTAAAGAAAAAAGCGGATATGACATAGCTTTAGAGTATAAAGATAAAGACTATGTTATATATGTTGTTGGTGGGGATGGAACTTTAGGAATTACTCTTCCAGCACTAATTGGAACAAAAAATAAATTGGGAATTATTCCAGCAGGTTCAGGAAATGATACATACAAAACAATAAAGGCTATGCAAAATGGAGAGCATTTAATTGATTTAGGAAAAATAAATGATACCTATTTTATAAATGTTGCTTGTAGTGGAATTGATGCAGAGGTTGGAAACAATATTGATAAATTAAGAAGTACGATAATTCCTTCAAGTCAGTTATATAATGCCAGTCTTATATACACATTCCTTACTTTTAAACATAAGAAAATGAGTATGAAAACTAATATAAAAAATATAGAAGATAAATACACAATTTTAAGTATTTGTAATGGTTCATATTATGGTGGAGGATTTAAAATTGCTCCAAAATCTAGATTAGTAGATGGTTTGCTAGATGTTTATTATGCAGAAAAAATGCCAAAACTTAAAATGATACCATTGATTTTAAAACTTAAAAAAGGAAAACATGAAGGAAAAAGAAGAGTTCATAAAATTAGAACAAATCATATAGATTTAGAATTTGAAGAAGAAGTTATATTCAATGTGGATGGAGAAAAATTAAAAGGAAGCAAATTTGTAATTAATGTGTTGCCAAAAGCTTTAAGCTTATTCAATGACAATGAGTTTGTTGAAGAAATCATGTGGTAGAATATCCGCAGTCTTTACATATTATGTAAATTATGATATAATATATAAGTAATTTATTAGAAAGGGGCTGAAGACTTGATTTTTCGGATGCTAGAATTATACAAAAAAACAAATCCACATGAACTAACATCACAGGAATTGGAATCATTAGAGCGTGAGGTAAAAAAGCCTGAAAGCAGGCATTTATCTGACCGATATTGTGATTTTAAACTTTGGTGCATGAAGCTTCCATGTAGGCAAGAATCTTTTGCAAATTTTATTGCAAAGAAGTTATCCAAACAACCAGGAGCAAAAATATTGGAAGTTGGTGGTGGACGTACTGGCAGATTATCAAGATTTTTAGGCGAAAAAGGATTCCAGGTAACTTGTATTGATCCTAAAATTGAAATGACCAATGCTAAAGGTGTTAAATTTATTAAAGCGAAATTTGATTATCGTAAATTTGACCTTTCTGAGTATGATTATGTGGTAGCTCAAGAACCATGTGAAGCAACAGAACACATTGTTAGAGCTTGCATTAATCAAGAAAAACCTTTCATTATGTCATTATGCGGAGTTCCACATAAATTGATTTCTGGTGCAACACCAAAAGATGAAAGGGAATGGTATAATTATTTATTGGGCATAGCAAGTGAAAAAATGAAGTTAAATTACCTATCATTGGATCCCATTACAGTAACCCCAATTCTTAAAAGCAATCAGTTTTAAGACAACGAACAGCAGTCTATAAAGGCTGCTGTTCGTTGGTTATTACAAATATTTTTCCATTATATACATCTTATCTTGATTAAGCTCTTTTTTACCATCTTTATATTCGTATCCCAATTTATGATAAAACTCACAAGCAGTTATAGATGAAGGGATTACTAATTTTTTGAAATTCATTTCTTTTGCAAAATCTTCTATTTTTTGAATTAGCATTTTACCAATTCCTTGTTTGTGATGTGCTATATCAACAAACACAGTAAGTATCCAATACTCTCCATCATCATTGTACCAAGATTTATCTAAACTTGCAGTAGCAACAACATCATCGTTTTCCAATGCAACAAACACTTTAGTTCTTTTATTAAAATCTTCTAATACCTTATCAACCGTAAAATCTTTTGCAGAATTTTCACAAAATTCAATACCATAATCTTTAGAATTTATTTCTAACATATTTTGAACTACTATTTTTGATATTTCTTCTGCATATTTATTTTCAAAATCTTTTATTTCTAACATATATATTTCTCCTTTTGGTATACAAATAGAATATCATAAAACATAGAAAAGATAAAGGTAAAAAATGGTTAAACATCATAAAGAAAATTGCTTGATAATTACATTCTTTTATGTTACTATGATTATAAATAAACGGAAATATGCGTAATACACAAAAGGAAAGGATTTAAATAGGGGGAAACTTATGGATAAAACAAACTTAAAATATGAAAAAGTAACAAAAAAGAACATAAATATAGCAATTAAAATTCAAAATAGATTATTTCCTTTAGAGGACGGATTTGATGATTTAAATGAATCTATTAATCAAAGTAATAAATATTTTGATGTTTTAGAATATTATTTAATTCAAAATGGGGAATATTATGTAGGAATTACAGGAATATATTCTCATAAAGAATATCCTAAAGATGCATGGATTGGTTGGTTTGGAATTCTTCCTATGTTTCGTAAAAAACATTATGGAATAGAATCTTTAGAATTTATTAAAAAAAGAGCTATTAAATTAGGATTTGATAGCTTAAGATGTTATACAGATGATAAAGCTAATTATGTTTCTACTCGCCTGTTTGAAAAGTTTGGAATGACAAGTGAAACATATGATAACGAAGATGGAAAATATTATAAAGTTGGAGAAATGTTAGTTTATTCACTTTCTCTTAACCATAAAGAAGTTGAACCTTGGAATAATAGAGATCTTTTTCTAGAAGAACATGAGATGAAAAATAATAAGCTTCAATTAGAATATGTAGAAATCAATAAAGATAATTTAACAATAGCAGCGAATATTCAATATAATTTATTTTATAATTGTAATAATGTTGGCTATTTAGATTATTTAAAAGAAGTTAAGGTTGAGAATCGATATGAAAAGAAGATATTACCAATAGACTTTTTAGTTTACCATGAAGGAATTCCAGTTGGAATAATTGGATTATACGAAAAAGACATATATCCAGAAGATATTTGGATAACTTGGTTTGGAGTTTTACCTAAATATAGAAATCATGGTATTGGTTCTCAAATGTTGATGAAAATATTAGAAATAGCAAAAGGATATAACAAGAAAAACTTAAGATTGAATACATATGAGACTTGGAACTATAAAGCCCAAAACTTATATAAAAGAACAATGCAATTATCAGAGGATTATAATAATAAAGAAGAAGAAGGCTTTTTAATAAGATACGGAAAACCGAAAATATTTAGTATCAGTTTAGTTGATAAAGAAGTAACTCCATGGAATAATAAATATTTAAATTTGACAGAAGAACTTGATTTAAATGAGGCTAGTATAGAAAAACTTAAACAAGATAATATTTTAGAGTTGTTCTCAGATTCTACATTTATGGATTATTTAGTAGTTGGGAAAGGTGAATAATGAAAATAGAAAAAGTAAAATTATCAAAAGAAAATCTAGAAATAATAAGAAATATAGATGTGACTTTTTATAAAGATCCAAGATTAACTATAGATTGGTATATGGAAAGATACAATGAAACCCATACGGGAATACTATTATTAAACGAACAAAATCAAAATGTAGGTTATCTAGTTTGTGTTCCAATAAAAAAAGAGTTGTATGATCAGTTTGTTAATGGAATGTTAGCAGATGATGTTGAAGTTGATCCAAACATGTTTCTTAAAGAATCAAAGTATAACTATATTGTTTCAACAGTAATATTAGATGGCTACAGAAGAAAAGGATATGGAACACAGATGCTAGAACTTTTAATGAAAGAATCTAAAAACAAAAATTATTGCGCAATATCTGTATCTAGAGAGGGATATCTCTTATTAAACAAAAAATTAGAGGTAAAGAAAAAGGTTAATGATACAGTTTATGCATTTGAATTAAGATGTTGATAATAAGAAAATATATTTCAAATATGATTGAGTTATTGGATTATGAATTTGTATAAATACAAGAAATACTAAATAATATATAGGACAGTATAATTAAAAAAATAACAAAAGAAGGTAAGGGAAGAAATAAATGGAAAATGCGTCAAAAGCTTTAATAATAGCAGGAGCAATATTAATAGCAATATTATTGATATCAGTAGGAATATTAATTTTAAATTCAATTTCAGGTGTTACAGATAGTGCAAAAAAAGCTGGAAGTGAAATGACAGAATTTGCGGAATTAGAAAATGCAAGAATTGTTTTAGCAACAATGAATATAAAAGATGATGATGCTTTTAATGATTATATTTATAATAGATATGGTAGTGTTCAAAAAAGCAGTGGAAATAATATAGCAAGGAGTAAAGAATGTAATATAACAGCATCAGAAGTAAGAGAATTGTGTGCGCTAGTAATAGAAAGAAATAAAAAACTTACTGGAGGAGGAAATGACAGATCTGAGACTTATATTTCATCTCGATATTATGAGAATTGCAAAGTTTATTATAGAGACGGTGAATATCATTTTGAATTAGATGAAGATGCATTGTATCAAGTAACCCTTGAACAAAATTATTATAATAATGGCAAACGAAACGAAGGGGTGTATTCAGTACAAATTAGGCCAATAGATAAATAATTCTTAAAGATATAAATTAAGCACATGTATGAGTGATTAAAAACTTATACATGTGCTTTTCATTTCGAAAGGTGGTGCATATTTAGGAGCTTTGGTAACTTTAAATTAAATGCGCAATATTTATGAGAAAAGATATTGAAACAATACTAGAAATATAAAGTTTTTATGATATAATACTTTTCAAGAGGTGTAATAATGAGTAAACACTACGCATACATGTTAAGATGCAAAGATAATTCTATATATAGCGGATATACCACAGATTTAGAAAAACGTTTAGAAACTCATAACAGTGGTATGGGAGCAAAATATACAAGAGCAAGACTACCAGTAAAACTTGTATATTTTGAAGAATTTGAAGACAAAAAAGAAGCTATGAAAAGAGAATGGCAATTTAAGCAGTATACTCATGCAGAAAAAGAAAAAATAATAGGAGGTAAAAAATGAGCGAAAAGCAAATTAGCAAAGAATTAATGAAATTGGTAAAAAAAGCACAAATTGATGAAGAACAAGGAGCTATTCTTTATGCATTTATGGCAAAAAGAGAGAAAAATGAAGAGAACAAAAAATTACTAGAACAAATGTCAAAAGATGAAGCAAAACATGCAGCAGTATGGAAAACAATTACCAAAAAGAACTTAAAACCAAGCAAATTATCAATAATTTGGTTTAAGGTTTTAACAGTTGTTATGGGATTTACTTTTGTTGTAAAAACAATGCAAAAAAAGGAAAGTCTTGCACAAGCAGGATATGAAAAAATGAAAGAAGAATTACCAGAAGCAGCAAAAATGTTAGAAGATGAAAGAAGGCATGAAAAAGAATTGTATAACATGCTAGATGAAGAAAGACTTCATTATATAGGAGCAATGGTATTAGGATTAAATGATGCTTTAGTAGAGCTTACTGGTGCAATTGCAGGTGTTACATTTGCACTTGCAAATACAAGACTTGTTGCATTAACAGGAATAATAACAGGGGTATCTGCAACATTTTCAATGGCAGCATCAAACTATTTAGCAGAAAGAGCGGATAATAATCCTAAAGCATTAAAATCAAGTATTTATACAGGAATGGCATATTTAGTTACAGTAGCATTACTTGTATTACCATACTTGTTATTCCCAATAAATATGTATGTAGCTGCATTTGCAGTAATGATTGCAACAGTAATTTTAATAATAATGTTCTTTAACTACTATATATCAGTAGCAAAAGAAGAACCATTCTTTAAAAATTTTGCAACAATGGCAGTGATTTCATTATCAGTTGCAGTAGTTTCATATATAATTGGAGTACTTGCAAAAAATTTACTTGGTATAGATGCGCTATAAAACATACGAGTTTGACAAAACCATGTCAAAAAAGTTATAATATATTATATATACTTTGTTAGGAGGTATGAAATATGGATTATAAAGAAATTTTAAGAAATAAAGCATCAAAACTACAAGACTTAGTAGAAAAATATGGAGCTAACTTATCTCCAGAAGAAATAAATAATATAAGAACATTAATAAATAATACATATGAAATAACAAATGGAAGATTAGATGCATTAGATTATGATGTGAGAAATGAAGGTATTATGAATTATCATGCACAATTGGATAGTGCATTTTCAAAATTTAAAGGTTTTGAAGAAAGAGAAAAAGAAGAACAAACAGAAACAAGGGAAGATATTTAAAAATACTTCCCTTGCCATAAATCTTGTTCTCCTAAAAGTTTATCAAGTCCATTCATAATCCATTTTTTATGTGAGTTCCAATCTGGTGCAACAAGCAAATTCTTTGGAGCATCACCTGATATTCTATGGATTACTATATTTGGGCTAATATGTGTAAGTATATATGCAGCGTTTTCTAAATACTCATCTAGAGAAATTGGTGAGTATTTTTTGTTTCTATACATATCTGCAAGGGTAGTGTTTTCTACAACATAGCACGAATGAATTTTAAGCCCTTGTATTTTGTGCCTGTTTATAAATTCTACAGTGTTTTTTAAGTCTTCCTTAGTTTCATTTGGAAGCCCCACCATTATATGTGCGATTACATCAATATTATATTTATTTAGTAGTTCTACAGCATTTGTAAACTCTTTACTTAAATACTCACGATGGATTAATTTTCCAGTTTCATCATTAGAAGTTTGAAGACCAAGCTCAACTGCCACATAGTATTTATCGGTATAACTGCTTATTAATTTTACAATATCTTCATTGATACAGTCAGGACGAGTAGCAACAGAAAGACCAACAATTCTATTATCTATTAAAGCAGAATCATATTTCTTTTTTAGGTTTTCGATGCTATCATAAGTGTTTGTAAAGTTTTGAAAATACACAATAAATTTATTTGCTCTTTTAGCTTTATAACTTTTAAAATAATTTTCAACTTGTTTTGTAATATTTTCTGCTAAATTAATATGTTCTCCAGAACCTTTTTCACTACAAAAAATACATCCACCAGTCCCTTTTGTACCATCTCTATTGGGACAAGTAAAACCACCATCAATGCATATCTTTAAAGTTCTCTCACCAAACTTTTTTTTCAAATATTTATTTAAATGTTTATATCTCTCTACATTTTCCATAACAATTCTAGTATATCAAAAAACAACAAATATTACAATGTAGGGGTCGCACTCCTGGGCGACCCGTTCTCCAAAGGATTTTCTTAAATATTATAATATATTTATAGATTAATTTATTATCTTATGATATATTAAAACAAATGACAAAATAGGAGAAAAATATGTTAGATTTTGATAAGATACAATTGTTCTATAATAACTCTAAAAATTATATAGATGAAAAAATAGCAAAAGAACTAAGAGAAAATGGAATATATGAAGCTTGTTTTAACAAAGATGTTATAAACAACACAAAAAATACTTTTAATATAGAATTACCAAAAGCTAAAATCTATAATCAAGGTGAAAGCAATTCATGTTGGATTTACGCATATATCAGTTTTATAAAGCCAGCAATTTGTAAAAGATTAAATATTTCTGATGATGATTTAGATTTGTCAGTAAACTATATTCATTTCTTTGATAGATTAGAAAAAATTAATAGTCTGTATAGTGAAGTAATATACAATAAAGCTAAGGCAGATGAAGATTTACTTAATAGTTATGCTCATAATTGTGGAGCGTTCCTTGGTGCCAAAGATATTATAAATAAATATGGAATTGTACCAGAAGAACAAATGCCAATGACTATTAATAATTATGAATTTTATGCATTTGAAAAAATTTTAAAAGAAAAATTAAAAAGAGATATCTGCGAGATTTATAAATTAAAAAACATTGAAGAAAAGGAAATTTTTAAAGACAAATGTCTAGAAGAAAATTATGTATTATTATCTAAAGTGTTTGGTAGACCACCTATTGAATTTGATTTTAATTATAAAGATATAAATAAAAATGAAATTAAATTAAACAATATTAATCCGAAGAAGTTTTTAGAAATATGTTTACCCGATGATATGAATGATTTTGTTTTTATAATGAGTGATAGCACAAAAGAATTTTATAAAAAATATCAATACGATTATTTTAAACAAATTTATAACAATAAACATTATTATTATAATTTACCAATAGATGTTATAAAAAATTGTGTAATAGAGCAATTAAAAAATGGTTTACCAGTATGGTTCGGTTGCGATTTTAAAGCTATATGTGGATCATATACAAATAAACCACGGAATACTTGACTCTAATTTATTTGATTTTAAAAATATTTTAGATGTTGATATATTACCAAGAGCAGAACAAGAACAATTTGAATGTTGTAATTATCATCACGCAATGGTTATAGTAGGTGCACAAGTTGAAAATAATAAACCTATTAGGTGGAAAGTTCAAAATAGTTTTGGAAAAGAAAATAATCAAAGAGGATACTTTGTTATGAATGATAATTACTTTGATGAGTATGCTGTTATGTTTGGAATAGATAAAAAATATATTGATAAAATGAATATAGAAAATTAACAAAGGAGCAATTATGGAACCACAAAAGAATGGAATAAAAGATGAAACAAAAATATTAATAATGCTAGCCTTTTTTAGTATATCAATGGGGCTATGGAATAATTTTAGACAGTTATGGCTTCAGTCAAACAATATGAATGTTTCTGAAATAAGTAGCCTTTTAAGTATGGGTACTTTTATAAGTGCAATATTAATATTTATAAGTGCGAAAAGACTTAAATTAGATAAAATAAAAGGATTTATAACAGGATGCCTACTTTTAAATTCAATAAACATGTTTATATTGTTTTTAATAAATGGGAGTAGTAATTTAAATTTAACAAAAGTTTGTGTAATTTTAAATATAGTTTTAGAAAAGTTTGTAATAATAAGTATATATCCATTAATTACAACAATTCAAAAAACAGATAACACATATTCAAAAAGAAAATTAGTAGAATATTTATTTAGAGATGTAGGAATTTTAGTTGGTGGTATTTTTATAGGTAGAACAATATTTAATTTAAATGTGGATTATAATATTTGTTTAAGTATTTCAGTAATGTTTATGCTAATTGCAACACTTGTTATAGCAAATAGTGAGATAAAAACTAGTAATAAAAAATCTGAAATTTCGTTTAAGTTTATACTTAAAGATAAAATATTAATAACATATTTAATTACATATTTTATAGGGACAACTGCTATGAGAACAGGGCTAGGGTTAAAAATGTTAATGCTTACAAATCAATTAAGTTTTAGCCCAAGTGGTGCAACAAATTATTCATTAATAATAGGACTGTTAGCAGATTTAGTTGGAATTCTTGCATTAAAATATTTAACACCAAAAAATGATTATGTAACAATAACAATAAAATTTGGTATTAGACTTGCATTATATACTTTAGGATTTTTATCAAACAGTATAACATTAATTATGATAGCAATTACATGGTCATTATTAATATCAACTGCGTATGAAAATAAAACAGATGGAATATATATAAACAGAGTTGATACAAAATATCAATTATTTTTCAGTGATATGAGATTTGTAATCGGAATATTTGCAGAAGCATTAGGATTACTATTTGCAGGGATTTTATTTGAATATGGTATAAGATATATTTTAGGATTATCTGCATTATTTGTACTTCCACAATTAAGTTTATCATATTTAATGATACATATGAGACATAAGGAAGATAAAGTTAAAGAAGTAATATCAAAAGAAACATTAATCCAGGAGAAAGTATGAAAGGTGAAGAAAATTTAGAAGAGAAATTATTAATTGCAAAATTAACAGATAAAATTAAAGAATGCAAAAGGAAAAACAAAATAGTAAATACAGAATTTCTAAATATGAATCAAAAAAATATAGTTCAAAAAGAGCTAAATAGATTAAAAGAAAAAGATTATATGTTTTTTGGAGGATATGAGGGTGCACATTCAGAAGCATTAATATTATATCCCCAAAAATTTCCAGCACAAATAGTGAAAGATAATTTTAAAAATATAATAAAAGTAATTAATATAAAGCTTCCTAAAGAACTTATAGGGAAATACGAGCATAAAAATTATTTGTCAGCAGTAATGATTCAAGGATTAGGAAGAGAGCGTATAGGAGATATAATTGTACATACTGATGAAGCATATATTATAGTCTTAAAAGAAAATGCAGAGTATTTAAAAAATTCTCTCCAAGGATTAACTAGATTTAAAAAGTCACAAATTGAAATTATAGATTTTGAAAATATTAAAATAAAACCACAAGAATTTGAAGAATTTAATATAAAAGTTGCTTCAAATAGAATTGACGCAATAGTTGCAGAAATTGCAAAAACATCAAGAAATAAAGCAGAAGAATATATAGATAGTAAAAGAGTGTTAATTAATTATCAAGAAGAATCAAAATACACAAGAAATGTAAAAGAAGATGATGTAATAGTAATAAGAGGAAAAGGTAAATTTATAATAAATAATATTGGAGAAAAAAATCAAAAAGGAAGATTAACAATTAGTGTAAAAAAATATAAGTAAAAATCACCCTAACTTAAGTCAGGGTGATTTTTTACCTTAAACCATCAAGATGGTATAAAGGCTGAGCTTCATCTTCGTCTATTGCATCAATCCAGAAATTGTAGGTATCCAGATCTTCTGCTGTAGGAGATGAAGGATTATCTACAAGGCCAGGTACATTAGTACATAAGACTTGGTAGATTTCGGGGTGATTTTCTTCTAAATACCGTAATTTTTGTTCTAAAGTCATGAGAATTCTCCCTTCGAATTTTAATGTATTAATTATAACATAGCTATACGAAATTGACAAGTTATGTAAAATAAGATATAATTTTTATACATCAAACCGGCATTGCTGGATTTTAAGGAGTGACATTAATATGGCAGAGAGAAAGATTTCTGAAATGAGTATTGAAGAGCTTTTGCTGTATAGACAGCAATTATCTGAAAAACTCACAGAAGTAGAAGTTTATCTGCGAAACAAGTCTGGACATGGGAAAGTAGATTCTACCCAACTGGAAGGACAAGTTACCTTTTCACAAATAACTTCAAAAGAAGAGGTATAATCAAAGATAATCCCTTATAGTTAATATAAGGGATTTCTTCTATATATAGAGCAATTATTGACTTTGCGCATAAAAAGTGGTAAAATATGGCAGTGAAACAATGTAGGGGCGGGCCCTACTGTGTATGCGTCATCTGTAATGAATAAATTCAAACAGCTGACGGATGTGTCCGCCCGTAAATAATGAATAGTACAAAGTTTACAACGTAAATTTTAAAGGAGGATATCATGCACGAATTTTTGCATGTTTTGGAACATACTTTATTAGATAGTATAAAAATACTTCCATTTTTATTAATAGCATATTTAATAATGGAATATATAGAACATAAAACAACGGATAAAACTAGAAATGCAATAAAGAAATCAGGAAGATTTGGGCCATTTATAGGTAGTATATTAGGAGCCTTTCCACAATGTGGATTTTCAGTAACAGCAACAAACCTATATGCAGGAAGAGTAATAACTCTAGGAACGTTATTTGCAGTATATTTATCTACATCAGATGAAATGCTTCCTATATTATTGTCAGAAGGGGTAGCTGGACCATTAATACTTAAAATATTAGGAATAAAAGTACTAATAGGAATGATTGCAGGTGTAATTATAGATTTAGTATTAAGTAGATTTAATAAAAATAAAAAAGAAGAGAATCACATAGAAAATATATGCGAACATGACCATTGCCATTGCGAAGAAAGCATATGGAAATCAGCAATAAAACACACAATAAATGTATTCGCATTTATTCTATTAATATCATTAGTATTGAATATTGCAATTGAATATATTGGAGAAGATAAATTATTAGGATTAATATCAAATAAACCAATATTAAGCATATTAATAGCTGGCTTAATTGGATTAATACCTAACTGTGCATCTTCAGTTGTGCTAACTCAGCTTTACTTATTAAGTGAAAATTTACCAGCAATGATAGGAGGACTTCTAGTAAATGCGGGGGTAGGATTGTTAGTACTATTCAAAGTAAATCATAATCAAAAAGAAAATATAAAAATCGTATTAGGATTATATGCAATAGGAGTAATATCAGCAATAATATTACAATTTATAATTTAATAAAAAGTAGACTAAAGGGGACAGACCCCAATAGTCCACATTTATGGTGGACTATTGGGGTCTGTCCCCTTTTGT
>JAZSDU010000035.1:0-27914 GCA_045531335.1 Clostridia bacterium
GCGTAATAGGTGAACCTGGTGTTGGTAAATCAGCTGTTGTTGAAGGATTGGCTGAAAAAGTTATAGTTGGCGAAGTTCCTGAAAATCTAAAGAATAAAAGAGTTGTTACTTTAGATATTTCATCAATTGTAGCGGGTGCAAAGTATAGAGGTGATTTTGAAGAAAGATTAAAAAAATGTCTTCAAGAAATCAAAAAAGCTGGAAACGTGATTTTATTTATAGATGAAATTCATACAATTGTTGGAGCTGGTGCAGCAGAAGGAGCAATAGATGCAGCGAATATTTTAAAACCACTTCTTGCAAGGGGAGAAGTTCAAATAGTTGGTGCAACAACATTAAATGAATATAGAAAATATATAGAAAAAGATAGTGCATTAGAGAGAAGATTTCAGCCAGTTACAGTTAATGAGCCAACTATAGACGATAGTATAAATATATTAAAAGGACTTCGAGATAAGTATGAAGCACATCATAATGTAAAAATAACAGATGAAGCTATAGAATCTGCTGTAAAATTGTCTAGCAGATATATTAATGATAGATTCTTACCAGATAAAGCAATAGATTTGATTGACGAGGCATCATCTAAAGTTAGATTAAAAACCTATACAGAGCCAGATAAAATTAAAAAACTTGAAGAAAAAATACAAAAATTATCAAAAGAAAAAGAAGAGGCT
The DNA here is from genome assembly GCA_045531335.1 of Clostridia bacterium. Classification (GTDB taxonomy): domain Bacteria; phylum Bacillota; class Clostridia; order TANB77; family CAG-508; genus CAG-452. Next base: position 678 of record JAZSDU010000035.1, read on the forward strand.
ATTGCAGTTCAAGAATTTGAAAAGGCAGCAGAACTTAGAGATAAAGAACATAAGGAAAAAGCAAAATTAGAAAAAGAGAAAAGTTTATGGAAAGATAAAAATATAAAAGATGTTAGGAAAATAAGCAGTGAAGATGTTGCAGAAGTTATTGCATCAAGTACAGGAATACCTGCTCAAAAAATTAATCAAAATGAAAATGAAAAATTAAAAAATTTAGAAAAAACTCTTCATGAAAGAGTAATAGGACAAGATGAAGCAGTTTTAGCTGTAGCAAAAGCCATAAAAAGAGGAAGGGTAGGATTAAAAGACCCAAATAGACCTATAGGTTCTTTTATGTTTTTGGGACCAACAGGAGTAGGAAAGACAGAATTATCTAAAGCTTTAGCTGAAAATTTATTTGGTGATGAAAATGCAATTATTAGAGTAGATATGTCTGAATATATGGAAAGCCATTCTACATCAAAAATGATAGGTTCACCTCCAGGCTATGTAGGATTTGATGAAGGAGGAGGACTAACTGAAAAAATAAGAAGAAAGCCATATTCAGTTATTCTATTTGATGAAATTGAAAAAGCACATCCGGATGTATTAAATATGTTACTTCAAATATTAGATGATGGAAGACTTACAGATTCACATGGAAGAACAGTAAATTTTAAAAACTGTGTAATTATTATGACATCTAATATTGGAGCAAGATTAATTACGGATAAAAAGACTTTAGGATTTTCAAGCAAAGATAATAACCAAACAGAAAAAGAATATGAGAATACAAAAAAAGAAGTTATGGCTGAACTAAAAAAAGGATTTAGACCGGAATTCATAAATCGTATAGATGAGATAATAGTATTCCATAAATTAACTGAAAATGAATTAACTCAAATAGTAGATATTATGTTAGAACAAATAAAAAATAGAATTAGTGAAAGAGGTATAAAAATAGAAATAGATAAAAAAGCAAAAGAGTTAATCATAAAAAAAGGAACAGATACAAACTATGGTGCAAGACCTTTAAGACGTGCAATACAAAACATGGTAGAAGATAAATTAGCAGAAGAAATTCTAGATGGGAATCTAAAATCAGGTGATACTGCGAAGATAACAGCTAAAGAAGATGAAATACAAATAAAAGTTAAAGTACAAAAAAATTAAAACACATAACATTTGCCAAAGTTGGTACAATATGCTATAATAATTTTATACTTATGAAAAGAAGGTGCTAACATGATAGTGCTAATGGTTATATATGTTTTAATATTTATAGTATTTGCTTTAGTTTTATTTGCGATTGCACAAATAAAGTTAGCAGGTATAGATATAAAAGATTTTTGGGGCTTTATAGAAGCAAACCAACTATTAGATAAATTATATAGATTTGCAAAAAAATATGATAAGCTTACAGCACAAGAACAACTAATATTTTTGTCGCAAGCAGAAAAAGTTTTTGATGCATTTGATAAAGTGCCTAGTATGCTTTGGGAAGAAGAATACCAGAAATATATGGATGTTCTTGATAAATATAAAGATTTGAAAGTAGTAAGATGGTCACAAAATTAAAAAAGTAAAAGACTAAAATGTTTTTTACTTTTTTTATTTTATAAAGAAAATATTTTTCAAATTAATACATAATATATATAGAGAAAATTAGTTTGAAAGGATTTTTTAATGGATAAAATTAGATATTTTGATCATGCTGCAACTACAGCAGTAGATGAAGAAGTTTTAAAAGAAATGTTACCTTATTTTGGTATTAAATATGGTAATCCATCTTCAATTTATACAATTGGTAGAAATTCAAAAAAAGCAATAGAAGAAGCAAGAAAAAGGGTTGCTTTTGTAATTAATGTTAATCCTAAAGAAATATACTTTACAGGATGTGGGAGCGAAAGTGATAATATTGCATTAAAAGGTGTAGCATATGCTAATAGAGAAAAGGGAAATCATATAATTACAACCAAAATAGAACATCCCGCAATACTCAATAGTTGCAAAAGCTTAGAAAAAGAAGGATTTAATATAACATATTTAAATGTTAACAAAGATGGATTAATAAGTATTGATGATTTGAAAAGCAAAATAACGGATAAAACGATACTTATAAGTGTTATGTTTGCAAATAACGAAATCGGAACGATTCAGCCGATAGAAGAGATAGGTAAAATAGCAAAAGAAAAGAAGATATTATTTCATACAGATAGTGTTCAAGCAGTAGGAAATGTCATGATAGACGTCCAAAAGATGGGAATAGATTTATTATCTATGTCTGCACATAAATTCTATGGTCCTAAAGGTATAGGGGCTTTATATATAAGGAATGGAGTAAAGTGTAATAAATTACAAGATGGAGGACATCAAGAAAAAGATATGAGGGCAGGAACAGAAAATGTTCCAGGTATAGTAGGACTTCGGAAAATCAATAGTAATTGCATACAATAATTTGTATGAGAACAATTATAAATTAAATAATTTAAGAAATTATTATGAAATGCAAGTAGACAAATATATACCATTAGTAAAGTTTAATGGACATAGAAATAAAAGACTTTCTGGTAATAGTAATATATCTTTTAGATTTGTAGATGGAGAGGCATTGTTATTGAATCTAGACATGAAGGGAATATGTGCATCTACAGGATCAGCATGTAGTAGCGGTTCAAATAGTCCATCACATGTATTGTTAGCAATAGGTCTTTCAGAAGATGTTGCTAAAGGTTCTTTAAGAATAACATTTGGAAGAGAAAATACAAAAGAAGATGTTGATTACCTAATAGAATCATTAATAGAAACAGTTAATAAATTAAGGAATATGTCACCAGAATATTTGGAGTTTATAAAAAACAAATAAAGAAATGTAGGGGCAGACAGAGTCGTCTGCCCCTACAATTATACTCTTAGTTTCTTTATTATTTTAATTTCATCAAATAGATTATCTATAATTTCTTTTCTTTTAAGGAAAGCTGTTCTATATTCTTCTAATATATATTTATAATTTCTAAAATCTTCACCTTTTTCAAACATCAATTTCATGCATTCAGAATAATATTCTTTCTTTTTTTCTTTTTTAGCTTGCTCTTTTTTTATATTATACTCATTAATTTTTTCTAATCTTTTAATTTGGTTATCTAAATATTTAGTATATTCAAATATGCAACTGATTTCATAGTTTATATCATCAATAACTACTTTGAATAAGCATTTAACTATTTTTGGATTCAATTTACCGATTTTAGTATTTTCTTCCATAGTTTTTAGTGCTACTGATTTTGGAACATAGGCTTTAGTTTCTTCTATTAAAAGTTTTAAAGTATCAGTGATTCCTACGTGAGATTTATATTGCCTTTTACTAACTATAGCATCAAATTCATCTGCAACTCTTATGATTTGACCTTCAAGAGGAATATCTTTTTTAGTTAGACCTTTAGGATATCCAGTTCCATTTAGAGCTTCATGATGATAAATAGTGCCAGCAGAATAAGGTCTAAGTTTAGGATCTTCCATACACATTTTATAGCCTAATGATGTATGAGTTTTTATAACTTCATATTCTTCGTCAGTTAGAGCACCTGGCTTTTGCAAAATTTTAGATGGAATAAATAGTTTTCCCATATCATGAAGATATGCACAAATAGTACAATACACTATAAATTCTGGTTTAAGATGCATATATTCACATAGACGACAAGTTATATTTGCAACATTTTCACAGTGACGTCTAGTAAATGGATCAAGTGAATCAATCATACTTAATTGATATCTCATTGTTTCATCTAAATTATAAGATTTAAGATTGGTTTTACTATAAAAATCTAATTCTTCTTTCATTTGTATCTCCTAAAATTAATCTATTGTATATATTAATTTTATAGGTAATTATAAATAAATGCAAGAGAAATGCAAGATTTATAGTAAATTATGTGAAAAAATAATTATGTATGATTCTCTTTTAGGGCCGGAGTGGAACCCGGCCCCTACAAATGTAAAATAAATTTATTTTACAAAAAATATCTTAAATATCCATCTGACTACTTAAAAAACCAGCGGCTGATTGAACTACTTTAAGTTCAGTATCTCCCATTTTTGTATTTTGCTCTTTAGAAAGTAAAATTACACTACCTATTACATCACCATCTGAAATTATAGGATATATAACTTGTGAATTAAATCTTCTTTCTTTATTATCATTTTGAGTAATAGGTAGAGCAATTTCATTATTTTCTTTGCTTGTATAAACCTCTTTATTTTCCATTACTTTTTCAAGTTCTGGACTAAGAGATTGTTCTAAAAATTCTTTTTTTGAACCTCCAGAAACTGCAATTACAGAATCCTTATCAGTAATACATGCAATATGTCCTGTTGTTTTAGAAAGAGTTTCTGCATATCCTGTTGCAAATTCAGAAAGTTCTCCTATTGGAGAGTATTTTTTTAGAATAACTTCTCCTTCTTTATCTGTAAAAATTTCTAAAGGATCACCTTCTTTTATGCGAAGTGTTCTTCTTATTTCTTTAGGGATAACAATTCTACCTAAATCATCTATTCTCCTTACTACACCTGTTGCTTTCAAAATTTTCCCTCCTTTATCTTGTTTTGGATTTAAAATTATTATTTGTTTTGAAATCAAATTTATGCATAAATTTGACAAAAAAATTAAAAATGACAATTCTAGGGACTGTCCCTCTTTTGTACAACAGGAACAAAAGGGGACTGTCCTGAATTGTCTAAATTTGCAGTTTACAATTTCCATAAAATTTTATATAATACATACGATAATTTTTTATCTTATCTATGTTTTAAAAGATGACATGTGACATCTTATGAAAAATTTACTAATTTTAATAGGAGGTGGAAGTTATGGCAAAAAAGAAATCGCGGAAAATTGAATCATGGAGAATAAAATGGACTTTAGTATATATAATGTTGGTATTTTTCTTTATTTTATGTTTTATAGCAACTATAATCTTTTTAGAAGATGGTATGTTTAAAATATGTGCGATTATTTATGAAACTACTGTTATAATAGTATCTATAGGTTCACCTATTATGGTTTACATGATTAACGCAAAAGAGTCGAAAAGAAAAAAACAATATAATATATCCGAACTAGAACTTGAAAATGATCTGAAAAAATGAAAAAACTGCGATGTTTATGCCAAATAACCAACCTAGGGTTAAGAATTAATATCTTAACCCTTCATTTAATTTATATAAATTAAATTAAAAATTACTTGTAAATACTGCCAAAAATCTGTATAATAATACAGTAAAAGATTTTAGGAGGAAGTAAATGAATACAATAGATTTAAAAGATACATATTTAAAATTTTTTGAAAGTAAAGGACACAAGATAATACCTAGTGCACCAATAATACCTGAAAATGACCCAACATGCTTATTTAATACAGCAGGTATGCAACCACTAGTTCCATACTTAAAAGGAGAACCACATCCGGAGGGTACAAGACTTGCAGATGTTCAAAAATGTTTTAGAACAAATGATTTAGACTCGATAGGTGATACAACCCATCATACATTTTTTGAGATGCTAGGAAATTGGTCTTTAGGAGATTATTTTAAAAAAGAATCAATTGGCTGGAGCTACGAACTTCTAACTAAATATTTAAACATACCAGTAGAAAAATTAGCTGTAACTGTATTTAAAGGAAATGAAATTGTTCCTGCTGATACTGAATCTGCAGAGATTTGGAAATCTTTAGGTATAAAAGAAGAAAGAATTGCATTTCTAGGAGAAGAAAACAACTGGTGGCCTAATATGGAATTACTTGGACCATGTGGACCAGATACAGAAATATTCTATTGGAGAAGTGAAGAAGATGTTCCTGAAAAATTTGATCCAGAAGATGAAAATTGGGTTGAAATTTGGAACAATGTTTTCATGCAATATAACCATGAAGAAGGAGGAAAATTCACTCCATTAAAAAACAAAAATGTCGATACAGGATTAGGGGTTGAAAGAGTAACTGCAATATTAGAAGGCTATACAGATAATTACAAATCATCTGTGTGGAAAGATGTTATAGAAAGAATAGAAGAGATATCAAATTTATCATATGATGATGAAAATAATACTAGAAGTATGAGAATTATTGCAGATCATATAAGAGCAATTGTAATGATATCAGGAGACGAAGCTGGAATAAGACCATCTAATACAGATCAAGGTTATATATTAAGAAGATTAATTAGAAGAATGATAAGATATGCTAAAAAGCTAAATATAGATATCAATTCAGATTGGGAACAAGAATTAGCTATATTAATTATAAACAAGTATGCAAAATACTATAATGAACTTGAAAGAAACAAGAATAGTATATTAGAAACATTAAAAAATGAAAAAATCAAATTTAATAGAACTTTAGAAAAAGGTCTAAAAGAATTTGAAAAAGTAGTTAATAGTATTGAAGGAGATTTAATAAATAAAGATATAGCATTTAGACTATATGATACTTTTGGATTTCCAATAGAGCTAACAGAAGAGCTAGCAGGAGAAATTAATTTAAAAGTAGATACAGAAGGATTTAAACAAAAATTTAAAGAACATCAAGAAAAATCAAGAGCAGGAGCAGAACAAAAATTTAAAGGTGGACTAGCTAGTACAGGAGAGATGGAAACTAAATATCATACAGCAACACATCTTCTAAATGCTGCATTAAAGCAAGTTTTAGGAGAACATGTTCATCAAAAAGGAAGTAATATAACTGCTGAAAGAATGAGATTTGACTTTTCGCACGGTGCAAAAATGACAGATGAAGAAAAACAAAAAGCAGAAGAACTAGTAAACGAATATATTAATAGAGCAATACCAGTTGAAAAAATGGAAATGAAAAAAGAAGAAGCAATTTCTTTAGGAGCAGAAGCAATGTTTATTGATAAATATGGAGACATTGTTACAGTATATAAAATAGGAGATGTATCATTAGAACTATGTGGAGGACCTCATGTAGATAACACAAGTAAATTAGGACATTTTAAAATTAAGAAGGAAGAAGCTTCATCAGCAGGAGTGCGTAGAATAAAAGCAATTTTAGAATAATTCTAGGGACTGTCCTGAATTATTCATATAATTTAATTTTAGAAAAGAGGGAATTTTAAATGGACGATTGCATATTTTGTAAGATAATAAAAAAAGAAATACCATCAAGCATAGTTTATGAAGATAGTGAAATACTAGCTTTTAGAGATATAAATCCTGTAGCACCAGTTCATATACTAGTAATACCTAAAAAACACATTTCATCTTTAATAGACTTAAATAAAGAGGATGAATTGCTAATTGGAAGAATATATACAGTTATAAATAAAATTGCAAAACAAGAAGATATAGACAAAAAAGGATTTAGAGTAATTGTGAATTGTGGAGAAGATGGAGGACAAGAAGTAAAACACTTACATTTTCATATATTAGGTGGAAAAAAACTTGGAATTAAAATTTCTGGTTAGAACTATAAAAAAGTAAGATTATGTGATATAATATAAATATAATTCATAATGGAGGTGTCAATTATGATGGCAAATAAGTATGGAAATGTTTTAACTGTAATCCTAGTTATATTAATTATAGCAATTTTAATAGGAGCAGGATTATTAATATATAATTATGTAGTAAAGCCTAGAATTGAAGATAATAGAACTATAGAAGCAATAGCAGAATTTGATAGAAATGCTGGAGAAGAGGGACAAGAGGAAGAACAAGAGAATGAAGAAAATACTATTACAACTATAACACCTGATGAATCTTCAGGTACTACTAATAATACAGTTAAAAAGAAAACATATTATGAAGGGTTTGTTATGATTGGATATATAACAATACCAAAAACTAATGTTAAAGAACCAATATTAGATGTTGTAACACCTGATTCACTTGATACAGCTGTTGCAGTATTATATCCAAGTAACCCTAAGCTTAATCAACCAGGAAATGTTGTAATAATAGGTCATAATTATAGAAATGGAAAATTCTTTTCAAATAATGATAAATTAACAGTAGGAGATAAAATAAAAATAAAAGATACTACAGGAACAGAATTGACATATACAATTTATCAAAAATTCCAAACAACAGAGCAGGATACAAGTTTTTACAATAGAGATACAAATGGAGTAGCAGAAATTACTTTATCTACTTGTACAGATGATAGCAAGGCAAGAATAATAATTTTAGCAAGAGCTGACTAATAATAAAAAAAGACACCTCGTGAAAATGAGATGTCTTTTTGATTACTTCTCAACTCAAACAAAATAAAAATACGTAGCCTTGCTGTTAAGTGATAAGATTAAAATAGGATTCGAATACTCGAGAGCACTACTTCGCTTCGTTCAGGTCGCCGCAAAGCCTTCGGCATACGATTTTATCTACTTCTCATCCTGATCAAAATAAAATAACGTAGCAAAGCTACGTTATTTTATTTTGGCTGGGGTGGGAGGATTCGAACCGCCGCATGCCAGAGTCAAAGTCTGGTGCCTTACCGCTTGGCTACACCCCAATGTATATAATTGTTTTTTTATATTATGCATTCGCTTGGTGTTTGGGAAGAAGACATTCGCATGCTGACACTGTAACTCGCTTTGCTCGAACAGTCTCATGTACGCTTGGCTACACCCCAATGTATTTAATTGTTTTTTGTATTATGCATTCTCTTGATGTTTGGTTTGTGGGGTGGAAGATGGGACTTGAACCCACGGCCTCTGGTGCCACAAACCAGCGCTCTAACCAACTGAGCTACATCCACCATTTAGTCACGCATTCTATTTTAAATAATTTTTTAAAATTTGTCAATGCTTTATTGTGAATTTATTAAAATTTCTAGACATTTTGTTAAAAATGAATTAAAATATAAATATTAAAATGTAAAAGGAGATGAGATATATGAATATATGGCACGATATAAGTGGAGATAGAATAAAACCAAATGAATTTATATCAGTTATTGAAATAACAAAAGGTGGAAAAAACAAATATGAATTAGATAAAGAAACAGGTATGCTAAGACTTGATAGAGTACTATATACTGCTACTCATTATCCAGCAAATTATGGATTTATACCAAGAACATATGCAGATGACAATGACCCACTAGATGTTTTAGTATTATGCCAAGAAAATATTGACCCAATGACACTTGTTGAATGTTATCCAATTGGAGTTATAACAATGATAGATTCAGAACAAAATGATGAAAAAATTATAGCAGTAGCAAAAAAAGATCCATTCTTAAATATGTATAATGATATAGCGGATTTGCCAAGTCATATTTCATCAGAAATAATGCATTTCTTTGAAGTATATAAACAATTAGAGGAAAAACAAACTGTTGTTGAAAAAGTGTTAGGAAGAAAAGAAGCAGAAGAAATTATAAGAAAAGCAATAGAAAATTATAATACCAAGTTTGTAAAATAGGAGAAAATATAATGGTAGGAAAAATAATATTTACATTAATATCATTTTTATTATTTTTTTATGTTTTTGTTTTTAAATTAATTAAAAAAAATGATACGATATATTTAGCAATACTTATAAGCCAGGCGATAGGAATATTAATTAATTTAGTACAAATATTATTTAATGTTTTAAATGGATGGTTTTTTACAAGTGTTACATATATTGTATGTATAATATTCCCAACTTTATTGCTAATTTTAGAAACAAAAGGAATTAATTTCAGTGAATTATTACGTGTTTGCACAAGTAAAATTTTATTGATTCTAGGAAATAGAAAAAAAGCAAAAGACATTTTAATTAATTTAGTATCAAAATATGATAAAAGCTATATAGGACATAAATTATTAGCGGAAATATATAAACAAGAAGGCGGAATGAGGAAAGCAATTGATGAATATGTTAAAGTTTTAGACATAAGGGGCAATGATTATAAATCATATTTTAAAATATCAGAATTACTAAATGAATTAGGAAAAAAAGATGAAGCTATAGAAATGTTAACTATACTAGTTAATAAAAAACCTGAACTATATGATGCTTGTACTATGCTAGGTAATTTACTAATAGAAAAAGAAAAATTTAAAAAAGCGACAAATATATTTATGCAAGGAATAAAATATAATCCAGATAGAGCAGATTTATATTATGATTTAGGAATTACCTACACAAGAATGAACGAATTTTCACTTGCAAAAAAATGCTATGAAAAGACTTGTGAGATAGATTCTAGTTTCTATAATTCATATTACAGATTAGGCCAATTATCTTTGTTGTATAGAGACATAGAATCTGCAGAAGGGTATTTTTTACAATCTATGTATGGTGAAACCGAAACAAAATCATATTATCAACTTTCTAAAATATATATGATGAAAAACGATAAGAATAAGGCTGCTATGTTTATAAATAGAGCATTAGAAAATGATGAAAAATATTATGAACTTATAGAATCAGAGCCAATATTTTTACCAATAAAACAGTTAATTATCAGACCAGAAGTCAAAAAAGATGCAAGTAATTTAGAAGAAACTCAAAAGGAAAAACTTATTTCAGCTTATTTAGATGATACATATACTTTAACTAAGGTTTTGGACGAAAAGCAATCAAAAACTAGTAAAAGAAAATTTAATTAGAAATATGAATAAATATATAATTCTTAAATAATATTGTAATACGATTTTATTAGAAAGTAGGGATTTAATGAATAATAAAATTGGTATTATGGGTGGAGATTTAAGGATTATAAGATTAGCTGAAATTTTAGCAGAAGAGAAAAACATTGTATATATATATGGTCTAGAAAAGAAAAAATTTTTAAATGACTATATTTTAGTAGGCAACTCTGTAGAAGAATTATGCAAAAATTGTGACTATATAATAAGCGGAATACCGTTTTCTAAAAATGAGCAAGACATATATGCACCGTTTAGCGAGAGAACAATAAAAATAGAAGAAACATTTAATCAGCTTAATAATAAAACTTTAATTACAGGAGCGGTTGGAGAAAAAATATTAAAAATAGCAATTAAAAATAATATAAAAATAATAGATTTAATGAAAAGTGAAAGTTTTACTGTATTAAATGTAATACCAACAGTAGAAGGCGCTTTGCAGGTTGCTATGCAGAATACAGAATTTACTATTCATGATAGCAAATGCTTAGTTTTAGGTTTTGGAAGAATAGGAAAGCTTTTATGTAGCAAGTTGAATGCTCTAGGTGCTAATGTTAGTTGTATGGCAAGAGAAAATAGAAATTTGTCTTGGGTAAAAGCTATGGGATATAAAGATATTGCTATAAATGACTTAAATAGTAATTTAAATGACTATGATATTATATTTAATACAATACCAGCAATAGTCTTAAAAGATGAAGAACTAAAAACAATAAAAAGAGAAAGTAGTAGTGCTATTATAATAGAACTAGCATCTAGTCCGGGAGGAGTAGATATTCAAATTGCAAAAGAATATGATATAAAAATAATTAAAGCCCAAGGGTTGCCAGGAAAAGTAGCTCCACTAACGGCAGCAAAATATATAAAACGAACAATAGATAAAATATTGAATTAAGAAAGAAGGAAAAAATAATGACAATATTACAATCAATTATATTAGGAATAGTTCAAGGTCTTACAGAACTTTTACCAATATCAAGTTCTGCGCATTTATTTTTGATACCGTGGATTTTCAATTGGAGTATTCCAGAATCATTTGATGTGGCATTACATTTTGGAACATTGCTAGCAATAGGAATATTCTTTTTTAAAGATTGGGTAGCTCTAATAAAAGGTGGCTACAATATGGTAATGAAAAAAGAAAAGACTACTGAAGGAAAAATGTTTTGGAATATAGTAATTGCTACTATACCAGGAGGAATTATAGGTTTTGTATTAGATAAATATGCTGAAAGTATATTAACTAAACCAGTTATAATAGCAATAGCATTAATAATTATGGGTATAATATTATACTTAATAGATAAGAATGCAAAAAAAGAAACAGAGTATGAGCAAATGAGTTTTAAACAAACATTCATAATAGGTATATCACAAGCTTTAGCTTTTATACCGGGAGTATCACGCTCAGGAATTACTATGACAACAGGAAGAGCATTAGGAGTAAAAAGAGAAGCAGTTGCAAAATATTCATTTATGCTATCAGCACCTATAGTACTTGCTGCAACAATATTTAAATTAAAGGATTTTATTGAATATTTTTTAGTAGCAGACGTAATGGGAATAATAGCTTTTGCAATAGGTGTAATAATGAGCTTTGCTGTAGGTATTATAGTTATAAAATTCTTGTTAGATTATTTGAGGAAAGGAAGCTTCAAAGTATTTGCAATTTATAGGATAATAGTTGGGCTAATAGTACTTGGAATTTGTTTTATGAGATAAAAGAGACAAAAGGGGACAGACCCCAATAGTCTACATCGTAATGTAGACTATTGGGGTCTGTCCCCTTTTGTCTCTTTTTTAACTTAAAATTTTTCTTCCAATCTCTGTTACTGTACCTGCTCCTACAGTAAGTACTATATCATGAGGACATGCTCTTTCACGTATAAATTTTGCTATATCATCAAAAGAAGAAATATAAATTGCAGATTTTCCAAGAGAATGTATTTTATTTACTAAATCTTCTGCAGAAATTCCATAAGTATTCATTTCTCTTGCTGCATATATATCAGTTATTATTATATTATCAAAATTAGTAAGAACTTTTGCAAAATCATCAAGTAGACTTTGAGTTCTACTATATGTATGTGGTTGGAATATAATCCAAGATTGACGGTGCTTTTTATTTTTTAAAGCATTAGCTGTTGCAAGTATTTCGCTAGGATGATGAGCATAATCATCGTAAACATCAATGTTTTGATATGAACCAACTAATTCAAATCTACGGTTTGCTCCAGTGAATTTTAAAAGAGCAGATTTTATATCATATTTATTAATTCCATATTCGGTACAAAGAGCTATACATGCTAATGCGTTTAATACATTATGAGTTCCTGGAACTGATAATTTCATTTCTGAATAGAAATTATTGTTATAATAAACATCAAATTTAGCACAGCCTCTATCATCAAAAGTTATATTTCTTGCTATAAAATTTGATTTATCATTTTTGACAGAGAAAGTTACGACTTTAGAGTCACTATGTGAACGTAAGTCTAAACAATTAGGATCATCTGCATTTAACACTAGAAGGCCATCATATGGTAGTATAGCAACATATTTTTCGAAAGCTTTTTTAATATTATCAAAGTTCTTAAAGTAATCTAAATGATCATTGTCAATATTTAGTACTATTGTAGATTTTGGACTAAATTTTAAGAAACTTTCTACGTATTCACAAGCTTCTAAAATAAAATAATCACTATTTCCAACTCTATGATTTCCATTTATTTGTTTTAAAATTGCACCTACTTGTATTGTAGGATCAAGACCTGCTTCTATAAAACATAAAGAAATCATTGAAGTTGTAGTTGTTTTACCATGAGTACCAGCAATACCAATAGTGTCTTTGTATATTCTAGTTATATAACCTACGAAATCAGATCTTTCTATAGTAGGAATGTCATTGTTTCTTGCTTCTATTAGTTCAGGATCGTCTTGCTTGACAGCTGCTGAATATACTACAAGATCAGCCTTTTTTACTAAATTTGTTTCGTGGCCTATTGAAACAAAAATTCCATGACTAGACAATCTGTCTGTAATTTTACTTCTAGTGGTATCAGAACCTGTAACAAAAATTCCCCAGTTACGAAGAATTTCTGCAATACCGCTCATACTTATTCCACCAATTCCAATCATATGTATATGTTTATATTTCTTTAAATTTTCTATATTAGAGTTATAATTAATCATTTTAGTCACGACACCTTTCTTATTCGAAAGAATTATATATGTAAAATGAAAAAAATTCAATAATTTTAAGCAAAAAGCTTATATAAATTGAAATTCGTATGAATGATTTGCAAATATATTGCAAACGTTGTAGGGGTCGCCGCCCTCGGCGACCCGAAAAAACATATATCCAAATTTGAATTGCGTGTCGCCGAGGGCGGCGACCTCTACAATCCCAAAAATCAATTTAATCATACATATATATTTTATTCAACAAACCAAAAAACGTTAATTACAAAATATTATTGTAAAATTTAGAAGGAAAAAAACATTTTTTGGCGAATAGAATAAATGTACATAGTAAAATATGTACAAATTTTTAAAACATTGGAAGGCGGTGCACATTAATGCAAATAACAGACGTACGTTTAAGAAAAGTAAATTCAGAAAACAGAATGAAAGCTGTTGCTTCTGTAACATTCGATAATGAATTCGTAATTCATGATATCAAAGTTATCGAAAGTCAAAATGGATTATTTATAGCTATGCCTAGCAGAAAAACTCCAAACGGAGAATTCAAAGATATAGCTCATCCAATCAATGCTGAAACTAGAGAAAAAATCCAATCAGCTATATTAGAAGCTTATGAAGCTCCTGATGCTGAAGTTGAAGAATCAGCAGAATAATAAATTAAATAAAAAAAGCACCTTTTTAAGGTGCTTTTTTGTTTTGTATAGATATTAAGATTTGACATAATTTCATTATATATGTATAATAAACATAATCTTAGGTAGATTAATTTATAATAAGGAGATGAGACAATTGTCTATACCACCTGAGAAAAATTTTCCGAAAGAGGTTCGGGAAGAATTGCAAAATTTAGGAGCTTCAATTGTATCTAAGGTACTGGTTGCCTTTAAAAAGGGCGATGAACCTACAGAGCAAAAGCTCCAGGAGTTGGAACTTGTATTTGACTGCGAATCAAATGGCAGAATGTGGTACGAATACAAACCAGCTACAGATGAATAGCATTCATCTAAACAAGCACAATTACTTTTTAGTAATTGTGCTTTGTATTTATTTTTTGAATAAAAATAAATAATTTCCTTGCTATTTTTTCAATAATATTGTATGATGTTATAAGTAAAAAAAGGAAAAAATAAGGGGGTATAAACCATAATGAAAAAAGTAGTTATATCAATAATGGTTATAGCAATAGTACTATTATCCTTTGGAACAGTACTAGCAGTAGAAGAAAAAAATATTTTAGAAACAGAAACAGCTAGTCAATTAATGGATATGAAAGAAGAAACAAAAACAGAATTGGATGAATATAATAGAAAATATGGTTCTGAGAGTTATGGAATGACAGCTTTTATATTGAATAAAATAAGATTATATAGCATACCACTTTGTTTTATAGGTATAGCAGTGGGAGCATTATATCAATATGTATTAGGAACTAGAAGACTAGATATGAAGCAAAAAGGATTTGCTTTAATAGTAGCATTTATTACAATACTTGTAATATGTCAAGTACTACCACTTATATTTGCAATAGTTGTAAGAGGTTGGAGGGGTTAAGGAGCATGAAAGTTTTATTTGCAGTTAATAATGATGAAATTTCTAATGCAATAGTTAAGAGATATCAAAAAGATTATAAAGAAATACTATCATATAAAAATGTATATTACTTTAATGCAATTTTAAAAGAATTACAAAAAGATAAAACTTATGACCGAGTGGTGATAAGCGAAGACTTAGAACCATTCGCTAATAATAATTATGATACAATAGATAAATTTTTGTTTGAAAAATTAGATAACATAAGTGATGAAGCTATAAATGCAGAAGGTAATGATACAGATATTATACTTATTTGTACAGACAGAAGAAGTAAATCAGATGATATGCTAGTTAAATTATTTGGTATAGGTATATATAGCGCAATGATAGGACAAGACAGAAGTATAGAACAGGTTTGCAACCTAATAAATAAGCCTAGAACAAAGAAAGAAGCAAAACAGTATTATAAAATAGAGATTGATAATGTAGGTTATCAAGCAGAAGGCGAAGATAGTGTAAGTGAAGCAGAAGTACAAAACATTTTAGCTCATTATAAGAGACTTGGGAAAAATGAAGATAAATATGTTGATAGCTTTAATAATATAGTGTCTCAATATACAGATACTCAATTGAAAATTATCATTCGTTATCTTCCAATTTCAGTAAAAGCAGTATTAGAAGAGAAATCTCCTAAGTATCAACAACTAGTTTCTTTTAGTGGTAAAGTAAATTCTCAAAATTTAAATAGATATAATAATAAGACATCAAAGGATAAACAAGAAAGTGGAGTTAAATCACAAATGCTTGAAAATGAATCTTCAAAAACTAAGATTACTAAGCCGATTGTAATCCCATCAGGAGTAAATACAACACAAGTAAAAAGATTAATAAAACAAGAAAAACCAAATATAGAACCAGTTTCTGAAAAAGTAATTGAAAATAATATAGAAGACAAATTTGATTTTGAAGAAATAGAAAAAAGCTTAGAAACTTCTATAGAGAATCAACCAGAAGTTGCTGAAGTAAAAAGAGGAAGAGGAAGACCTAGAAAAAATCCAGTTCCTAGTGTTGAAGAGGAAAATAAACCTAAAAGAGGAAGAGGAAGACCTAGAAAAAATCCTATTATAGAAGAGAAAATTGCACAAGAAGAAAAAGAAGACGAATTAATAGATTTATTCAATTTAGATGATGAAAAAGATGAAGAAGTAAGCAATATTGTTACAGAAGAAACTTCAAATGTCGAAGAAGAATTAGATTTATTTAATCTTGTAGATGAAGAAGATTTTGATGAAAATGAGAGTGAAGAAGAACTAATTGACTTATTTGAACTTGATCAAGAAGATAATAATAAAGCAGAAATAGTTGATGAAGAAGATATACATAGTGAAACAACTGAAATAGTTGATACACAGTACAAATCTATAGCAGATACTAACTTTAGTACATTACTTACAAAAGATAAAAAGATAGTAAGCTTTGTTGGAACTACAAAGAATGGAACTTCATTTATTGTTAATAATGCTGCACATATGTTAGCTTCTATGGGAATACAAACAGCAATATTAGATATGACTAAAACAAGAAATGCATATTATATATATACAAATAGTGAAGAAAGATTAATGGAAACCGCTAAGAAAAGTATATACAAACTAAGAAGTGGAATTGCAGAAGGAATAAAGGTAAATAAGAATTTAACTGTATATACAACAGTTCCTGATGATAATACACAGTATAATGATGTAGATTCTATATTAGCTACACTTCTAAAAAACTATTCTGTAGTTTTGATAGATTGTGATTTTGATACACCAACTGAATATTTTGGCGCATCACAAGAGATATACTTAGTTCAAAGTATGGATGTGTTAACTATACAACCATTAACAGCTTTTTTAAGGGATTTACAATCAAAAGGGGTATTAAGACAAGAAAAATTAAGAATAGTTATTAATAAAGGTGTTAATATAAGAAGTGTTCCTATAAAAACTTTAATTGGAGGAATATCAAAATACAATGATCCATCTTTAACAATAATGAAAGATTTATTTGATAAAGATAAAGTTAATTATTGTGTAATACCATTTGAAGTACAAAATTATATAAAATACTTAGATGCATTAATTACTTGTACTGTTTCACTAAATGGATATTCAAAATCTTTAATAACAGCACTTAGAGAATTATGTAATATGATATATCCTTTAATAAGCAAACCAGTATATTCTCCTAGGGGAGATAAATATAAAGATAATTTTTCTAATGAAATGAATGATACTTTAAATAAAATGAAAAGAAAATATCAATAACACAAGATGTTGAATAATAAGAGGTGATAATTTGAGCCCGTTTTTAGTTGCAATAATTTTACTAGTTTTTGCCGTAATAATATTAGTAATATATAATTTAAGAATACATAAAAAGATACAGTATTTTAGCAATATTAATGATAGAATATCGAATTTAAATGTATTACAAGATTTTTTAGATGCGATTGGGAAAGATTCATCAGTTGACAATAAACTAGAAATTATAAACAATATATTAATAGAAAAATTTGCAATTAAATATTCTACTATTGTAGTATTTAATGGAGCTGAATACGTTATAAAAGCAACTAATGTAGATGAAAAACATTGGGATGCAATGAAAAATTTGCATACAGACGAAATATTTAAAGATAGCGTAATGACAGCAACACCAAAATATGTAACGATAAATAGAGCTGATGAGAAATTGACATATCAAAAAATGGAAATGGGAAGAGCAAAGTCAGCAATGTTTTTTCCTCTATACATTGATAATGTATACATAGGCTATTGGATTATAGAAGCAAGTGAACCACATGCTTTTGATAAAACAGATACAAGTGTTCTAGGAGTTGTAAAAGAGAATATAGTTGCAGTATTAAAAACAGTATCTTATCAAAATACAATAGAAAATATTTATAGAGTAGATAAGAGTACAGGATTAAATTCGGCTGAATATTTATATGGAAAAGGGAAAAGAATAATAGATAAATATCCTGATAGCTGTATTTGTATGTTCAAAATAATAAATATAGAAGAAATAAATGAAAAATTTGGAAGAGATATAGGGACAAAATTAATAATAAGCATAAGTAATATAGTTAAAAGGAGTATTTCTTCGCAATACATATTTGTGAGATATATGGGACCTAAATTTGCAATTGCTTTTTCTGGAGTGGATATTCAGGGAGTAGAAGAATTTGTAAAATCAATAAAGGAAGAACTTGAAGAGTTTGAAATTGAAATAGAGGAAAAGAAAAATAATTCAAGGAAAAAGAAAAAACAAGAATTTGCTTCTGCGAAAACAAATTTTGTATTAGCAACATATTATAAAGGTACAGGATTAGAAGAGGTAACTAAAAAGTTAGAAGAGTATTTGGATGAATGTGATATAAATGAAAGCAATATTAATTGCATATAAAGGAGGAATGACAAATGATAAGCGATAAAACAATGAATTTTAGAGTAGAAAGAGATAAAAATATAAAGGCAGAGGAGATACTAAAACAAGTATATGAAGCATTAGCAGAAAAGGGATATAATCCAATAAACCAAATAGTTGGTTATATATTATCTGGCGATCCAACTTATATAACTAGCCATAACAATGCAAGAAATTTAATAAGAATGATAGAGAGAGATGAATTGTTAGAAAAAATGGTAAAAAAATATATAGGGTTAGATGAATAATAATATGAGAATAATTGGAATCGATTATGGAGAAGCTAGAGTAGGGATAGCAATAACAGACGAATTAAATATAACTGCTCAAGGGTTGAAAACAATAAATCATAATGGTAATGATAAAGTTTTACTTGCTGAAATAGATAAAATAATTGAGCAATATGAGTACAATGTAGGTACAATAGTAGTTGGTATGCCGCTTCATATGAATGGCGATAAGAGCGAAAGAGCAGAGAAAACAGAAAAGTTTATTCATAAATTAAAGTGCAAGTATAATAAAATTAAGATTGCATCTGTAGATGAGAGATTAACTACTGTACAAGCTCATAGGACAATGAATGATTTAGATGTTAATAAAAAGAAAAAAAGAGGATTAGTAGATACGATTTCTGCAGTATATATATTAGAAACTTATATAAATAGAAAGTGATTAAATAGATTTTAATGTTTTATTATATATAATTAATAAATTGAAAGGAGACAAAAGAATAATGGATTTTGAAAACAATGATATGCTAGAAATGGATGAAGAATTAGACAACATTATAGTACTAAACGATGAGGAAGGACAAGAAGTACAATTTGAGTTCTTAGATTTAATAGAATATGATGGAGAAGAATATGTTATATTATTACCAATAGAAGAAAATGAAGATGCAGGAGAAGTAGTAATATTAAAAGTTGAAGATACAGACTCAGAGGATGAGGAATCTTATGTAAGTGTAGACGATCAAGAAACACTTAATACTGTATTTGAAATGTTTAAAGAAAAATTCAAAGATGAATTTAATTTTATAGATGAAGAATAATCATAAAGAGTAAAGAGCTCCTAAGGTATTAGGAGCTCTTTACTCTTTGTTGTATAAGAATAATAATCTACATACTTAAATTGTTTCCGAATCTTTTTATTTTTTGAGTAGTTGTTTTTTCAAGAGGTTCTTTTACAATTTTAAAGTTTTTAATATGTTTATAATTAGGGAGTTTTTTATTAACTTCAGAAATTAAATGTTTAATTTCTTTACTAATTTCATTCTCTGAAACATTATCTTTGCTTAGTAATTGTTTGAATATATCCATATTAGGAAAAATTTTTGCATTAACATAGGTTTCACGGTCATTTTCATAGTTTACCCCTAAAACTATACACTCGGAAACTAGAGGACTTTCATTTAAATAATATTCTATTTCTTCAGGATATATGTTTTTCCCGTTTTGAGTTACTATTACACTTTTACATCTACCAGTTATATATAAGAAACCATCATCATCTATATATCCTAAGTCTCCTGTATAAAACCAGCCTTTTTTGAATACATTATCAGTACTTTCTGGATCATTATAATAACCAAGCATGACATTAGGACCCTTAACGATTATTTCTCCTGTACCATCGCTATCTGGATTATTAATTTTATATTCTACATTTGGAATAGGAAGTCCTACTGAATCGGCTTTGTAAAAGAAATCGTTATTTCCTGCAACTAGAGGAGCACATTCTGTTAATCCGTAACCTTGCAATGCTTTAAATCCTAGTTTATAAAAAGATTCAATTATTTTCGGATTAATTGCAGCGGCTCCTACTATAAAAGTTTTTATATTTCCACCTAGTGATTTTTTTATTTTTTTCTTAACAATTAACCTTAAAGGTATTGGCATATTATCTATAAAATGCTTTTCGTTGTTGAAATATTTTTCAGGTAGTGACTTTTTTAAAGTAGATACAATTTTTTTATGTACGTTTTCTAGTAATAAAGGAACACATATTATGAAAGAAGGTTTATATTCATTTATGTTTTTATTTATATATCTTAATCCATCGCAATATGTAATAATGCCTCCGCCATATAGCACGAGCAAATGGCCTAATGTACATTCATAAGTATGATGAACCGGTAAAATTGATAAAACAACAGTTGTTTTATCAACCTTTACTATTTGAGCAACTGACATTATATTTGAACATATATTTTTGTGAGATAAACATATTCCTTTTGCATTTCCTGTTGTTCCTGATGTGAATAGTAATATATGCATATCATTTGGGTTGATTTGTATACTAGAAAAAGATATATCTCCTTCTTTAAGCTTTGAATTTCCTTCGTCAATTAAGCTTTTAATCGTATTAGTGTTTTCATTAAAAAAGCTATCGTCAAGACTTATGAAAGTGATATCTGTATTTAGTTTTTGCTTGTTTTCTAAAATAGCTTTGATGTATTTAGAATCACCAATTATTGCTTTACTTTCTGATATGTTTATAAAATTAATTACATCATCAACATGTAGTTCTTTATCAATAGGAACGACAGTACCTATAATAGAAGCTGCGAAATATGATGTGATCCATGAGTAGCCGTTTTTGCCTATTAAAGAAATTGATTTGTCACGTAAACCTAGATTTATTAATGAGGTTCCTAATGCTTCTACATCATTTTTAAAGCTTATATATTTAATTCCGTAGATTTTTCCGTTTTTATCTTTTAATTTAAATGCTGTTCTGTTTTTATATCTTTCTGCAGATTTATATAATAAATCTTTTAAATCTGTAACGTTATGCACTTTGAAATATTTTGTTTTCAAAATATCTTGTTTTCTTTCCATTTTTTACCTCCTACACATATGTATAATATATCGTATTCTAATAAATTAATCAATACCTAATGTTCGACATTTAATTCAATATATAAATCGGTTTATTATATTAACAAAAAAAGCAAAAAAATGCTTGACATATCTTGTGAAAGTGTTGTATAATATGATTTGCGTGTAGATTTGCGATGAAGCGAAATGTGGCTACATTCCTACGGATAGTAGGAAATGGAGGGAACTTTCGTGGAGTATGTCTTGGCTTAAGACCTAGGCGGATAAGTTTAAAAAAGCACACTTGTCCTAAGTCACATATGAATAAAATGAAATGTAACTTAGGCTTAAAAAATGTTCAAAAAAGAAACACCAGGGTGCGTTAAGAACTTTCCATAAGGCAATTAAAAGTGGTATATACCACGACATATTATTAAGGAGGGAATTTAACAATGGCAACAACAGAAGAAAACAAAACAGAAAAAGTAGCAAAAAAAGCTACAACAACAAAAAAAGCAGCAACAAAGAAGACTGCAACAAAAACTGAGAAAGTTACTAAAACTGTTCAAAGTGAAAAAATCAGAATAAGACTTAAAGCTTATGACAATGTTGTTTTAGATCAGTCTGCTGAAAAAATAGTAGATACTGCTAAAAGAACAGGTGCAAAAGTTTCAGGACCTATTCCACTTCCAACAAAGAGAGAAATAGTAACAATCTTACGTTCTCCACACAAACACAAAGATTCAAGAGAACAATTCGAAATGAGAACACATAAAAGAGTTATAGATATTCTATATCCAACACAAACAACAATAGATAGCCTAATGAAATTAGACTTGCCAGCAGGTGTAGACGTAGAAATGAAACTTTAATATTTAATATATATTTGACAAAAAATATATACAACGAACCAAGCTAACGAACTAAAAAATAATCAAAAACGAGTATTGCTAGGAAAACGAGCAAGAAATCCGGAGGTGTACAAAAGTACATTGAGGAATTTTGAAGCGAAGTTTGACAACGCAAGACGAAGGTTTTCATTATTTTTGGAAGCTAGCCAATAGTTAAGGAGGATTATAATGAAAAAAGCAATTTTAGGAAGAAAAATTGGAATGACACAAATATTTGATGAATCAGGAAAAGTTATTCCAGTTACAGCTATAGAAGCTGGACCATGTACAGTAGTACAAATCAAAACAAAAGATACAGATGGTTATGAAGCTGTAAAATTAGGTTTTGGAGATGTTAAAGAAAGTAAATTAACAAAACCAAAAATGGGAGAATTCAAAAAAACAAATACAACACCTAAAAAACATTTAAGAGAATTTAGATTAGAAGAAATCTCTTACAACGTAGGTGATGAAATAAAAGCTGATATATTTGCAGCAGGAGAAGCAGTAGATATAACAGGAACAAGTAAAGGTAAAGGATTCCAAGGCGTTATAAAAAGACATGGACAATCTAGAGGACCTATGGGACATGGTTCTATGTACCACAGAAGACCAGGTTCAATGGGATCTACTTCAACACCAGGTAGAGTATTTAAAGGTAAAAAACTTCCAGGACATATGGGAATGGAAACAGTTACAATACAAAACTTACAAGTTGTAAAAGTAGATTTAGATAAAAATGTAATTTTAGTAAAAGGTAGTGTTCCAGGAAACAAAGGAGCAATACTAAAAATAAGAAATTCAGTAAAATCAAAATAGGGGGACATATCTTAGCCCTATAAGAAAGACAGGAGAAAAAGATGTGTCCACCAAACCGATTTAAAGGGGACATATTCAAAATCGAAAATTAAAAAAGGTAGATTAATAAAATATGTGAGAGGAGATAAAGAAAATGCCTAAAATAGATGTATACAATATAGAAGGTAAAAAAGTTAGCGACTTAGAATTAAATGAATCAGTTTTTGGTATTGAGCCAAATGAAAAAATAGTACATAGCGTATTAGTTAACTATTTAGCAAACCAAAGACAAGGAACAGCTAACACAAAAACAAGAGCAGAAGTTTCTGGTGGTGGAAGAAAACCATGGAGACAAAAAGGAACAGGTAGAGCAAGACAAGGAAGTATAAGAGCACCACAATGGTTTAAAGGTGGTATAGCTTTAGGACCAAAACCAAGAGATTACAGCTATACTTTAAATAAAAAAGAAAAAAGATTAGCTATAAAATCTGTATTAAGTTCTAAAGTATTAGAAAACAACTTAGTAGTTGTAGATACATTATCATTTGATGAAATAAAAACACAAAAAATGGTTAAAGCATTAGATGCTTTAAAAGTAGAAGGAAAAACATTAATAGTTTTACCAGAAAAAAATGAAAATGTTCAAAAATCAGCAAGAAATATCGAAGGAGTAAAAACAAGCTTAGTAAATACAATAAATGTTTATGATTTATTAAAATACAATAAACTAGTTCTTACAGTAGATAGCGTTAAAAACTTAGAGGAGGTGTATGCTTAATTATGAGACCAGAAGAAATAATAGTAAAACCTATAATCACAGAAAAATCTAGCACAGGTATAGCAGAAGGAAAGTATACATTCAAAGTAGCAAAAAAAGCTACAAAAGTTCAAATAGCAAACGCTGTTGAAACTCTATTTGATGTTAAAGTATTAAATGTTAATACAATGACAGTTAAAGGAAAAGAAAAAAGAGTTGGAGCAAACAGTGGTAAAAGACCAGATTGGAAAAAAGCAATCGTAACAATCGATACAAACCCAAGTGAAACATCTTACCTAACAAAAGGTGGAAAAGAAGTTAAAACAGATAAAAAATACAAAGACTCAATAGACATGGGAATGTAATCATATAAACTAATATCGAGATAAAACTCGGATAATAAATAAATATCTGTAAGTGGAGCAGGAAAAAATTCCACAAATATTTAGAGAAGAGAATTTAGCAAAAACGAGTAGTACTAGGAAAGCGAAAGAAAAAAACGCAGATAGTACAAAGGTACATCGAGTATTTTTTCTTGAAGCTTGACAACGTAATACGAAGTTTTTCATAAATTCGAGAAAGGAAGAGAGAAATGGGGATAAAACATTTTAAACCTTATACACCATCAAGAAGAAACATGACAGTTTCAGATTTTGATGAAATTACAAAAAAATCACCAGAAAAATCTTTACTTGCTAAAAAGAAGAAAAATGCAGGTAGAAATTCATATGGTAGAATAACAGTTAGACACCAAGGTGGTGGAAACAGACAAAAATACAGAATAATTGATTTCAAACGTAAAAAAGATGATATGCAAGCTACAGTTATTGGTATCGAATATGATCCAAACCGTACAAGTAACATAGCATTAATAAAATATGAAGATGAAACATTAAGTTACATCTTAGCACCAGTAGGATTAAAAGATGGAGATAAAGTAGTATCTGGACCAAACTCAGATATAAAAGTAGGAAATTGTCTTCCAATAGAAAATATACCAGTAGGTACTATGATACACAACATCGAATTAAATCCAGGTCAAGGTGGAAAATTAGTAAGAACAGCAGGTGGAGAAGCTCAACTTATGGCTAAAGAAGGAACATATGCTCATATAAGACTTCCATCAGGAGAAATGAGATTAGTTTTAGCAAGATGTAGAGCAACAATAGGAACAATAGGAAATGCAGATCATGCAAACATTAAAATTGGTAAAGCAGGAAGAACAAGACATATGGGAATTAGACCAACAGTTAGAGGATCTGTTATGAACCCAGTAGATCACCCTCATGGTGGTGGTGAAGGTAGAGCACCTGTAGGACACGCAGGACCACTTACTCCTTGGGGTAAACCAGCATTAGGATATAAGACAAGAAAGAAAAATAAAAAATCAGATAAATTTATTGTAAAGAGAAGAAAGTAAGATAATTAGGCATTTTCGAAATCAAAGATTTCGATGCCACAATTGTACAGAATGCTTCGCATTCGCACATACAGCGGTAAATTAACCTTGTTACTCAGGAAAATAAATTTTCCTTCGTAATAAAAGGGGATTGAAAATCAAGAAAGGGAGGAGACTTAGATGTCAGAAAATAGAAAAGTAAAAGCACCTTTTGTTCAAGAAAAGCTATTAAAAAGAATAGAAGCTATGAATGAGACAGGTGAAAAATCAGTTCTTAAAACTTGGTCAAGAGCATCTACAATATATCCACAAATGGTAGGACATACAATAGCAGTTCATGATGGAAGAAAACATGTTCCAATTTATATAACAGAAGAAATGATTGGACATAAATTAGGAGAATTTGCTCCAACAAGGACATTTAAAGGACATTCAGGAGATAAAAAATCAAACTTAAAATAGTGGGACATATCTTATCCCACAAAGACAACCGTATGGGAAGATGTGTCCCACAAACCTTGTAAGACATATTCCCAGTATAAAAAAAGGAGGAAAGAAAACAATGCCAGAACAAGAAACAGTGCAAACTACAACTTTAGAAGCAAAAGCAATTTTAAGATATGCTAGAATATCAAGCAGAAAAGTTAAAATAGTTGCAGACTTGATAAGAGGAAAAAAAGTAGATGAAGCTTTAGCAATAGTAAAATTTACACCAAAAGCATCATCTGAAATAATAGAAAAATTATTAAAATCAGCTATAGCAAATGCTGAAAATAATCATGGTATGAATAGAGGAAATCTAATTGTTAGCGAAATTTATGCAAATCAAGGTCCAACTCTAAAAAGAATTAGACCTGCAGCAAAAGGATCAGCTGTTAGAATTAGAAAAAGAACATGCCATATAACAATCGTGGTAAAGGAGGAAAATTAACATGGGACAAAAAATGCATCCACATGGGATAAGAGTAGGCGTTATCAAAGATTGGAATTCAAAATGGTATGCAGACTCTAAGAATTTTAGTGATTATTTAATAGAAGATCACAAAATTCGTGAATATGTTAAGAAAAAATTATTTGTTAGTGGAATTTCTAAAATAGAAATAGAAAGAACACCAAAATTTGTTAAAGTAAATGTATTTACTGCAAAACCAGGTCTTGTAATAGGAAAAGGTGGAAACTTTGCAGAAACATTAAAAAATGAGTTAGCAAAAATGATAAACAAAGATGTTAACTTAAATATAGTAGAAGTAAAAAATGTAGATACAGATGCACAATTAGTTGCAGAAAACATTTGTAACCAACTTGAAAGAAGAATATCTTTTAGAAGAGCTATGAAACAATGTATGCAAAAAGCTATGAAAGCTGGAGCATTAGGAATAAAAACTGCTGTATCTGGAAGATTAGGTGGAGCTGATATGGCAAGAACAGAATTTTATAAAGAAGGTACAATACCACTTCAAACATTAAGAGCTGATATAGACTATGGATTCTATGAAGCAGATACAACATATGGAAAAATTGGTGTAAAAGTATGGATTTATAAAGGTGAAATTCTTCCAGCTAAAAAAGAAGCAAAAGGAGGTAACGACTAATGCCATTAATGCCAAAAAGAACAAAATATAGAAAACAACAAAAAGGTAGAAATAGAGGTAGAGCAATGAGACGAAACTTCGTTTCTGATGGTGAATTTGGTATCCAAGCTGTTGAAGCTGGATTAATCACAACAAACCAAAT
>JAZSDU010000002.1:0-40843 GCA_045531335.1 Clostridia bacterium
CCAATGAGACCACTAGGATGGTTGAGTCCGAAGGGATTCCTAAAAAAATATAAAAGTCAAGAAGAATCGGTTATGGCAATATAAAGTACTCAAAGTATATATTTTTCAAAAAAGTGTGACATATGATTGACTAACCTTCAAAAATATTTAAAAAACTTTGCAAAAACTATTGCATTTTAGTAAGTTATCATATAAAATATGGTCAAAGTGGAACAAAGTGGGGGAAAGTGGTAAAAAATCCTCTAAAAAGGAAAAGAGGTGGAGACATTTGTTAATAGGCGAGTATGAGCATAATATAGATGCAAAAGGAAGACTTATAATGCCAGCAAAACTAAAAGATGATATTGGCGAAAAATTCGTTATAACACAAGGTTTAGATGGTTGTTTGTTTGCATATTCGCAAAACGAATGGAAAAACTTCGAAGAAAAATTAAGAACATTTCCACTTACAAATAAAGATGCAAGAGCATTAAAAAGATTTTTCTTAGCAAGAGCAACAGAGTGTGAAATAGATAAACAAGGAAGATTTTTAATTAGTAGCAACTTAAGAGAATTTGCAGGTCTACAAAAGGAAGTCGTAATTATTGGAGTTCTAGATAAAATAGAAATCTGGAGCAAAGAAAAATGGCTAAAATATTCAGAAGAAGAAAACTTAGCAGCTGATGAGATTGCTGAAAGAATAGAAAACTTAGGTATATAAGTATATAACTTGCAAAAGTTTATATAAAATACAAAAGATATAAAGTAGTACACAAAAGATAAGTTTAAATTTACAAAAGAAAAAATATAAGATTACAAAAGATAAACATACAAAAGAATAAATGTTAAATTTACAAAAGAGATTAATACAAATGAAAAGGCTATAATTTACGAAAGTAAAATTATATACACACAAAAGAAAAAATATGTGAATTTATTCACTTACTAAAACACAAAAGATAAAAAATTAAACAAACGAGGAATGACAGTTGGTACAATTTATGCCAACTGTTTATACTATCTAGACTAAAAAAATGGAGTTAGAGAAGTGAAAATAGAATTTAATCATATTCCAGTAATGTTAGAAGAATGTATAGAAAATTTAAAAATAAATCCTGACGGAATATATGTAGATGGAACAATGGGAGGAGCAGGACATAGCTTGCAAATTGCTAAAAAACTTTCAAAAAAAGGGCTTTTAATAGGGATAGACAGAGATAAAGAAGCTTTAAAAGTAGCAAAAGAAAGGCTTAAAGAATTTGATAATGTAAGATTTGTACATGATAATCATGACAATATAAAAGAAGCTATTTCAAACTTAAATATAGATAAAGTAGATGGTATTTTATTAGATTTAGGAGTTTCATCTTATCAGATAGATGAAAAAACAAGAGGATTTACATATATACAAGATGGACCACTAGATATGAGAATGGATAAGTCTCAAACATTAACAGCTGAAGAAGTTGTAAATAGTTACAAAGAGGAAGAATTAGCAAGAATAATTTATGAATATGGAGAAGAAAAATTTTCTCGAAGAATTGCTAAAAATATATGTGAATATAGACAAGAAAAAAGAATAACAACTACAGGAGAACTTGTTTCAATAATAGAAAAAAGTGTGCCAAGAATTCATGGAGATAAAGGACATCCAGCCAAAAGGACGTTTCAAGCAATAAGAATAGAAGTAAATGATGAAATAAAACCTTTATACAACACAGTTAAGAATTCAATAGAAATATTAAAAAGCAAAGGAAGACTTTGCATAATTACATTCCATTCATTAGAAGATAGAAGTGTAAAAAAAGCATATGCTGACAGTGTTGGAAAATGCACATGTCCACCAGGATTACCATATTGTGTGTGTGGAAACAAAACTTTAGGAAAAATAATTACAAAAAAACCAATTTTACCAAATAATGAAGAAATGGAACAAAATTCAAGAAGTAGAAGTGCAAAATTAAGAGTGTTTGAAAAAATATAAGGAGAAAGGTAGGTGATATATTTATGCCAAGAAATTTTAATAAATATCAATATGAAACAAGCCCAAGAAAACTTGAGCCTGAATATACACCTATAAAAAATCCGTATAAAACAAAGAAGACAACAGCAAGAAAAATAGATACAAGTTCAAAAAAGAAAAGTGCAAGAGAAATACACTTAAAGAAACAAAAGAGTAGAGCTATAAAATATTTGATAGTAGGATTTATAATTTTATTTGGAATGAGTTATAGAAATTCACAAATAGATGAGAACTTTGCGAAAATCCAAGATTTAAAACAAGAATTGGCAGATGTTGAAAAACAAAATGCTCAATTAGAAATATCTATAGAAAATGGATTAAATTTAAACAATTTAGAACAAGAAGCAAAAGAACAGTTAGGAATGCAAAAACTAAATTCTAAACAAACAACATACATTACATTACCTAAAACTGATTATATAGAACCTGCAGCTGAAGAGGTTATAATAGAAGAGAAACAAAGCATAATAAAAGGTATAATAAGCGGAATTGGGAATATATTTAAATAAGATTAGTATTAAATAAATAGATACTAATCTTATTTTTGTATAGAGGTGTTTTATGAAATCTACAAATATAAGTAGAAAGAGAAGGTTAAGAGGCGTTCTGTTTATTAGTTTTACTATTTGTACATTATTAATAATAAGGATAGGTTTTATTCAATTTGTACAAGGTTCAGAGCTACAGGCTATGGCATATACACAACAAACATTAAATAGAAAAATAAATCCTAAAAGAGGAACTATATTAGATAGCACAGGAGAAAATATTCTTGCTGTAAGTGCTAGTGTAGAAACGGTTTCTGTTAATCCTGGGAATATAAAGAAAGAAGATAAAGAAAAGTTAGCAAGAGTAATGTCAGATATATTTGATTTGGATTATGAAACTGTTTTGAAAAAAGTTAATAAAAATAGTTCGATAGAAACTATTGTAAAAAAAGTCGAAAAGGAAAAAACAGATAAGCTAAGAGTTTGGATGGATGAGAATAATATAATGACAGGGATAAATATAGATGAAGATACTAAAAGGTATTATCCATACGGAACACTTGCATCAAATGTAATTGGATTTACTGGTAGTGATAATCAAGGATTAGAAGGTATAGAGAGTAAATATGATGAAATTTTAAAAGGAGAAACAGGAAAAATTTTAAAATTAACTGATGCAACAGGAACGGATCTAGGAGATGAAGGAGAAGATTATATTGAAGCAGTTGATGGCGATGATATAGTTTTATCAATAGATATGACTATTCAATCTATTGCTGAAAAATATTTAGCACAGGCATGTATTGATAATGAGTGCACAGATGGAGGGAATATATTAATTGCAAATCCTAAAACAGGTGATATTTTAGCAATGGCAAGCTATCCGAACTACGATTTAAATAATCCCTATAAAATAAATGACCAAGATTTACAATTCGTATGGGATACTTTATCATCCGGGGATAAATCGGAAGCATTACAACAAATGTGGAGGAATAAAGCAATATCTGATACATATGAACCAGGATCTACATTTAAATTATTAACTTCTTCTGCAGCATTAGAAGAAGGAATTACTGATACTGATAATTCAGGAGAATTTAATTGTGGGGGAGCAATTAATATTGCGGGAACAAGAATTAAATGTTGGAGATATTATAGACCACATGGTTCTCAGAGCTTAAGGCAAGCTTTAATGAATTCATGCAATCCAGTATTTATTGGGCTTCGGACAAAAAATAGGTGTAGGGAAATTTTATGATTATTTAGAAAAATTCGGATTACTATCAAAGACTGGAATAGATCTTCCGGGAGAAGCGGGAAGTATATTCTTAAAAGAGGAAAAAGTAGGACCTGTTGAACTTGCAACTATATCATTTGGGCAAAGGTTTGAAATAACTCCAATACAAATGCTTTCATTAGTTTCAACAATTGCAAATAATGGTAAAAAATTTACTCCAAGGCTTGTTAAAGCAACAATTGATAGTGAAACTGGAGAAAGAAATGATATAGAAGTAAAACAAGGAGAACAAGTAATATCAGAAAATACTGCAAAAAAAGTACTTAGCATGATGGAATCAGTAGTATCAGAAGGAACTGGAAAGAATGCACAAGTACAAGGATATTCAATTGGAGGTAAAACTGGAACATCTGAGGATGGAGTAAATACTGGAAAATATGTAACATCATTTGTTGGAGTTGCAGATATTTCAGATCCAGAAGTAGTAATATTAATTTTATTATATAATCCGACAGGAGAAGGTGGACATCAAGGAGGTGCCTGGGTAGTTTTGACAACACACCAAAAAACTATCTAAAAATCGTTAATGAAATAAACAATAAAATAAGCAAACTAGGGCGATTTTTAATCGCTCTTTTTTGAAATAAAAGAAAGGACAAACTATGGAAAATAAAAATATAATTGGTACAAATTTTATAATGACTAATAGAGAATTAATAAATAAATTTGGAATAAATTCGGCACTAATGCTTGGAGAATTATATGGAAGAAGAAACTATTTTAGAGAAAGAAATGAACTTAAATATGGATACTTTTTTGCTACAAAAAATAGTATAGAAAAGAGTACAAAATTAAGTCCATATAAGCAAAGAATTGCATCAGAAATTTTAATAGAAGCAGGTATTTTGGAAATAAAATATATAGATATTCCACCTAAAACTTATTACAAAATTAACGATGAAAAGCTGTCAGAAATACTAAAAAATTCAGTAGTGCATGAGGTGAACAACAAGGAAAATATGTCGTGAATAACAGGCTATTAATCTCGTGAATTACAGTATGTTAAAAAATTTAATACAAATAATAATAAGTAAAAATAATAAAATAAATAATAATAAAGAACACACACACGACATATTTTTTTATTAAAAATAATACAAAATTTTATCTCTCGGAGAGCAAAAAGGGTATTAGGGATTTTCCCTAAAAAGCAATTTGAGGTGTCTCGACACCATGCTGGCGAAGTTTTGTCATAGAAAATGGGCAACGATATTCGACGCAAAATTAAAATTTTGCTATGAGAATTTTGATACGAATGCTATCAAAATTCTTTTGTAAAATTTTATAAAAAGGGCTGACAAATTAAATTGAGCACGTTATACTACCAGTAAATTATAAATGGAGGTAGTTA
Organism: Clostridia bacterium; assembly: GCA_045531335.1. Taxonomy (GTDB): domain Bacteria; phylum Bacillota; class Clostridia; order TANB77; family CAG-508; genus CAG-452. The sequence goes on from JAZSDU010000002.1 coordinate 5,142, forward strand.
ATATGTATAATGTAGAAAAAACAGTACTGGATGAATTATTTAAAAGTAGAGAGGAAAATTTGTGTGCAATATCTGAACCTGATAAAGAAAAAATCAAAAAATTAGTTAATAAAAATGATACTTATAAAATGTTATTAGATAAGATTGATAAATTATCAGATGATGAAAAAGCTAAGCAATTAGTAAAAGATAGTTTAGATAGTTACATAGATAGAATAAATGTAATTGGATCTTATGAAAATGAAAAATTTTATAGTATAGGTTTTATGGATGCTGTGCATTTGGTTTTTGAATGTATGGGAAGAAGTTAATGTAATTATCATTTTTGCAATTTTATGTAAAATATGGTATAATAAATATGTGTAAAACATTATAACTCCGTTTTACACCGCAGTCAGTCATTATTATAAAAAAATTTTTAGGAGGAAACACTATGGAAAAATTACTGAATGCAATCGCAAGTAGACTTAATGTACGGGTTACCATTGAGGAGGAGTTTGAACAAACATCAGAAGGAGTTTTAACTGTTACAATGGCTATGTACGACCATAAGGAAGTATCTGAAGAGGTAAGGGAGTTGTTTAAAAAAGAACTGAACAACCATTTATTCACCAAACTGAAGGAAACTGAACTTGGAGAGGATGTGGAGTACGGGTTCGATTATGGCAATGTAAGACCTCTGGGAACTCTTATGGAAGATGCTAATGATAATCTGGCAGAAGTATTGCTCAAGCTTCCGCCTCTCAAAGACGGAGAGAGTTATGACTTTCCATGCGACACATATATTCGCTTCACAGTGACTGGAAGAGAAGAGAAAGAAATCACAGTAAAGCCGAATATTGTATGCTCGTGGATTATGGAAGCATATTACAACCAGTAATATCCAAAAGAGCTTATTCTGATTTTCAGAGTAGGCTCTTCTTTTTTACTCTCTTTGATTTGTTGTGAAAAATGGCATTATGTGGTAGAATAAAATAGAGTTATTATATAAAGGTTTGAGAGGGACAAGTATGAGTACAACAGATAATTTGTCAGGAGAATGGATATCATCATTTATTCAAAATAATAAAATTTACAATGAAAAAGTTAATTTTGAACAAGATGGAGATAATTTAGTTGCAAAAATTATTCTTAATTATGATAATGAAATTTGCAAATATAAATTTAATGGAAAAATAAATAAAAATATAATAAATGGAACTTATGAATTTATAGAAGATAGTGATATTGAAAGTGGTACTATTAGCTTAAAAATAATAAATGAAAACTTTTTATATGGTGTAGCTACATATATATCAGATGATGAAAATTCTGATGATATAGTTCAAAGCCCGTATGCTTTATTTAGAAATACTAACAACAATTTAGGAACATTTAATTTATGCAGTAATTGTGTAGGAAAAAGTGCAACTTGTTGTTGTAATCCTAATGTTGATTCACCTATGATATTGCCAAAAGAAGTGGAAACAATTTCAAAGAATATGAAAATTAATATAGAAGAATTTGCAAGTAAAGTAGATTTTTCTAAAATGCATAATGATTATACTTTAAAAGATTTATATCAAATGAAACGACAAAAAAATAGTAATCAATGTTATTTTTATAGGGATAATAAATGTACTATATATGAAATTAGACCTATAGATTGTAGAATATTCCCTTATGATATTAAATTAGAAAAGGATGGCAATTATTATTTGGTTTATTATAAATCAAATGAATGCCAAATTATAAATGAAAAAATAAAAGATATAAAAATGGTATCATATAATACAAGATTATTTTTGAGATTATTATTACCTTACATACGAGAATGGTCTGATAAGTATTGCTGTTCACATCTAACAGAAAACCAAGATTACGAAATAATTTGTAAAATAGAAGATTTATTTTAATTAAATAAAAACTACAAAACCACCTTTGGAAATATCCAGAGGTGGTTTTGTGGTTTTAGGAATACCGATTAATCCCAATACTTGGTCGGGTCTTCCCATTCAGGATAGTTGGTACGCAAATAATCTTTGGCTTGTTTCATAAGTTCTCCATATTTATCAGTGAACATTTCCTGGCATTTGCCAGCTGTAAAGAGAATAGTGCCATCAGCATCCTTTACCGAAATGGTATACGGACCATTCCACTTTTCAGGGTCTGCAGCATCTTCGCTAATACGGAATCTCCTGGATAGGTTCATGTGTCCACTGCGGTCATAGAAAGCACCTTTGTAGAAGTAGCTTCCACGTTCACGACCGTTCTCATCGATGAGATAAGTCCAGTATCCACCGCCCTCTCCCTTCAGCTTCCAGCCATCCGGCAAAGTAGCTTTACAAAGAACATCATCACCATCGATGTCTTCGAAACTGAACCCGAGACCTTCAAAAGCCTCTTTGCTAGGGTTCATTGTTTTCGGCAATCTGCAATTGCTTCGTGCACGATTTTGCTCTGCATTCTGCACAGACTCCAAACCTTCTGATGCACTGCCAGTGCTCATACCGATAGCCATAGCCAACATGCCTTCCAACATAGGATCGTAACTCATAAATTTGTCCTCCTTAAAATAGTTTGTTCGTTAGATTCCTGACTTGCTAATGTATATCTACGCGATAATACATTTTAATTATACCATAAATTAACATAAAATGCAAAAGACGAAACAATAAACTAATAGATAAATAAAAAATATAAAAATTTTTCAAAAATTGTCATATTTTTTGAAAGTTAATGCCATTTACCTAGTAGAGGGGATAAAAAGTTTAAAAATTTCTCTGAAAATTTGCGTTTTTTTGATGTGGTGATGACATTTATATAGTAGAGGGACAAAAAAATAAAAAACTTTTAAAAAATTGTCCGGTTTTTGTGTTGACGGTGCCATATACCTAGTAGAGGGGTAAATTTTAGCATAAAGCTTTTTGAGAGATAATAAACTTAAACATAAATCCTCTAAAGGAGAATGGAATTTGAAGAATCAAGATAAGATAATTAAATTTTTAAATGGAACCGAGAATCCATATATATTAAAAGTTGGAGATATGGTTGTGGAATTTGAATATTCAGATGTTAAAAAAACTTTCAATGAATGCATGATAAATATTTTAAAACAAAAGAAGAAAATGGGCTGACAATCTACAAAGGTCACGTTACAATTAATGTGAAAATATATAAAACAAATCAAAAACAAGTAATACAAGGCAATCGAGCTAAAAATCCGCAGACGTACTTTTGTACTTCGAGGACATTTTTAGTGAAGATTAACGTAGTAATACGCAGTTTTTCATTTGTTTTAAAGGAAAGGAGGTAAAAGCATTAATGGCAAGGAAGTCAAAGTATTCTTCTAATGAAAATATTGAAAATAAAAAATTATGGTCTGTTGCAGAATATATTAGACTTTCTCAAGAAGATAGTGATAACGGAAATGAAAAGCAAGAAAGTAATAGTGTAACAAGCCAAAAAACAATATTAAATGAATTTATAGAAGAACATGATGATTTAATAGTTTATGACACTTATATAGACGATGGATTTACAGGGACAGATTTTAATAGACCTTCATTTCAAAGATTATTAGAAGATATGAGAAATGGAAATATTAATTGTGTTATTGTAAAAGATTTATCAAGACTTGGAAGAAATTATATAGAAGTTGGAAATTATATAGAGCAAGTTTTTCCATTATTTAATATAAGATTTATTGCCATTAATGATGGAGTAGATAGTTTTAAAAATCCAGCGAGCACAAATACAATTTTAGTACCATTTAAAAATTTAATAAATGATGAATATGCAAGAGATACATCTATAAAAATAAAATCTTCTCTTGAAGGCAAAAAGAAAAAAGGAGAGTTTATAGGAGCATTCCCATCTTATGGATATATAAAAGATCCAAAAAACAAAAATAAATTAATCATAGACGAGGTTGCTGCAGAAATAGTAAGAAAAATATATAATTGGCATGTGAATGAAGGACTAGGAAAAGTATCAATATGTCATAGGTTAAATGATATGGGAATTATAAACCCTACAGGACATAAGAAAATAGAATTAGGACAGAATTATAATAATTATGCTACTAAAGATGATACATATACATGGACACCTTCTACAATACGAAATATCTTAAACAATGAAGTATATTTAGGACATACAGTTCAAGGCAAAAGAAGAGTAAAAAGCTATAAAGTACATAAGGTAGAAGCAGTACCAAAAGAAGAATGGGTTAGAGTAGAAAATACTCATGAACCGATAATAGATAAAGAAACTTTTGAAAAAGCACAAGACTTAAATAAAAAAGATATGAAAGTGTCTCAAAAAACAGGAGAGCTGTCTATATGGGCAGGAGTCCTAAAATGTAAAGATTGTGGTAGAGCCATGAACAAAAAAAGTAGCACAAACAAAAGCGGTAATACTTATGAGTACTATATTTGTAGTACATATAGAAAAAAGTCAAATAACTTATGTACTAAACATACTATAAAAGCAGAGAAATTAGAAAAAGCAGTTTTACAAGCTATAAACTTACATATTGATTTATTAATTGATACTGAAGAAATTATTAAACAAATAAATGAAAGTAGTTTTCAAAATGTTAAAAATGAGAAAATTGAAAATATGATAATAGCAAAACAAAATGATATATCTAAAATATCTAATTTTAAAAGAACATTATATGAAGATTGGAAGAATGAAGATATAACAAGAGAAGAATATTTAGAGTATAAGCACAAGTATGAAAATGATATAGAAAGATTAAAGATAAACATAGAAAGACTAGAAAATGAAAAGAAAAAGTATGAAAATCAAAAAGTAAGTTCAAATGAATGGATAGAAAAATTTAAAGAGCAAAAAGAAATAAAGGAATTATCAAGAGATATAATAATGGAACTTATAGAATGTATATACGTACATGAAAATGGAAATATAACAATAAAATTTAAGTTTGAAGATGAATTTAAAAGATGTTTGGAATATATAGAAAACAACTCTCTAGCAGGTTAATTAGAACACTGCAAGAGAGTTGTTAGAGGGTCATAGCACTAAGTATGACGGAGGTAATGGGAGTTTTTCGGTTTTAGGCTTCCACAAGTGTAAGCAAAAGTTATGAACATTTACATAGTTCTTTTTGGCAGGATGAATCTGGATTACAGCTTCATCATCATTAAAGAATAAATCTTTAATCTTACACATTTCTTCCCAAGTTAAGCAACGGGTCGGTGTGGATACTGAAACGTGTTCCCACTCAGAAGAGCTAACACCATTGTCAGCAATAACCAAAGCAGTTTCTTCTGAATTCAAAGGAATTTCAAAAATTCCAGCTAAACTCCTCCGAAAAAACTCTGGCATAAGTTGCTTTTGTTTTTCAACATTTCTGTATTTGTTTAATTCTCTTAAGTCTTTCATGCTAAGACTCCTTTCAAATTGATATACTTATATATTAACATAAAATTGAATAAAAATCAAATTTGTGTTGTCAAAATCACCCAAGGAGGTGCCATAGCAGCTCCAATTGCTTCACAAGTTTTACGGAGAAGTGTTACCATATTTAGAAGTACAGAAACAACAAACAGAAGAAGATATTAAAGAAGTCGTAGAGATGCCTAATGTAATTGACTTAAATATTACGGAAGCTAATAAAATATTAAAAGAGCTAGGATTAGAAGTGGAAGTAAGTGGGCAGGGAGAAAAAGTAACAGATCAATTACCTAAAAAAGGAATACAGATAAATATGGGGACGAAGGTTACCATTTATATTAATTAGATAATTTATAATTTGTAAAATAATTCACAAATTTACTATACAAAACAAAAATTTAATTATATAATAAATGCGTATAAATAAATTTATATATGAGTTTAAGGAGAGTATAAATATGAAATTAAAAGCAGTGTTAAATGAAATAGAAGGATTAAAGGCAAAAGGAAATCTAGAAATAGATGTAAAAAGTATTGCACATGACTCAAGAAAAGTAGAAGAAGGTGGAATGTTTGTAGCGATTAAAGGATATGAAGTTGACGGACATAAATACATAAAAAGTGCAATAGAAAAAGGAGCAAAAGTAATTGTTATTGAAGAAGGTGCTTCTATTAAAAAGAGTGATATTACAGATGATATTACAATAGTAATGGCACCAAATACTAGACTTGCACTTGCTAAAATTGCATCTAATTTTTACAATAACCCATCTGCTAAGTTTAACTTAATAGGTGTAACTGGAACTAAAGGAAAGACTACAACAACTTTTATGATAAAATCAATATTAGAAAAACATGGTCAAAAGGTAGGGCTTATAGGAACAGTTGCAAATTATATAGGAGATAAAAATTTAGGAGAAAGTACAAGAACTACTCCTGAAAGTCTAGAACTTCAAGAACTTTTTAATGAAATGGTAAAAGCAAAAATAGATACAGTCGTAATGGAAGTATCTTCTCAAAGCTTGAAATTACATAGAGTAGATGGATGTGATTTCAATATGGGAGTATTTACAAATTTCTCAGAAGATCATATCAGCGAAAAAGAACATCCAGATATGCAAGATTATTTTGATTCAAAAGTAAAATTATTTAATATGTGTAAAACAGGATATATAAATGCTGATGATTTTCATGTTGCAAAACTAAAAAAATTAGCACCAAATTGTGAAATAAAAACATATGGAATAGATAATACAGCAGATTTATTAGCAAAAGATATAACAATAACAAATTCTAGTGTAGATTTTAAAGTGAAAATAGGAACAAGAAATGAAAGAGTAAAAATAGGAATACCAGGAAGATTTAGTGTTTATAATTCTTTAGCAGCAATAGCAATAGCTTCAAAATTTGGCGTTTCTGCAGATGAAATTAAAGAAGCTTTATTAGAAGTGAAGGTTCCTGGTAGAAGTGAACTTGTACCAAATAAAAAAGAATTAACAATTATGATAGACTATGCTCATTCACCAGAAAGCTTGCAAAATATACTTTCAGCAGTAAAAAGTTATACAAGAGGAAGGGTTATTTCTGTATTTGGATGTGGAGGAGACAGAGATTCAGGTAAAAGACCACAAATGGGAGAAATATCAGGAAATATAGCAGATTTCACAGTAATAACATCAGATAATCCTAGAACTGAGGATCCTGAAAAAATTGTTAAACAAATAGAAGAAGGAACAAAGAAAACAAAAGGAAAATATATAGCGATAGTTGATAGAATAGAAGCAATAAAATATGCAATAGATATGGCTAATAAAAATGATATTATAGTATTAGCAGGAAAAGGACATGAAACATATCAAGAGATAAATGGAGAAAAACATCCTTTTGATGAAAGAGAAATTATTAAGAAATTAATAAAATAATTTTATTATGTAGGGGCGTTATCGGTAAGGAATACCAATGAGGAATACCGAATTGCGCCCATAATGAAAAATGAAGAGTGAAGAATGAATAATACAAAATTTGCTTCACAAATTTTGAAGGAGGAAACTAGTTTGTATTTCCAGACGAGAATATTATTTGTATCATTTATAGCTACAGTAATTATATCAATATTTATAATACCAGTTTTAAGGAAATTAAAAGTAGGTCAAATTGAAAGAGATGACGGACCTAAATCACATTATAAAAAACAAGGTACTCCAACAATGGGTGGAATAATTATTGCACTTGGAATTATTATAGGTACCATTGGAGGATACCTATATTATGCACCAAGAGAACCAGAAGTAGCCAAAAATATTTTACCACTATTATTTATAACAATAGGTTTTGGAATTATAGGATTTATAGATGATTTTAAGAAATTGGTATTGAAAGACACAAAAGGATTAAAACCTGCATATAAAATGCTAGGTTTACTTGTTATTTCCGTAGCATACACATTATATTTAACAAAGGGTATACATTTAGGTACAGAGACTTTTATACCTTTTGTTAAAAATTATGTTGTTTTGCCAATGAGCTTATATATACCATTTGTTATATTTGTAATGTTGGGAACTACAAATGCAGTTAATTTAACAGATGGAATAGATGGATTAAGTACTAGTGTATCTGCAATCATAACTACTTGTCTTACAGTTATTGCAATAATTTTAGATGTAAAAGAAATAATAGTTTTTGGTAGTATTATTGTAGGAGCATGCTTAGGATTTTTAATATTTAATTTAAATACAGCCAAAGTATTTATGGGAGATACTGGTTCATTGCTTTTAGGAGGAGTAATATCTGCAATAGCACTATATTTAAAAATGCCACTAATTTTATTAGTCATTGCATTAATTCCAGTTATAGAAACTTTATCAGTTGTATTACAAGTTTTATATTTTAAAAAGACAGGTGGAAAAAGATTATTAAAAATGGCACCACTTCACCATCATTTTGAATTATCAGGATGGAAAGAAAATAAAGTTGTATCTGTATTTTGTATAATTACATTATTACTTTGTATTATTGCGCTATTTGCAATATGAGAAAAATCTATAGAGGGGCTGGCCCTACGGTTAAAAATGTAAAATAGAGGAGAAAAAGTATGCCAAAAAAATCCAAGGAAACTATAACAAATAATTCATTTGATTTTATATTATTTATAACAGTTTTATTATTGTTAGCTTTAGGAATTACAATGGTATTATCAGCTAGTTCACCATCAGCACTTGCTACTACTGGTAGCAGTTATACATATGTATTAAAACAGATATTAAGTGCTGCAATTGGTGTTGCTGCTATGATAGTATTATCTAAAATAGATTATAGGACATATGCGAGATTCTATAAAGTCGTTTTTGCGATATCATTATTGATATTACTTTTAGTTTTAGTACCTGGACTTGGCAGAACTGTAAATGGTGCAAGAAGATGGATTAGTCTTCCAGTAGTTTCATCTTTTCAACCATCTGAGCTTACAAAAATAGGCGTAATAGTATTCTTTGCTGCTTATCTTACAAAACACAAGGATGAATTAAGACATATTTGGAAAGGATTTGGAAAACCAATTATATATTTTATATTACCAATTGTTGGAGTACTATTGACAGTACAGTCTCATTTAAGTGCATCACTTGTTATAATAGCAGTAGCATCAATAATGATGATAGTAGCAGGCTGTAGAATGGCTCATTTCTTATCATTAGGTCTAATTGGAGGAACTATTGGTGGAATTGGGATGTATATATTAGCTAAATTTTATAATTTTGGTACATATAGACTTCAAAGGTTAACTTCATTTTTAAATCCTTGGGCAGATGCTCAAGATAGCGGATGGCAAATAATACAAAGTTTGTATGCGATTGGTTCAGGTGGACTTTTTGGAGTAGGACTTCGGAGACAGCAAGCAAAAATATTTATATATTTCAGAGCCTCATAATGACTTTATATTTGCTGTGCTAGCTGAAGAATTAGGATTTGTAGGATGTATTGCTGTTATATTGTTATTTGCAGTATTTATTTGGAGAGGAATAATTATAGCAATGAAAGCTCCAGATATGTTTGGAAGTTTACTTGCAACAGGTATTACAGCTTTAATAGGAATTCAAGCAATAATTAACATAGCAGTTGTTACATCATCAATACCGGTAACAGGTATGGCTCTTCCATTCTTTAGCTATGGAGGCACATCATTAATAATTCTCCTTTGTGCAGTAGGAGTATTGTTAAATATTTCAAGGCAAGCAAATAAGATATAAGAGGAAATTCTAGGGACTGTCCTGAATTCACTAAAAACAAGACAGATAACAATTTACGGAGGTAAATGAATGAAGGTAATCATAGCAGCAGCGCAAACTGGAGGACATATTAATCCAGGAATAGCAATTGCAAATAAAATAAAAAAAGAAAATAAAAATGCAAGGATAATGTTCATAGGAACAACTAGGGGAATAGAGAATGACTTGGTTCCTAGAGCAGGTTATGAACTAAGAACTATTGAGGCATATGGATTAAATAGAAAAATAAGTGTACAAAACATAAAAAATATGTTTAAAACTTTAAAGGGACTTGGTGAAGCAAAAAAAATAGTAAAAGAATTTAATCCAGATATAGTTATTGGAACAGGAGGATTTATATGTGGACCAGTATTAATGGCTGCAAAAAAATATAAAATTCCTACAATGGTACATGAAAGCAATGCTTTTCCAGGTGTAGCTGTAAAGTTATTATCTAAAAAAGTAGATACAGTACTATTAGGCTTTGATGATGCTAAAAAAAGACTACCTAAGGCAAAAAATATAGTTGTTACAGGAACTCCAACAAAAGTAAGAAAAATAGACTTATCACAAGAGCAAAGAAAAAGAATGATAGATGAGCTTAATTTAAATAATGAATTACCAATTGTATTAGTCTTTGGTGGAAGCCAAGGTGCAAAATCAATTAATTCTAGCTTAATAGATATTATAAAAAATAAATCAAATAAAAATTATCAAATAATATGGGCTTCTGGAACAAAGCAATATAATATAATAAAAGATAATTTAAATAAACTAAAGATAGATATAAACAAAATAAAAAATGTTAAAATATTACCATACATTTATAATATGGAAGAAATGATGAATTTAGCTGATGTAATAGTATCAAGAAGTGGGGCAATGACTATAACTGAGATTTCAATTACCGGAAAACCAGCAATATTTATACCTTTCCCATTTGCAACAGAAAATCATCAAGAATATAATGCAAGAGTACTTGTAAATGCAAATGCCGCTAAACTTATATTAGACAAAGATTTAAACGCAGAAAGTTTAACAAATACATTAAATGAAATGCTAAAAGATAAAACTGTTTTATTAAAAATGGGAGAAAATGCGCAAAAAGTTGCAATTAAAGATGTAGAAGATAAGATTTATAGCGAAGTTGAAAAATTGATAAAATAATGTATTGCAAATAATGTAGGGGCGGGTCTTGTGCCCGCCCGACAAATTAAAAAAATGTGGGCAGGCACAAGACCTGCCCCTACAATAAAAATAAATTATATTTTTGGAGGTGAAACATGGATTTAGAACAATTTGAAAAAAACATAGGGTACACTTTTAAGAGTAAAGAACTTTTAAAAACTGCATTAACACATACTTCTTATGCACATGAGCACAAAATTGAAAGTAATGAAAAACTAGAGTTTTTAGGAGATGCAATATTAGAATTTATAGTTAGTGATTATTTATATAATAATTATAGAAACTTAAAAGAAGGGGAAATGACTAAAGTTAGAGCAACAGTAGTTTGTGAAGATAGTTTATATAAAATAGCAGCAAAGCATAATTTTAGTGATTTTCTATATATAGGTAGAAGCGAGATAAAGTGCAGACGGAAACGAAAAACCAGCAATACTTGCAGATAGTGTTGAAGCAGTTATTGCTGCAATTTATAAAGATTCTAATATAGAACAAGCAAAAAACTTTGTTATAAATAACTTAAAAGATTATATAGAAATATCTACTAAAAATGTAGGACAAAAAGATTATAAAACAGTACTTCAAGAAAAACTTCAAGAAAAAGGAAGTGTAAAGATAGAATACATATTATTAAAAGAAAAAGGTCCAGATCATGATAAAATATTTGTGACTGAAGTGAAATGTAATGGACAAAGCCTAGCAATAGGAGAAGGAAGAACAAAAAAAACAGCAGAAATGGAAGCCGCAAAAAACGCATTAGGAGGAATAAAATGAAAGATAAACAACAATATATAATACCAATATTTGTACCACATTTAGGATGCCCTAATGATTGTACATTTTGTAATCAAAAAAGTATAAGTGGACAAACTAAAAAAGTTACAAAAAGAGAAGTAAAAGAAACAATAGAAGAATATTTAAGAAGTTTTAAAGAAGAAGATAGCTATAAAGAAGTAGCTTTCTTTGGAGGAAGTTTTACAGGAATTGAAAAGGAAAAACAAGAAGAATTATTAGAAGTTGCATATGAATATGTAAAAGATAAGAAAATCAACTCAATAAGGGTATCTACAAGACCGGATTATATAGATAAAGATAGATTGAAACTTCTTAAGAAATATGGAGTAAAAACAATTGAATTAGGAGTACAATCTACAAATGATTACATATTGAAAAGATGCAGAAGAGGACACACTTTTAAGGATGTAAAAAACGCATCAAAATTAATAAGAAGATATGGATTTGAACTTGGACATCAAATGATGATAGGTTTGCCTGAAAGTACAAAACTTGATGAGTTGAATACTGCAAGGGATTTAGAGAAATTAAAACCTAAAATAGTAAGACTTTATCCAGTATTAGTAATAAAAAATACAGAGTTAGAGAAAGAGTATGAAAAAGGAGAATATGAACCACTTGCAGTAGAACAAGCAGTTGAAAGATGTAAAGAATTATATTACTTTTTCACAAAAAGAAAAGTAACTGTTATAAGAATGGGACTTCAAAGTACAGAATTAATATGTAGCCCTGAAAATGAAAAAAGTGAAGTTGTAGCAGGCCCATATCATGAAGCTTTTGGACAGTTAGTAGAAGATAGCATTTGGTATGATTCTATATTAGAAAAAATAAAGAAATTTAATGTTAAAGTTAAAGAAATAGAGATAGAAGTAAATCCTGAAAATATAAACAATGTAATAGGACATAAAAAAGAAAATATTCAAAAATTAAAAGATTTATACGATGTAGATGTTAAAGTAAAACAAAATAAAGAAATAAAACCAGGAAAATTTGAAATAAAAATTATAAAAACATACACAGATTTTTTAGATGAATAAAAAATTTACCAACCCTCCATAATAAATATGGAGGGTTTTTATGAAATTTAGTACAAAAAGAGCAATTATAAAATTTAAATATTTTATAATTCAAGCAATACAGATAATTGTAGGAACAGCGATTATAGCATTTGGAACTACCTTGTTTTTGCTTCCAAATCAGCTATCAGCAGGTGGATTTTCAGGACTTGGAACAATTACATATTATTTATTTGGAATACCTCTAGGGACAACTACGTTAATATTAAATGCACCATTGTTTATAATATCATTAGTAAAAAATGGCAAAAAATTTTTTTTAAGTGCTTTATCAGGAACAGTATTATTGTCAATTTTTTTTAATATTTTTGAACAGTTGAAACCTTTGACAACAGATAGATTTTTAGCATGCATTTACGGAGGAATAATTATTGGAATCGGAACAGCAATTATTTTAAAAGCAGATGCTTCAACAGGTGGAACAGACCTTTTAACTCAAATAGTTAAAGCATTTAAACCAAATGTAAGAATAAGTAGTTTAATTACATTTTTAGATATAATTATAGTTACTTTAAATGTAATTTTCTTTAAACAATTAGAAATAGGCTTATATTCTGCAATTACAATATATATAATGGGAAAAATGCTAGATGTTTTTTTTGAAGGTATTAACTTTGGACGAATAATATATATTATATCTCCTAAATATGAAGATATAGCTAAAGAAATTGGGAGTAGGGTAAAAAGAGGTGTGACAGCATTTAATGGAGAAGGAATGTACAAGAGAGAAGAAAAAAATATGCTTATTTGTGTAGCGTCAAGAAATGAGGTTATAGAAATAAGGAAGATAATAAATCAAATTGATAAAAAAGCATTTGTTGTAATATCAAATGCCAGAGAAGTTTTTGGAGAAGGATTTAAAGAGGAATAGGCATAGTTGTAAAATTTGAAAAAATATGATATAATTAATCCCGTTTTGAAATATAAATAGTAAAAATGTATATCATATATATTAAGAAAGGTTTTTATGAACGAGATAATAAAAGTATTGCCTAATTTTAAAAAGTTTAATGATTATATAAATAATGTAAAAAAACAAACTAGTCCTATAATGTTGTCAGGGCTTACAGATGTTTCTAAAACTCATTTTGCATATTCTACATTTTTTTATGCTGAAAAACCTATATGTATTATTACATATAACGAAATGCAAGCAAAAAAGATTTTAAAGGATTTGAAATATTTTTCAGATAATGTTGTTTATTTTCCTAAAAGAGAAATACTAGCATATGATTATTTAGCAGAGAGTAAAGATATAATTTATGATAGAATTAACTGCTTAAATAACATATATAATGAAAAAGCAAAAGTTATAGTAACAACAATTGAAGCTGCATCACAGGAGATAATATCTAAAGATAGTTTATATAATAATGTTTTTACTTTAAAAGAAAATATAAGTATAGATTTAGAAGATATAAAAGTTAAGCTTAACAATTTAGGGTACGAAAGATGTGATTTAGTTGAGCAACCTTCTCAATACAGTGTAAGAGGAGGCATAATAGATGTTGCAATATCTTCTGAAAAAGGAATTAGAATTGAACTATGGGGCGATGAAATAGATTCACTTCGTGAATTTGAAATAATGAGTCAAAGGTCTACAGACAGAATAAAACAAGCTACAATATACCCAGCATCAGAATTTGTATTAGAAGATAAATTAGAAAAAGTTACTGAAAGAATAATAAATAAATGCGGTCAAGACCAAAAAACAATTGAAGATATAGAATCAATTAAACAAGGTGATTATGTAAGCAAAATAGATAAATATTTTAATAGTTTTTACGAGAAAAGAGAAACTATTATAGATTATTTAGGCAATAATTATATAGTATTTTTAGATGAAATTGGAAAAATAAAAGCAAGATCTGAAAATATAATAAAAGATAATAATAATGTTATAAAAGCATTAATAGAAAAGAAAAGAGAAGTACCAGAAAGTCTTGCTAATTTAAGAGATTATATTAAATTTTTAGAAGGAATAAAAAGTTTACAAACAATATATTTAGAAAAACAATATATAGGATTTGTAGATAAACAAAGTATGCATGCAAAAAGAAACGGATATAGCTTTAGCTATAGGGAGGTCAACTTTTTTCGTAGTTCAATGGATCTATGTATTCAGGAAATACAAAAAGCAAGAATTGATAAAAAAACAATAGTTATACTTACTGGAAGCAAAAATAATGAAAGCAAATTAAGACAAATTCTTGAAGAAAAAATTGGGACAGATATCAGTGATATAACTATAGACAATGGAGAATTATCTACTGGATTTGAAAGCTTTGATTTTAATTTATTAGTAATATCTACGAAAGACTTATTTAATAGCGCTCCTAGAAAAAGAAAAAAATTATCACAAGATTTTAAACAAGGTGAAAAAGTAATATTTTCAGATTTAAAAGCAGGAGATTATATTGTTCATAAAACAAATGGAATAGGTCAGTTTATAGGTGTAAACACTATTAAAGCAGATGGTATAACAAAAGATTATATAAAAATAAAATATAAAGATGATGATATATTATATATTCCTACAAGCAATCTAGACAATATTAGAAAATACATTGGAGTAGGAGATAAAGGACCAAAATTAAACAGATTAGGCAGCAAAGAGTGGTCGAACACAAAGCAGAAAGTAAAAGCAAATCTTAAAGAAGTTGCAAGAGATTTAATAGAATTATATGCAAAAAGAGAAAAAGTAAAAGGTTTTGCATTTTCTAAGGATAGCGAGTGGCAAAAAGAATTTGAAGGAACTTTTGAATTTCAAGAAACAGATGACCAACTAAGAGCTATTGAAGATGTAAAAAAGGATATGGAAAAACAAAAACCTATGGATAGACTTCTTTGTGGAGATGTTGGATATGGTAAAACAGAAGTTGCAATTCGTGGTGCATTTAAATCATGTATGGATCAAAAACAAGTATGCTATTTGGTTCCAACAACAATACTTGCAAATCAACAATATGAAGCTTTTAAATATAGAATGAAAGAATACCCAATTAGGGTAGAAGTTTTAAATAGATTTAAGACTAAAAAAGAACAAGAAGATATAGTGAAAAAATTAAAACTTGGAGAAATAGATGTAATAATTGGTACACATAGACTACTTAGCAAAGATGTAGAATTTAAAAATTTAGGTTTATTAATAATAGATGAAGAACATAGATTTGGTGTAAAAGATAAAGAAAAAATAAAACAATTAAAAACAAATGTAGATGTTTTAAGTATGACTGCAACACCAATTCCAAGGACACTTCATATGTCTATTGTAGGTATTAGAGATATGTCATGCCTTTACGAACCACCACAGAATAGAAGACCAGTTCAAACATATGTATTAGAATATGATAATGAAGTGATAAAAGAAGCAATAACAAAAGAACTAGAAAGAGAAGGTCAAGTGTTTTATTTATATAACAAAACAGAGACTATTCAAAGAAAAGCAAATGAAATATCAGAATTGGTTCCTGAGGCTAAGATTGGATTTGCACATGGAAAAATGTCAGGAAAAGAACTAGAAGATATAATGATAGATTTTATTAATAAAGAAATAGATGTTTTAGTGTGTACAACAATATTAGAATCCGGAATAGATATTCCAAATGCAAATACTATAATTGTAGAAGATGCAGATAGACTTCGGTTTGGCACAACTTTATCAAATAAGAGGTAGAGTAGGAAGGTCAGATAAACAAGCATATGCATATATTACTTATAAAAGAGACAAACTATTAAATGAAGTTGCAGAAAAAAGATTAAAAGCCATAAAAGAATTTACTGAATTTGGTTCAGGATTTAAAATAGCAATGAGAGATTTAGAAATAAGAGGAGCAGGAAGCTTAATAGGAGAGATGCAACACGGCCATATGGATCAAGTGGGATACGATACTTACTGTAAATTATTAGATGAAGTAGTAAAAGAAATGAAAGGTATAGAAATAGAAGAGGATATAGATGTAGCAATAGATATTAATGTTTCTAGTTATATACCAGATAGTTATATTGAAAATCAAAGCCAAAAAATAGAGGTATATCAAAATATTGCTTTATGCAGTACAGAAGAAGATATAAAAAATATTGAAGAAGATATACTAGATAGATTCGGCAAAATGCCAAAAGAAATAATTAATCTTTTAGAAATAGCAAAAATAAAAGGAATGTGTAAGAATTTAGGTATAACTAAAATTAATCAAAAACAAAACAATATTGTATTTAATTTTAATCCAGAAAGTTTTATAATGGATATAGACAAAATTGTTAAAAAATATAGAAATAGAGTAAGATTTTCTCCTGCGAGAGAGCCGTATATAACGTTTAGACTAGAGAGAAATGATAAAATTTTAGATGAAATAATTGATTTTTTAAATATATAATAATGTAGGGGCGGACGACCCTGTCCGCCCGTAAAATATAAATTGTAAAAAAGTATAAAAAGGAGATTTTCATGGTAATCACAAGTAAAGATAATGAAACTATTAAAAGAATAAGAAAATTAAAAGAAAAGAAATATAGAGACCAAAATGGAAAATATATTATAGAAGGTATTAAACTAATAAGAGAAGCTATTTCAGAAAAGGCAGATATAGAAACAATTGTAGTTTGTGATAATTGTGTTAAAACAGGAGAAATAGATCAAAAGGTTTTATATGAAATTGCAAAATATAACTGTGTATATGTTGATGAAAAAGTTTTTAATAATATGACAGATGTACAGAATCCTCAAGGATTATTAGCAGTTGTAGAAAAGAAAAATTCTGATAAAGATATAAAATATGATGAAGATGTAATTGTAATTTTAGATGATATACAAGACCCAGGGAACTTAGGAACAATACTTAGAACAATAGATAGTGTACGGACTTACTCAAGTGATTGTATCGAAGAAAAGTGGAGATGTATTCAATCCTAAAGTAGTTCGTTCTACTATGGGAGCTATATTTAGAGTAAATATAATTGAAAGTGAAAACTTAATGAATACTTTGAAAGAAATAAAAAAACATAAATTTAAGATAGTAGCAACATCACTTCAAACAGAAGAAAGTATTTATGATATAGAATACAAAAAAACAGTAATTGTAATTGGAAATGAAGCAAATGGAGTTTCCAAAGAAGTTTTAGACATGGCAGATAAAAAAATAAAAATACCAATGCCAGGAAAAACAGAAAGTTTAAATGCAGCAGTAGCAACAGGAGTGATTTTATACGAATATGTAAGACAAAAAATAGACTAAAGGGGACAGACCCCAATAGTCTATTAATAAAAGTAGACTATTGGGGTCTTTCCCCTTTAGTCTATTTTTTTGTTAAAATTTCTAATATTTTTGGATATAATTCATCAGCATTATTATTCCAATTATCAGATATTGCTTTTGCTTGTTCCCTTGAACCTGCAAAAACTTGTAATTCAAATAATATTTGATTGTTTTCAACTATCTTGCATTTTACACTGTAATCATTCTCACTATGTGGAATAAAGTCACTAGTTACAGATACTTCATTTTGTATTTCACCTAGAGTTTCTTTAAAATTGTTATCTACTCTAAATTTTGTAATACCAGGAATAATATCTTTAACTAGATAAAGCGCTTGTTTTCCTTCAGTAGTAAGTTCGTATAAAGATTCACCATCTTGAGTGTAATTTATAATATATTTATTTTCTAATAAATCTAATAAGAATTGTTGGAAGTAAAAATAATTCATATTATCAATGGAAATGGCTAACTTTAAAAGAGCATCATTGCTAATAGGTTTTGATACTTTATCTAATATATATAAAATTAAAGCTTTCTTTTCTGCTAAAGTTTCATTATCTGATGTTAATTTCATAGTATGCACCTTCATATTAATTATTTCAAACAAGAGTATAGCACAAAAGTAGAAAAAATACAATAAATATAAAGAATATAAGGGACTTGCAAAATTTATGTAAACGTGATATAATGTTAAATGGTAATAATTAGTAAATTTATGAGAAGGTGATAAAATGGCAATTATATATGGTGGAGATGGTAATGAAGCTAGTAAATATCAAGTGTTTGTTAATAATTTATATAGAATAGCAAATCCAGTTGATGAAAATGGAAAAGTAGATGAAGATAAAAGAAGGCCAGTAGAAGATGTTATAGACGAATTTATTTGTGATTTGAGAAATATTAACAATACTGATTATAGTAAAAAAATACCTGAGATTGATATACTAGGAGAAATAGATGAAGAAATGCCAGGAGAGCTTATCGATTATTTAATTAGGTCAAAAGAGAATTTTATAAAGGTAAGAAAGAAAGAAGAAGATAGAAAAAAAAGAGAAGCTAAGAAGAAAGAAAGAGAAAGTAGAGAAAAAGAAATGGAAAGAAAATTCCAAGATTTAGAAAACACGATAGATACATTAGCTTCTAGTGGCTCTACAGAAATAGATGCAATAAATTCAGTTTTACAAGATATAAAAGATAGGAAGTATAACTTTGATTCTAAAGAAAAGAAGTATATGACTAGAAAATTGCAAGAAAGAATCGTACAAGCTAATCAAAGAGAAAAAGAAGCGGCTCAAGAAAAGGCTAGACAAGAAAAAGAGGCAGCTCAAGAAAAGGCAAGACAAGAAAAGGAAGCAGCTGAAGAGCAAGCTAGACAAGCAGAAATTAAAAGAAAAGCGGATGAAGAACAAGCTAGACAAGAACAAATTCAAAGGAAAGTTCAAGAAACTTGGAGAGGTATCCAAGAAGTAGCTGATAGAGAACAAAAAAAAGCAGAGGTGTCTGAATCTCGATATTGGATTGCTATAAGAGGTAAATTTGCAGCAGAATCATTAAAATTAAAAGATGAAGATGTTAGAAATCAGATTTTAGAATTATTTGATGAGAAAATAATAGAAAAAGAAGATGATGAATATTTTAAAGAAGTTCAAGCTGTTACAAGAAATTTTAAATCCCTAGCATTATTTTGGGTAGGAATGAGGAATGCTCAATATGGAGCTACAACAAAAAGAATTTCACAAAAAAACAGAGAAAGATTTTCTAATTTAAGGGACTCATTACAAGGAAATGAATATAAACAAATAAAAAAACTTTTAGACGATCCATTTACAACAGAGGGAGATAGAAGAATTTTACTTGCAAGAAAAGATGTTATGGATAGAGAGTATGATACAAAAAGAAAACAAGAAGGAAGATAAATTAAAACAAACTGTTAATTATAAATTAGCAGTTTGTTTTTTGTTAAATAGGAAAAATTGATGATTTTCCTTATTTGTTCTTGGTTGTCACAATTTGTCGACGAAAAATTCTTTACAAGTTATTAAGAGAGTAGTAGAATAAAGATATTCTAAATTGCGATTCTGGCAGTTTAAAAAAATTCTTAAAAGTTTTAATCTTTTAAAAAATCCAAGTTATAAAATTTAATATTTAAGAGGTGATGCCTATCTGATTAATTTTACAAGGAGAAATGTTTTTATAATTTCTTTAACAATATCTTTATGCATTTTTATGTTTTTTGAGATTACTGCAGGTCAAATTTTTAACATATATGAAAACCTTACAAGTGAAACAGTAGCTATATCTGTAGGGGCTGGCGTCCTCGACAGCCCTAAATTTCATACGGGTCGCCGGGGACGTCGACCCCTACATAGAAGAATCTAAAGAGATTATAAAAGAAAATGAGTTAAACAAAAAAGAATTAGAAGAAACAAAAGAAGATATTTGGCAGATTAAAATACCAAAGATAAATTTAATAGCTCCAATATCAGAAGGAACCAGTCAAGAGGTTATGTTAGAATATGTAGGACATTTTGAAAATACATCTAAATGGGAAGGTAATGTAGGGCTTGCAGCTCATAATAGAGGATATCCAATTAATTATTTTTCAAAGTTAAAGGAACTAAAAAATGGAGACAATATAATATACAATACTGAATTTGGAATTAAAACATATGCTGTAAAAACAATTAAAATTATAGAAGATACAGATTGGTCATATTTACAAAATACAAAAGAAAATAAAATAACATTAATAACCTGTGTAGAGAATAAGCCTAATCAAAGACTATGCATACAAGGAATAGAAATTAAGGAGGAATAAATTTGAAGAAAAAAGTATCAATAATAATTACTTTAATAGTAATTTTAATAAATGTAATACCAATGAAAAGTAATGCTGCAACACCAATAGATAGTGCATATATTTATGCAACAAAAAAGACAGATGGTTTGCTTTTATGGAATGGATTAAAAATACATACACATATGGCGGTATATAAAAAAGATGGAAAAGAATACCCAGCATATTGTATGGATAGAGAACTTCCTGGAGTAGAAATAGGATTTTCGCAAACTGTAGATGTAAATAAGTTAATTACAAATGTGAAAGTATGGAGAGTTATAATAAATGGATATCCGTATAAATCTATATCAGAATTAGGGTGCCGAACAGAAGAGGAGGCATATCTTGCAACAAAGCAAGCAGTATATTGCATGCTTACAAATAGAGATGTAAACGAATATTCAGCAATAGGAGAATCTGGTCAAAGATGTTTGAATGCTTTGAGGAAAATAGTTACAAATGCAAGAAATTCAAATGCTTCAAAACCATCATCAGAATTAAAAATAAAACAAGAGAACAGTTTGTGGAAGATGGATATTATAGATAAACAATATGTATCACAAACATTTACAGTATCTGCAGATGCAACATTTGACAAATATACTGTAGATATAGAAAAATTAAATATAGAAGGATTTAAAATTACTGATGAAAATAATAGTCAAAAGAAAGAATTTAAATCAGGAGAAAAGTTTAAAATTTTAATACCAATTGAAAATATTACAAAAGATGGTGATTTCATAATTAATGTATCAGGGCAAATTGCAACAAAACCAGTTTTTTATGGACAAACAAGAGACAGTAGCCTTCAAAATTATGCGCTAACAGGTTATACATATGAAGATGGAACAGGAGCCAAAAAGGTATATTACACTAAAAATGAGACAAAAATAATAATTGTAAAAAAAGATGAAAGTGGATTAAAAAATATACAAGGAGTAGAATTTGAATTATTAGATGAACAACAAAATGTTTTATATACAGGACTTACAACTAATGAAAATGGAGAAATTGAGATAAGCAATTTGTTACCAGGTACTTATTATATTAAAGAAACTAGAACATTAGAAGGATATGAATTATATAATAAACTGATTAAAATTGAATTGGAACTTAATGAAAGGACAACTGTCAATGTAATAAATTCAGAAGAAGAACCTAAAATTACTATTAATAATATAGAAACAGAAATAAGTGTAGAACAAAGTAAAAGTGAAGTTGAGATTCACAATAGTCAAAACAATGTTGAAATAAAAAATGAAGAAAACAAAGTAGATGTAAAACTTCCTAAAACTGGTATGTAATAGATACCTCTTCCTTGACATTTAGTTACATTCAGAGTATAATATTTAATGTATATTTACATAGAAAAGAAGGGAAGAGTGAGATAAATAAATGGCCTCGCATTTTATAGTATTAGCCATATTGATTTTTATAAATGCATTTTTTGCAGCAACAGAGATGGCATTTGTTACAGTAAATGATGCAAAAATAGAAAAACAAGCAAAAGAAGGAAATAAAAAAGCAAAACAAATAAAGAAAATGATGAAGGAGCCAAGCAAATTTTTGGCTACTATTCAAATAGGAATTACTCTTGCAGGATTTTTATCAAGTGCTTTTGCAGCAGATGCATTTGCAGATGAATTAGCACCAGCATTAGAAAACTTGATTCCATTAGGAATATCAGTATGGAAAAGTATATCAATAGTTATAATTACAATGATACTTTCATATTTTTCACTTGTAATAGGAGAATTAGTACCAAAAAGAATAGCAATGCGTCATGCAGAAAAAATAGCATTTAGTACAGTAGGAATAGTTAGAACAATATCAATATTTACTGCACCATTTGTAAAATTATTAACAGCTTCAACAAATGGAATATCAAAAATATTTGGTATTAGTGAAACTGATGAAGAAACTGTTACAGAAGAAGAAATAAGAATGATGGTAGATGTAGGTGAAGAAAAAGGCTCAATAGAAGAAGCGGAAAAAGAGCTTATAAATAATGTCTTTGAGTTTAATGATAAAATTGTATCTGAAGTTATGATACATAGAAAAGATATTTATGCAATAGATATAGAATCAGATATAAGTGATATTTTAAAAGAGTTAGATGAGTACAAATATAGTAGAATTCCAGTATATGAAGAAAATGTTGACAATATTGTAGGGCTTTTATTTATAAAAGACTTACTTGCAAATGTAAATAAAAAAGAAAAAGTAAAAGTTTCTAATTTATTAAGAGAAGCATATTTTGTGTCTGAGAATAAACCGATAAATGAATTGTTTAGAGATTTACAAAGAAATAAACATCAATTAGCTATAGTATTAGATGAATATGGTGGAACAGCAGGATTAATTACAATGGAAGATATCATAGAAGAACTTGTTGGAAACATATTTGACGAATATGACGATGAAGAAAAAGATTACGAAAAAATAGATGACAATACATTTATGATAAGTGGAAGTGTATCTATTCATGATTTAAGAAAAATATTAAATGTTGAAATACCAGAAGGAGAATATGATACATTGTCAGGATATCTAATAGAAGAATTAGGAAGAATACCAGATGATAATGAAAAACCAGTAATTGAAACAGAAAAAGTAACATATAAAATTGAGGAATATGAAGATAAAAGAATTATATGGGTAAAAGCTTGTAGAAATTATGTGGAAGAACAAACTGAAGACATAGATGAAAAAGAACAAAACAAAGAAGATTAAGAAGGGCGGACTTTAATGTCCGCCTTAAAACGAGGAACATTCCTCGCTAGTTAGGAATACCTGTTACTAAGGTTTGTCCCTCAAACATTATAAGGACAGTCCTTAATCAATGAGGAATATCCTTGATTTAAAGTTTGTCCCCTAAATCATATAAAGACAATTAAAAAGGAGTAATATCAATGTATAATCAGTTCGGAATAAAAGAAGGAATTATTGAGTTATCAAAACAAGTAGAAAATGACTTAAGACCAATATTTAGTGAAATAGAAAAAATAGCAGAATTTAACAGTTTAAAAGTATTAATGGCTTTTCAAAAATATAACTTATCAGAAATGCATTTTAATGGAACTACTGGATATGGATATGGAGATATAGGAAGAGATACAATAGAGAAAATATTTGCAGATATTTTTAAAGCAGAAGATACTTTAGTTAGAACTCAGCTTATATCTGGTACACATGCTCTTTCAACAGCATTGTTTGGAGTACTAAGGCCCGGAGATACATTACTTAGTATTTCTGGTAAACCATATGATACATTAGACGAAGTAATAGGAATAGTAGAAAACAAAAGCTCATTAATGAGTTATGGAATCAAATATGAGCAAATAGAATTAATTAATGATGATTTTGATTATAAAAAAATAGAAGAAACATTAAAAAAATCAAAAATAAAATTAATAGAAATACAACGTTCAAGAGGATATTCTACAAGAAAAACAATAGATTTGAATAAGCTAGAAGAAGTAATAAAGCTAATTAAAAGTGTAAGCCCAGATACAGTTGTTATGATAGATAACTGTTATTGCGAATTTGTAGATGAAAAAGAACCTACAGAAGTAGGTGCAGATATTATAGTAGGTTCATTAATTAAAAACTTAGGTGGGGGAATTGCACCAAATGGAGCATATATAGCAGGAAGAAGTGATTTAGTAGAGCTAGCTGCTGAAAGATTAACAGCGCCAGGACTTGGAAAAGAAGTAGGTGCGAGTTTAGGAATAAATAAACAAATTTTACAAGGTTTATTTATGGCGCCACAAGTTGTTGCAAGTAGTGTAAAAACAGCTATATTTGCAAGCAAAATGCTTGAAGAATTAGGGTACACAGTAGAACCAAGATATAATGATAAAAGGTCAGATATTGTTCAAACAATAGAATTTGGAGATGAAGAAAAGTTAATAAAATTCTGCCAAGGTATACAAGCAGCATCTCCAATAGACTCAGCTTCTGTTCCTATGCCATGGGACATGCCGGGCTACACAGATCAAGTTATAATGGCAGCAGGAGCATTCACACAAGGTTCATCAATAGAATTATCTTGTGATGCACCTATAAGACCACCATATGTTGCATTTTTGCAAGGTGGGCTAACATACCAATATGGGAAGTTGGGAGTAATGAAGGCAGTATCAAGATTATAATGGCAATATGTAGGGGCGGGTCTTGTGCCCGCCCGGTTAATCTAGAAAATGTGGGCAGGCATAAGACCTGCCCCTACAGAAAAATTAAATAAACAATCGAAAGGAAACCAAAAATGAATGTTATCATAATCGGTGGTGGACCAGCAGGAATGCTTGCTGGGATATCAGCAGCACAAAAAGGTGATAAAGTAACTATAATTGAAAAAATGAATTCATGTGGTAAAAAATTGCTTATAACTGGAAAAGGTAGATGTAATATAACAAACAGTACAGATGTAAATGGATTCATTGAAAATACACCTTGCAATGGAAGGTTTCTTTATGGCGCTCTAAATAATTTTGATAATAATGACATTATATCTTTACTAGAACAAGAAGGAGTTAAAACCAAAGTAGAAAGAGGAGGAAGAGTATTTCCTGCTTCTGATAAAGCACAAGATGCGTTAAATGCACTGCTTAGAATATTAAAAGGTTTAGATGTTAAAATATTAACTAATACTGATGTTAAAAAAATAATTGTAAAAGACGGGAAAGTAGCAGGTGTAAGAATAAAAAACGTAGGGGTCGGGTTCCACCCCGACCCGTTGGAAAAAGACCTAAATGCAGACAAAATAGTTTTAGCAACAGGTGGCAAAAGTTATCCAGTAACAGGCTCTACTGGTGATGGATATAAATTAGCAGAAGAATTAGGACATACAATAACAGAAATAAAACCATCACTAATACCACTTATTTCAAGAAGTGAAGAATGCCCAAAACTTCAAGGGTTATCATTAAAAAATGTTGGTGTTAAATTAAAAAATAATGATAAAGTAATTTATGAAGATTTTGGAGAAATGTTATTTACACATTATGGAGTATCAGGGCCTGTAATATTAAGCTCATCAGCTCATTTAGTAAGATATAAAAATGTAGATGAGTTATTAAAAAACGGAAGCATAAAACTTAATATAGATCTAAAACCAGCATTATCAGAAGAAAAACTAGATTTAAGGATATTAAGAGATTTTGAAGAAGTAAAAAACAAAGAATTTAAAAATAGTTTAGATAAACTATTACCACAAAAGTTAATTCCAGTAGTAATAGAAAAAACTAAAATAAATCCATATAAAAGAGTTAACGAAATAACAAAAGAAGAAAGATTAAGAATTGTAAAAACACTAAAATGTTTTGAAATTACTATTAATGGTGTAAGACCAATAGAAGAAGCTATAATTACATCTGGTGGAGTAAGTATAAAAGAAATAAATCCAAAAACAATGGAATCTAAAATTGTAAAAGGATTGTATTTTGCAGGAGAAATAATAGATGTAGATTCTTTTACTGGAGGGTTTAATCTTCAAATAGCGTGGTCTACGGGATTTGTTGCTGGGATGAATTAAATTTATATTGTAGGGGTCGGGTTCCACCCCGACCCGCAAATTTGTGTGTTATTTAACGGGCGAGGGTGGAACCTCGCCCCTACAGAATTGAAAACAAATTGTATATATTAACTAGAAATTCGAGTACAAACTTTGAAATTCAATGTAATTTCACCGATTAAATGAAAATTTTAAAATTTTCATTTAACATTAGGAGCAAAATAATTAATTTTTGGCAACAATGCCTCGGCCTAGAGGTTTTTGTTGCAAAAATTAATATTTTGCGGATAGAATAAAAAATATTTAAAATATAAAAAGGTAATATTATGGAAGAATTTAAAACAATTAATAAAAATGCAGTAGCAGAAATAATTGAAAAAAAATCAAAATTTATAGCACATATCTTTTATGTAGAAACACCAGAGGAAGCAGATAAATATATAAAAGAAATTAAGAAAAAATATCATGATGCAAGACATAATGTTTTCGCATATGCGATAGAAACTGGTGATCGGAGGAATTGCTGTAAAATATAATGACGATGGAGAACCTCGGAGGCACTGCAGGGGCTCCTATTTTAAAAATAGTATTAGAACAAGGATTATCTAATATATTAGTTGTTGTTACTAGATATTTTGGTGGTATATTATTGGGGACAGGAGGACTAGTTAGAGCATATTCAGATGCTACATTAAAAGCTTTAGAACAAACTGAATATATAGGAAAAATAATGGGATATAAAGTAAAATTATGTGTAGAATATGATGCTTTAGAGCAACTAAAGTATTATGCAAATAAAAGTAATATTAAAATAATAAATATAGAATACTTAAGTAATATAGAAGTTACTGTAGAAATGAGAAAAGAAGAATTAAATGAATTTACAAATAATAACAGTAAAAAAACTTTAAAAATATTAAAATACGATATTTTAGAAGAAAAATATATTGATATATAGCTACTTTCGAGAAAAATTAGAAAAAATTTCCAAAAAACTATTGCAATATTTTGAAAATCATATTATAATTCGAAATGTAAATTTTTTACAAATATATTTTTAGGGGGAATAAACTTGAAAGAGAAAATTACAGTTTTAATTGCAGATGACAATCCTGATTTTGCAATGACATTAGTTAGTTATTTGGAAAAAGAAGAAGATATGGAGGTTATAGGCATTGCTAAAAATGGTAAAGAAGCATGTGATATGATTATAAACACTGAGCCAGATGTTGTATTATTAGATGTTATAATGCCATATTTAGATGGTCTTGGAGTATTAGAAAAAATAGCAGAAACTAATATGAATAAAAAACCAATGTGTATAATGCTATCAGCAGTAGGACAAGCAAAAATTACACAACAAGCTATTAACCTAGGTGCAGAATATTATGTTGTTAAACCATTTGATATTGAATTATTAATAAAGAGAATAAGAGATATAAGATATTTCAAACCACAATCTACTCAAGAAAATAAAATGGCAAGCAGAGAAATAAAAGCACCATACATAGAAATTTCAGAGAATAATAAAAAAGATGAAGATAATCTAGAAGCGTTAGTAACTAATGTAATTCATGAATTAGGAGTTCCAGCACATATAAAAGGATATCAATATTTAAGAGAAGCAATTATGATGGTAATAAATGATATAGATATAATAAACCAAATAACGAAGCAATTATACCCAGATATAGCAATAAAATTTAAAACTACACCTTCAAGAGTAGAACGTGCAATACGCCATGCAATAGAAGTAGCATGGTCAAGAGGTGAACAAGCTGCAGTAGAAAGAATATTCGGATATACAATTTCAGCAGCAAAAGGAAAACCAACAAATAGTGAATTTATAGCAATGATAGCTGATAAATTAAGACTAGAATTAAAAACAGCATAAAAAAGAAGTTCTTCACACAAATCAGTGTGGAGAACTTCTTTTTTAAATTACAGTTTAGCGTGATGCCTTACTGCACGCCATTTTCCGTTGGGAAGCTTTTCCGCGTATGCGTTCAGCTCTACCCAACCAGAGCTGGATGGATGACATTCACGAATTTCCTGTAACACATCGAGAGCTTCTTTCTCGGTGTCCTTTTCGAAAGGAGATTTAAAAATCTCCTCAAAGCTGTATTTTTTTCCTGTTGTCATGTGCTTTCTCCTTTCAGAAAAACAATAATTTTATGTAACTTAATTATAACAAATAATAGTAAAATAGTCAAAAAACAGATGAAAATTTATAGAATTTTCATCTGTTTTTGATTTATTAATATAATTTTACAATAGCATGAAGTTTTTTTTCTTCTTTGTCTTTAATAGTAATTACATATTCATTTTTTTCAGTATTAGAATAAAATACTGAAATAGTATCTCCAAGTTTAGATTCATGTTTATACATAATTTCAACATTAGAAAAATTCATATTAGAATAAACAACTTCTGGAAGAGCTTGATATGCATAATCTAAGTAATTTAAATTATTTACATGATGGTTAGTATCAATGTCTCTTCTTTGTATTGTATATTCATAAATAGGGTTAGAGTTTTCAGGTTCCTTTAATTTCTCAACAAATTTTTCTTCAAAAACAGATTTATCTACATTTGGAAAAACTTCTTTTACTTCACTTGGTATTTTGCAAAGAGATTGTTTATTAATATCAAATAAAATCCATTTTGAACTACCAACAGCAACTAAATTATTTTTATTATCAAATATTTCTATATCCCTATAAGCAAATAGAGGATTCATACTTTTGCTCCAAGTATTTACTGTAAGGGTTTCTTCCCACTTTGGACGAGAGAAAACTCTTAATTTCCAGTTTAAAAGTAGCCATGCGAAACCAGTTTTTGGAGCATCATTTAAACCATAACCAAGAGAGCTACTATGAAGTCCCGCAATTTCTTGCATTATTCTTAAAATACCTTTATTTGATAATTTGTTATTTTCATCAATATCAGAAAAAGTGATATCAAATTTTTTAGTATATATGTCCATATAGATTCCTTCTTTCTACAAATGGGAATATATCATATTTTTTAAAATAATTCAAATAAAATAAATTGGAATTTATTTTATCAATATCCACCTAAAAAATGTAGAGAAAATGTAGGGGCGACTAGTAGTCGTCCGCAACCCACGAAGCTATTCTAAAATAATTTATGTTAAAGCAAATTCTTCGAAGACGGACAGCTGATACTCCCGGAGCATGTATTATCTGTAGCTCATTCCATTTCGCACAGCTAATCGATAGCTGCCCCTACAACGCTTGCAATTTTCCAAACAACAATTTATTGTAAAACTAACCAAAATATTATATAATACCTGCAAAGGAGCAATATATGAGTAAAGTAGAATTGTTATCTCCAGCAGGAGATTTAGAGTGTTTAAAAGTAGCTGTTCAAAATGGTGCTAATGCTGTATATTTTGGAGCAGAAGAATTTAATGCTAGAGTAAATGGCAGGAATTTTGATAGAGAAGAATTAGTACAAGCAATTGAATATGCAAAATTAAGGGGAGTAAAAACACATTTAACACTAAATATTTTAATTAAAAATGATGAATTTGAAGATGCTATTAAATTAGTGCAGTTTGCATATAATAGCGGAATAGATGCTATAATTATTCAAGATTTAGGACTAGCTAGAAAAGTGATAGAGCTTTTTCCTGATTTAGAAGTACATAGCAGTACACAGATGACAATATATAATTTAGATGGAGCAAAAGAAATAAAGAATTTAGGATTTTCAAGATGTGTACTTGCAAGAGAATTATCAATAAATGAAATAGAACATATATGCAAAAATACTGATATAGATATAGAGGTATTTATTCATGGAGCTCTTTGCATATGTTATTCAGGACAATGCTTAATGAGTAGTATGATTGGTGGAAGAAGTGGTAATCGTGGTAAATGTGCAGGAAC
This sequence comes from Clostridia bacterium, assembly GCA_045531335.1. Lineage (GTDB taxonomy): Bacteria > Bacillota > Clostridia > TANB77 > CAG-508 > CAG-452. Next base: position 35,389 of record JAZSDU010000002.1, read on the forward strand.
ATGTAGATTACCATATGCTTTATTAAAAGATGATAAAGAACAAGCTAAAGGTTATTTATTAAGTTCAAAAGATGTTTGCACATTAGACATCATTCCAGAATTAATAAATGCTGGTGTTAAATCATTTAAAATTGAAGGAAGAATGAAGTCGAAAGAATATGTTGGAATAGTAACAAGTATTTATAGAAAGTATATAGACCTAGCCGAAAGCGGAAAAGAATACAAAGTAGATGAAGAAGATAGAGAAAAATTAATGCAAATTTTCAATAGAGGAGGATTTAGTACTCGGTTATTTAAAAGGAAAACTTGGAAGAGATATGATGTATACTAAAAAGCCTAACCATATAGGGATACCTATGGGTGAGGTTATAGGATATAATCCAAACAAAGGACATGTAAAGATAAAGTTATCAAAAGAATTAAATTTAGGAGACAGTATTGCAATTAATGATTCCTCATGTAAAATTTCTGAACTTATGCAAGGTAATAATAATATTAAATCTGCAAATGTAGCACAAATTGTAACAGTAGGAAGAATAAAAGGCAGAATGAGAAATGGAGATAAAGTATATAAAACTGTATCAGATAAGTTGAATAAAGATATAGTTCAATTTTCTAGTAAAGAAAATATAAGAAGACCAATAAAAGCAAAAATATATTTAAAGCAAAATGAAAAGTTAAAATTAGAAATACAGGATTTATGGACTGGGTTAGAATTTGTAAGCATAGAAGAAACTATTGTTAATAAAGCTGATAATAATGGAATAAGCATAGAAAGAATAAAGGAGCAATTATCAAAAACAGGAAATACTCCATTTGATATGAAAGAAATTGAAGTAGTACTTGATGATAATGTAATAGTTCCAATTAGTAGTTTAAACAGCATAAGAAGAAGCGCTATTCAAGAATTAGAAAACAAATTATTAGATAGTTTTAAAAGAAATAAAAATGTTAAATTAAAGAAACAAGATGAAACGAATAAATATAAAAATTCAGAAGTTAAAGTATCAATTTTATTAAATAACATTAATGAACAAATGGCTTATACTGAATTAACTAATTTGGAAAACGTATATATTCCTTTTAGATTTTTCTTATCAAACAAAGAAAAAGTAAATGAAATTTGTGAAAAATTTAATACATATGTATTACTTCCAGCAATTACAAAAAGCAATTATGAAAAACTAATTGATAATAGATTAATAGATATTTTAAATACAAAAATAAAAGGAATAGTTATATCAAATCTTTCTCACATGAAAATCTTGGATAGGTATAAAAATGAAATAACAAGTTTAGATCTAGTAGCAAATTATACTTTAAATATTTCAAATAATAATACAATAAAAGAATTAGAAAAGTACAATGTATCTAAATATATTGTGACTCCTGAATTAAACAAAGATGGAATTCAAGATTTGAAAGGAAGCATCTTAAAAGAAACAATAGTATATGGTCGAACTCTTTTAATGACAACAGAGTATTGTACAATTGGAATATTAAAACAGTGTCCAGGATTATGTGAAGAAGGGGCATATAAATTAAAAGACAGAATGGGATTTGAATTTCCTATATATACAGATAGAATAAATTGTAATAATTTAATATATAATTCAAAAACAACATCAATATCATGGAAAGATTTAAATACAGATTCCATAAGAATTGATATATTAGAAGAAAGCGTAGAAGAAATACAAAATATAATAAATATTCATAAAAGAGGAGATAGACTAGAAGGAGAAGACTATACAAACGGAAATTTAAATAGAGATATTTAATATGAAAAAGGGAGAATTGCAGTCAATTTTCTCTTTTTTTCATATTCTATATTAGGTGATATATTTGAAAAGAGTAGAATATGATAGACAAAAAGCAAAAGATTATGCTAAAAAATGGGCATATAGTAGAAATCCAAAATATTATAATTTTGATAGTGTTGGGGGAGATTGCACAAGCTTTGTATCTCAGTGCATATATGCAGGAAGTGGAATTATGAATTATACAAAAAATACAGGATGGTATTATAATTCAGTAAATGATAGAGCGCCTGCCTGGTCTGGAGTAGAATTTTTGAATAAATTTTTGATAAATAATAAAGGAGTAGGACCAAGAGGGGAAAAGGTAGAAATAGATAAAATTCAAATAGGAGATATAGTTCAATTAAATTTTGACGGGATTAAATTTTCTCATACTCTGATAGTTGTAAATATTGGAGAAACATTAACATTAGATAATATATATATTGCATCACATACTTATGATTCATATAACAGAAGAGTATCTTCATATACATTTAAAGATATTAGATTTATTCACATTAACGGAGTATGGACGTGGTAAACAAACACCTAAAATTTGCCAAAAAAAACAAGAATAAAAAATGTGAAAAAAGCCAAAATATAATTGGTGGTAAAAATGGCAATATCATGGATTAAATCTTCAAAAGATAAAAAGAGCTTTAAAATATTTAAGAACTTAGGTATGGATGTTTATGAAATAGATGATTTAGAAAAAACTGATCATAAAATAAAAGAACTTATAGATCAGAAATATAATACTATTATTATTTCAAATGAGGTAGCAGGCTTTTCCCAAGATATAATAAAAAAATATAGCAATACACAAGATATAAATATAATAATTGTACCAAGTCATAATAAAACTGATTACACATAAAATTAAATAGATAAATTGTTGTTTGTAGAAATAAATTTATTTTTAAAATCTGTAGGGGTCGCACTCCTGGGCGACCCACAATAATTGTTTTTCGGGACGCCGAAGACAGCGTCCCCTACAGTGTTTGCAATTAATTTATCTCTACAAATCACAATTTATCTAATCCATAAATTATAGAGGGTGTTATGACATTTAAAGAAGAAATATATAATAATTTTGTACAAGATTTTAGTATTGTGCTAAGAGAAAAAATTACAGATTTAGAAATTTCAAAGCTAATCTTTTTATGTATAGGAACAGATAAAGTTATAGGTGATAGTTTTGGGCCATTAGTTGGGTATAAATTAAAACACTTATTTAGAAATGAAGAGAATATTAAAGTAATAGGAAGTTTGGACAATATAATTTGCTCACATAACATATCAAAAATAATTAATAATATTAATACTACATATAAGGATTCATTTTTAATTGCAATTGATGCGGCTTTTTCTATAAGAAGTAACCTAGGAAGAATTGTTGTATCCCCAAATGCTATAAATGTTGGAAATGTTTTTAATAAAAATAATATATACGTTGGAGATATGAGTATAAAAGGAATTGTATCAAAAAATACAAACAATCCAAAATATAATTTTAAATTATTACAAAATACACCTTTAAGTTTTATAATGGAGATGGCAGATTGCGTATCAAAAGGAATATGTAATGTAATAAATGTATAATCCTAGTAAAAATGGAAAAAATTTATATATAGAAATTTTTCTAGGAGGTCATAGATGAATATAGAAAATATGAAAAACATGGTAGTACTTAAAAATTTACCGTCTAACATAGTAGAAGAGGCAATAGTTATTTTAAAACCAAATATTAAATTAAAAAGTCTAGATAAAATTGAAAAAAATAATAAAAAGAATAAAAGCGAAAAAATAGGAAATTCTAAAAAATATATAATAAATGAAGCAGAAATGCTAATTTCAAATTATATATCCAAAATTGAAAGTGATAGAAATAAAAATATAAAAATAAATAAAAACATAGAAACTAAATGTAAAAGATTAAAGATGATATCAGTGCTTTTAGGTATAATGTTAGTATTGAGTTTCCTTATCAGAAATTAATAGTAAATAATGTTCTAACAACCTTTTCCTATGAATATATTTTAAGACAAGATATGTTCATAGAAAGAGGTGTTTTTTTATGGAAAAAACTTTGAGCTCTGACGAGAGAATAAAAAAGGCAGAAGAAATATATTACAGAAGAAAAATGCAAAACACAAGTAGAAAATCTACAAAAGTGAATGTATCTAACAAAAAAGATTTTACATTGTTTAGAAAAATGATTCTTCAAATATTTATATGCATTTTTATATATTCAATTTTTTATATGGTTAAAAATACAAATTACATATTTTCAGAAGATGTAATAAATAAAACGAGGGAAATATTATCATATGACATTAATATAAAAGATATATATGAAAAAGGTATGCAATATATAAATAGTTTTTCTAATGATGTAGGGGCGAGCAGTGCTCGTCCGCAAGAAGAAAATTCAATTGAATCAAGTAGCATTATTGAAAATCAAATAAATGAAAATGAAATTAATCAAACCATACAGAATCAGAATATTAATTTAGTACAAGAACAAAACATAGGGGGAGAAAATATTGCAGTAAATACAGACAAAACAGTGGAATTAACACAAATGGAACAAGATGCTAAAGATATATTAGATTCTAAATCATTAATAATTCCATTAAAAGGTACAATTACATCTAGATTTGGACTTCGAAACCCGGAAACACCTACAGTCCCAAAAAATCATACAGGAATTGATATAGCTGTAAATGAAGGTACTGTATTTGTTGCATCTATGGCAGGAACTGTACAAGAAGTATCAAGTAAAGGAGATTTAGGGAATCATTTTAAAATTGTGAGTGATGATGTGATGACTGTATATGCGCACTGTAAAGCAATATATGTAAAAGAAGGTGATAAAGTAATTCAGGGGCAAGATATTGGAGAGGTAGGGTCTACCGGAAATTCAACAGGACCACATTTGCATTTTGAAATAAGAAAGAATAATAGATATGTAAATCCAGATTTAGTTTTGCAATTTTAATATACATGTAAAATAGGAGTGATAATAATGCAAATAAAAGTAAATCTGCAAATATTTTTATTTATAATTATATTTGCATTAACACATCAAATAGAAATATATGCATGTATAATGCTATTTGCGTTTATACATGAATTGGGACATATGATGGCAGGATTGTTTTTAAAACTAAAACCTAAATCACTAAGCTTTATGCCTTTTGGTATAAGTGTTACATTTGAAACTTATGGTTATAGAAAGTTAATAGAAAAGAAAAAAATTCTTATTGCTATAGGTGGTCCATTAATCAATTTAATTATTTGTATTATAACAGCATTTTTACATATAAATACTGAAATAAAAGAAATTATAATATATTCCAATATTTTAATTGCAGTATTTAATCTAATTCCCATATATCCATTGGATGGGGGAAGGATTTTAAGAGGCATAATTAGATTGAAACATAAGAAAATAGAATCAGATAAAATAATAAATAAAATCTCTAACATACTAATAGTTTTTTTAACTGCAATATCAAGTATAGGAATTCTATATTTTAAAAATCTTGCTATTTTATTTATATTAATATACTTATGGATAATAGTTGTAAATGAAAATAAAAAGTATAATTTAAAAATAAGATTATATAATACTATACAAAAAAAACAAT
>JAZSDU010000050.1:0-51402 GCA_045531335.1 Clostridia bacterium
CGCCCTCGGCGACCCGAAAAAAATATGTGGGTCGCCGAGGGCGGCGACCCCTACAAATCATATTAAAAGGAATAATTATAATGGTTACAATTAAATCGAAAAGAGAAATTGAATTAATGAGAGAAGCAGGAAGGATTGCCTGTCTTGCTCAAACTGAAATAGAAAAAGCAATAAGACCAGGTGTTTCAACATTTGAACTAGATAGAATTGCAGAAACTGTAATAAGAGCAAATGGTGGGATTCCTGCTGAAAAAGGGTATCCAAGTGGAGTTAAAGGAGTACCTGATTTTCCAGGATCAATATGTGCTTCTGTAAATGATGAAGTTATTCATGGTATCCCTTCTAAAAAAACAATTTTAAAAGAGGGAGATATAATAAGTATTGATTTGGTTGCATATAAAAATGGATATCATGGCGATTGTGCAAGGACTTATGTAGTAGGAAATGTTTCTGAAAGTACAAAGAGATTAATAGATGTAACAAAACAAGCTTTTTTCGAAGGAATAAAATTTGCTAAAAAAGGAAACAGATTAGGTGATATTTCTCATGCAATTGGTAGTTTTGTAGAAAAAAATGGATATTCTGTTGTAAAAGAATTTCAAGGACATGGAATAGGTGCACAGATGCACGAAGATCCAGGAATTCCAAACTATGGAAAACCAGGAAGAGGAATAAGACTTGAACCAGGCATGACACTAGCAATTGAACCAATGGTAATCATGGGAAAATCAGATATTTTAGAATTAGATGATGGCTGGACAATTATAACAGAAGATGGAAGTTTAGCTGCTCATTATGAAAATACAATTTTAATCACAGAAAATGAGCCAGAAATATTGACAATGCTATAAAAATAAGGTATAATAAATTAGTTATTTTTGGAGACAAAAATAAAACTATTAAAATTATATTAATAGGAGGATGAAAAATTGGCTAAGGAAGATGTTATAGAAGTTGAAGGAACAGTATTAGAAGCATTACCTAATACAAATTTCAAAGTTGAACTTGAAAACGGACATCAAGTTTTAGCACATATTTCTGGAAAACTTAGAATGAATTATATAAAAATTCTACCAGGTGACAAAGTAAAACTTGAACTTTCTCCATATGACCTAACTAGGGGAAGGATTACTTGGAGAGCTAAGTAAAAAAATAAAACAATGAGGTGAAAATAATGAAAGTAAGACCATCAGTAAAAAAAATATGTGAAAAATGTAAAGTAATTAAAAGAAGAGGTATTACTAGGGTAATATGTGAAAACCCAAAACATAAACAAAGACAAGGATAATTAGCTTAAGTACAATAGTATTTAGGTTAATTTTCATATTAATTAGCTAATACATAAAAATAGTGCGGCTGTCTTGAAAGTTGATTTTCAAGAATATCTATTTTTATTTATTATATATTGAAAATTAAAAAAGTTTTCAAAAAATAAACAATCCAAAGTTTAACTACATTTCAAATTTTACTAGTTAAACTAGCAGCAAGGGCAATTCAAAATAAAAAATATAATTAAAGAGGTGAAAGAAAATTATGGCTCGTATAGCAGGAGTAGATTTACCTAAAGAGAAAAGGGTTGAAATAGGACTAACATATATCTATGGAATAGGTAGAACAAGTTCTAATAAAATATTAGCAGAAGCTAAAGTTGATCCAGATACTAGAGTAAAAGATTTAACAGACGATCAAGTACAAGCAATAAGAAATGCAATGGAAGATTATAAAGTTGAAGGTGACTTAAGAAGAGAAGTTGCATTAAACATTAAAAGACTTACTGAAATAGGATGCTTTAGAGGAATTAGACATAGAAGAAGTTTACCTGTAAGAGGACAAAGAACAAAAACTAATGCTCGTACAAGAAAAGGACCTAGAAAATTAGTAAGCAAAAAGAAATAGAAGATATCTTAAGCGAAAGGAGATAAGATAAATGGCTAAAGTAGCAACAAAAAAAGTTACTAGAAGAAGAGATAGAAAAAACATTGAAAAAGGAGCAGCTCATATTCATTCTAGTTTTAATAATACAATAGTTACAATAACTGATGAAAAAGGAAATGCTATAGCTTGGGCAAGCGCTGGAGAATTAGGATTCAAAGGTTCAAGAAAAAGCACACCATTCGCAGCAGGAGAAGCAGCACTTACAGCTGCAAAAGCAGGAATGGAGCATGGATTGAAATCAGTAGAAGTTTATGTTAAAGGACCAGGTTCTGGTAGAGAAGCTGCAATAAGATCACTTCAAACAGCAGGTCTAGAAATAAGCATGATTAAAGATGTAACACCAATACCACACAATGGATGTAGACCACCAAAAAGAAGAAGAGTATAAAAAGCAAAATAAATGATATAATATATTCATGAAGAAAGGAGAATAATAAATGTCAAGATATAAAGACGAACAATGTCGTATATGCCGTAGAGAAGGACAAAAATTATTCCTTAAAGGTTCAAGATGTTATTCAGATAAATGTAGTGTAACAAGAAGAAACTATGCACCTGGAGAACATGGACAAGGAAGAAAAAAACTTTCTGAATACGGTACACAATTAAGAGAAAAACAAAAAACAAAATCTTTCTACGGAGTAGGAGAAAAACAATTTAGAAAATATTTTGAAATGGCAGAAAACAAAAAAGGTATTACAGGTGAAAACTTACTACAAATATTAGAAAGCAGATTAGATAACGTAGTATATAGAGCAGGATTTGGAGTATCTAGAGCTCAAGCAAGACAACTTGTAAACCATGGTCATTTCGATGTTAATGGAGTAAAAACAGATATACCATCTTATTTAGTTAAACCAGGTGATGTAATATCAGTTAGAGAAATTAAAAAAGATAGCAAAATAATAAAAGAAAATGCAGAAGTAAATGCTGCAAAACCAATTCCAGAATGGCTAGAGAAAAACAACGAAAAATTAGAAGCAAAAGTAGTAAGACTTGCATCAAGAGAAGATGTAGATTTACCAGTTGAAGAGCACTTAATCGTTGAGTTATATTCTAAATAGAAATGAGAAGTAAAACTTCTTAAAATAGGAGGTTAAAAAATAAATGATCGAATTTGAAAAACCAAATATAGAATGTCTAGCATCAAATGAAGAAGAAAATTATGCAAAATTTGTTTGTGAACCACTAGAACGTGGATATGGAATGACAATAGGAAATTCTTTAAGAAGAATTTTATTATCATCATTACCAGGAACAGCAATAACAAGTGTAAAAATTGACGGAGTAGTACATGAATTTTCTACAATACCAGGAGTAGTAGAAGATGTGCCTGAAATAATTGTTAATTTGAAAAGTGTAAGATTAAAATCACATGATAATGAACAAAAAGTTCTTAGAATTGATTTTAATAAAGAAGGAGAAGTTACAGCAGGTGATATAATTACTGATTCAACTGTTGAAGTACTTAATCCAGATTTACATATTGCAACAGTAGCAGAAGGTGGACATTTAAAAATGGAAATGACTGCAGATAGAGGAAGAGGATATAATGTTGCAGAAAAAAATAAAGAAGCAAATCAAGCAATAGATGTTCTTCCAATAGACTCAATATTTACACCAGTTAAAAAAGTAAATTATTCAGTTGAAAATACTAGAGTAGGTCAAACTGTTGATTATGATAAATTAACAATTGAAGTTTGGACAGATGGAAGTTTAAAAGCATATGAAGCTTTAAGCTTAGCTGCAAAAGTTATGACAGGACATTTAGAATTATTTGTTGATTTATCAGAAACAGCTAAAAATACTCAAGTTATGGTAGAAAAAGAAGAATCTAAAAAAGAAAAAGTTCTAGAAATGCCTATAGAAGAATTAGAATTATCAGTAAGATCATATAACTGTTTAAAAAGAGCAGGAATCGCTACAGTTGAAGATTTAGCTAATAAAACAGAAGCTGATATGATGAAAGTAAGAAACTTAGGTAAAAAATCATTAGATGAAGTAACTAATAAATTACATTCATTGGGACTAGATTTTATTCATGAAGAAGAATAAGGAGGGTGAAAACATTGGCTAGAAATAGAAAACTTGGTAGACCAACTGATCAAAGATTAGCGATACTAAAAAACCAAGCTACAGATTTAATAATGCATGGTAAAATAGAAACTACAGAAGCTAGAGCTAAAGAAGTTAAATCAATAGTTGATAGTATAATAGCTTTAGCAATAAAAGAAAAAGATAACTTCGAAGAAGTTGAAGTAAAAGTAGTTAAAGCAAAACTTGATAGTAAAGGTAACAAAGAAACAGAAAAAGTAACAAGCAAAAATGGTAAAGAATATTTAAGAGTAGTTAAAGTTGAAACTACAGAAAAAAGACAAAAAGATATGCCATCAAGATTAAATGCTAGAAGAAAAATAATGACAAAATTAAACAAAGTTAAAGATTCTGATGGAAACAATATAGACTTACCAGCAAAACTTTTCGGAGAAATAGCAGACCAATATAAAGATAGAGTTGGTGGATACACACAAATTATCAAAAAAGGTCCAAGAAGAGGAGATAGCGCTGAAGAAGTTATATTAAAATTAGTTTAATACATAAAAATAATGCGAACAATTTAGTTCGCTTTATTTTTTTATCTTAATTATACAAAATGTAATTTGTATGTATAAATTTATGTTGAAAATTGTAGGGGTCGACGTCCTCGGCGACCCGCACTTCAAAGGCTTTGCTAAAATTAAAAATACAAATATTAAAAATATACTATTTTTTACACGCGAAAATGTTAATTTTTGAAATTAAAGGCTCTAGGCGAGCCATAATTTGCAAAAATTAAATATTTTCGCTTTTAAATTTTTGATTAAAACCTAAAGATTTTAATCAAATCGATGAAATTACACAAATATTCCTAATTACTACACGAATAGCTAATAAATTGTCGAAAACATACGATGATTTATTGTTGAAAAAATAAAACTCATTAATATATAATAACAATATAAATTTTAATTCTTAAAAATTTAGAATCAAAAATTCATGGAAATTTCTTTCCAAAAATCCAATAAAGCAAACAAATATTTAAATGGAGGTGAAAAAATTAATTGAATAATAAATTACCACAAAGAAAAAACATAAGATTAAAGTATTATGATTATTCTTTGGAAGGATATTATTTTATAACAATATGCACAAAAAATAGAAAAGAGATATTAGGCCAAATAAAAGCTGTAGGGGTCGCACTCCTGGGCGACCCGAGAGAGAATATAACAAAACAAATAGAGTTAACAAATGAAGGGAAAATTGTAAGTAAACATATTAATAATTGTAATAAAATATTTGATGATATATTTATAGATGAATATGTAATAATGCCAAACCATATACATTTAATAATTACATTATCAAACGGGTCGCCGAAGACTGCGACCCCTACAATACCAAAAATAATTAATGCATATAAATCAATTGTTTCAAAAGAAATAGGTTATCCGATTTGGCAACGAAATTATTATGAACATATAATAAGAAATGAAAAAGAATATTATGAAATAAAGAATTATATACAGAACAATATTATTAACTGGGAAATGGACAAGTATTTTTAAAACATAAAACTTTTTTTATAAATTAACGAAAACCTTCTAATAATTGACTTTGACGGCAAAATTTAATATAATATATATAGGCATTTTATGTAATATCTACATTTTCTAAAACTATGGAACAGAAATGTTCGAGGTCAGCATAGTAAACAAATGTTTAGTAGAAATGCCAAAAAAATAAAGGGGTTAGCAAAAATGAACACGATAGCTGTAGAAATGGAAAGAAGACTTCTTGATGGATATTTGTGCAATGATTTAGTAGATTCGCCAGATACTTCTGTTGCTCGTGCTAAACAGATGAAAGGGATAGAAACCTTTAAAGAAACAATGCGACTACATACAGTTAAAACTATGCAAGACAATGAATTTCAGAAAATTTACGTAAACAGTTTTTCACGTTGTAGAAGCAGGTTTGATGAATATTCTAGAGTTGACTTAACTTAAACTCAAATAAACCCCTAAAGCAAATCGCATTTCTTTATTAAAGAGATGCGATTTGTGTTGTTATTGTAAAAGTCTTAAATTTTACAGTCTGAATCTTGTAATATAAAAACCGTTATGATACAATGTAGTCGTTAAAATGTAGATAAAGGAAGATATTTTTGAAGAAGAATATAAAAGATTATAATCTAGATGAATTAAAAGAATTAATAGTAGAATTAGGAGAAAAACCATATAGAGCAGAGCAAATATTTAAATGGATAATGCAAGACAATGTAACAAGCTTTGATGATATGACTAATTTATCTCTTGATTTAAGAAATAAATTAAAAGAAAATTTTGACTTACATATATTTAATATAATACAAAAACAAGAATCAAAAGATGGAACAAAAAAATATTTATTTGATGTTTTAGATGGTAATGCAATTGAATCTGTACTTATGGAATATAAACATGGATATACAATATGTGTATCTACACAAATAGGGTGCAAAATGGGATGTAAATTCTGTGCATCTACAGGAGTAAAATTTTCAAGAAATTTAACGTCTGGTGAAATTGTAGAACAATTACTTGCAATTCAAAGAGATGAAAATATAAAAATATCAAACCTTGTGTTTATGGGAATTGGAGAACCATTAGATAATTACGACAATGTAATGAATGCTATTAAAATTTTGAATAATCAAAAAGGTATAAATATGGGAGCAAGACACATTAGCATTTCAACAAGTGGATTAGTTCCCAAAATATATAAATTGGCAGACGAAAATATGCAATGTACTTTATCAATATCTCTTCATAGTGCTAATAACGAAAAACGAAGTGAAATGATGCCAGTAAATAATGTATATAATATAGAAGAATTAATAAAAGCTTGTAAATATTATATTGAAAAAACAAATAAAAGAATATCATTTGAATATGCATTAGCAAAAGAAAATAACGATAATTTAAATGATGCAAAAGAACTTGTAAAACTATTAAAAGGAATGCTTTGCCATGTTAATTTAATACCAATAAACAAAATTGAAAATGGAAAGTATTCTAAAAGTACAAATGAAAATATAATAAAATTTAGAGATTATCTAAATGAAAAAGGAATAGTTGCTACAATTAGAAGAGAACTAGGATCAGATATAGATGCAGCATGTGGACAACTTAGAAAAAAAGAGGTGGAAAAATGCGAGCCTATGCAAAGACCGATACGGGTAAAGCAAGAGAAATGAATCAAGATTTCTACTATGTTTCAAAAGAAAACAACAATGGTATGAGATTATGTATTTTAGCAGATGGAATGGGAGGATATAAAGGAGGAGAAATTGCAAGTAGTTTAGCTACTAGTGCAGCAAAACTTTATATTGAAGAAAAATTTAAATATATAGATCCAACTGTAGAAAACATACAAGATTTAATAAAAAAAGCAATGGAATATGCTAATGAAGTTATTTGTGAAAAAGCTAAAACAAATGAAGAGTTAGAACAAATGGGTACAACACTTGAAATTTGCATAATGTATGGTAATAAAGTATATATTGGACATATAGGGGATAGTAGAATATATAGAATAAGAAAAAATATAATTAGAAGAATAACAACAGATCATAGTTATGTAGAAACATTAGTAAAGGACGGAACAATAACTAGAGAAGAAGCTTTTTATCATCCTAGAAAGAATATGCTTATGAAAGCTTTAGGTTGTGCAGATAATATTGAACCAGATATTACTGCAAAAGGTTTTTTACCGGGTGATATAATACTTATGTGTTCTGATGGACTTACAAATATGTTAAAAGAAGAAGAAATATATAATATAATTAGAAATGATATAGAAACATGTTGTGATAGATTAGTTCAAAAAGCAAATGAACTTGGCGGATATGATAATATTAGTGTAATAGTAGTTGAAAAAGAAGAAGAGTAAATTTATTTACTAATGAGAAACATATTATAAATCTATAATAAAGATAGGAGAGGGGCTATATGAATTTAGAAAATAAAATAGTCGGAGGCAGATACCAAATAATAGAACAAGTAGGTAATCGGAGGAATGGCTACAGTATATAAAGCAAAAGATTTAGTGTTAAATAGATGTGTAGCTGTAAAAATTTTAAGAGATGAATTTACTACAGATGAAGAATTTGTAAAGAGATTTAATATAGAAGCACAAGCTGCAGCAAGTATTACTGATCCAAATATAGTTTCTGTTTATGATGTAGGTAAAGAAGATAATTTATATTTTATTGTAATGGAATTAGTAAAAGGTAAAACATTAAAAGATATAATAGTAGAAGATGGAGCTTTAGGATGGAAATGGTCTGTAAAAGTTGCAATGCAAATTGCATCAGCACTAGAGACTGCTCATAGAAATAATATAGTACATAGAGATATAAAACCACACAATATTATAATAACAGAAGAAGGTATTGCAAAGGTAACAGACTTTGGAATAGCAAAAGCAGTTTCTAATTCTACAATAACAGCTTTTGGAACAACGATGGGTTCTGTACATTATTTTTCACCTGAGCACGCAAGAGGAGGACATACAGATGCTAAATCTGATATTTATTCTTTAGGAGTAGTATTGTATGAAATGTTAACAGGAAAAGTACCATTTGATAGTGATACACCAGTATCTGTTGCATTAAAACACATGCAAGAAGAACCAGTGCCTCCAATAACGTTAAAACCAAATCTTCCAAAGAGCGTAAATGATATAATAGTAAAAGCTATGCAAAAGGATCCAGGAGAAAGATATACAAATGCAACAGAAATGATTAGGGATTTAGAAAAGTCATTAAAAAATCCTAGTGGTGAATTCGTATTTGAAGGTGAAAACAGAGATTTTAGAACACAAAGAATATCATTGGATTATACAAAAAAAGAAAATAAGGAAGAGAAAAAAGAAAATAAAAAAGAAGGAAAATTTGCAAAGATAACTAAATTTTTTGAAGAACACCCAGTAGTAAAAGTTTTTGCAATAATACTTTCATGTATATTAGTATTTGCTATTGCGATGGGAGGAACATATCTTGCATTAAGTTTAGGAAAAGCAAAAGAAGTTGTACTTCCAAATTTAACAAATTTAAGCTTGGAACAAGCACAAGCAAAAGCTGATGAATTAAAAATTAAATTGGAAGTTCAAGAAGAAAAATATGATCCAGAAATACCGTTAGGACAGATAATTTCACAAGAGCCTCCATATCAAGAAAATTATAATATTAAAGAAGGTTCAACAGTAAAAGTTATTATAAGTAAAGGGCAAGAAATTGTAAAAATGCCTAAAGTAGTTGGATTAAAAAGAGATGAAGCGATAAATGCTTTAAGAGATGCAAAATTAGAATCAGAAGTAAAAGAAGAGTATAGTGATAACATAGAAAAAGATTATGTAACAAAACAAACTACAGCAGATGAAAAAGAGATTGCACAAGATACAGAAATTCCAGCAGGAACAAAAATTATAATTTATGTAAGTATGGGAATAGAACAGGTAGAAGTACCAGATTTATCTGGAAAAACTGAAAGCGAAGCGAAAACAGCAATTTCAAATGCAAAACTAAAATGGAAAAGTACAGATAAAATATCTGATTCAAGTAAACCGAATGGGGTAGTTGTAAGTCAATCTATATCTGCAACAAGTATGGTTGATAAAGATACAGAAATAACAATAACAGTAAATGAGTTTGATGAAGTAAAAGAGGCAACTATAAATGTTAATGTATCATCACTATTAAATGGTGCAATTGAATATGAAGATGAAGAAAAAACAATTCCAAAAGATGTTAGATTAAAAATAATTGTTGGAAGTGATACTATATATGATGAGACAATATCACCAACTGCAACTAATATAGAAACCAAAAAGAAAGATAAGGGAACAAAAGAAGTAAAAGTATATATTAATGAGATTTGGAAAGCAACAGAGTCGCTTAATTTTAATACGCAATCATCAATAACAATAAAATAATATGTAGGAGTCGCCATCCTCGGCGACTCCTACAAAACATAAATAAAATTTAATAGTAAAAGGAGAACCAAAATGTTAGAAATATCAACATCAATATTAACAGTTGAAGAAGAAAATGCAACAAAAGTATTTTATGATTTAGAAGTAGCAGGAACAGATTATTACCATATAGATATAATGGATGGAAAATTTGTAGAAAAGAATACAGAAAAAATGATGTATGAATATGCAAATACAATAAAACAAATTTCAAATTTACCATTAGATGTACATTTTATGGTTGAAGATGTTAAAGGAAATATTGATAGATATATACCTTTAAATCCAAGTATAATTACATTTCATTACGAATCTTGCAAGGATGATGAAGAAGTAATAAAATATATTAATTATATTAAAGAAAACGGTATAAAACCAGCAATATCAATAAAACCAGCAACTGATTTAGAAAAAATTAAAAAATTTTTACCAATGCTTCATATGGTGTTAATAATGACAGTAGAACCTGGAAAGGGTGGTCAAAAACTTATACCAGAGTGTTTGGAAAAAACTAAAGAACTAAAAAAATATTTAGAAGATAGCAATTTAGATACATATATAGAAGTAGATGGTGGAGTAAACAAAGATACAATAGAAATGGTAAAAGAAGCGGGAGTGGATATAGCAGTTGCAGGAAGCGCAATAATATCTGCAAAAGATTTTAAACAAGCAATTAATGAATTGAGATAAACAGTTCTAGGGATAATCCCTAGAATTGTTTATTTGATTCAAATTAATAATATAATGATAATAAAAGGGTCGACTTTAGTCGACCCTACAAATATTTGTTATTTACTTCTTAATTGGTATCAAATTTTTAGCCACGATTCCAAGTCCAATTAAAGTAGCTAGCATTGATATTGCAAATCCTAAATAAGGAATTAAATATATTAATGATAATATTAAGGTTATTCCTAATATATATAAATAAATATTTAATTTATCAGATATTCTATTTTTAGCAAATGTAGCTATTGATATTATAAATATTGGTTTGGCTATTATTACTAATATTATATAGATTAATAATACAATTAACCCTAAAATGCTTCCAACATTTGAAATAAGTAAAAGTATTGAAAGTATTGGGATCAAGATTAAAAATCCCAAACCAATTCCTAAAGCTTTTAATAATGAAATCCATGTTAAATCAGCAAGTTTATCAGCAAAATTAGGTGTAACTTTAGAAAGTAGTAAATAAATTACGTAAGAACAAGCAAGTGATGTAAGTAGATTTAATATATAATTCCATATGTTTGATAATATATTATTTGTTTTAAAAGATTTATATTCACTGTAATTAATTTCTTTTAATACAACACCATCTTCTAAATTTAATCGTTCTTTAGAAGAATAGTTTAAATTTCCTTTAATAATGCAATTAGATTTGTTAGTATCAAATGTAATTTCTTTACAATTAATACTAGCATTTCCTTTAACTTCTCCAGAGAATGTCAATTTATTTGCATTCTCTACATTGAAATTTTCTTCATTTATAAATTTATCATCCAATATTATATTATCTGAGGAAATAAAAGAGTTTCTATAAACGTAACCATTTATGCTGGCGTTCTGGCTATTTAAGTGTAAATCTCTACGTATAAATCCATAATATTTCATATCAAAGTTTTTAGTATTTGCATATAAATCTCCACCAACTTGACAGTTTAAATCCATATCATTACCTATAGCAAAAATATTACCATATACAATAGAATTTTGCCCTAATACAATTTTATTTGCACATACATATAAATCACCATTTATTTCTGAACCAGGTTCTAATACAAATTTATCAGCCATTATAAATACATTTCCATAAATTGAAGTAATATTATTTACAGATATAGTTGGATTACCCAATTCATCTTTTTCGTTTTCAGAATATGTTATATCTGATTTTATATTTACAGAATTTGCTGTAGCAAACACATTTCCTGTTATAATTCCACCATTGCTTTGGGGAACAATATCAAGAGTATCCACAGAAGCAAATACATTACCTTCAACAATATTATTTATTTTATATTCATTGTCAGTAATATACAAATCTGAACGAGTATTTTCCTTTGGTTGACTTGTTATTGATTCAGAGTCGTTTGTTGATATTAGCATAATATCATCAGAACTTGTTGCAAAGCAAAAAGGAGTATAAGATAGGATTACTAAAAATAGTAAAATAATTAAAAATTTAAATTTTGTTTTCATAAGAGACCCCCTTTAATATTTAACATTAATATATTTTAAATCAAAATAATTGTCAATTAAAAATTGAAATTAAATTATCTAAATTATAATTTTTCTAAATATTTTCTTTTAAATATTTACAATACTGTGCTACCGGACACATACCACATTTTGGTTTTCTAGCAGTACATGTTTTTCTACCATGCCATACAAGTAAATGATTGACATCTTTATAATATTCTTTTGGAATAATTTTTAGTAAATCTTGCTCAATTTTAGTAGGATCGGATTCAGAAGAAAGTCCTAACCTATTAGAAATTCTTCTTGCATGAGTATCTACTGCAATGCCAATAGGGTTGTCAAATGCTTCTAGCATTATTACATTTGCGCTTTTTCTACCTATACCTGCAAGGGTAAGTAATTTGTCCATATCATTGGGCAAAAACCCATTGAATTCTTCTAGTATTTTTTTAGAATATTCTTTAATATTTTTAGCTTTTGATTTATAGAAACCACAAGGATGAATTAAATCTTCTAAAACTTTAATATCCATATCTATAAAATCTTGAGGAGTATTATATTTTTGAAAGATGTAAGGAGTAGTTTTATTAACTCTTTCATCTGTGCATTGAGCAGATAACATAACAGCGATTCCAAGTTCAAACGGTGAATTGAAATCTAGACTACATTTTGCATCTGGATACGCTTTTTTTAACATTTTAATTATTTCAACAACATTTTCTGTTGCTGTTTTATGATTACAATTATTATTCAAAACTATCACCCTTTTACATAAAAAATAATATATTATAATAAAAAGTAAGAAACAGATGTGGGAGGAGGTCTATGTTAAATCTATTTAAGAAAACATTAGCAGTATGTTTAATTGGATTTGGAATTCGGAGTATTACTTGTAATATTACTTCCGTTTTCAGGCTGGTTATTTATAACTGGAATTTCAATAGTAATAGTAGGAATAGCCTGGCTTTCTTGTTAAAAAATAAAAGTTTTTAACAAAAATTTTGCCCACATTCCGCACAAAATATTTATAGTTTTTCTATTAAAAAAATAAAGGAGAGGGTTGCAAATGACTATAGTAGTAAAAAAAGTTCCTAAATTTTTAAAAGGAATAGTAAAATTAATATTTGGTGTAAAGTAATGTATAATACATAAATTATTTTACTATAACTTTAATATCAATTATATTACAAACAAAACAAAAAAAATAGGTTGAAGCCTATTTTTTTTATTAAACTTATATATTTTAAATAATGAACTAAGCTTTTGTTACTTTACCAGAACGTAAGCATTTAGCACAAACTTTGATTTTTTTTGGTTGACCATCAACTATTGTTTTTACTGTTCTTAAATTTGGTTTCCATGTTCTTGAAGTTCTTTTACTTATGTGTGAACGTGTTATACTAAGTTTATTTCCGTAATTTAATGTTTTTTCACAAATTTCGCATTTTGCCATATTGCTTAGCACCTCCTATATCTTGCATAAACTGACTAACTAATAGTTTAGCATAAATTAAAAAATATTACAAGAGTTTTTGCAAAAATAATTGACACTATATTTAAATATGCTAAAATAAATACAAATTTAAATTCTATGTGTTTTAAATTTTAGAAAAATATCTCCAAAATTAAAATAATATTAAATAAATTGTTGTTTGCGTGATTGAATTGATTTTTGGTTTGTAGGGGGCGCAGTCCTCGGCGCCCCGAAATTTATTTGTTTTTTTGCGGGTCGCCCAAGAGTGCGACCCCTACGGTTAGCAAAATCAATTTCCTCTTAGAAATTACAATTTACCGAAAGGAACTCGAATGAAAATAATTGACAACATTTTAAATCTAATATATCCACCAGTTTGTGGTTTTTGCAATCAAATTTGTAAGGAAAGTTTATGTAAAAAATGTAAGATTAAAATAAAAGAATATGAAATTAATTCAATAAGACAAAGTAAAAATACATATTATGATGAATTACTATGTATATTTAAATATGAAAACATTATAAGAGATACACTTATAAAATATAAATTTCAAAATAAAGCATATTTATATAAAACATTTTCAAAAATTATATTAAAAAATGAAAAAATATGTGGCTTTTTAAAAAAATATGATATAATAATTCCAGTTCCAATTAGCAAAAAAAGAAAAATACAAAGAGGATATAATCAAAGTTATTTAATTGCTAAAGAAATAACAAAATATAAAGTTTTAAAAAACGAATGTAATTGTTTAATAAAGCAAAAAGACACCATTGAACAAAGTAAATTAGGCAAAAATGAAAGAAAAACAAATATTCAAGGTGCATATAAAATAATTAACAAAGAAAAAATAATTAGTAAAAATGTATTGATAATAGATGATATTTATACAACTGGAAACACAGTAAATGAATGTGCTAAAGAATTGAAAAAAGCAGGAGCTAAAAGGATTGGAGTATTAGCTATTGCAAAAGATTAAGGGAGGAGCCATGGAAGATTTAGTAGAAAGTATATTAGATTATGTTAGAGCAGATTATACAGATTATGCAATAATGATAAATGGAGAATGGGGAAGTGGAAAAACATATTTCTGGAATAATAAAATAAGAAATAAAATTGATTCACTACAATTAAATGGAAAAAGTTATACAACTATATATATGTCTCTATATGGAATTTCTAATTTAGAAGATATAAGCAAAAAAATATTTATAGAGACTACTCAACTTATGGATAAAAATATGAGAAAGTATATGAGTACAACAGGACAACAATCAATACCAGAATATGCAAAAACAGGTCTTGATATGGCTAACCTTTTTGGCGTAACACAAAATGGAGATAAAGTAGATTATAGTAAGTTCTTCTCTACAGATGACAAAGTTTTATGTTTTGATGATTTAGAGAGAGCAAATGTTGATGTTATAGATATTCTAGGATATATAAATAATTTCGTTGAACATGATCATATAAAAACAATTATAATATGTAACGAAAAAGAATTAGCAACAAAATTAAAAAGTACAAATTTGGAAATGAAAACATTTATAGCAACATACCTTTTGGATAAAGAGGGAGATTTGTCTAAAACAGATAAACCAATGGTTGAAAAGATACAAGATAAGATTGAGTATGTATTTGATAAAGCAAATGATTATGAAAGAATAAAAGAGAAGTTAATAGGTGAAACTTTTGAATATGTTCCAGAGTTTAATTATATTATAAATGGAATTTTAATGAGATATGAAAGTAATCCAGATTTAATTAGGTTTTTAAGAGAAAATACAAATTATATCATATCTACATTTAATAAAAGTGGAACAAGGAACTTAAGAATATTAAAACATGCTTTAAATGACTTTAAAAAAGTATATGAAATGGTAAATAAATATTATCCAAATACAAATTATAGAATATTACAAACAATGCTTATTTTTACAATAGCAATATCTTTTGAAATAAAAGCAGGAAAAATAACAAAAGATAAATTTGTAAATATAGCAGATAACGAAGAATATAAATCAATTCTTGTATCTTCAAGAGTATTATTAGATAACAGACAATTCTATATAAAAGAATTTGATAATAATTATTATTATAATTTTAAAGTAGAATACAGATTCTTTAAATTTATAGAAATTTATGTAAGAACTAGAATTTTTGATATGAAAACTTTTAAAAGTAATATGGAAGTTATAATAAATACTATAGATACAGAAAAACTTCCTGGATATAAGAGATTGCTTACAGAAGAATATTGGAAAATATCTGATGATCAATTTCCAGATGTAATAGAAGAAGTTTTAGAAGATGTTAAAAATGGAAAAGTTAAACTTTTAGATACTGTTAAAATTTTTATATACTTCACATATTTCATAAAAAAAGGCTTAATTGAATATGATATAAAATCAATAAGATCAATTTTCTTTAATGGAATGAATGTGGCTGCATTAACATCTGAATATTGCGAAAACGCAGATAAAGAAATTGAACAAATAATAATAGGAGAAAAAACACAAGAAATAAATGAAGTGTTAGATCATTTCTATATGATAAATAGAGCTTTAAAAGATAAGATGTATGCAGAAAAAGCTGATAGTATTTTTAAATGTATACCTATGAAAATGGAAATGTTTTATGAAAGATTTGATAAAGAATGTATGGATGTTCCAATATTTAAATATTACGATCCGTACCAAACATTCCAAAGACTATCTTGTGCAAGCAATGAAGATATAGTATCAATTAAGGAAAAACTTTTAGACAGAGCAGATAAATATACAAAAGAAATTGAACCAGAGATGAAAAATATAAGACAATTAAAACAAATAATGGATGACTATATAAAAGGAAAAGATATGGGAATAAAAATAGTAATGCTAAAAGAGTTTTCAAGGGATTTAGGAACGATTTTAGAGAAATACAAATAAATTCAAATGAAAAACGGCATCTTGCACATTTTTTATCGAGAATAAAATCCTCAACGTGCACACGCACGCCTCCGGTTTTATTCTCTCAAAAAATGCACAATATACCATTTTTGCTTTGAATTCTAATAATTGAATTAAAGGAGAGATATATTACAATGCAAGAATTAAAATTAGACTATTATTTTAAAGAGATGGATAATTTTGCCTTTAAAGAAGTATTTGAAGATTGTACATATCCATGGGAAGCTTTAAGAAATATAAATGAATATATAAAAAAATTTATGAGTAATGAAGAGATGAAAATAAATAAAGCTACTGAGATAGGAGAATTTTGTTCAATAACAGGTAACTACTTCATAGATGAAGGAACGAAAATACATTCAAATGTAACAATACAAGGGCCGGTATTAATAGGAAAAAATGTAGAGATACAATCAGGAGCACTAATAAGACCTGGAACTATTATAGGAGATGGTGCATGTGTTGGACATTCATCAGAAGTAAAACATGCAATACTTCAAAATAAATGTAAAGTAGCAAGTTTGGCTTTTGTGGGTGATTCGATTCTTGGAAAATCTACTAGAATTGGTAGTGGAACAATAGTTGCAAACAGAAGATTTGACCAAAAGAATATTACTATAAAAATTGAAGGAGAAAAAATAGATACAGGTTCTGATTTTTTCGGAAGTATTATAGGAGACAACACTAGACTTGGAGCAAATGTTGCATCACTTCCGGGAGCATTCATTGGTCCATATACATGGATATTACCAGGATTGCAAGTAAGAGGATTTATACCAGCAGAAAAAAGACTATTTCCAAAAACAGAATATATAATGACAGATAATCAAAAAGTAGAATTAAAATAATTAAAAAAACTATAAAAAAGATAGCACAAAAATGTGCTATCTTTTTTTCGCTAAAACTTCTCATATTTCACCAAAGGAAAATATTTCCAAAAACAGAATATATAGATGTAGGGGTCGATGCCCACATCGACCCGAAAAAAATATAAAAAATTAAACGGGCCGATGTGGGCATCGTCCCCTACACATAGAGGAGGAATACAAATGAAAACTGAGTACATAAAAAAGGACAAGATATTAATTTTAAAAATAACAGAAGAAATAGATCATCACTCTTGTGAAAAAATAAAGAAAAGAGCAGATTATGAAATACAAATACATATACCAAAAAAAGTAATATTTGATTTTGATAATGTTAATTTCATGGATAGTAGTGGAATTGGTATGGTTATAGGAAGATATAAATTAATATCAATGTTTGGAGGAAAAACAAGTATGATAAATGTAAAACCAGCTATAAAAAAAGTTTTCGAAATGTCTGGAGTACTAAAATTAATTCCAATAGATGAAATAGATAATATAGGAGGTAAAAGAATTGAGAAATGTGTATAAAAACGAAATGAAATTAGAATTTTCAAGCAAATCAAATAATGAGAGCTTTGCAAGAATAACTGTAGCAGCATTTGCAGCACAATTAGATCCAAGTATTGAAGAACTTGCCGATATAAAGACAGCTGTATCAGAAGCTGTGACTAATTCCATTATACATGGATATGAAGAAGGCGAAGGAATTGTAAAAATTGTGTGTAAATTATTTGCAAATTCAATAGAGATAGAAATTTCAGATAATGGAAAAGGAATTGAAGATATAGAAAGGGCAAGGGAACCTTTATATACTTCGAAACCTGGTATGGAAAGATCCGGAATGGGATTTACAATTATGGAAAGCTTTATGGATGAAGTAGAAATTGAATCAGTGTTAGGATTAGGTACTAAAGTAACAATGAAAAAAATGGTAAAAGTAAATGACGCAATAGAAGAGAACGAAGTAAAGCTTTAGAAGGAGTTACTTTATGTATGAAATAAAAGCTGAAGAGATACTTAAGGCGCAGAATAATGATGAAGAAGCAATGTCGAAAATAATAGAGAACAATTCTGGACTATTATGGAGTATAGTTAAAAGATTTTTAGGTAGAGGTTATGATGCAGAAGAATTATATCAGATAGCATGTATTGGATTTATAAAATCTATAAAGCGCTTTGATGTAAGTCTAGAATTACGAATATCTACATATGCTGTGCCGTATGTAATGGGAGAAATAAAAAGATTTTTAAGAGATGATCGGCCCAATTAAAGTAAGTAGGAGCCTAAAAGAATTATCAACCAAGATTAAAGAAATTCAAAGAGAATACCTATGTAAAAGA
Source organism: Clostridia bacterium (assembly GCA_045531335.1). Taxonomy (GTDB): domain Bacteria; phylum Bacillota; class Clostridia; order TANB77; family CAG-508; genus CAG-452. The sequence goes on from JAZSDU010000050.1 coordinate 18,832, forward strand.
GGTGAAGAAATTAGTATATCCCAAGTTTCACAAATATTAAATATTTCAAAGGAAGAAATAGCAATGGCATTAGATTCAGAAAGACCTTTAGAATCAATTGATGAAGAAATAAATGAAAGCGAATCAAAAGGAGAAACAAAGGTTAGCAAGATTTCTAATGGGACTGATGAAATAAATACACTAATAAATAAAATGTGTTTAAATAATTTGATAGAAAATTTAAATGAAAGGGATAGAAAAATAATTATTCTTAGGTATTATAAAGAAAAAACACAATCCGAGGTTGCAAAAATACTAGGAATTACACAAGTACAAGTTTCTAGATTAGAAAAAAGAATAATATTATCATTTAGAGAGAAGTTAGAATACAATAAAAAAGTAGGATAATATTTATGATTAAATAAATAGATATGAAAATAATAAATAGAAAAGAGTATAAAATTTAGAATTTATACTCTTTTTTAAAGGTCATTTACTTGATAAATTTGTCATTTTATAATAAAATAAACACTATATTGGAGGAATACTAAATGCAAACAATAGAGGTAGAAAAACAAAAAGAATTTATAAAAAAAGTGAATGAAATAAATAAAGATAAAAATTTGAAATATCATATTTTAACAATGGGATGTCAATTAAATGAAAACGATTCTGAAAAGCTAGTTGGAATGGTAGAACAAATGGGATATGAAGAATCAAATGGATTTAATGATGCTGATTTATATTTAATAAATACATGTTGTGTTAGAGAAAATGCTGAGGAAAAAGTTTTTGGAAAACTTGGGGAATTAAAGAAAATAAAAGAAAACAGAAATATAATAATTGCAATTGGTGGATGCATGATGCAAGAAGAACATATAACAGAGAAAATTAAAAAAAGCTATCCATTTGTAGATGTTATATTTGGAACACATACACTTCATAAAGTTCCCGAAAATTTATATAGGGTAATTATAAATAGAAAAAAAGTAAAAGATATTTTAGATATAGATGGAGAAATTTATGAAGGGCTTCCAGTAAAAAGAAGGGATAATAGAAGAGCATCTGTTACTATAATGTATGGATGTAACAATTTTTGCAGCTATTGTATAGTTCCATATGTTAGAGGAAGAGAAAGAAGTAGAAAACCTGAAGATATATTAGCTGAAATAAAACAGCTTGCAAAAGAAGGCTATAAAGAAATAACACTTTTAGGACAAAATGTGAATTCATATAATGGTGGCGAAAACTATAAATTTGCGAATCTTTTAAGAGATGTAGATAAAATAGAAGGAATAGAAATAATAAGATTTGTTTCTCCACATCCAAAAGATTTTACAGAAGATGTAATAGATGCAATTGCTGATAGTAAAAAAATATCTAGATTATTACATGTTCCACTTCAATCAGGAAGTACAGATGTATTAAAAGTAATGAATAGAAAATATACAAAGGAACAATATTTAAGTTTAATAGATAGAATAAAAGTAAAAATTCCAGATGTAGCATTTTCTACAGATATAATAGTAGGTTTCCCAGGGGAAACAGAAGAAGATTTTGAACATACTTTAGATGTAGTATCGAAAGTAAATTTTGAACAAATTTTTATGTTTATATATTCAAGAAGAGTAGGAACAGTTGCAGATAGAATGGAAAATCAAATACCAGAAGAAATAAAACATAAAAGATTTGATAGACTAAAAAATTTATATGAAGAAAACATAGAGAAAAACAATCAAAAATATGTAGGAACTAATCAAAAAATATTAGTAGAAGGATATAGCAAAAACAATGAAAAAATGCTAACAGGTAGAACAGATACTAATAAAGTAGTAATATTTGAAGGAAATAAAGAATTAATAGGGCAAACTATTAAAATTAAAATTGTTTCACAACATAGATGGTATTTGAAGGGAAATTCTAGGGACTGTCCCTAAAAAGTAGCAGCTTGTCTGAGACTTTTTGGGACTGTCCTGAATTTCCAAAACATAACAAAGAAGGAATGATAAATATGGCAGAATTTTCTCCAATGATGAGACATTATTTAGAAATAAAAGAACAATATCAAGATTGCATTATATTTTATAGATTAGGTGATTTCTATGAAATGTTTTTTGATGATGCAAAAACAGCGTCAAGAGAATTAGAAATAACTTTAACAGGAAGAGACTGTGGACAAGAAGAAAGAGCTCCGATGTGTGGAGTTCCTTTTCATGCAGCAGAAAGTTATATTGCAAGATTAATAGAAAAAGGATATAAAGTAGCAATATGTGAACAATTGGAAGATGCAAAAGAAACAAAAGGAATGGTAAAAAGAGATGTTATTAGAGTTGTAACACCTGGTACAGTGATTGAAGCAAATATGCTTGATGAAAAGAAAAATAATTTCATAATGTCAATATATAAAAAAGGTATATATTTTGGAATTGCTATTTGTGATGTTACAACAGGAACATTCTTAGCAAGCAAAATAGAAGCAAATAATAATTTTGCACTTCTTCTAGATGAAATTTCTAAATATAATCCAGCAGAAATAATAGTAAATAAAATGTTATTTAATTGTAAAGAAGAAATAGATGAAATTAGATTAAGATTTAAAACATATATAAACTGTTTTGATGAAGAGATTTTTAAAGCAGACGTAGAGTCCTTAATTGAAGATTATACTTTTATTGATGATAGTGAAAAAGAAATAGAAAATATAGACAAAAGTGATTTGCAGGTTCCAGCAATAAATGGATTACTAGATTATTTAAATCAGACTCAAAAAATAAAATTAGAACATATAAATATGATAAAAATGTATTCAATTACAAAATATATGTCTTTAAATTGTACAGCAAGAAGAAATCTAGAACTAACAGAAAAAATGAATGATAAATCAAAAAAAGGAACACTTCTTTGGGTACTTGATAAAACATATACATCAATGGGAGGAAGACTTTTAAGAAAATGGATTAATGAGCCATTAATAGATGTAGCTGATATAAATAAAAGACTAAATGCAGTTGAAGAATTAAAAGATAATCTGATTTTCAGAGGAGATATCATAGATTCTTTAAGAAGAATTTATGACATAGAAAGACTTGTTGGTAAAATTGCTTATGGTAATACAAATGCAAGAGATATGATTTCACTTAAAAACTCTTTAAAGCAATTACCATATTTAAAAAATATTTTAGCAAGTAGCAAATCTGAATTACTACAGAATTTATACTTAAGTTTAGATGAATTAAAGGATATACATGATTTAATAGAACAAGCAATAATAGAAGAACCACCAATTACAATAACAGAAGGTGGAATAATAAAACTTGGATATAATGAAGAAGTAGATGAACTTAAAAATGCAACACTTCAAGGTAAAACCTGGCTTATAGAATTAGAAGCTAAAGAAAAAGAAGAAACAGGAATTAAAAACTTAAAAGTTGGATTTAACAAAGTATTTGGATATTTCTTTGAAGTAACAAAATCATATTTAAATTTAGTACCAGATAGATATATAAGAAAACAAACACTTGCAAATTGTGAGAGATATATAACAGAAGAATTAAATGAGTTAGAAAGTAAAATTCTAGGAGCAGAAACAAAAGTAGTAGATTTAGAATATAAATTATTTATAGAAATTAGAAACAAAATTGCTGTAAATATTGAAAGATTACAAAAAGCTGCAAATATAGTTTCTAGTTTAGATGTACTTACATCATTTGCAATTGTTGCAGAAGATTTGAATTATGCAAAACCAGATGTAGATAATAGTGGAATAATTGATATTAAAGGTGGAAGACATCCAGTTATAGAAAAAATGATTCCATCAGGAACATTTATAGATAACGATACATATCTAGATAAACAAAGTGATAGATTATCTATAATTACAGGTCCAAACATGGCAGGTAAATCTACATATATGAGACAAGTTGCATTAATTACATTAATGGCTCAGATTGGAAGCTTTGTGCCAGCAACTTCTGCAAAAATAGGAGTAGTAGATAAAATATTTACAAGAGTTGGTGCATCAGATGATTTAGCAATGGGACAAAGTACATTTATGGTAGAAATGATGGAAGTTGCTGAAATTTTAAGAGAAGCTACAAGTAATAGTTTGGTTATATTAGATGAAATAGGAAGAGGAACATCTACATATGATGGACTTTCAATTGCATGGGCAGTTGTAGAATACATTGCAAACAAAGAAAGATGCGGAGCAAAAACATTATTTGCTACACATTATCATGAACTTACAGAATTAGAAGAACAGATTGAAGGGGTAAGAAATTATTCAATAGCTGTAAAAGAAAAAGGTGAAGATGTAATATTCTTAAGAAAGATAGTTTCTGGAGGTACAGATGAAAGTTATGGTGTGCATGTAGCAAAGCTTGCAGGTGTTCCACAAGATGTAGTAAAAAGGTCAAATGAAATATTAAAAACTCTAGAAAGAAAAAGTATATTAGGAAAGAAAAATCAAGAAAAAGAAAACAAGAAAATAGCTTCAGGACAACTTGATATGTTTAACTATAAAATAGCAGAACTAGCACACGAAATAGATAAAATAAATCTAAATGAACTAACACCAATACATGCATTAAACATATTAGTAAAAATAAAGGAAAAAATTAAATAGATGTAGAAAAACTTTTAAAATTACTGAATTTATGTTAGTATATATATAATAGTGTTAAACTATTAAATATTTTTAAGGAGTTACTTTATGAAAAAGCAACAAAGAACAAACACAAACAGAGAAAGACAGACAAAGAAGACTTTGGTTTCAACTTGTAAGAATTACATTTCTTGTGAGCGCCCAGAGAAAAATCAAGGAAGGTGTAATCCAAGGTGTTGTCCATCTTATAGAAAGAAAAAATAATCCTTAAAAATGGGGGTGAGAGTAATTTCACCCCTTTAATCTTTTTTTAGTCAAAATTTTGTATACAATAAAAAAGAAAAAGCAAGGAATTTATCAAAAAATGTCCTTGCTTTTACAACAAAATCTTAATTCATTATAGCATTAAATTAAAGTATTTGCAAATGATAAAATTGCAAGAATAAGTGTAAAAAAGCGAGTATAATAAAGGTAAAAAACAAAAACAAAAAATGTAATGTAAATTTTAAAAAAATAGTATCATTGCATTAAAAATAAGCATATGATAATATATAAATACAACAAACAAGTTAATAATTTTCCCTGCATAGTGCGTGTGGACGGAATTTTTAGAACCAACAAAGAGGAGTAAGGGAGCTGACTCTCGTAAATATGGCGTGCATGCTTACACTTATTAGTAGTAAGAAGCCCATGAATATTTAGGTAGGCACCCACCTGTGTAAGAACAGGTCCTTAAAAATTCTTTTAACTACGGCTAACGTGGGGATCAAATTTTTTAAAAAATAATTAAGAATTAAGAGTGAAGAGTGAAAAATAGTACAGAGCAAAGTCGAAGAAGAGATTTAGAAAAAATTTGTACTATTCATTATTCACTCTTCATTTTTCATTTTAAACTAATTGAAAATATTAGAAATATAATTATAATAATAAAAATATATATTGAATTATTAATAAAAAATGTAATACAAAGTTAATATAAAAACAAAATTTTAAAACATGTTCTTTTTGGCATAAAATGACAAAAGATAAAATCATGCTTTTTAATTTATAGATTAAATTTTCTAATTACAAATATACATAAAAAATATTAAATAAAAAATTCCTTTATGATAGTATTTTTTTATAAAATGTCGAAAGGAATGAAAAACAAATGAAAAAAGAAAGAAAAAACAAAGGGATTACATTAATTGCACTAATAATAACAATAATAGTAATGTTAATATTAGTAGGAGTAACAGTAAATGTAGCATTAAATGGAGGCTTATTTGATGTAGCAAAACAAGCAGCATCAGGAATGAATATGTCACAAATAAGAGAAAAAGCAGAAATGGCAAAAGTAGTGCTAATAGCAGATGCACAAACAGATAGTGGCATAATAGCAAACATACCAACATATAGAGATAGACTATTAGAAGAGTTTGATGCAAAAGAAACAGATACAAATGGAGATAATATAATAGAAGTAAATGACAAATATGTAATAATAATTAAGAATTCTGATTTAGATATAGAAGTGTTTGAAAAAACAAAAATACCAGCAAACTATTTATTAATATCATTAGGATATGAAACAAGTAATATAGAAGAAAACGGAAAAAACTATGGAATAAATGTAGCGCTTAATATAACAAGATTAATGAACGAAGAGGAATATGCATTATTTAGAGCAGAAAAAGAAATAACGGAAGAAATGAGGTATGAAATAGTTCTTGAATATTTAATCGATGAGATATATTCTGGAGAAGAATTTACAAGTATTGATGAAATGATAGTGTATGATATAAATGACTGGTATACAACAGAATATACAAATATAGAAGAATGCCTACAAGATGAAACGGTGAAAGCTGAATGGGGAACAACAAAAGAACAATTATATTATACTTTTTGTACTTATGAAACACCAAATGAAGGTAATAAAATGACAGAAGAGCAAGTGGTAGATTATTGGTACCAAGATGCAATAAATGAAAAATATCGAATAGAATATAATAAAAACACCAACAATATGTCACTACATATAGTAATAAATGGAGTAGAACAAATACCAATAGCAGCAAGTGTAGCAGGAAAATCAAGAACAATTTATTATTCAATAGTAGAGAATGGAACATATGAATTTATACTTAAGTCCTATGATAATGAAGAAATAGCAAGAGAAGTATTAAGAGTAAACAATATAACAACAGATGAAAACCCATATTATATGACAGTAGAAGAAGCAGAAGGAATATGGACAACAAACGGAAGAGGAGAAATAAAAGGATATGAAGGAACAGATACACAAGTAATTGTACCAATTAAAATAGGCGAAGAGACAATAACAGGCGTAAGGGGGTTTGAGTATAATAAAAATATCACTAATGTAAAAGTACCAAATGGTATAACAACAATAGGTGCTAATGCTTTCTATGGATGTGGAAATTTAACAGATATAATAATACCAAATAGTGTTACAATAATGGGTACCAATGCTTTTTATGGATGTACAAATCTAATAAATATTTATTTTGGAGCAGGAAGAAATCCAATTCCGAATGAAGACAATAAACCTTGGGGAGCACCAAATGAAAATGTTCAAGTAATAAAATTAGAACAATAGCAAAGTTAATAATAAACAATGTATAATATTAACAGGATAACTTTATCAGTTATCCTGTTTGCTGTTTACTAATACTTGATTTTATGATATTATATAGCATATTTAAGAAATGAGAGATATGTATGAATATTAAACAATTATTAGAATATGGAATCAAATTATTAAAAGAAAATAATATAGATGAACCAATATTAAAAACAAGAATATTACTTGCAAATATTTTAAATGAAACAAAAGAATATTTGATGGTTCATGAATTAGAAGAATTAAATAAAGAATTAGTAAAAATATTTAAAGAAGATATAGAAAAAGTATGTAAGCATATTCCAATTCAATATATAACAAACAAACAAGAATTTATGGGATTAGAATTCTATGTAGATGAAAATGTTTTAATACCACAACCAGACACAGAAATTCTGGTTGAAGAAGTAATTGATTTATGTGTAGGGGGCGCACTCCAGGGCGACCCGGATAAAAACATAAAGATATTAGACCTATGTACTGGAAGCGGAGCAATTGGAATATCAATAGCAAAAAATATGCAAAATTGTGAAATAACTTTATCAGATATTAGTAGTGATGCATTAAAAATTGCACAAACAAATTCTGTAGGGGTCGCACTCCTGGGCGACCCGCATAAAAACATTAAAATCATCCAATCCGACTTATTCGAAAACATACAAGATAAATTTGATATAATTGTATCAAATCCTCCATATATAAAATCAGATGTTATAAAAACATTAGACGAAGAAGTTCAAAATGAACCTATACTTGCATTAGATGGAGGAACAGATGGGCTCGATATTTACACAAGAATAATAGAACAAGCACATGAATATTTAAATCAAGATGGATACTTGTGTTTAGAAATAGGATATGATCAAAAAGAAGAAGTTATAAAACTAATAGAAGAAACAAATCAGTATAAAGATATATATTCAAAAAAAGATTTAGCAGGTAATGATAGAATAGTAGTTTGTAAAAAGGAGAAGTAATATGTCATTTTCTGGGGAAGTAAGAGAAGAATTGTTAGAATTAAAAATGTGGGATAATAATAGTAGTTTAAAACAAGATGAACAATTAGCAAGACTATTAATAAGAGAATCATTTATAAAAAAAGGTTTTATAAATGACCCAAATAAAGAATATCATTTAGAAATTCTTTTTAAATCAAAAAAGAAAGCAGATGAATTAAAAGATATTATTTTAAATTTTGGAATAGACATAAAATTAACAAAAAAAGGTTCAGACTATATGTTGTATCTAAAAGAAGGTGAAGAAATATCTTCATTTTTGGCACTTATGGGAGCTGCAAAAGCTGTGATTAAATTTGAAGAAATAAGAGTTATAAAAGATACTAGAAATAATATTAACAGATTAGTAAATTGTGAAACAGCAAATTTAAATAAAACAATTAATGCTGCGGTAAAGCAAATAGAAGATATTAAAAAATTGAAAAAAAATAAAAAATTTGAAAGTCTTTCAGATACTTTAAAAGAATTAGCAAACTTACGATTGGAAAATCCGGATTCTTCATACGAAGAACTTGGAAAAATGCTTTCAAAACCAATAGGTAAATCAGGAGTAAGCCATAGATTAGAAAAAATATCAAAAATAGCAAACGAAAATTAACTAATACAAAAAACGATTTATATAATAGGAGAAAATAATGAAATATTTGGGACTTTACATACACATACCATTCTGCAAAAGAAAATGCCACTACTGTGACTTTATATCATTTTCAGGGAAACAAGAATTAATAGAACAATATATAAATTCACTAAAAAAAGAGATTAGTAATTATAAAATTAACAAAGAAGATTATTTAATAGAAACAATATATTTTGGTGGAGGAACCCCTTCATATATAGATAGTAAATATATCATAGAAGTGTTACAACAATTAAAACAAAAATTTAATATTTCAAAAGATGCAGAAATAACAATAGAAATAAATCCAGGAACTGTAGATGAACAGAAATTAAAAGAGTACTATAATGCAGGAATTAATAGAATAAGTTTTGGACTTCAATCTACAAAAAGCGAATTACTTAAATTAATAGGTAGAATTCATAGTTATTCTGATTTTTTAGAAAGCTATAACTTAGCAAAAAAAATAGGATTTAAAAATATAAATATAGATTTGATGATAGGTCTTCCGGTACAAACATTAGAAGATGTTAAAAAAGATTTAGAAAGAATAACAGAGTTAAAACCAGAGCATATATCAGTGTATTCTTTAATAGTAGAAGAAGGAACTGTTATAGAACAAAAAATCAGTAATAAAGAATTATATTTACCATCAGAAGAATTAGAAAGAAAAATGTATTGGGAAGTTAAAAATACATTAGAAGAAAAAGGTTACAAACATTATGAAATATCAAACTTTTCAAAATTTGGATATGAATCAAAACACAATTTAGCATGTTGGAATCAAGAAGAATATATTGGATTTGGACTGGCTGCACATTCCTATATTGACAATAAGAGATATTCAAACACAGAAGATTTAGAAGAATATATTGTATGGGTCGCACTCCAGGGCGACCCGCAAACAAGAACAATCCACGAAACACAGTCCAAAGAAGATAAAATGAAAGAATACATGCTACTTTCATTAAGAAAAATTGAAGGGGTAAAAATATCAGATTTTAAAAATAAATTTGTAGACAATCCAATTTATATATATAGAGAAAGTCTAAATAAATTAGTAACACAAGAACTTATAGAAATAGATATTGATAGTATAAAATTAACAAATAAAGGACTTGATTTAGCAAATATTGTTTGGGAAGAATTCGTATGAAATTCTTCCTTCTTTTATTGTTTAAATAATAATTTATATAATTAAATAATTTTTAGCAATCTATATTGACAATTGCTAAAATTGGGTATAATATATTAGCAGTTAATTAAAAAGACTGCTAAAAAGAGGTGGAAATATTGTTAAATGATAGAAAAAAACAGATTTTACAGGCTGTAATTGAAGAATATATTAATACTGCAGAACCAGTAAGTAGTGGGACTTTAGTAGAAAAATATGGATTAGATTTTAGCAGTGCAACTATAAGAAACGAAATGGCAGATTTAGAAAAGGAAGGCTATTTAGAAAAACCACACACCTCAGCAGGAAGAATTCCTTCAGTAAAAGGATATAGATTCTATGTAGATGAACTTTTAAATGATGAAAATATTAGTTTAGATGAAATTCAATATATAAAAACACAACTAGAAACAAAAGTAAATGAGATGGAAGATTTAACTAAAATTACAACAAATACTATTTCTGATATAACTCATTATGCTACAGTTGCAATCGGACCAAATTCAAATAATAATTTAATAAAAGATATAAAATTTATACTTTTAGGTGAAAGAATGTTAATGGCAGTTATACTTACAGAAAATGGAGCAATTAAAGAAACTATAATAAAGTATGATGAAGATATAAATCAAAATCAAGTTGATGGATTAAATTATACATTTAATAATAAATTAAGAGGAAAGCCATTAGAAAAAATAGATAAACCAATGGAAGAATATATTTTATCAACAATGAGTGACCAAGTAAATGTTATAAAACCAATAATAGGACAGCTAAATAAAGCAATAGAAGAATCAGATAAGATATATCTAAAAGGTGCAAATAACGTATTTGATTTTCCAGAGTTTGAAAAAATAGATACAGCTAGAAATTTTTTAAGTATTTTAGATACTAAAGAACAAATGTTAGAGGTTTTAAATTCAGGATTTGCTAAAGATATAAATGTCTATATTGGAGAAGAAAATGAAAAAGAAGAACTTAAAGATTTGAGTATAGTTACATTTAAACATACAGTAGCAGGAAAAGATTTAGGAACAATTGGAATTATAGGACCAAAGAGAATGAATTATTCAAAAGTAATTTCAATAATGAAATATATTAGTAAAAAACTAAATGAGAATAATAATGTTGAAGAATGAATGTAGGGGCTGCACTCTTGGGCAGCCCGTGGGTCGCCGAGGACGGCGACCCCTACAAGAAAAAAATATAAAATAAGGAGCGAAGATATGTCAGAAGAAAAAGAAAACTTAGAAGAAAACAAAAAAGAAGAGGTAGTAAAAGAATCAGATGAATTAGTTAAAACAAAACAAGAACTAGAAGAAACAACAGATAGATTAAAAAGAATAATGGCAGAATTTGAAAACTATAAAAAAAGAAGCGGTAAAGAAAGAGAATTATTATATAATTCACTTTTAGCAGATATAGTATCAAGTTTTTTACCAGTTATTGATAATTTAGAAAAAGCAGCAGAGGCAAAGACAGAAGATGAAAATTATAAACAAGGACTAGAATTAGTTTTAAAACAATTTAAAGATGTACTTACAAAATTTGGGGTAGAAGAAATAAAAACAGTAGGAGAAACTTTTGATCCAGAAGTACATGAAGCAGTAAGTAGTCTGCAAGATGATACAAAAGGTGAAAAAGAAATAGTACAAGAATATAGAAAAGGTTATAAGGTTGGAACAAAGGTAATACGTCATGCTATGGTTGTAGTAGCTAATTAACATGAAAAACTTCGTCTTGCGTTGTTAGACTACGCATAAAAAATCCTCAACGTACTTTTGTACGTCTCCGGTTTTTTAGCTTGTCTGCCTAGCAATACTCGTTTTTGATGTTAATTAAATTAAAATAGATTTTAATTTTAAAATATAAATAAATTTTTCAAAGGAGGATGACTTATATGTCAAAAATTATTGGTATCGATTTAGGTACAACAAATTCATGTGTAGCAGTTATGGAAGGTGGAGAACCAGTTGTAATTCCAAATCCAGAAGGAAATAGAACAACACCATCTGTAGTTGCATTTTCAAAAAACGGAGAAAGATTAGTTGGACAAATTGCAAAACGCCAAGCTGTTACTAATCCAGATAATACTGTTATCTCAATAAAAAGAGATATGGGAACAAACAAAAAAGTAAAAATAGAAGAAGATGAATTTACACCACAAGAAATTTCAGCAATGGTTCTTCAAAAATTAAAAACAGATGCAGAAAATTACTTAGGGCAAAAAGTTACAGAAGCTGTTATAACAGTTCCTGCATATTTTAGTGATAGCCAAAGACAAGCAACAAAAGATGCTGGTAAAATAGCAGGTCTTAATGTTTTAAGAATTATAAATGAACCAACAGCAGCAGCACTTGCTTATGGTATGGACAAAGAAGATACAGACCAAAAAATCATGGTATATGATTTAGGTGGAGGAACATTTGACGTATCAATATTAGATATTGGTGACGGAGTATTTGAAGTTTTAGCAACAAGTGGAAACAACAAATTAGGTGGAGATGATTTCGAACAAAAAATTATAGATTTCTTAGTTGCAGAATTTAAAAAAGAACAAGGAATAGATTTAGCAGCTGATAAAATGGCTATGCAAAGATTAAAAGAAGCTGCAGAAAAAGCAAAAATAGAATTATCAGGTGTTGGTCAAACAAATATCAATCTACCATTTATTACAGCAGATGCTACAGGACCAAAACATTTAGACATTACTTTAACAAGAGCAAAATTTGATGAATTAACAAGAGACCTAGTAGAAGCTACAACTGGACCTGTTAATCAAGCTCTTAAAGACGCAGGATTATCAGCAGACAAAATAGACCAAGTATTATTAGTTGGTGGATCTACAAGAATACCAGCAGTTCAAGAAGCTGTTAAAAGAATAACAGGAAAAGAACCAAATAAAGGAATAAATCCAGACGAATGTGTTGCAATTGGTGCAGCAATTCAAGGTGGAGTTCTTTCAGGAGATGTTAAAGATTTAGTATTATTAGACGTAACACCATTATCATTAGGTATTGAAACATATGGTGGAGTATTTACTAAATTAATAGAAAGAAACACAACAATACCAACAAAAAAATCACAAATATTCTCTACAGCTGCAGATGGTCAAACAAGTGTTGAAGTTCATGTTTTACAAGGTGAACGTGAAATGGCAGCATACAACAAAACATTAGGAAGATTCCAATTAACAGGAATACCAGCAGCACCAAGAGGAATACCACAAATAGAAGTTACATTTGATATAGATGCAAATGGTATAGTACACGTATCTGCAAAAGATATGGCAACAGGAAATGAGCAAAATGTTTCTATAACAGCAAGTACAAATCTTTCAGAAGAAGATATTCAAAAAGCTGTAAAAGATGCACAAGCACATGCAAGCGAAGATAAAAAGAAAAAAGAGGAAGTAGAAGTTAGAAATAATGCTGAAAGCTTAGTATATAGTAGCCAAAAAACATTAGATGATTTAGGAGATAAAATAAGCGGTGAAGAAAAAGCCAAAGTTGAAGCAGAAATTGAAAATGTTAATAAAGCATTAGAAACAAATAATGTTGAAACAATTAAAGAAGCAACAGAAAAATTAACAACAGTATTCTATCAAATATCTGAACAATTATATAAACAAACAGCAGCAAATAATAATGCAGGAGCAGAAGGACAAAATGCAGATGCAAGTGCAAATGATGGAAACGTTTATGATGCGGACTATAAAGTAGAAGACGATAATAATTAATAAAAACGAATTAATAAAAAACGAATGAAAATCAGCACCTTGCACATTTTCTATCAACAACAAAAATCCTCAACGTGCACACGCACGCCTCCGGTTTTGTTGTTTCAGAAAATGCACAATCTACTAATTTTGATTCGTTTTAAGGAGATTCAATTATAAATGTAGGGGCGAGGTTCCATCCTCGCCCGCATTAAATATTTTAATAATATGTGTGATATTATATAAATATTATAGATATAATTAAAATAACATTAAAAAGGAGTAAAACATGGCAAATAAGAGAGATTATTATGAAGTATTAGGTGTAAATAAAACTGCTACTGATGATGAATTAAAAAAAGCATATAGAAAACTTGCAAAAAAATATCATCCTGATGCAAATCCTGATAATAAAAAAGAGGCTGAAGAAAAATTTAAAGAAGTTTCAGAAGCTTATGAAAATTTATCAGATCCTCAAAAAAGAAGAATGTATGACCAATTTGGACATAATGGACCACAAGGATTTGGAGGAAATCAAGGGGGATATTATTCATATTCAACATCAGGATTTGATGGATTTTCAGATTTTGGAGACTTAGGAGACATATTTTCTTCATTTTTTGGAGGAGGATTTAATGGAGGAAGAACTTCTAGAACAAAGAATGGACCTAAAAAAGGAAGAGATTTAAAATACAGTATGAATATTACTTTCGAAGAATCATATTTAGGGGTAGAAAAAGAGATATCAATAAGCAGAGAAGAAGAGTGTAATACTTGCCACGGTACAAAAGCAAAACCAGGAACAAAGTCTGAAACATGTAAGGCTTGCAACCGGAACAGGTACAATAAAACAAGTAGTTTCTACAATACTGGGACAAATGCAGACTACAAAAACTTGTCCTAATTGTAATGGGGAAGGTAAAATAATACAAGAAAAATGTCCTGAGTGTAAAGGAAGAGGAAAAGTAAGAAAGCCAGTAAAAATAAAGGTAAAAATTCCAGCAGGAATTTCTGATGGTCAAACGGTAGTATTAAGAGGTGAAGGAGAACCAGGAGAAAAAGGTGGACCAAAAGGAGATTTATATATTGTAGTAAGTATAAAAAGACATAGCATTTTTTCTAGAAATGGTGATCATGTAGTTTGTGAAATTCCAATTACTTTTACACAAGCAACACTTGGAGCAGAACTAAAAATTCCAATGGTAGATGGAAAAGAAGAAATATATAAAATTCCGGAAGGAACTCAAACAGGAACTAAATTTACATTAAGAGGAAAAGGATTTAAAGCAGTAAACGGAAATTGGAATGGAGACTTTATCTTCACAGTTATTGTCCAAACACCAAAAAAATTAACAGCAGAGCAAAGAGAATTATTAAATAGACTTGCAATAACAATGAATGAACAACCACCAGTAAAGAAAAAAGGAATATTTGGATAGAAAAAAGAAGAGGAGAAAACCTCTTCTTTTTTCTAGACACTAAAAATATAATATGCTATAATTAACCTAAATGTAATATTTATGTATTGGAACGTAAATCCACGAATTATCTTTTAGAACTGATATTATTATCAGTATATTACATTCAATAGTTTGAGTAGATTAATCTACTCAAACTTTATATATTATAAAAGGGGAAAACAGTATGTGGAATAATTATTTTGCTCAAATAAGAAAAAAGTATAGTATGAGAGTTAGTTTTAAAGAGCCATTAGTAATAAACTTAGATGGGAAAGATGTTACTAAAAACAATAATATTAATTTGTTTATTAAGTATAATGATGGCTTTTTAGATACAATGGAAAAAACAGTTAAATATTTTACAAAAAAATATGATTGTATTTCAATATTTGGAGCTGATGAAGTTAGTTTTATATTTTTAAAACCTATAGATTTAATAAAAGATCTAAATTCTGACAATAATAATTCTTCGAATGAAATAATTGCAGTTTTTTCACAATACTTTTTTGATTATTTTAACAGTATATCTAATACTGAAAAGATATTTTGGCATGGAAAATGTTTTTCTATACCAAGTGGTAAAGTGAATTCATATATTAAATATAAAAACAAATTAATACAAAATGTAATAACAACTTATCTATTAAAAAAGAATAACATTATAGATGCTGGAAAAATAAAAGCAGAAGAAAGAATAGAAAAATGTAAAGAATATAAACAATATAATGAGCTAAAAAAAGTAATGGATGGAATATTATATAAAAATGGAGATAGAATTGACATAGAAGAATTTTTAAATGACAAGATAAAAATAATTGAGCCAGAAGAAAAAATTATACAAGATGAATATTTTGATATAACAAAATGGGATATATAAAAGGAGAAATTATGCCAAAGTTTTTCATAAAAAGCAATCAAATAAAAGAAGGAAAAGTTATAATAATAGGTGAAGATGTAAATCATATAAAGAATGTATTGAGACTAAAGATAGATGATGATATTCAAGTATGTAACATAGATACGTCAATAAATTATATATGTGAAGTATCTAAATTAGACAATGAAGAAATAGAATGTAATATACTAAATCAAATAGATTCAGAAGCTGAATCCAATATACATATAAGTGTGTTTCAAGGAATTCCTAAATCAGATAAAATGGAGTTAATAATACAAAAATGTGTAGAACTAGGAGCTGATGAAATAACTCCCGTTGAAATGAAGAGATGTGTTGTAAAAATAGATAGTAAGTCAAAAAATAAAAAAAATGAGAGATGGCAAAAAATATCAGAAGTGGCTGCAAAGCAATGTGGTAGGGATAGAGTACCTAAAGTCAATCAAATTACAAATATTAAAAATATTTGTAATTTAACTCCTGAATATGATATAGTATTGTTAGCATATGAAAATGAAAAAGAAAAGACGTTAAAGAATGAATTGTTAAAGCTAAAAAACAAGATAGGTAAAGATTTAAAAATTGCTATTATTATAGGACCGGAAGGTGGAGTAGATAAAGAAGAAGTAGACCTTTTAGTAGAGAATGGAGCAAAATCTATAACATTGGGAAAAAGAATTTTAAGAACAGAGACAGTTGCATTTGTTTTAACAAGCATAATAATGTATGAGTTGGGTGACTTAGGAGGAAATCAATGAAAAAAAGCACAATAGAAAAAATTGAGAAAGAAATAAATGAAAAAACTAAACTACCTAATGAAGTAAAAGAAAAAATAAAGAACGAAATATTTATAAACATTTTAATAGCATCAACTATAATACTTTATTTTATTTTTATAGTTTTAGGAAGTTTTGGTAGTGCAAAAAATGTTAGAGCCATAGATTTAAATATATTTAGCATTTTATTTTTAGGTATAGCCATAGTATTATTTGAAATTGGATATAAAAAAGATGATGGAAAACTAGCTATATATGGTATAGAATCTTTACTAGTAGCTATATTCACACTTTTTTTACCATATATAATATTTGAACTAGATGCAACAAATAAAAAACATTATTTAATGGCAAGTATATATATTGCAACTTATTATATTTTAAAATCAATAATTATATCTACAAAAATAAAAAGTAAATATATGAATAATAACATAAGTGATGTAAAAGAAATAGTAAAAAAGGAAAGAACAAAAAGAAGAATTAAAGAAGATATAGAAGAAATTGAAGAAACAGTAACAGAAATTAAGACTGATAAAAAAATAAACAAAGAGGATAAAAAAACACAAGAAGAAACTAAACCTAAAAAGAGAGGTAGACCTAAAAAATCAGAAACAATAGAAAAAGAAAACAAACCAAAAGAGGAAAAAACTCCTAAAAAAAGGGGAAGACCAAGAAAGGTGGCTATAAATAATGATTAAAAGTATGACAGGCTTTGGAAGAAGTGTATATGAAAATGAAGGAAGAGAATATTTAATAGAAATAAAATCAGTAAATAATAGATTTAGTGATATTAATATTAAAATGCCAAGAAGTTTTAATTATTTAGAAGAAAAAATAAAAAAAGAAGTATTAAAATCAGTAACAAGAGGAAAAGTAGATGTATATATAACATTTAATAATAACAGTGATAAAGGAAAAACTATAAAATTAAATACAGAGATTGCGAAATTATATATAGATGAATTGAAAAAATTATCAAAAGAGGCAGATATTATTGATAATATTAATATAATGGATATTTCTAAATTTCCAGATGTACTTAATATAAAAATGGAAGAAGATTCAGAAGAAATAATAGAAAAAGAATTAATGATTGCTCTTGATGAAGCAATAAAAAGTTTTATAGATATGAGAGAAAAAGAAGGAAGTAAAATTAAGCAAGATTTTGAAAATAGAATAGAAATAATTTCAGAAAAAGTAGAACAAATTTCTAATATTTCTACTGGACTTGTAGAAGAATATATAGTAAAATTAGAGACAAGAATAAAAGAATTACTAAAAACTGATGTGATAGACCAAACAAGATTAGCACAAGAAGTTGTTATTTATTCTGACAAATGTTCTGTTCAAGAGGAATTAACAAGATTAAGAAGTCATATAGCACAATTTTTAAATCTAACAAATGAAAATACTGCTATTGGTAAAAAATTAGACTTTTTAATTCAAGAAATGAATAGAGAAACAAACACAATAGGTTCAAAAGCAAATAATTTAGATATTACTAATTTAGTGGTTGATGTAAAAACAGAGTTGGAAAATATACGCGAACAAGTTCAAAATATCGAGTAAAATTAATGAAAAGCAGCATCTTGCACATTTTAAACAAATCACAAAATCCTCAATGTGCCTTTGCACACCTCCGGTTTTGTTTATTGATTAAAATGCACAATATACTACTTTTGATTAATTTTAAATCAAATATATTTAGATTTATAGATTGGAGTTGGAAATATGCAATTAATTAATATAGGATTTGGAAATATAGTTTCTGCAAATAGAATAATATCTATAGTGAGTCCAGAGTCTGCACCTATTAAAAGATTAGTACAAGAAGCAAAAGATAGTAAAATGGCAGTAGATGCAACATATGGAAGAAGAACAAGAGCTGTTATAATAATGGATTCAGGACATGTAATATTATCAGCTGTACAACCAGAAACAGTTGCATCAAGATTAGATAAAGATGTTAATAAAGAAGAAATAGAAGAGTAAAATTAGAAAGGGGATTTTAAAATGATAATTAAACCAACTGTTACAGATTTATTAGAAATATTTAATAACAGATTTGAATTAGTAATTGTTACTTCAAAAAGAGCAAGACAAATAGCTGCGGGAAGCCCAATACTTACAAAAGTTAACGAAGAATCATCTGTTACACTTGCTGCAAATGAAATTGCAGAAGGAAAGGTGGTAAAATGTTAGTACTATTATCTGGAGTATCAGGAGCTGGAAAAGATACAATAAAAAAAGAACTATTAAAAAGAATGGATAATGTAACAACAATGCCTTCATACACAGACAGAGATCCTAGACCAGGAGAAACAAATGGAGGAGTATATAATTTTGTAACTACAGAAGAGTTTGAGCAAAAAATAAAAGAAGACGAATTCTATGAGTATTCAGTTCATCATGAACATTATTATGGGACTTCTAGAAAAATATTAAATGAAAATATAAAAAAAGGAAAAATTATTGTTAAAGATATAGAAGTAAATGGAACAGAAAATTTACTTAAATTATTAAAAGATGATGTAAAAATAGTAACAATTTTTTTAAGAGTTCCAAAGGACGAATTAAGAAGAAGATTAGAACATAGAATAGAAAAAGCAAGTCTTAAAGAAATAGAACTAAGACTTAATAGATTCGATTATGAAGAATCTAAAATAGGAATATATGATTATGTTATAAAAAATGATGATTTAGAAAAAACTGTTCAAATAATAATGACAATTATAGAAAATGAATATAAACTAAAAAAAGAGGTTTAAACCTCTTTTTTTAGTTGTTCCTATGGCAATTCTATTTTAGAATCTTTTTTTCTTTGCCTAAATAAAGTTATTTTATTTCCAATTACTTGAACTACAATAGAATTTGTTCTTTCAGCGATTTCAAAAGATAAGTTTTTAGCTGAATCTGGAGCGGTTTCTAAAGTAGTTATTTTTATTAATTCTCTTGCTTCTAATGCATCATCTAATTGTTTTATTAAATTATCATTTATACCATTTTTTCCAATTTGAAATATTGCATCTATTTTATTTGCAAGTCCTCTTAAATATGCTCTTTGTTTACTAGTCATAAAAAATCTCCTATCTGTAAATAATATTTTGTTGTGATATAGCAGCATTAATATACATGTTAAATTGTAGATAAAGTGTAGGGGCGACTAGTAGTCGTCCGCAACCCGCGATAGCTTTTCTAAAATTAATTTACATTAGAGCAAATTCTTCGAAGGCGGACAGCTAATAGCTGCCCCTACAATGTTTACAATTAATTTTTTGCTATATTTATTTTAATTCATTTTTAAACAAAAATCAATACACTTTACTTGAGAACAACTAATATTTTTGATATACTTATATGCAAGGTGAAGAAATGGTAGCAGAAGTAATAATAAATACAATAGCAAAAGAATTAAATAAAACCTATGATTATATAATTCCAGACTCTATTTTAAAAGATATAAAAATAGGGTCTAGAGTTTTTGTGCCTTTTGGAAGAACAAAACAAGAAGAAGGATTTGTTATAGGAATAAAAGAAAATTCAGAATTTGCAAATAAAGAAATTATAAAAATAGAAGATAATATTTTAACTGAAGAAAACATAAATCTTGCCAAATTAATGTCTAAGAGATATTTTTGTAATATTTCTGACTGCATAAGACTTATGCTTCCTCCTGGTAATACTACTAAAAATATCCAAAATAGAGTAAAGGATAAAACAGCAAATTTTGTATATTTAAAAAAGGAAATAGAAGAAATAGAATTTGATATAGAAGAGGGAATAATAAAATCAGAAAAGCAAAAAAGAATACTTACATTTTTATTTGAAAATGAAGGAATACATATACAGGATTTAGAATTATTAACAGATACGACAAGAAGTATAATTAAAACTTTAGAAAAAAATGAATATATAGAAATTATAGAAGAAAAAGTAGAAAGAAATCCTTTTATTAATAAAAATATAAAAAAGGATAACTCTCTTAAATTAACAAATGAGCAACAGCTTGCATATGAAAAAATAAGCAATAGCAAATATAAAGAATTTTTAATATATGGTGTAACAGGATCACGGAAAAACTGAAATATATTTGCAATTAATAGAAAATGTATTAAAACAAAATAAAACAGCAATAGTATTAGTTCCAGAAATATCACTTACACCACAAATGGTAGATAGATTCTTAGCAAGATTTGGAGATTGTATTGCAGTACTGCATAGCAAACTTTCAGTAGGAGAAAGATATGACCAATGGCAGAGAATAAAAGAAAATAAAGCTAAAATAGTAATAGGTGCAAGGTCAGCTATATTTGCTCCAATTCAAAATTTAGGAATAATAATAATTGATGAGGAACATGATTCGTCATATAAATCAGAAATGTCACCAAGATTTAACGCAAAAGAAATTGGTGGGTTTATGGCAAAACAAAATGATATCCCATTAGTTCTACGGAAGTGCTACGCCTTCTATAAACACATTTGCTAAAACAAAAAAAGGAAATCTAGAACTGATAACTCTTACAAAAAGAGCAAATAAATCTTCTCTGCCAGATGTAAATATAGTTGATTTAAGACAAGAACTTGCAAATGGAAATAGGTCAATAATAAGTAACAAGCTTTATGATGAAATAGAAAAAAATCTTAAAAATAAGGAACAAACTATATTATTTTTAAACAGAAGAGGCTTTTCAACATTTGTAATGTGTAGAGATTGCGGATTTACTGCTAAGTGCAAAAGATGTAATATAAGTTTAACATATCATGAATATTCTAACACATTAAAATGTCACTACTGTGGATATGAGACCAATAATTTGCAAATTTGTCCAAGTTGTACAAGTAAAAACATTAAATTTTTTGGAACAGGAACAGAAAAACTTCAAAATGAAATTCAAAAACTATTTCCAAACGCAAGTACAATAAGAATGGATATAGATACAGTAAGTAAGAAAAACTCTCATGAAGAAATATTAAATAAATTTAAAAATCAGAATATTGACATATTAATAGGAACACAAATGGTAGTAAAAGGTCATCATTTTCCAAATGTTACTTTAGTACGGAGTTATTGCAGCAGATAATAGCTTAAATATAGAAGATTATAGAGCTAATGAAAGAACGTTTGATATACTTACACAAGTAGCGGGAAGAGCAGGTAGAGAAAAAGAAGGACGAGTAGTTATTCAAACATATAATCCTGAAAATTTTGTAATAGAATGTGCAGAAAAACAAAATTATGATGAATTTTATAATACTGAAATAGAACTTAGAAAACAATTGAAATATCCACCTTTTTACGATATAATAATGTTTGGAATAAGTTCTAGTAATAAAGAAGAAGTAGAACTTGCATCAAAAAAATTACATAGTATATTTCAAAAAAATTGCAAAAAATATAATGTACAATTAGAAATATACAAACCAGTTACATCTCCGATAAGTAAAATAAAAAATAAACATAGATGGAGAATAATTGCAAAATGTAATTTAAATAATACAATTATAAATTTAGTAAATAATACGTTAGAAGAGTATTATAAATTTAAATTTAAAAATACAAGGGTTGTAGCGGATATTAATCCAAATAATATGAATTGATTATTTGTAGGGGCGAACTGTGTTCGCCCAAAACAATGAATAATTAAGAATGAATAGTGAAGAATACAAAATGCTTCGCATTTTGAAGGGGGAAACAAATTATGGCAATTAGAATTATAAGAGAAGAAGGAGACGAAATACTAAAAAAGAGATCAAGAGAAGTAGAGAAAATTGATGAAAAAATATTAGAATTAATACAAGATATGATAGAAACAATGCATAAATTAGATGGTGTAGGACTTGCAGCAGTTCAAGTAGGGGTCTTAAAAAGAATTGTAGTAATAGATTTATATGAAGAAGGAGTACCTCCATATATATTTATTAATCCAGAAATAGTAAAAGAAAAAGGAGAACAAACAGTAGATGAAGGATGTTTAAGTTTTCCAAACAAATTTGCTAAAATTGTAAGACCAAAAGAAGTTGTTTTAAGAGCTTTAAACGAAAAAGGAGAAGAAATAGAAGTTAATGCAAAAGACTTACTTGCACAAGCAATATGCCATGAAGTAGATCACTTAAATGGAATTGTTTTTGTAGATAAAATAATTCCTGGAACATTAGAAACTGTTACACAAGAACAAAAACAAGAGAAAAAGGATAATAGAAAGAACAAATAATGTAGGGGCGAGGTTCCATCCTCGCCCGATAACAGAAATATATAAATGGATTTTCGGGTTAGGGTGGAACCTAACCCCTACATAAACAACAAAACAAAAGGAGGAATAAGATTGAGAATAATATTCATGGGGACTCCGGATTTTGCAAGAGATTCTTTAAAAGCTATACACGAAAAAGGGCATGAGATTTTATCAGTTATAACAGTTCCAGATAGACCAAAAGGAAGAGGAATGAAACTTATATTTAGTGAAGTTAAAGAATATGCAATAGAAAAGGGATTAGAAGTAATTCAACCAGATAAACTAAGAGGTAATGAAGAAATTATAGAAAAAATTAGAAAAATGAATCCTGATATCATATGTGTTGTTGCATATGGTAGAATTCTTCCGAAGGAGATATTAGAAATTCCAAAATACGGATGTGTAAATGTCCATCCATCACTTCTTCCAAAATATAGAGGGTCTGCACCAATACAATGGTCTATTATTAACGGAGATAAAACAACTGGTGTATCAACAATGTATTTAGATGAAGAAATGGATGCAGGAGATATAATATTAAAAGAAGAAGTAAACATTGGAGAAGATGAAACTTCAGGAGAACTTTGGGACAGATTATCTAAAATAGGAGCAGAACTTTTAGTGAAGACTTTAGAACAAATTGAAAATGGAACTGCACCAAGAGAAAAACAAGGAGACGATTTTACTGTTGCTCCAATGTTAGAAAAGTCACAAGCTAAAATAGACTGGGAAAGAAAGACTGCAAAAGAAATCAAAAACTTAGTAAGAGGACTAAATCCAATAATGGGTGCATATAGCATACTAAAGGGGAAGAAAATTAAATTCTGGAAAGTAGATACATTAACTACAGATGAATTTATAGAAAAATATCAAGAATTTAAAGGATATGAATATAGGTTTAAAGAAATAGAACCTGGTACAGTTTTATATATAGACTCAAAAAAAGGAATATATATAATGACAAAAGAAGGAATTCTACTTGTACTAGAAATGCAAGGAGAAAATGCTAAACGAATGGCTGCACCTGAATTTTTAAGAGGGAATAAAATAGAAGTAATTGATATATTTGAATGAGCGACCCGGACGTGAGGTCATAAAATTTCATTTAATATGAAATTTTTGCCTCCGTCCTAGCGAATGAAAATGAAATTAGAAATAATGTTATAAAATAGAGCTAAAATATTAATTTTTGAAACAAAAAGGCCTCAGTGATCGGCCCCATGTTTGCAAAAATTAATTATTTTAGCTTTTAATGTTTAATTAAAATTTAAAAATTTTAATTAAATCGAAGAGATTTCTACAATATTCTAATAAATTATTCGAAAATCTAATGCAAGATTTTGTACGGGTCGCTTGAGGGAATACTAAAAACTCTAATTGCTATATCTAGATAATTTGTTTCCTATTACAAAACTAATTATTAGCAGAATAATTGAAACTACACCTCGTATATCAAATGAAAATCCTGGATATATTACAAATATAGAACCAAGTATAAATCCGATTATTCCAAAATATGTGTATGATTTAACAAATTTAAACAAAAAGTTTATTAAACATAAAAATAGTGTTCCCCCAATTAAAAGCCCTATTCCTATTGGAAGTAAAAATGATAAATTTAAACTTGAAATTGCTGAAAGATATATTTGGTATAATCCAAGTAACATTAAAATAACACTTTTACTAACACCAGGAATTACAATACCAGCAGACATTAAACATCCAGCAAGTATTAAATATGAATTAGAGTTTATATTTGTAGTAACATCTAAAGAACTTTCTAATGCAACAAGATATAGGCTAAATGAAAATGTAAGGAGCAAGCATATAATATGTGTAAAAGTTATTTTAGGAGTATGTGCTTGTTTAATAACTAGTTTTAAACTTCCAAGAATTAATCCAATAACTCCAAAAGAAACTTCCATATAAAACTTATCAAAAGCTAATTTTAATAAATTTCCAACAAGAAAGACACCAATAAAAACTCCTATTCCAATTGGTAGAATGAATTTTAAATTATTTTTTATATCTTTAAAAAAATGTAATATTGAATCAACAATTTTTTCATATAAACCAAAACAACACATAAAAACTCCGACTGCTAATTCCAGGGAGTATTGCACCTGCACCTATTAAAATACCTGCAAATAGATTTTTCATATAATAACCTCATGAATAATATTTTATATAATTATATGTTTTTAATATGAAATTATTATAAGATTTAAAAAAATGGCAAACCTAAATATGAGGTGAGCTTATGTTTATACCCAAAGGAGTATATTTTGAACCAAAAGCAAGAGAATATGAACTAGGAAAACAATTATTAGAATTTTATGAAGAACAAGGAGTTAGTTTAATACCAATAGAAAATCATAATAATATTGAAGAAATGAGAAAAAAACAAAATTCTGAATTTGCAAATATGAAACAAAATTTAATAATAGGAATTAGGAAAACGCATAAATTTGTTCCAAATCATAAAGTATCAGACTATTTAGTACCTTATACGTCATCAGGTTGTATAGCTATGTGCATGTATTGCTATTTAGTATGTAATTATAATAAATGTTCATATATGAGACTATTTGTAAATAGAGAACAAATGCTAGAAAAGATAATAAAAGTTTCTAATCAAAGCGAAAAAGAGTTGACATTTGAAATAGGTAGCAATAGTGACTTAATATTAGAGAATACTATTACTCATAATTTAGAGTGGACCATAGAAAATTTTAATAGAGCTGAAAAAGGATATCTTACATTTCCAACTAAATTTGATATGGTTGACCCTTTATTAAGTTTAAATCATAATGGAAAGATAATAGTAAGAATGAGTATGAATCCACAAGAAATAATAAATAAAGTAGAATTTGGAACTTCTAGATTGAACAATAGAATAAAAGCAATAAATAAGTTAAAGGGAGCAGGATATAAAGTAGGAATACTTATTGCACCAATAGTGCTCGTTGATAATTGGAAAGTATTATATGAAGACCTTATAAAAAAGCTATCAGAGGAATTGAGTGAAGATGTAAAAAAAGATGCAATATTTGAATTAATATTTATGACTTATAGCTATGTTCACAAAATGATAAATAAAGAAGCGTTTCCAAAAGCTATAGATTTATTTAATCCTGAAATAATGACGGGGAGAGGAAAAGGAAAATATATGTATAAAAAAGAAATAAGAGAAGATGGAGAAAGATTTTTAAGAGAAACTATGAAAAAGTATTTTCCTGATAATAAGATATTGTATATAGTATGAAAAGTAAAACTATTAACTTGAAAAATTATGTAAAATGTTATATAATATAAATGTTACGGCAGAGTAACTTATTTAAAATTTCTACTCAAATGAGAGAAAGGAAGATATTATGAGAGTTCCAAGAGGAACTATTAATCTTCTAAAACAAGCATGTGAAGATGTGTTGAAAGATCCGATGATTTTGAAAGGAAAGAAACTTGAGTATTCTAATAAGAATAGCTCGGCATGGAATTCCAAAATTTTTTCTGAATTCAATGATGTTCCTGAGGATACTATTAAGCTTTGTGTCACTCAAAGCGGTCCTAATGTATACTACATTCTTGTATCTATGAATATGGATTGGCAAACTGTTGCTGATAATATTGTAAAAAAGATTAAAGAATTATATAAGGACAAAATAATGGTATCATATAAAACATTTGAAGAAAAATTCATGGGATTTACTATAACATTCTAACTTCACCCTAAAGCCACTGCTCAATATAATTGGTAGTGGCTTTTTGCATGTAAAAATATTGTATATTATGTAGAAAAATGTTATAATTCAAGCATTGCAAGTATGCAATAAATTATTCGAGAGGTCGGAATTACTATGAGGCTTTTTAAAAAGTACAAACAAAAGGTTACAAACACAAAAGGATTAATTTTTGAACTTGATTTTAAACCAATTTCAAAACGGCTTGAAGTACAGTGCATAAATGCACCAGGTCTTTCATTTATACATTCTGTAGAGGAAGTGATGAAACCGTTAGGATTTAAAGAAGTTGATGACTTACTTATGGGTATAGTTTATAAATGCCAGTCATACAATCATTTTAAAGAGATTGTAGAAAAAATTCGAAAAAGTTGATCCTGGAAAATAAAGAAGGAACTTGTGTACAAGTTCCTTCTTTATTTTGATATTAATTTAATAGATAAATAGAAAGATTTAAAACAGATGCGAAACTTATCCAAAGTAGATATGGAATTTGTAATAATCCTGCAACTTTATTTTTCCTGTAAAATTCTATTATCATTAATACAACTAAGGCAATTAATAATAGAATCCAGAAGAAAGAGAATAATCTCCACTGAAAAACAAAAAAGAAAAATGACCAAAGTGCATTTACAAATAATTGAGAATAATAAATTGTATTTATTTTATCATCTGTTAAAGAATTACTTTTAAGAATTCCATAAGATACTCCCATTAAAGTGTAAAGAATAGTCCATACTATTGGAAAAAGAATACTTGGTGGAGCAAATGATGGCTGAATTAAATTGTTGTAATAAATATAATCAGAAGTTAGAAAGCCAACTAATCCACCAATTAATAATGGAACAAGAATAGATTTAATATAAATTAAAACTTTATTCATAAAAACCTCCTTTTTATTAATATAAATATATTTTGTTAATTGAATAAATATACAAAAAATAATTTTTAAGGTCAGGCACTTTTATATTTTTTAAACATATAATTTGTTATTAGGAAAACGGAGGTGCATATATGCCACTAATATATTTATCTGGATTTTTAGCTTTTTTAAAAACAGCTATTTTTGCTTTAGGATACATATCTAATAACAGCTTGTTTCCAGAACCATTATCAGCAGAAGAAGAAAATGAATATTTAGAAAAGTATATGAATGGAGATGAAGATGCAAGAAATATTTTAATTGAAAGAAATTTAAGATTAGTAGCACATATCTGTAAAAAATATAATATACCTAATGTAGACAATGATGATTTAATATCAATAGGAACAATAGGTTTAATAAAAGGAATAAATACATATAAAACAGATAAGGGGGTACGCCTTGCCACATATGCCTCAAGATGCATAGAAAATGAAATTCTTATGCATTTAAGAAGTATTAAAAAATTAGGAGCGGAAGTATATTTAAATGAACCAATAGGAAAAGATAAAGATGATAATGAAATTTCATTAATAGATATATTAGAAAATGATGAAAAATCAATAGAAGATGAAATTGATTTAAAAATTAAAACTAAAAAATTATATGAAAGAATGAAAGATATTTTAAAAGGTAGAGAAAAAACAATTATAGAATTAAGATTTGGACTTCGGAGGAGCTAAACCAAAGACACAAAATCAAATTGCAGAAATGATGGGAATTTCAAGAAGTTATGTATCGAGAATAGAGAAAAAGGCAATAGGAAAATTGAATAGTAAATTAGGGCATGAGTTGTAGATTTGATTGCTGAATTTAATGCAAAAGATGTAGGGGTCGCACTCCTGGGCGACACGAAAAATATAATAATAACGGGACGCCGAAGATTGCGTCCCCTACAATTTTTGCAAAGATTATTTATAAAATAAATTCTCATTAAATAAAAAAACTATTCCCTATTTTTAATTATTATGATAATATATAACCAAGCAAAAGATAAAGGAGTGGTTGCAAATGCCAAATGTAAATTTAGATTTAAGTTATAGTGGAATAGAAGAAAAAGAGCTTTTTGAATACGAAAATAAAGTTAAAGAAATATATGATAGATTAAGTGAAAAAGCAAAAGATGAAAATGAATTTGTTGGATGGCTAAAATTACCAAGCAGTTATGATAGAAAAGAATTTGCTAGAATAAAAAAAGCTGCTAAAAGAATAAGAAAAGATTCAGAAGTTTTTGTAGTGATTGGTATAGGCGGATCATATTTAGGAGCAAGAGCAGTAATTGAAAGTTTAACAAGTAATTTTGCCAATATGTTTCCAGAAAGTATAAGGAAATCACCACAAATATTTTTTGTAGGAAACAGTATCAGTCCTAATTACATAAACGAATTAATAGATTGCATTGGAGATAAAGATATATCAATAAATGTAATATCAAAATCAGGAACAACAACAGAGCCAGCAATTGCTTTTAGAATATTTAGAGAATATTTAGAAACTAAATATGGAGCAGATGAAGCGGCCAAAAGAATATATGTAACTACTGATAAGAAAAAAGGAGCATTAAAACAGCTTGCAGATGAAGAAGAATATGAAACTTTTGTAATACCAGATAATGTAGGTGGAAGATTTTCAGTTTTAACACCAGTGGGACTACTTCCAATAGCAGTAGCTGGAATAGATATTGATAAATTAATGGAAGGTGCAAAAGATGCACAATACAACTATGCAGATAGTAGCATGAAATATAATCAATGCTATAGATATGCAGTTGCAAGAAATATTTTATATGGAAAAGATAAAACAATAGAAATACTTGCAAATTATGAACCAAAACTTCATTATTTAACAGAATGGTGGAAACAACTATATGGAGAAAGTGAAGGAAAAGAAGGAAAAGGAATATTCCCAGCAGGAGTAGATTTAAGTACAGACCTTCATTCAATGGGACAATATATTCAAGACGGAAAAAGAAATCTTTTTGAAACAGTAATAAATGTAGAAAAATCAAAAACAGATATAAAAATAAAAAGAGATGAAGATAACATAGACGGGCTAAACTTTATAGCAAATAAAACTATGGACTATGTAAATAAAAAAACGATGCAAGGAACAATAGAAGCACACGTAGAAGGTGGGGTTCCAAATATTGTTATAAATATAGAAGAATTAAATGAAGAAACAATAGGAGAATTAATATATTTCTTTGAACTTGCATGTGCTATATCAGGAAATATACTGGGAGTAGATCCTTTTAATCAACCAGGAGTAGAAGCATATAAAACAAATATGTTTAGATTACTTGGAAAACCAGGGTATGAAGATAAAAAAACTAAAAAGAAAAAATAGATTTCAAAAAAATGTAGGGGTCGCACTCCTGGGCGACCCGTTCTCCAAAGAAATACTAAATAAATGAAGATTAAAACAGGGCTAAAATATTAATTTTTGAAACAAAACCCCTAGGCCGGGGCATTGTTTACAAAAATTAATTATTTTAGCTTTTACATTTTGATTAAAAGTTAAAACTTTTAATCAAATCGGCAAGAATACATGAATATTCTTAATTCCTACACGAATAGCTAATGGCTAAAGAAAAAATGAATTTATCAATTGACAATAATAGTAAAATTTATTATAATATTAACTAGTTAAATATAAAAACTATGAAGAGACAAAGTAAGATAAAGGTTACTTTTAGAGAGAACAAGTGATGCGCTGAAAGCTTGTTTAAGAAAACATATCTGAAAAACTACCTCGGAGTTTCTAAGCAAAACTTAGACGTTTAAAGTACGATATAGCTTTACCTAAAGTTAAATTTAGGGTGGAACCGTGTATATGCACCCCTAATAGATATTTATATCTATTAGGGGTTTTTGTGTAAAAGGAGAAAAGTTATGAATTTTATAGAACAAATTGAAATAGTTAATTTACTAGATGATAAAAAATATTTGGAAGAAGTGTCAGAATGGATATGGAAAGAATGGTCAAAAGAAAAAGGTGCAAAAAAAGAAGATATACTATATAGATCTAAACATTCATTAGGATATGATAAAATTCCTCAAATGTATATAGCTAAATATAATGAAGAAGTAATAGGAGTAGTTTCAATTTGGAGAAATGATATAATGTCTAGACAAGACTTATATCCATGGATGTCTACATTAATAGTAAAACCAGAATATAGAAATAAAGGTGTAGGGAAAAAGTTGCAAGAAAAATGTATTGAAGAATGTAAAAGATTAAAATATGAAAATATATACTTAATTACACATCATGATAATTATTACGAAAAAACAGGATGGGAATTTTTAGATAATGCCCCAGAAATAGATGGGAAATATACAAAAATATATGTTCATAAATTATAATTACGATAAAGAAAGGAGAAAAGATGTTAGTATCTATAGGCTCAAGAAGTATTCCAAAAGTAACAGCTATAACTAGAGCATTTTCTAGATATCCTGAACTTTGGATAAACAATTTAGATAAAATAGAATATATAATTATGCCAAAAGAAGTAAGAAAAGACGAAAATGAAGGACAACAAAAAGATAATTTTTCAGGAGTTTCATGTAATCCATTAACGCTTAAAGAAACAATTGAAGGCGCAAAAAATAGAGCAAAAAATGCATATGAATATGCAGTAGAAAGAGAACGGCACATGCACATATGGAGTTGGAATAGAAGCTGGAATGTACAGTGTTCCAGAGGTAGAAACAGAATATATGGATGCAAGTATATGTGCAATATATGATGGAAAAGAATACTATATAGGTTTTAGCCCATCATTTGAATATCCTAAAACAGTAGTAGAAAGAGTTTTGCAAGGAGAAGAATTAGGATATATGGAAGACATATTTGGAAGTACAGCAAAAGGAAGAAAAGGTGCAATTGGAGTATTAACTGCTGGAAGAGTATATAGAGACGAATTAGAAGAATATGCAGTAATAATGGCATTAACCAAAATTGTGTCAAAAGATGTATATAAAAACGAGGGACATTCCTCACATGATTAGGAATACCCGTTACTAAGGTTTGTCCCTCAAACCTTATAAAAAATGTAGGGGCGACCAATATATATGCCCGAAAAAATAAATTACAAATATTATAGGGGCGTTGTCGGTAAGGAATACCACAGAGAAATGCCGAACTGCGCCCACATAAAATATTAAAAGGAGAGAAAAATTATGATAAAAATAACATTAAAAGACAATTCAGTATTAGAAGTAGAAGAAAATTTAAGCGTACTAGAAATAGCAAAAAAAATAAGTGAAGGATTAGCAAGAGTAGCAACTGCAGCAGAAATAGATGGAGAAGTTGTAGATTTAAGAACAATTGTAAACAAAGATTGTTCATTAAATATACTAACATTTGAAAGCGATTTAAATGGTAAAAAAGCATATTGGCATACAACATCACACATAATGGCACAAGCTGTAAAAAGATTATTTCCAGATGTTAAATTTGCAATAGGACCAAGTATTGACAATGGTTTCTATTATGATTTTGATGTAGAAAAACCTTTTACAGAAGAAGATAAAGTAAAAATAGAAGAAGAAATGAAAAAAATAATTAAGGAAGATTTAGAAGTTGAAAGATTTGAACTTCCAAGAGCAGAAGCATTAAAATTAATGAGCGATGCAGGTGAAGACTACAAGGTAGAATTAATAAATGAATTACCAGAAGATTCAATAATTTCTTTCTATAAACAAGGTGACTTTACAGATTTATGTGCAGGACCACACCTATTAAGCACAGGCAAAGTAAAAGCTGTAAAGATACTTTCTTCTTCAGGTGCATATTGGAGAGG
>JAZSDU010000043.1:0-4949 GCA_045531335.1 Clostridia bacterium
GTAGGGGTCGCCGTCCTCGGCGACCCGTTTGCATTGTATTCCTTTCGGGTCTGCGGGTCGCCGAGGACGGCGACCCCTACAACATTTGCAATAAATTTTATTAACAATCTAATTTTTCTCTATAAACTTTTTAATTCTATTTATTGCGTTTTCTTCCCCCAACACTTGCATTATTTCATACAAATCAGGTGTGTTGCATTTTGTAGTAAGAGCTACTCTAATAACTGTACTAATGTCTCCTACGTGTCCTTTATATTTTTCTGGTTCTAGTTTATATGCTTTTACTTCTCTTGAATAACCTTTTTCTTCTGACAAATCCTTCATCTTATTAAACCATGTATCTTTGTCATCAGATATATCAAAATAATTTTCAATATATGAATTTAATATTTCTTTTATTTCTTCTTTATCATTTATTTTTTGGAATTCATATTCATTCATTTTATTATATTCTTTTTCATACATATATTTAATAATCTCTTTAACATCTGACCATTTTGTAATATCTTTTCTAGGCTTTGCTTTTCCTCTTTCTATATTTAAAACTTTAATTGAATATTCTCTATTTTCACTTAATAATTTTTCAAGTTCTAAATCATATTTACTTGCCCATTTTAAAGTTTCTTCATATATTTTTTCTGCGCTATATTTTGATATTACATTTTTAGAAACATCTAAAAGTTTTACCATATCAAATACAGCTCCACTAACACTCATTTTATTTAATTGTAATTCAAATTCTGATATATCTTTATCTGGGTTTCCTCTTCTCCATGGTTCAAAACTTGAATTTGCAATATTTAACAAATATTCTACAACTGCATCTGATGGAATTCCTTGTTCATGATAATAGCTTACTGCCGCTTCTGGATCTTTTCTTTTACTAATTTTTCTTTTACTTCCATTTTCATCTTTCATTATTGTTGCAGTATGTGCATATTTAGGTGGTTTGAAACCTAATGCTCTAAACAATTCTAAATGAAGAGGAAGTGATGATACCCATTCATCTCCACGTATTACATGTGTTACTCTCATTAAATGATCATCAACAGCATGTGCAAAATGATATGTTGGAAGACCATCTGCTTTTATTATAACTATATCTTGGTTATTTTCAGGAAATTCTATATTTCCTTTTATGCAATCTTTATGTTTTATTCTTCTATCTTCTCTCCCTTGAGATTTAAATCTTATAATATAGTGTTCTCCGTTTTTTATTCTCTCAGCCGCCTCATCTATTGGAAGTGTCCTATATTTTGCCCATATTCCATAATATCCTGGTCTTATCTTTGCAGCTTCTTGTTTTGCTCTTATTTCTTCTAATTCTTCTGGAGTGCAAAAGCATGGATATGCTAACCCTTGTTTTATTAAACTTTTAGCATAGGCTTGATAAATATCTTTTCTCTCACTTTGTTTATATGGTCCATAATTTCCTTTTTCATCATTTTCAGATGTTACACCTTCATTTGGAACAATATCAAAAGCCTTTAATCCTTCTACTATTTGTAAAACTCCATTTTCAATTTCCCTTTTTTGGTCTGTATCTTCTATTCTTAAAATAAATACACCATCTGATTGGCTAGCTATTTTTCTATCTATTATACTTCCAAATAATCCTCCTATATGAATAAATCCTGTTGGACTTGGAGCAAAACGTGTAACTGCAGCTCCTTCTTTTAAATTTCTATCTGGATATTTTTCCTCGTAGTATGAAACATCCTTTGCATTTGGAAATATTAATTCTGCTAATTCATTAAAATCCATATTTTTTAATTACCCCTTTCATCTGTTCTTCTTTCTCTTCCATTTGTCTCAATAATTCTAATTGTGCTTTTGCTCTTATTAGATTATGGTTTTCTATATTCTCATCAACTCCAAAATATATATCACCATTTAAATAATCTGCCAAAAATCTTATAGAGTTTTCATATGTCATCATCCATACTCCTAATGGTAAAATCTCTAATTCTTCTTTTGTTATTGTATCTTTTAACTCATTTAAAAATCCTTTGGCATATGCTTCAAATCTATTTATATCTATTTTAATTTTTGATAAATCCTGTTCATCTTCTTTAGCAGTTGTAATACCTGTTCGTAGTCCTTCTCCAAAGTCATAAGCAAGCGCCCCCGGCATTACAGTATCCAGATCTATCAAACACACTGCTTTGTCTGTATCTTTATCAAATAAAATGTTACTAAGCTTAGTATCATTATGAGTAACTC
Source organism: Clostridia bacterium (assembly GCA_045531335.1). GTDB lineage: Bacteria > Bacillota > Clostridia > TANB77 > CAG-508 > CAG-452. Next base: position 2,224 of record JAZSDU010000043.1, read on the forward strand.
TAAGAGGTATTTCTTTATTTTCTAACTTGTTAGTAATCATATTTGTTCTACTTAGTCTCTTTTCGTCAGTTACAAATTCTATTACATCTTTTGCAAGCTCAAATCTCTCTTTTCTCTCACTTAGATTTTCTTTACTTGAAAGAGCTTCTTTTAATTGATTTACTCTGTTTGGAGTATAGTGAAATTTTGGTATAATTTCATATAATTCTTCTGCCGGAAATCCATTTAAATATTTTTGGAATTTTCCTGCTGCTCTTCCTGCCTCCTCAAGTATACTTAAATTTTCTGTTGTTAGATATGTTTTTGTGTTGTCTATAAATTCTTCCATTCTCCAATTTTTATTATATATAGCATATGGATTGTCATCTATTGCATCTATCATTGTAATTGTAAGTCTATCAGTTGATTCGCCTTTTTCTTCTGCTTTTTTAACCATATAGTTTGTAACTTTTTTAATATTTTTCATTAATTCTGGTAAGTTTGGAAATACATTTGTGTTTACATATTGAAGAATATATTTTTTATTATCTCCATTGTTTGTTTTATATGTTATAGCATAAGTTTTATTTATATGGCCGCTATTACATATTTCAATATCAGTTGGTTCTCCATCAATTTTAAAATTCTTTGCTATATTTATTAGTTTTTCTTTATTCATTTTATACCTCACAAACATAAAATTTGACTTTATAATTATACTATTTAAACCTATAAAAGTAAAGGATTTTAGCTAAAAATAAAGGAATTCAATTACTATTTGAATTCCTTTATTTTAATATTATATTTATTTATAAACTATATAATTTATATATTAGAGAAATCAATTACATTGCTTACTCCGTCTAATTCCATTCCTTCTACTGTTATAATAAATTCTAATTTTTCTTGTGTTTTTGTTACTTTAATATCATACGGTTCATAAAGAAACTCTTCTACTGTCTCTTTTACTTTTTCTTCTGTTATTTCAATTTGTCCTCCATAGTAATCAGCAAAAAGTTCTGTTTTAGCAAGTGATATTGCTTCATAAATCTGCGCTTTTTCAATTTCATCTGCTGCTTCTTGTGATTGTTCATATAATGAGTTTCTTTCTTTTATCAAATCTCCAATAACTGGTCTTTCCATTAATTTTGTTGCAATTGCTAGTGCATCTGTTTCTGTTAAGTTATTTATATTTACACTGTTAGTTGTGTCTATTTTATCTATTCCATTATTAAATTCTACTGAATAATCAATTTCTAATTTTGCACTTCCTGTTTCAATAACTTCTGCTGTTATTATAGCTTTTCCTGCTTGTTGTTCTTTACTATCTTTATCTTTTTCTATTTCCACTTTACCATTTACTAAATCCATTTTTATTCCTGAACCTTTTGCAGAAATTTTATATGAAAATACTCCTTCATCTTCTTTTACAATTGATACTACTGCTGTTGAAGAATCAACTGCTGAATATATTTCTACATCTACAGCAACTAATTTGTTATTTAATAATCCTTTTGTATATAAAGATATTTTTACATAATTTTTATTGTTTGCTTCTTCGTTTTTAATCATTTCAGCTACTTCTTCTAATGCTTTTGCTAAATCAGCTTCTCCAAGGTAATCTATAAACTCATCATTATCTGCTAAATTCAAGCACATATCTGCTGCTACACTGTATAGTTCTTTTTGTGATAATTTAAGTGTTGTTTTTGTAACTTTTTCTTCATCATCGCCAACATCTATTGTTTCTTTTGTTTTTTCAAATTCACCTTTTTCATTTATTTGAGCTTTTAATTCATCTTTTAGTATTGCTACAGCTTTTTTAGAGTCTTCTATATCTTCTTCTGAAGTAGCAATTTCAAATATTTCATCCATTTGATTTTTTGTTTCTTCATCCATATCTATTTGAATGTATTTGTCAAACAATCCTTCTAAGTATGTATACATCTCTCCATCATTGTAATATAGTTGCGCATCAATTACTGATTGATTATCATATGCTAATCCTAAATCAACTATTTCCTTTTTATCTTTAAAATCCATTTGAGCACCAAATTTTACTTTGTATTTTTCGACTTCAGCTAATTGAGCTTCATATGTTGTATCTTCTGCTTCTACAGATGCTTTTATTTCTGTATTAATTTTTACTGAATCATATTGTTCTGAATCAATTGCTAAAAGTTTGTCAATAGCTTTATTGAATATAAATTTTGGATTTGTAAACACTAAGAAATATACTAGCACTAACGCAACAATAATTACCGCTGCAACAATTCCTCCTATTATCAATCCTTTCTTTTTAGGTTTTTTTACATCAAAATTTTCGTTAAATTGTTCAATTGGTTCCATTTAATAACTCCCCCTTATAAATTTTGTTTTCTTTTGTTGTTATTTATCATATTTTCTTTATATCATAAAAGATTTTTCTAATCAAGTGGTAATTTAAGGTTTTTATGGAATCTTAAATATATTTAGATAAATTGTTATTTGTATGGATTTTGCATTTGGTTATTGGTATTTGGAAATATAGGGTGATTCCTATGAAGGTCTTCTCTATGCCTCCAACTACCAAACTCCAATTACCAATTACAATTTATTAATCTAACAATAAATTTCCTCCGGCATAGCCGGAGGTTTTTCCTTTCCGCCTAAAAGGCTTCTCTACTGGCTCCCACTAAAGTGGCCTTTGCGACTGACTCTTGCAATCGTCAGTCGCTACCCCTTAAAGGGGTCGATATCTTCTAGTG
>JAZSDU010000051.1:0-2511 GCA_045531335.1 Clostridia bacterium
AAAACTCGTTTAGTAGACTGTGTAGGATATCTAGTAGATAATGCGATTGGATATTTAGAAGATGACATGCCAAGAATGGTAAGAACTCCTTGGTCAGAAGATGATATGCCTTTTGAAACAGCTGCCGAAATAGGAACTAGAAAAGTAATTCAAGAACATTCTACAATAGGTTTACTTGTTACTACTGATGGTAGTATTACAGATATTCCAAGAGAAGACTATATTAAAGCCGAAGAAAGAGTTGTAAGAGAATTAAAAGAATTAAATAAACCATTTGTAATTGTATTAAATACTAATAATCCATATTCAGATTACTGCAAAGAACTAGCAAGAACATTAGAAGATAAATATGGAGTTGCAGTACTTCCTACTGATTGTACAAATTTAAATATGGAAGATGTAAATGATATTTTTGGGAAGATTTTATATGAATTTCCAGTAGAAAGAATAAATCTAAATTTCCCAGGATGGGTAGATGGATTATCAGATGAACACCCATTAAAACAAGAATTGTATACAAATATAAAAGAATCATTTAAAGACACGAATGCAGTAAAAAATATAAATATGGGAATAGAAAGAGTAAGCCATTCGGAAATCGTTGAACAGACTACAGTAAAAGAAATTAATCTTGGAAATGGATCAGTAACATTAGATATTGCTCTTCAAAATAATCTATTCTACCAAGTATTGACTGAAATAACAGGAGTAGAAGTACAAAATGAAGCAGATCTATTCTCAACAATATCTAATTTATCAAGAGTTAAAAAAGAATATGACAAGGTTGCAATTGCTTTAGAAGAGGTAAAACAAAAGGGATATGGAATAGTTACTCCTTCAATGGAAGAATTGATATTAGATGAACCTGAAATGATGAAGCAAGGTTCCAGATTTGGGGTAAGACTAAAAGCAAAAGCACCATCTATACATATGATTAGAGCAGATATTGAAACAGAAGTATCTCCAATAGTAGGAAGTGAAAAACAGTCAGAAGAACTTGTAAATTATCTGCTTTCGGAATTTGAAAATGATCCAATTAAAATATGGGAATCAAATATATTTGGAAAAAATCTGCATGAACTTGTAAATGAAGGACTACAAAATAAATTATACAGAATGCCAGAAGATGCTCAAGAAAAATTAAAAGAAACATTAGAAAGAATAATAAACGAAGGTAGTGGAGGATTAATCTGCATAATACTTTAAATTTGAAGAAATTAAGGGACGCCCTTCGAACTTTAGGGACGGGTTTGAAAATTTTAACCCGTCCCTAAAGTTGTTAATCTACAAAACTCTGTAATCAATAATATACATAAAAAATATTAAAATAAAAATTCCTTTGTGATAGTATTTTCATATAAAATATGGAAAGGAATGAGAAACAAATGAAAAAAGAGAAAAATAACAAAGGAATTACATTAATAGCTCTTATAATAACAATAATAGTAATGTTAATATTAGTAGGAGTTTCAGTAAATGTAGCATTAAATGGAGGGCTGTTTGACACAGCAAAAACAGCAGCAAGTGAAACACAAAAGGCAGCAGATGAAGAAGTATTGCTTTCAGCAAAGATATCTTTATTATATGGAGATGATAAAGATATAACAAAACAAGGATTACAAGAAAATTTACCAGAAGGATGGGAAGTAGTTGAAGGATATAAAGGATTTGAAAGTATTCCAGCAGAAATGCTAGAACAAAAAGTATTTACGGTTACATCAAAAAATGGTAATGGATTTACAGTATATGAAAATGGAGATATGATAGAGGAAACTATAAGTGGATGTGGTTTTTTCTTTAACAAAGAATATGTGTGTGAAAACTATTTTAGCGATGATTATGTTAATACAGTGTCTATGATGCTTTTGGAAGATGAAAGAATAAAAGTAAGTTGTTTTGCAGAGGCAGGATTAGAAGCTGGAGACGCAATGGACTTTACAGACATGTTTGGAAATGTAGTATTAAGGGAAACATCAATAGAACTTAATAAAGAGTATTTTGTTGAAAGCTCGAACGGTTCAAAAGGTACTTATTTAGTTAATGAAGAAGGAAATTTAATAGCAAATTGGGTTTATAGTGCAGAGGACACAACTTTTGTATATTACCCAGATGGGGCAGGATTTATAATAGGAGATTATGGTTTTAGCTGGATATATAAAAAGTTTACGCCAAGGGAAATTGAATTAGATTTTGAAATTACAAGTTCAACTCACTTTGAGAGAGTATTTACTTTGAAAATATAACTTAATTAATTTAATATAACTAGCAAGGTCCAAATTGTTAGACAAAAGTTTAACAATTTGGACTCATTTTTTGCATTATAGGGACGGGTTTGAAAATTTTAACCCCGTCCCTAAAAATTATTTTTTTTATATAGGTTTAAAATAGATATGTCACACATAAGATAAAAAAATATTGAAAAGAGAGTACCAAAAATGATATTGTTTAAATAACCACAAATAAACGGTATCGGAGGTGCTCTCTTATGGGTAATAATATCACACAAAAATT
>JAZSDU010000021.1:0-59787 GCA_045531335.1 Clostridia bacterium
ATTATAGGTTTAAAATAGATATGACACAATAAAAATAAAATAAGGAAATACCAAAATATGATAAAATGTTTTTAACCACAAAAACAATATCAAAAGAGAGGTATTTCCTATGAAAAATAGTATAACACAAAAAATGAGATATAAACATAGTGTAATTAAATTTTCATTTAAATATGGAGTAACAAAAACATCCATAAAATTCAATATAAGCAGAAGAACAATATATAGATGGATAAAAGCATATGATGGAACAATAGAAAGTTTAAGAGATAAAAGTAGAAGACCAAAACATCATCCGAATGAACATACAGAAGAAGAAATAAAAATGATTAAAAATTTTAAAAGAAATAATAAAGAAACAGGACTAGTAGTGTTATGGATAAAATTACAAAAAGCAGGATATACAAGAACTGTCCAAGGATTGTACTATGCAATGAAAAGGATAGGTATATATAATAAAACACCAAGCAAAGCGAAAAAAACGCAAGCTCCATCAGTGCCTAAGGCAACATATCCAGGAGAAAGAGTTCAAGTCGATGTGAAATATGTTCCGTTAGAATGTTTAAGCAAGGAATTAAGAGAATTAGGAGAAAGATTTTATCAATATACAGGAATAGATGAATATACAAGAAAAAGGTATACATACTTTACAAAAGAACATACAACATATGAGTCAACAAAATTCATAGAGAAACTAGTAAAATACTTTCCGTTTGAAATAAAACTAATACAAACAGATAATGGATTTGAATTTACAAATAGACTGTCTTGGAATGCATTTACAAGAGATAAAAAAACAATGTTTGAAAACAAATTAGAAGAACTAGGAATAGAACATAATTTAATAAGACCACATACACCGACACAAAACGGAAAAGTAGAAAGAAGTCATAGAAAAGATCAAGAAAGATTTTATCACAACAACATATTTATGAGTTTAGAAGACTTGAGAATAAAAGGAAAACGATGGAGAATAGAATATAATAATTTTCCGATGAGACCATTGGGATGGCTAAGTCCGAATCAAAAATTAGCAGAATATTTAATGTAAAGTAAAAACGCAGTCAAAGGTTTTGGTATTTCAAACCATATATTTTTTAATAAAGTGTGACATATGTTTGACTAACCTACAAATAAATATCATATAATTATTTAAAAATATTGTAAAAAAATAGTGGTTGTGATAATATTATTTTATAAATATCAATTTATACTAGGAGAGATCACATGAAACTAGAAAATGAAAAAGAGAAAATAGAAAAAGAAACAAACGAAGAATTAAAAATGGGGATAAAAAACAAAAAAATTATAGCTATATCAATATGTACAGGTGTAATAGTGGTAATATTATTACTATTAAGTACGATATTCTCACTTATAAATATTAATAATACAAAAATTATCTCTGGAATTAAAATTAATCAAATAGATTTAAGCAATTTAAATAAAGAAGAGGCTAAGCAAAAATTAAATGAAAAAATTAGTCAAACTTTAGATAGAGATATAAATATAGTTGCACAAGATTTTGAGTATCAAATAAAACTATCACAAATAGAATTAAAATATAATTTAGATGAAGCAGTTGAAGAAGCATATGGAATAGGAAGAAATGGAAATATTTTTAAAAATAATTATAGAATTGCAAAAACAATGATATTAGGAACTGATATAAATCTAACATATACATATAATGAAGAATTATTAAACAATCTTGTAAATAGCATAGCTTCTAAAGTACCTAATCCAGTTGTAGAACCAAATTATTGCATAGAAGATGATAAACTAATTATATCTAAAGGAACAGCCGGAAATAGTATAGACAAACAAGAACTTAAAGAAATGATTATTAGCCAAATATTAGAAAAAAACGAAAATAGCATAAAAATTGATTTAGTTCAAAAAGAACCAGATGCAATAGATATAGATAAAATATATAGTGAGGTTTATACAGAACCTAAAGATGCATATTATACAAAAGAGCCATTTCAAGTATATCCACATGTTAATGGAATAAACTTTGATTTAGAAGCTGCAAGAGAAATGTTAAAAGAAGACAAAGAAGAATATGAAATCGAATTAAAGATTACTGCACCAGAAGTAACTACAAATGAAATCGGAACAGAAGCTTTTCCTAATTTATTATCTTCTTTTACAACAAGATATGATGCAAGTAATTATCCAAGAACTACAAATTTAAAATTAGCTATGGCAAAATTGAACGGAGTTGTAGTAGCTCCAGGCGAAACTTTTTCATATAATAAGACATTAGGGAAAAGAACTGCTGAAGCTGGATATAAAGAAGCAGGAGGATACGCAGGAGGAAGAGTTGTTCAAACTCTTGCAGGAGGAATATGTCAAATATCGTCAACATTGTATGATGCAGTTATATATGCAAATTTAGATATAGTAGAAAGACATAACCATATGTTTTTAGCAGGATACGTAGGAGCAGGAAAAGATGCTACTGTTGTATATGGTTCATTAGATTTTAAATTTAAAAATACAAGGAATTATCCAATTATGATAAAAACTGCAATAGGAAATGGAGTAGCTAAAATAGACATATATGGTGTTAAAGAAGAAGTTGAATATGATGTAGAGATAGAAACAAAGATATTAAGCTATACACCTTTTAAAGTGATATATGAAGAAGACAAAACACTAGGAGCAGGAAAAGAAAAGGTTACACAAAGCGGAATGAATGGATGCAAAAGTATTACATATAAAGTTTTAAAACTTAATGGAGTGGAAGTTTCTAGAGAGGTATTATCATCAGATACATATGATCCTATGAATAAAATAATAAAAAAAGGACCAGAAAAAACAGTGCAAACAAATAATAATACTACTACAGTAAAACCAAATACAAATACAACTCCAACTCCAACACCGGAGCCAACACCTACACCCGAGCCAGAACCAACTCCACAACCAGAACCAGATCCAGTACCTACACCTGAGCCAGAACCAACTCCGGAACCAGATCCAGTACCAACACCTGAGCCGGAACCAATCCCAGAACCAGATGCAACACCAATACCTGATCCAGAGGACAATCAAGATTTATAAAATGTTGATGAAACCTTTAAGGGATTAAATTATAAAAATAAGAGGGCAGAATATAATCTGCCCTTTTAAGAATTAAAAACATTGACAAACATAAAGTTTGGTATTATAATTAAAAACGTTAAAAACAAGTGCCATTAGCTCAGTTGGTAGAGCAACTGACTCTTAATCAGTGGGTCCAGAGTTCGAATCTCTGATGGCGCACCAAACTCGTCAAACTTTAAGTTTGGCGAGTTTTTTAGTATTCACAGCATTAGTTCTTAAAAATTAATGTATAAGATATCTGTAATACTCAAGCTATGCTTTCACTAACAGCTAGTCTCATTTTTATTTTTCATTCTTCACTAATTTTAATTAAGGACTACTCAAAAAAATAAAATTATGTTATAATATATAAGGTTGTGCGTAAAACAAGTAATTAAATAAAAAATAAAAGGGGTGATTTTTTATGCTAAGCATATACAACACAGATTTAAAAACAAATAAATTTGAGAAGATAAAAGAGTTTAGACCAGGATCCTGGATAAATTTAGTAAACCCTACTGCTGAAGAAATAGAAACTGTTTGTTCAAATTTAAAAATAGAAGATGAATTCATAAAATATCCTCTTGATTATGAAGAGCAAGCCAGAATTGATATAGAAGACGATATGACATTGTTCGTTATAGATGTTCCTATTATAGAAGAAAGCAAAGAAGGAAAAACATATTCTACAATGCCTTTAGGTTTAATTGTAGTAAGAGATGAGTTTTTTATTTCTGTATCATTAAAGAAAAATAGAATAATAGAAGCTTTTGAAAAAGGCAGAGTAAAAGAAATGTATACATATAAAAAGACTAGATTTTTAATACAAATCCTTTATTTAAATGCATCATATTATTTAAATGATTTAAAAAGAATAAATAAAGAAGCTGAAAACACAGTAAATGGCCTAAAAAAATCAATGAAAAATCAAGATTTAATACAATTATTAAACTTAGAAAACAGTTTGGTATATATAACAACATCACTTAAAGCAAATGAGATAGTTATGGAGAAAACTGCAAGAGGTAAAATATTAAAATCTTATGAAGAAGATGATGAAATACTTGAAGACGCAATTGTAGAAAATAGGCAGGCTATTGAGATGAGCAAAATATATAGTGAAGTTTTAAATGGTACAATGGATGCATATGCATCAATAATATCAAACAACCTAAACGTTGTAATGAAATTCTTAGCATCAATGACAATTGTATTATCATTGCCAACATTAATTGCAAGTATTTGGGGAATGAATGTACCGCTTCCATTTGCAACCAATCCATACGGGTTTGGTATAGTGTGCGGAATTTCAGTTTTAATTTCTGTAATAGCATTTATTTGGCTTAAAAAGAAGGATATGCTATAGAGAGTTTGAGAGAAAGAAGGGATAGATAATGTTAAATACTGTTGGAGTAACAGTAAGATTTGGGAAAAGAGTATTATTTGAAGATGTAAATATTAAATTTTCAAAAGGCAATTGTTATGGATTAATTGGAGCTAATGGAGCTGGAAAATCTACATTTTTAAAAGTTCTATCAGGTGAATTAGAACCAAGTAAGGGCGAAGTATCAATGGATAAAGGAGAAAGACTATCAACTTTAAAACAAGATCACTTTGCTTACGAAGAAAATACTATAATCGATACAGTTATAATGGGGAACAATGAACTTTATAGCATAATGAAAGAAAAAGAAGAAATATATGCAAAACCAGATTTTTCTGAAGAAGATGGATTAAAAGCAGCAAAACTAGAAGAAAGATTTGGAGAGCTTGATGGATGGAATGCAGAATCAGATGCAGCTACATTACTTAATAACTTGGGTATACCAACAAGTGAACATTATAAGTTAATGAAAGAAATTGAAGCAAAAGACAAAGTAAAAGTATTACTTGCGCAAAGTTTGTTTGGAAACCCAGATGTTTTATTATTGGACGAGCCTACAAACGATTTAGACTTGAAAAGCATAAACTGGTTACAAGAATTTTTAATAGATTTTGAAAATACAGTTATAGTTGTATCACATGACAGATATTTCTTAAACAAAGTTTGTACACATATTGCAGATGTAGACTTTGGAAAAATTAAGGTTTATCCAGGAAATTATGATTTCTGGTATGAATCTAGTCAACTTGCATTAAAACAAGCAAGAGAACAAAACAAAAAGAAAGAAGAAAAGATAAAAGAATTGCAAGAGTTTATAGCAAGATTTAGTGCGAATGCTTCAAAATCAAAACAAGCAACTTCAAGAAAAAAATCATTAGAAAAAATACAATTAGAAGAAATTAAAGCATCAAACAGAAAATATCCATATATAGATTTTAAACCAGATAGAGAACCGGGAAAAGAAATACTTACAGTAAAGAATCTATGCAAAAGTATAAATGGAGAAGAAATCTTAAAAAATGTATCTTTCTCAGTAAAAGCTGATAATAAAATTGCAGTTTTATCTGATAATGAGCTTGCTACTACTTTACTATTCCAAATAATAGCAGGAGAAGTAGAACCAGATAGTGGTGAAATTATATGGGGACAAACAATTACTAAAGATTATTTCCCAAAAGACAACTCATATTTATTTGAAAATGACGAAATATTAGTAGATTGGCTAAGAAAATATTCAAAAGATCCAGATGAAACATATGTAAGAGGATTTTTAGGAAGAATGCTATTTTCAGGTGATGAAGCATTAAAAAATGTTAAAGTGTTATCAGGAGGAGAAAAAGTAAGATGCGTCTTATCTAAATTAATGCTTTCAGGTGCAAACTTCTTAATATTTGATGAACCTACTAACCATTTAGATATGGAATCCATTACAGCACTAAATGAAGGGATGAAAAAATTTAAAGGTAACATGTTATTTACATCACATGACCATCAATTAACTGAAACAGTAGCAGACAGAATTATTGATTTAAGAAGTGATAAAATAATAGATAGAGAATGTACATATAACGAATATTTAGGAATAGAATAACAATAAAAAAATCGCCTTCGGCGATTTTTTTATTGTTCTGGATTATATTTTGTTCTGATTTCTTCTATTTTTTCGTATTCATTACTCAATATATCTAAAAATGCATCTGCGCAATTTGGATCGAATTGTGAACCTTTACATTTTTCTATTTCAGCTCTTACAATATCTAATGTTAATGAATTTCTGTAAGTTCTTTTTGAAGTCATTGCATCAAAGCTATCTGCAACAGCTGCAATTCTTGCAAGTAGAGGTATTTCTTCACCTTTTAATTTCCCAGGATATCCGTTTCCGTCATATCTTTCATGGTGATGTTTTACAACTGGAAGAACACTTTTAAATATTGTTGCATTAGATAATATGTGTGCACCTATTGAAGGATGATTTTTAATTTCAGAATATTCATCATCTGTAAGCTTAGAATCTTTTAACAATATACTATCTGGAACACCAATTTTCCCAATATCATGGAATAATCCTCCAATTTTTAAAGTATTAATATCTTCATCAGAAAGTTTTAATTTTTTCCCAATAAGAACGGAATATTCAGAAACTCTATCAGAATGTCCTCTGGTATATGTGTCTTTTGCTTCAACTGTAAATCTTAGAGTTTCGATACTTTCTAAATATGCTTTTTCTAATTTTTCATAAGTATCTTTTAATTCGTTATTTATTTCTCGTATTAAGTTCATTTGAGATATTGCTTTTATACCTGATTCAACAAGTAAAAGTAATTGATCAAATTTATCACTCTTTTCACAATATCCTTGAATATCTAATCTTTTAATTGTTTCTAATGGTGGAGCTAAATCTTTGTGTCCAGTTAGTAAAAGGATATATAAATCTTTGTTAAATTCACGAATAGCTTCAACTACTTGGTCTCCATGAACCGGAGTCATAATGAAGTCCAATAACATCAAATCAAAATGCTCTTCTTTTACTCTTTGGATTGCTTCTAGTGGATCACTAACTCCTACAAAGCCATAACCAGCTTTGTTTAAGAAAACTTTTAAGGTATCTAATATACCAGTTTCGTCATCTACGCCAATGATTTTGTATTTATAATTATCATTTGAATTTACACCTTTTCTCATAAAGTTTCCTCCTTTATGTTATCTTACAAGAATTATATTTAAAATATTGAAAAAAAGCAACAAAAAAAGCAAAAAAGTTACAAAACTCGTATTCACAAATAGGCATTTCTGTGGTATAATTCAAAAAGTACAAAATTTGTTTGCAAATTTTGGTCCGGAGGATGTTGAAATGATTTTTAAAGATTATTATAAAATATTAGGATTAGAGACTAATAAAGTAAATAACGATGAAATAAAAATAGCTTTTCGTGAGCAAGCAAAAAAGTATCATCCAGATGTAAATACAGGCAATGCTTCAACAGAAGAGAGATTTAAAGATATAAATGAGGCTTATAGGGTTTTATCAAACTCTAGTAGCAAGAGAAAATATGACAGAATGTGGAATAACCATGTAGGGAAAAGACAGTCAAATAAGTCTTACGAAGAAAGTAAGAGAGATAAAGATTCACTATTTAGCGATTTCTTTAATATGTTCTTTGGTACACCGATACAGAACAAAGAAGATACATCAAAAACTAAAAAGAAAGTTCCTATAAAGGGAGATAATATAGAAACTGAAATTAATGTAGGAATAGAAGATGCATATTTTGGAATAGAAAAAAAGATTTCTTTAAGAACAGTTGCAGGAAAAATGAAAACATTTTCAGTAAAAATTCCTTCAGGAATTAGAGATGGAGAAAAAATAAGATTACTAGGACAAGGAAAACAAGGTCAAAATGGTGGGAAAAATGGAGATATGTTTATAAAAATAAACATAGAAAATAATAATAAATTTAAATTACAAGGATATGATGTAGTAACAGATTTATTTTTAACACCATGGGAAGCAGCATTAGGAAAAAGAGTAAATATAGATTCAATAGATGACACAGTTTCACTTTATGTTCCGCCAGGAATACAAAGTGGAGAAAAAGTAAGAATACCTCAAAAGGGATATAAAGATGGTAGAGGGAGCAGAGGAGATTTAATAGCAGAAGTAAAAACAGTGGTACCTAAAAAACTAACAGATGATGAAAAAGAATTGTTTGAAAAATTAAAAAATATATCGAGTTTTAATCCAAGAGCAAAGAGTTCACATAATTAGTTTAAAAATGTTGACATATAATAATTTTTAAGGTATAATTAAATGGTAATTATACGAACGATAAAATACATTAATATATGTAGAAATGAGGTGCGAATAGCGCATGGAAGAAGTTATAAAAGGGAAACATTTTAGTATAACAGATCCACAAAATGTAAGTACAGTAATTTATCAAGTAAATAAAACTGAAAAGGAAATGGCTAAAAATTCGCCTAAATATACTGTTGAAAGATTAGACTATATAGAAGAATTGGTAGGAGAAAAAAAGAAAAAAACTTTCTATGTTAATAGACCTGCTCCAGAAGGAGATCATTTAGTAATACTATCTTTTGCAAAAGATAGAGTAGTAGTAAATACTGGGATATTAGACGAAGAACAAGTAAAGATTTCTAAAAAGCCAATGCCGATTAAATTTACAACAATGTATAATGAAGAAGAAACAGAATATAAAGAAGTTCAATACACACCAAACTTAAAGAGGCCAATTTCTATAATTGACCCAGAAACCACAGAAGAAGTAAAACCTATATTGTATTTTGATGAAAAAACAAATGAAGTAAAAGGAAAATGTAAATTAAAACCATATAAAAGTTATTTTGCCTTTGAGATTAGAGACAAAGTAAATAAGGAAGGAGAATAATTATGAGTAAAGAATCTACAAATGTAGAACTTGAACCTATAACTGTAGTAGGGGGAGAAGTAATTACAGATGGTAAAGAAAAAACAGAAATACCTCCAAAAGGAAAATTAGAAATAGATAGTCCGGAAAAAGAAGAGGTTGTTACATTAAAATTGAGTGGAGAATGGCCACCAAGAGAAACAACTAAAGCAGAGGATAAAGCTAAAGATGAAGGCTTTGAAATAGGTGAATAATTTTTACAAATGAAAAGGTGAAGAAGTATGAATTATAAAATACAAAATACTTTAAAAAGAACTAAAAATATATTTATGGTAATTGTAATACTATGGGTGTTATCATCCATAGTATTAGTTTCGCCTATAGCAGTTAGTATAGTAGAAGCAACAGAAAATGGAATTTTTGATTTTGGAGATTTCATAGAAAAGTTATTTTCTAATATAACAGACATAGGTGGAAATTTAGGAAAAATATTTAACAGTGAATACATAGGAACATTTTGGAAAACTCAAGGGTATTTTTCAATAGTTTTAGTATTCTTTGCTACAATGGGATTCGTTAAATCAATGCCAAAAAATGAATATACAGATATAGAGCATGGTTCAAGTGATTGGGCAGCTGGAGAACAATATCAAGTATTAAGTAAAAATAAAGGAATATTACTTGCGGAAAAACACTATTTGCCAGTTGACAAAAGAGGAAATACAAACGTATTAGTTGTAGGACGGATCAGGTTCTGGTAAGTCTGCATCATATGTTATTCCAAATGCATATCAGCTTTTAGGGTCTTATGTATTTACAGATCCTAAAGGGGAATTATATGATAAAACAGCAGGATACCTAAAAAGTAAGGGTTATGATATAAAAATATTTAACTTAGTTAATCCTAAAAATAGTGATGGATATAATCCTTTAATGCATATTCAAAGTGAAATAGATGTTGATATTATTGCAAATACAATAGTAAAAGGACAAAGTGATGTTCAAAATCAAGCAGATCCATATTGGGATGATATGGCAGAAATGCTATTAAAAGCTTTAATATATTATCTACTTGCAACAAGACCTGAAGAAGAACAAAGTTTATCAAGTTGTGCGGAATTAGTAAGAGCTGCTAATAATAATGGAGCAGGAAACTTGCTTACAGAACTTATGAATCAGTTACCATATGATCATCCAGCAAGAATGTTCTATAAATCTATTGAAATAGCGCCAGAAAAGACATATAGTTCTATTCTTTCTTCGCTTCAATCAAAGCTTGGTAAGTTTGATTCAAAGGAAATTGCTGAACTTACATCAACAAATACAATAGATTTTGAGGAAATTGGTAGAAAGAAAACAGCAGTATATGTTATATCTTCTGATACACATGCTGCATATGATTTCTTACTTACAATATTCTTCTCACAAATGATACAAAGATTATATGATTATGCAGATATAAATGGTGGAGCTCTTCCACAACCTACATATTTTATATTAGACGAGTTCGCGAACATTGGTAGAATTCCTGATTTTGATAAGAAAATATCAACATCAAGAAGTAGAAAGATTTCATTTAGTGTTATTTTACAAAATTTAGACCAATTAGAAGCGGTTTATGAGAAATCTCATGAAACTATAATTGGTAACTGTGATACTACTTTGTTCTTGGGAAGTAACTCACAAAAAACAGTTGAATACTTCTCTAAAGAATTAGGTGAAAAAACTATTAATAGAGACAGTTGGTCTGTAAGTAAAGACAAGCACATGTGGAGACAAGGATATAATAAACAAGATCAAGTAATGGCAAGAGCACTAATGACACCTGATGAATTAAGAAGATTAGATAATGATTTATGTATTATATTTGAGAAAGGTGTTAAACCAATAAAAGCACCTAAATATTACTACTTTAAATATAACACTGTAAAATTAGTAAATCAATTTATGTGTAGCCATAATGATATAGATCCTATAGATAGAGGTAAATGGAGAAAGTATAATCCATATAATCCTTATGTTGAAGAAACAGAGGAAAAACAAGAAAATACAAAAATTGAAAGCTTAGATGATTTGTTTGAAGATGATAAACCTGATTCTAAGGATGATGAATTTGCACCAATGTTACCACAAGATGAAGAAGATAAAAAAGATGAAGAAATATTAACATATGATGTGCAAAAAGAACTAGAGGCAAAATTTGATGAGCTATTTGGAGCATTAGAAGATAATGGGTAATAAAAAAGGAAGAATTTAAATTCTTCCTTTTTTTGTAGTGTTATATTATACTGGAATTCTAATATAGAATGTAGTTCCTTTCCCCTTTTCTGTTTCGTAATCCATGTTTCCACTAAAGTGTGCTTTAATATTTGAGTAAGACATGAATAATCCAAGACCAGTTCCATTTTTCCCTTTTGTTGTAATCATTTCTTTAAACAATTTATCTTGAACTTTTTGTGGCAAGCCACCAGCAAAGTCTTCTATTTTGAATACAATATTACTATTTTCTTTATATATTGTAAAGTTTATATCTTCATTAGATTTTCCTTGTAACTGATAAGCTTGGATTGCATTTGAAATGATATTATTTATAACTTGTACCAAACTATTTATATTACCTTTAAGAATTGTAGAACTATCTATATCGGCTTTAGTTTTTAAATTGGTTAGACCATTTTTTAATTCATGTTTCATTAAGATATCAACATAGTTTAAAAGTTCTTTAATTGTAAATCCACTTGAAGTTTGTTCTGAAAAAGCAACTGCTTGTCCTTTTATTGCAGTAATTACATCAGACATATATGATAAATGTGTTCTAGTTTTTTCAATCCATTCTTGCATATCTTTTGCGATTTCGTGATGATCTTCTTCAGTTACTTCATCGTCGCCTATACTTGAGTCATATTCTTTAATTAAATCAGATAATCCTTCTGCTGCACCAGCTATTGACATTATAGGAGTTTTTAAGTTGTGTGCTATCCCACCTATCATTTGTCCAAGAGATGCTAGACGTTCTTTTTCTACAAGCATGTCTTGATTATCTTTAATTGTTTGCATATCTACTGTATGTTGAGTAATATCTTTGAAAAGAATTAGTGTTCCTAAAAAATTACCTTTAGAATCTATTCTAGTAATTTCTATATTAAAATATTTATCTATTTTATCAAAGTATTCTTCTAAAATAATCGTTTCACTTGTGTCTCTAACAATTTTGTTAGAAGCCATATTAAAACTTTCGTGTGATTTAAACAAATCAAATAAATTTTTATTTCTTACATCATTAGAAGAAACTTTAAATGTTTTTAAGAAAGTTTCATTAAAATCTATAATTACATTATCTTCATTAACAACTACATAACTATCTGATATTCTATCAACAACTTTTTGAAGTGCAATAGGTGTTACTTTTAAAAAGTCGAATTTGAATATAGCTAAAGTAAAGAATAGTACTGCTATAGAAAAAGCAATAGGAGTTGTATATATTGAAGAATTTAGAACTCCTAATGTAGATAGTATATTCATAGCTAAACATATTCCACTACCTGTACAAATTAAAAGTGATTGTTTAGAAAAGAATCCTGAATTTTTAACAGAATACAATATTAATCTTATAATTGCAATTACAATACAAGAATAAGAATATAAAGTATGTAATATAAAGTAAGGACCAAATTTTACTTGTTCTAAATTTATCGAGTAATACTCATAGAAAAGGTGATGTAAATTATTTGTCCATAAAATAATAAGAGATATTATAGGTATTATAAATAAAATTCTATGTTTTAATGTTAGTGTAAGTTTTGTATTTATAAAAACGGAACTAGTTAATAAAAAACAAACAGGGAACAAACAAGTTCCAATATAAATAAATCTCTCAAATATAAATGGGTTAACATTAAAAAAATGAGTAAGTGTTACTTGAAATAGTACACCAATAGAAATAATTAGTGTACATATTAAATCAAGTATAAAGAAATAATGAAGTTGTTTACGATCTTTTTGACGAATCAGATATGTACAAAACCATAACATTATTCCTACAGATATTAGTAACAAATAAAACTGAATATTAATATTTGACATAGCTTTCTCCTTTGTATTTAATTATATAAATTTAATTTTCTTTAAATAATTCATATATCTTATTATATATTCTTTATCGATTTTTTTCCATCTAAATCCTAATTTATTTAAATATTTTTCTGTAAAATTACAAATTAATCTAACATTAGAAGTATATATTAAATTTTTATTTTCATCTAAATCATAGATAATACCAGACAATATATCTTTTCTATCATTATCAGCCAGTATTCCAGTAAGAATATCCTTCATCATTATATCTGAAACTGCTAAAAGTTCTATATCTAAATCATTGTTTAAAGTTTCCATTAGTAGTTTAATAGGCAACAATTTAGTATTATAAATATGAAAAACATTACATTTGCTTTTATGATTTAATATTTTTATTATTGCATCTGTTGCTAAATCAACAGGTGTAAGCTCAATTGAATGAGGTAATAAGTATTTAGGGAATGCATTTATTTCAATAAATGATTTAATACGTTTTGCAAAAGCATTTTCATCCGCATTCATTTGAAATACTCCATCTACATATCTATTAGTAATATTACCCATTCTTAGTATTTGAGCATCTAAACCATTAGAGATTGCTTCTAAAACTAGAAGTTCTGCCCTGAATTTAGTTGTAGAATATACTCCTTTAATATTTTGTCCAACATAAATATTCGTTTCTTTAAACAATTTCTTTTTAGTAATATTTTCAGGAGTTTCTACTATAGTTTCTTCTTTTTCACCATTACCAGAAATACTTATTGTTGATACATGCAACAATCTCTTATTAGCTTTTTTACAAAAATCAATTACATTCTGTGTTCCGTTGACATTAATTTCTTCGAATTTTTTCTTAATACCAAAGTGTTTAACTAATGCTCCAGAGTTAATAACTGCATCAATGTTTTCTGCTAACATAGCAAAATCTTTATTTGATAAACCAAGATTTTCTTCTACTATATCTCCATGAATTACTTTAATTCTATTTGAAAATTCTTTTTTATATTTGTCTCCAAAATAGAATTTTAAAGTATCTTTTAATCTTTTTTCAATATTAATACTATTTTTAGGTCTTACTAAACAATAAATTGTTCCTTTATTGTTTTTCATAAAGGCATCTAAAATATGAGCACCTAAATATCCAGTTGCGCCTATTAATAAAATATTTTTTATTCTTGCTTTCTTAATAGTTTTTAAATTATCAACAGTATTTCTACTTAAAACTTCTTTTAATTTTTTATAATCATAATTTTTAATAAATTCTTCATCGTTGCGGTTTGATTTTTTAGATAATTCTTTTATTGTAGGATGTGTAAATATATCACTATATTCAAAATCTAGCCCATATTTAACCGCTTCTATTTGCATACTAATAGCAGCAACTGAGTCTCCGCCTATATCGAAGAAATTATCATTTATAGATATATCTTCTATTTTTAAGATATTTTTCCATATTTGTAATAGTTTTTCTTCGCTAGAATTTAATTCTTCTATATTAACTTTGCTATTTACTACAGGTTTATTAGGCTCTGGCATAGGAAGAGCTTTTCTGTCAATTTTTCTATTAATTGTATATGGCATTTTTTCTAATTTTACAAAATATGTAGGTACCATATATGGGGGAAGAGCTTTTCTAAGAGTATCTCTAACCATATTTTCTTCTACATTTTTATCAGTTACATAGTAACCGCATAGAAATTCGTTGCCGTCTACTTCAATTTTATTTACTACTGCAGAAGAAACTCCTTCTATGTTTAGCAGTACATTTTCAATTTCACCAAGCTCAATTCTTAAACCTCTTAATTTTATTTGGTGATCTATTCTGCCTAAACATTGAACTTTTCCATCAAATGTCCATCTACCAATATCGCCTGATTTGTACATTTTTCCTTCACCAAAAGGATTGTCTAAGAATTTTTCTCTTGTTAGTTCAGGTTTACCAATATATCCAAGACCTACTTGGATTCCAGAAATATATATTTCACCGACAACACCAACTGGAACTCTTTTCATGTTTTTATCTAAAACATGAATTTGTGTATTCATTATTGGAGGACCTGTTGTGATTTCTGTTTCTCCATCTAAATTTTGAACATTAGAAAGTATAGTAATTTCACTAGGACCATAAATATTGTATATAGTTATATCATCTGCTAGTGCTCTTAAATCTTGAACAAATTTTTCAGGCAATGGTTCTCCGCCGAAAACCATATTTTTAACTCGAGATAAAGCTGTATCTGGTTCTCGATTATCATAATTAATTTTCATTAAGCTAGGAGTTACTGTCATTACATCAACATTACATTTTTTAATTAATGAATCTAATAATTTTGGATTTCTATGTTCAGCATTATTAGCCATGGCTATTTTTAATCCATGTGTTAATGATACTATAATTTCATATACAAATATATCAAAAGGTGTAGATGTTACAGATGCTATACAATGCTTATTTCCTTCTTTTAAGTAATCTAAAACTAAAGTCATTGCCTTAACCATATTTGCAAACCCAACATGATTTAACATTGTACCTTTTGGTTTTCCTGTAGATCCAGATGTATAAATCAAATATGATAAATCTTGTCTATCTATTTTTATATTAGGGTTATCAAAATTTTTACTATAAATTTCATCTATATTTAAATCTATTTCAATACAGTTTTCTATTGATTCCACTCTGTCTTTTAATTCTTTTTGAGTTAAAACGTAGCGAGTTTTGCTATCCTCTAAATAATATTTTGTTCTTTCAATAGGATAAGTAGGGTCAACATTAAAGAATGCTGCTCCAGCTTTTAAAATTCCCATCATACATACAATAGTTTCAAAAGAACGATTTGTCATTATACAAACAATATCATTAGATTTTATACCTTTTTTGATTAAATAGTGTGCTAAACTATTAGCTTTTTTATTTAATTGTTTATATGTAAGAGTTTTGTCTTCGCAAATTATAGCTATGTCATTAGGATGATTTTTTACTTGTTCTTCAAATATTGAAACAACAGTATCATCGTTAATAGGACCATCTGTATTGTTAAATTTATCAAGCATAGCAATTTCTTCTTTAGTTAAGATTTCTAAATCTTCAACTGTTGTATCAACGCTTTCAAGCATTTGATTTAAGATGAACATATAATGGCTTAAGAAACTTTTTATTGTTTCTTTTTTAAACAAGTCTGAGTTGTATTCTAAATTAAATGCATAAATATCTGGTACTATTTCCATCCATATATTAAATTTTGATGTTTTTGTATCAGCAGTAATTAATTCTAAAGTAGCATCATCAATTTTATATTCATCTTTTTTAGTATTTTGATATGTTAATACTATATCTAATAAAGATGGGTTGTTATTTAATTTTTTTGCAATAAATTCATAAGGATATGGTTGATTAGAAAGACTATTAGTAACTGTGTTTTGAACAGATTTTAACAAATCAGAAACACTGCTTGTTACTTCTATATTCTTTCTTAATATTATATTATTTACAAACATTCCAATCACATTAGAAAGTTCTTCAAAACTTCTACCTGCAAATGGGCTTGCTACTATTAAATCAGTTTGTGAAGTATATTTGTATAATACAATATATAATGCAGTAAGGAATAGAGTATATTCTGAAACATTAAGTGATTTTGCTAAAGCCTGTAATTTTTCAAATGTTTCTTTTTGCATAGAATATCCTATTTTATCTCCATTATAGCTTTTTGAATTAGTAGCGGGATAATCGTATGGCAAATTAAGTACAGGAACATCTGTATTTGAACATACAGAAGACCAATACTTATCACTTTTATTTATTTCTTCGCTGTTTATATAGTTGTTCTCCCAAACTGAATAATCAATGTAACTAAAGTCTGATTCTAATACTTCTTCATCATTATATAATTTACAAAAATCTCTCATTAATATATTTAGAGAAACACCATCAACTATAATATGATGAGTATCTAATAAAATCAAAGTTTTCTTATTGTCTAAAATACATACAGAAACACGTAATAATGGTGCTTTAGATAGATCGAAAGGTTTTGGGAATTCATTAATTATTTTATTAATATCTTTTTCAGAACCATTAAATACACCTATATCTATATCTTTTATATCTAAAATTTCTTGTACTAATTCTTCTCCATTTAGTACAAATTGAGTTCTAAAACTAGAGTGTAATTCTACTATTTTTGAAAATGCATTTTTAATTTTATTGATATCTAACAATTTATCTACGAGCAATGCACCAGAAACATTATATACTAGATTATTGTCAGAGACTTTTTTACTAGAATAATATGTTCTCTTTTGAGCAAAAGATAATGGGTAATAAGTTTGCTTATCTGCTTTTGCAAGAGTAATATTATTATTTATATTTTCGCCATTAGCAATTAAATCAGACAAATCTTTGATTACAGGATTTTCTAAAATATCTTTAACAAAAATTTGCACATTAAATTCACTATAAATTTTTGTACATAAGTTTATAGCTGTTAAAGAGTCTCCACCCAATTCAAAGAAAGAATCTTCTATACTTAAATTATTAATATTTAACAGTTCTTGTAATATATTTAGTAATGCTTTGTCCATATTGTTTCTAGGAAGAGCTATTTCTTTGTTTCTATCTATATTTGGCATTGGCAGTTTTTTTCTGTCAATTTTTCCATTTGGTGTGTATGGCAATTTTTCTAATTTAATAAAATACTGAGGAACCATATATTTTGGTAAAGTTTTGCTAAGAGATTTTCTGACTTCATCTATATTAACATCACAAGAAGAAGTAAAATAAGCACATAAAAATTCATGAGAATCCTCAGATACTTTCTTTACCACAACACAACTATTTACTTGATTAGATTTTAGAATTTCTTTTTCTATTTCTTCAAGTTCGATTCGTAATCCCCTAATTTTAACTTGATTATCACATCTTCCTAAACATATAATTTCGCCATCATTACGATATATACCAAAATCTCCAGTTTTATATAATAAGCTATTTTCTTCTGAGAATATGTTTGGTATATAACTTTTTTTAGTCAAATTTTCATCATTTAGATAGCCATGTCCAACCCCATCTCCAGATATATATATTTCACCAGGAATATTTGTAGGACAAATGTTTAAGTTGGAGTTTAAAATATAAATTTGAGTATTATCTAATGGCTTTCCTATTGTTATCGGATTATGATGTGTTACATCAGTTAAAGTTGAAAATACAGTAGTTTCACTAGGTCCATAACCGTTATATATAGTTGGAGAACATATATTTTTAAGTTTATCTACTAAAGAAAAAGGTAATTGTTCACCAGCTAGTGTTATAAATTTTAATTTTGAAAGACTTGGAATATCTTCAATGTTGTTAACTAACAATTGCATTCTTGATGGTGTAGTTTGAATAATTTGTATATTATTCCTATCAATTAAATCATTAAGTAATCTAGGAATTGTCTGTTCTTCTTCGTTTGCGATAACCAATTTCAATCCTTTTTGAAGAGATATTAATGTTTCGAAAATAAATATGTCAAAACTTATTGTAGTTATTGAAACTATAGTCATATATCTACTTTCTTTTAAATATTGAACATTTTTATTACAATAATTAGTAAGATTAGATAAAGATTTATGAGTTAGCATAACACCTTTAGGTTTTCCAGTAGAACCGGAAGTATATATAATATATGATAAGTCATTTGGTTCATTTATATTTTCTAAATTATTTTTATGAGAATCATATAACTCATTTTTTAGTTCAACAAA
Source organism: Clostridia bacterium (assembly GCA_045531335.1). Classification (GTDB taxonomy): domain Bacteria; phylum Bacillota; class Clostridia; order TANB77; family CAG-508; genus CAG-452. Next base: position 18,682 of record JAZSDU010000021.1, read on the forward strand.
TATTTTATTGTCAAAATTAACTTTGTTTTTTAATTTTTCAAAGGTCAAAAGTAGTTTAGCACTGCTATTATCCAGCATGTATTCAATTCTATCTTGAGGGTATTCAGGATCGATTGGAATATAGCAAGCTCCACTTTTAAGTACAGCAAAAATTGATACAATCATTTCAAGAGAACGATTTACCATAATACCAACTATATCATTTCTTTTAATTCCATTGTTTCTCAAATAATATGCTAAACTATTTGCTCTTTCATTTAATTCTCTATATGTTAATTGCTCATTTTCAAAAACAACTGCCGTGTTATCAGGTGTCTTTTTTACTTGTTGTTCAAAAAGCTGTGTAATCGTTTTATCTTTTGGATAATCTGCTTTTGTATCATTAAAATCATATAATATTTTTCTTTTTTCATCAGGTGTAACTATTTCTATGTCACTTATTTTAATTTCTTTATTTTCTAAGATTTGATTAATAATATGTAAAAGTCTAGCATGAATAGAACAAATATCGTCTATGGTATATTTGCTAAGTAAATAATCATATGCAACACTTAAACTTCCCGTATCATTCATATCATATAAGTGTATATTTATATCATCTGAAATGTTATTATTACTAATCCATCTAGAATCGTATAAAATGTCAGCAGACTGTTTATTGCTTCTAACATTTTGGTAAGAAATTAAAATATTATATAAATTAGGAATACTATTATCTTTATTTCTTAAATCCTCTAATAAATATTGATATGGATATTTTTGATGTCTAAATATTTTTAAGAAATCTACTGCAATATTAGAGATGAAGTCACCAAAGAACTCTTCATGATTTATGCAGACCTTAAAAGGAATAGTACTTATATACATACCAGTTGTTTGTTTTTCTTTAAAGTTACCTCTATTTAGAATAGGAGTTCCTATTACAAATTCATCTAAACCAGACACCTTAGATAAATATATTGAAAATATTCCCATAAAGAAATTGAAAACAGAGGCTTTTTTAGTTTTACAAAATTCATTTATTAAATTTATAGTTTCTTTTGGGATAGTAAACAATTTTCTTTTTGCATTACAATTTAAATCCTTGGTTTCTTGCTTTATACTAGGAATTGTTGCTGGCTCTGGAACAGTTTCAAAAATTTCATTCCAGAAAGTTTTATCTTTTTTAAATTTCTCACTTTCCAAGTATTCTTTTTCAGAATTTATATATTCTATATATGAAGGATTTGGTTCATTAGATATTTCTTCATTTTTAATTAAAGATTCGTAATATCCCATAACTTGGTTAACGACAAGACCGGCAGTCCAAGCATCAGCAATTAAATGGTGAGCATTTATAACAAAGCCACCAAATCCATTTTCAAATCTAAATAATTTAAAATCAAAAAGGAAGTTGTCCAATGTATTAAAAGATTTATCACACATTGATCTTTCTAAAAATTTAACATCCTTGTCAGTTTGAACTGAAACTATTTCTATATCAAATTCATTAAATAAATCAACATACTGAAAAACAGTACTATCTTTTACTGTGAATTTTAATCTAAAACTATCATTATTTTTAACAAATAGATTGATTGCTTTTTTTAAAGCATCAAAATCTACATTTTGTGAAACAATTACAGTACCTGTAATGTTTTCGATCGACGTCCCTTTATAAAATTGCTCTGTTAGCCATATTGATTTTTGGGGATTCGTTAAAGAGTACATGCTTTTTGACATATAATCACCCTCGCTATTGCAAATTTATATATTTAATATATATCGTGAAACGACTGAAAAATCAACCATTCTATTAAATTGTAACATAAAATACAAATTATTGTAAACAGTTTGACACAAACATATAAAAAGAACCATTTTTCGACACCAAAATCATTGTTTGCATAGAAAATTCGAGGAACTATCCTAAATTCACGAAAACAACACAAATAACAATTCCATGACTAAAATAACAAAAAAAGGAGAGTATAATAAAGAGGTGAAAAAATGTACGAATATAAAAGAAGACCGAGTAAATTAAAAAGAGTTTTTGTTTCAATTTTATTAATACTAATTGTTGCTGCTATTAGTATATTTATATATGATATGTATGCAGATATAAATGTGTATTCAAGTGAGCAAACTAATGAAAATTTAGAAATATCTAGAGTTTCGTATACTGAAAAAACAGATTCAGGTGATGATATTACTAAGACATTAGAAGATACAATAAAATGTGTAGTTGGTATTTCAAAAATAAAGAATACTGGCAATTCAATATTTTTAAATAATAGTACAGAGAGTTTAGGGCTTGGAACTGGAATAATAGTTTCAAAAAATGGATATATATTAACGAATTGGCATGTTGCAGGGGAAAAATATAGTAATTGCTATATTACACTTGAAAATGGGAATATATCTAATGGAAGTGTAGTATGGGTAGATAAAGATCTGGATTTAGCAATTATTAAGATATCTGCTTCTAATCTAACACAAATTACATTAGGTGATTCTGATAGTATAAAAATTGGACAAACAGCCTATGCAATAGGAAATCCAATAGGCTTAGAATTTCAAAGAACTGTAACTTCAGGAATTATAAGCGGAATAAATAGGACAGTAAAAATAGATGATGAAAAAGGGGCATCATATATGGAGGATTTAATTCAGACAGATGCAACAATAAATCCAGGTAATAGTGGAGGACCTCTTATTAATTCAAAAGGAGAAGTAATTGGAATTAATACAGTAAAAATAACAGAGGCAGAGGGAATTGGATTTGCAATTCCAATTAATATAGTAAAACCTATAATAGAAAGTTTTTCGAATAACGGAAAGTTTGAGGAGGCATATCTTGGAATATTTGCTTATGACAAAAACGTGATTCCGTATTTGGATTCAAGTATAGATTTTAATTCGGGAATATATGTAGCACAAATTTCAACAAATGGACCAAGCTATAATTCGGGACTAAGAACAGGTGATATAATAACTAAAATTGATGAAATAACAGTAAATAAAATGAGTGAACTTCGAACATATATATATACTAAAAATGTTGGAGATGAGGTAAGTTTAACAATATTAAGAAACAACAGGGAAAAGGTTATTAATATAAAATTGGGAAGAAAATCATAAAAAATAATCAACTTTTTGCTCGGAGCGAAAAGTTGATTATTTTTTAAAGTATTGCACCTAAAACTAGAATACCAATATTATCATTATAAATCTCATTAAATTGACTAATTGGAAGCGGGCTTTGGCCAATTCCTGCTTCTATTGTATATCCAGGTCTTCTATATTGTTGTAAAAACCAATCCTTGTATCCCGCAAAACCTGATTCAAAAGGAACATCGGCTAATTTGTAACCACTAACATTTGCAAAGGTTTGACCAATTGCTTCTGCTTCAGGGGGCGCAAAATCTTGGAATTGCCAGTAAATTTCTTGACCTTGTGTATGATATGCAAGTATTAATCTAAAATTATGGAAAAGTGTAAAATTATATAAAGCAAGAGATTCGGGTTCGGTAAGAGGGCCAAATCCTACAAAGTCACGAGGAGCAGGAGACTTAAATCCTTGTGCAAATTTAATTTCTCTTGCTTGTTCCCAACCTGCAGGGAATTGAAGATTGAGGTCAATGCCTCGAATATTTGCTTTCCACCCATTTGGAAATGGAATGGCAGGATAGTTATTGGCAATTGTTCTTGCTTGATTATATATAGTAGTTCCAGGTTTTATTTCACCTGTAACTAAATTAACACCATCGGGGTTACACATTGGAACAATATATATAGAAGTGCTTTCAAAAATATTTCTCGCGCTATATCCATAAATTGTACTATTGTTAACATATGCTAAAGAGAAGTCTTCTATAAATTTCATAAGTAAAGGAGAAGTAATCCATTCATTTGCATGAATTGATGCACTATAAAAAACTTCAGTGTCTCCAGTTCCTATTCTAATATATGGAATTGAATTATTAAGAACACTAGAACCAATTGAGCCTACCTCTAAAAACGGATAAATAGCAGAGAGTGCAGTAATGTTTAATTGTAAAATGTTTGCACTATAACTAATATTAGTAGGTACAATATTTCCAAATGGAACAGTTATTGTTTGACCAATTTGCAAATTATTTGGGTCAATATTATTATTTGCAACTCTGATTCTATTTACAGTAGTATTAAATCTTCTCGCAATATTGTATAAAGTGTCATTAGCCTGAATAATATAAGCAGTTCTTCCATTTATATATGGGAAAAGTGCATTCCAAGTTGTGGGGCCAACTACACCATCAGGAGTTAAACCAAAATTTCTTTGAAATCTAATTACAGAGTTTTCGGTTGTTCTTCCAAAATTTCCATCTATGATTCCAGAATAAAAACCTAATTTGGTTAAAGTACTTTGCAGAAGTTCAACCATTGGTCCTGTTGAACCAAAACGTAATGTTTCCATATAATCACCTATGATATAATATTATCAAAAAATGATATTTGTGATATAATGCAATAAAAATTTAATTATTGTAAGGGGTTTTATTATAAATTTGTAGGGGGTCGCACTCTTGGGCGACCCGCAGAAAAACAATTAATTTTCGGGGCGCCGAGGACTGCGCCCCCTACAAGTAAAAATTAATTTAATCACGCAAACAACAATTTTAAGGAGAGAAAACAATGAACAAACAAGAAATTTTAAACAAAGTAGATCACACAATTTTAGCACAAACAACAAAGTGGGAAGATATAAAGAAAATATGTGATGATGGAATTAAATACAATACAGCATCTGTTTGCATACCACCAAGCTATGTACAAGAAGCAAAAAAATATGTAAGCGAAAAACTTAAAATTTGCACAGTTATTGGTTTTCCAAATGGATATAACACAACTAATGTAAAAGTATATGAAACATTAGAAGCAATAGAAAAAGGTGCAGATGAAATTGATATGGTTATAAACATAGGATGGCTTAAAGATAAAAAATATAAAGAAATTGAAAACGAAATAAGAACAATAAAAAATGTATGTGGAGATAAAATCTTAAAAGTTATAATTGAAACATGTTTATTAACAGATGAAGAAAAAGTAAAAATGTGTGAAATAGTAGATAAATCAGGTGCAGATTATATAAAAACATCAACAGGATTTTCTAGCTGTGGAGCAACATTTGAGGACATTAAATTATTTAAAGAAAGCTTAAAAAGTAGCAGTTTAAAAATAAAGGTCGCAGGGGGAGTAAAATCATTTGAAGACGCAGAGAAATTTATAGAATTAGGTGCAGATAGATTAGGGACAAGTAGGTTGATAAAATTAATGTAAGAAAAAGAATTATATTATGAGCAAATTAATAAAAGATATTGAAAATACTTGAAAGTTTGATAAAACGATGATAAAATATTTATGTTAACACCAACAATGTTTAAAGAGAGGTAATTTTAATGAAAAAGGAAAAAACTTTTAAGGAAAGATTATTACAATTTTTTAGAATAAAACCAAAACAAGAAACACTAGAAAGTAATAAAAAAGATAATGAAGAACCGTCAGATTTAAGAAAAATGTTGGCGCAAATAAAGAACCCTTATGAAGGAACAGAACCATGTGATTTTCGAGAAAGATGTAGAAGATTTGAAAGGTATCAAGATAAACCATCTGTTTTTTTGGATACAGAAGTTAGTTGTGTACCAAAATATGAATATGCGTCAATAAAAAAGCGTCAAGGAAAAGAACCAGAAGGACATTAAATAAAAAAGAAAAAGGGGAAAAGAACAACCCCTTTTTCTTTTTTCGGTAATTTTAGGCCAATTCATAGAAATTACCTCTTACATATTGAAATATATATAATTTTTTGATAAAATTAGACAAGAATAGAGTAGAGAGTAAGTAGTTAAGTGTTGCTAAACGGGAAGTTGTTAGCAAACGAAAAGGGAAACCTTGCTGACTTATTTTCGCATTCCGCTATTAAACAAAGATTTATCTTTATTGAACGTGGAAGCTCCAATAAAAAAACAAGGGGGCTTTTTATTATGACAAAACTTAGTCTTACAAAAAGTAAAAAAATTATTTTATCTGCAATGCTATTAAGTATTTTAATAGTTCTTTCAAGATTTTTTTCAATAAAATCATCATTTTTAGTAATAAGTTTTAGTTTTATACCAATGATGCTTGCAGGAATTTATTTAGGACCTAAATATGCTGCAATAATTGCAGGTCTTGGAGATTTAATAGGCGCAATTTTATTTCCGTTTGGAGCATATTTTCCAGGATTCACAATATCTTCAGCATTAATGGGGTTTGTGTATGGAATATTTTTATATAAAAAACCAGAAGAAAATAGAAAAGATTTTAAATTCATAATTCAACTAATTATTAGTAGCGTTATAGTGCTTGGGGGAATAAAGATTTTATTAGAATCTGTGTTTTTAAATGTACTATATGGAAAAGCTTATCTTGCAATTATTGCATCAAGATTAGTAACAGAATTAATTATGATTCCAGTACAGGTTATTACAATATTTATATTAGAAAAAGCTTTAAGACCATTTACTAAAAAATATTTGTATAAAGAAGAAAAAGTTGGTATTGATGAATATTTAGATACATTTGATAAATTCACAAAAGACCCAAATTTGGATGCTATGAAATACATAATGGATAAATTTGATAATCCTGAAAAACAAACAAAATTTATACATGTTTCAGGAACAAATGGCAAAGGAAGCATTTGTGAAATGATTGCAAAAGTTTTAGATAACACAGAATACAAGGTTGGAAAATTTATATCTCCACATTTAGTAAGATTTAATGATGGAATTTGGATTAATGATAAGCAAATTACAGATGAAGAAGTAGAAGAGATTATGCTTCCATTATCTGAAGTAATATCTGAATACAACAAAACTCACAAAGTTCCAGTTAAATGGTTTGAGGCAATCACATCACTTGCAATAATATATTTTGCAAAGCGAAAATGTGATTTAGCAATTTTAGAAGTAGGACTTGGAGGATTAAATGATTGTACAAATATTGTAGATGGAGAAATTGCTGTTATTGGAAATATTGGATATGATCATGTAGATATTCTTGGGAATGATATTTTAGAAATTGCAAGACAAAAAGCAGGAATAATTAAGAATAACTCAGATACAGTAATTTTTAAGCAAGAACAAATAATGGAAGTTATAGAAGAAGAGTGCAAAAATAAAAATAGTAATTTACATGTTATAGAAAAAGCAGATATAACAAATTGTTCTCTTGAAGGGGATTTGCAAAAATTTGATTATAAGACTTACAAAAACGTTGAAATAAACCTAAAAGGTAGATGTCAAACATATAATGCTTCACAAGTTTTAGAAGTTATTGATATATTAAAAGAAAAAGGCTTTAAAATTTCAAATGAAGCAATATATCAAGGACTAAAAACAGTTGTACATAGAGCAAGATTAGAAGTTTTAAGCAAACGTCCATTAATAATATTTGATGGTGGACACAACGAAAATGCTATGAAAAATTTAGAAGAAAATATTAAAGAATATTATCAAGACAATAAAAGAGTGTATATTGTATCAATATTAAATACAAAAGATTATAAAACAATTATAAAAAATATATGCCAAGATAAAAATGCAATTTTCTTTTTTACAAGTGGTAATAACAAAACAAGATATGTGTCAAAAAATAAATTATATAAAGAGGCTAAAAAATATTTAAATGATGTAAATATGTATAAAGAAGAATTTGAAGATGCATTAGATATTTGTATAAAAGTGTATAATGATAGAACAATATTGGTAATAGGTAGTTTTTATGTGTATAAAGATGCAATAAAATATTTGGAGGATAAAATTATTAATGATTAAATTACAAAATGTTAATTTTAGATATAAAAATGGAAAAGATGTTTTAAAAGATATAAACCTAGAAATAAAAGAAGGAGAATTTATTAGTATTATTGGCAAAAATGGTTCTCGGAAAGTCTACTATGGCAAAACTTATTTCAGGACTAGAAAAACCAAGTAAAGGACAAGTTTTAGTAGATGACATTAATACTTCTGACAAAAAATCTTTTTTGGATATAAGAAAAAAAGTTGGAATTGTTTTCCAAAATCCAGAAAATCAAATTTTATTTAACAATGTATTTGATGATATAGCATTTACAATGAAAAATTTAAAAATAGAAAATTATAAAGAAAAAATAGAAAATGCTTTGAAAAAATTAAATATGCAAGAGTTCTTAAATAATGAAATATATAATTTATCACTTGGCCAAAAACAACGTGTAACAATAGCAGGCGCAGTTGCACAAGAACCAAAATACATAGTATTAGATGAGCCTACAACGATGATAGATCCAGAGGGTAAAGAAGCGGTATATACTACAATTAAAGAATTAAAAAAACAAAATTATACAATTGTTTATATAACTAATTTTATAGATGAAATATTAATGTCAGATAAAATAATTGTAATAGAAAATGGACAAATACTTAAAGCTTTTGCAAAAAAAGACATATTAGAAAATGTAGATTTTTTGAAAGAGCATGGAATTAAAATTCCTTATGGAGTTGAATTAGTATACGAATTAAAAAAGAATGGAGTAAATATTGAAATAGAAAACTGGGATAAAAAAAGTGTTATGGATAAAATAATTGAGGTGACAAAATGAAAAATCTAATTAAATTTATTCTATTTTTAATGTATACAATAGGAGTATTTTTTGTAGAAGATTATATATCATTTGGATTAATTGCATTATTCAATATAATTCTTATGATAATAGCTAAAATCAGTTTAAAAAATGCATTTAATAACACTATTAAATTAATGCCATTTATATTATTTACAATTGCTATTAATACAATATTTGTAGATTTAAGATTTTCTATATTAATAGGTATAAGATTAATATTAATACGAAATTTAACATATATATTTTCAAAAACAATTTCATATATGGAATTTGCACGAGTAATCGAAAAAATGGTATATCCATTAAAATTATTTGGTATTAATCCAGAAGAAATAGGTTTAATTGTTATAATTGCACTTTCGTTTATACCAATAATAAAAAATGAATTTGATCAAATAAGGAATGTATTAAAAGTAAAAGGAATAAAACCAACTACTTTTAATTTGTTAAAAAATTTAGGATTAATTTTTAAACCGTTTTTAATTTCGATTATGCAAAGACTAAATGAAATAGAAATGTCTTTAAAAGCAAAAGGATATCAAGAATAAAAATGTAAAAATATGGAAGAAAAGTATTGCAAAATACTTTTCTTTTGTTATATAATAAAAATAATTTAAATCTAACAAATTTTTTCTTAAGGCACTTCGCCTATAAAATTCACATTAATTTAAAATTTAATAATGAAAGGATGATAAATATAGAATTTAAGAAAATAGAGGAAGGTATTATACCTATTTATGAAAATGAGTCGAAAGAAAGGCTAATTAATGCGAGAGAGTTGCATCAAGTTTTAAGAAACAAAAGACAGTTTGCTAATTGGATAAAACAAAGAATCGAACAGTATGGCTTTGTTGAAAATAAAGAATATATCCGCTTTAACAATTTTGTTAAAGGGGATAAAAAAGGATATGGAAACAAAGCTAAAATTGAGTATTATTTAACTATAGATATGGCTAAAGAACTTTGTATGGTGGAAAATAATGAAACTGGAAAAAAATTAAGAATATATTTTATAGAAATCGAAAAAAGGTATAGACAAATAATTAATAATCCATCAAATATATTTGATTTTATGAGATTAGCATTAGATGAAATGGGAAGAAATGAAAAGGAAATTAAATATGTTAAGAAATTAGCATTAAATAATAAGTCTGAAATAGAAAATTTAAAATCAAAGATAGATATTAGAATCCAAAATAATTACTGCTTAGCATCCGATATAGCAGAACAATTAAATTTATATTCTGAAAATAAAATTCCACATTCAAATTTAATAGGAGCAATTGCAAGAGAACTAGGATACAAAGTGTCATATAAACATTATTATGAAGATGAGTATATAGCAATAATAAAAGATATTAGTAAAAATGAATATTGGCAAGTGTATTTTAAACCGAAAGCAGTTAAACAAATAATAGAATGGTTTAATAAGAATAAAGAAGAAATATATTATGAAATACAATATATAAAAAATACTAAAAATGGTAAAAAGGGTGAAGTAAAAGAGAAAGGCTATAAGATAGAAAATATATCATATAAAATTCAGCCACTAATAAAGGAAGAATTAGAAAGGACAAGTAAATGATATCAATAGTAAAAAGTATGTCCTTACATGGACTTGAGGGGTATCCAATAGAAGTGCAAGTTGATGTATCAGGAGGACTTCCATGTTTTGAAATTGTAGGACTTCCAGATACGAGTATAAGAGAGGCAAAGGAAAGAGTAAAAACAGCAATAAAAAATTCAGGCTTTGAGCTTCAAAGTAGAAGAATAATTGTAAATCTTGCACCAGCAAATACTAAAAAAGAAGGTTCTTATCTAGATTTACCTATTGCAATAGCAATACTTCTAAACATAGAAGAAATTCAAAAACAAGACTTATCAAATACCATATTTATTGGTGAATTATCTTTAGATGGGAAGATTAACAAAATAAATGGTGTGTTACCAATTTGTATAGAAGCAAGGCGTTTAGGAATAGAAAAAGTTATTGTTCCTTTAGAAAATAGCAATGAAGCTGCAATAGTTAATGGAATAGATGTAATAGGAGTAAAAACTTTAAAAGAAGTAGTAGAGTATTTAAACGGGGTAATCAAATTAACTCCTAATAAAATAAATGTAAAAACATATTTTGAGCAAAACAATAAATATTTATTAGATTTTGCAGAAGTAAAAGGTCAAGAAAATATAAAAAGGGCACTAGAAGTATCTGCTGCTGGTGGGCACAATTGTCTTTTGATTCGGAAGTCCAGGCTCCCGGTAAAACGATGATGGCAAGAAGAATACCAACAATACTTCCAGATTTAAGTTTTGAAGAAGCACTAGAAACAACAAAAATTCATAGCATTGCAGGAACTCTTCCTAAGGATACACCAATAATAACAACAAGACCATTTCGAGCACCACATCATACAGTATCAGCTGTTTCTTTAGTAGGTGGTGGAAAAATTCCAAAACCAGGGGAAATTAGTTTAGCACATTATGGGGTACTATTTTTAGATGAACTTCCGGAATTTAATAAACAAACATTAGAGGTCATGAGAGGACCTTTAGAAGATAGAATAATTACAATAAGCAGAATAAATGCAACACTTACATATCCGTGTAACTTCATGTTTGTTGCATCTATGAATCCTTGCAGTTGTGGATTTTATGGCTCAAAAGAAAAAGAATGTACATGTTCTCCTCAATCAATTGCAAGATACATGAATAAAATAAGTGGGCCATTATTAGATAGAATTGATATTCAAATAGAAGTAACACCTGTTAAATATCAAAAACTAGATGAAGAAGGCTTATCCGAGAGCTCAAGTCAGATAAAAGAAAGAGTTAATAAAGCTAGAAAAATTCAACAAGAAAGATATAAAAATGATGGGATTTATTCTAATGCAGAACTTACTCCTAAACTAACTGGGAAATATTGCAAACTAGATGGACCAAGTAGAACACTTCTGCAAAAAGCATTTGAAAAGTTAGGATTAAGTGCAAGGGCGCATGGAAGAATATTAAAAGTTGCAAGAACTATTGCAGATTTGGAAGAGAGTGAAAATATAGAGCAAAAACATATTGCAGAAGCTATTCAGTATAGAAGCTTAGATAAAAAATATTGGAAGAATTAGAGGTTGAATGGAAGATTATATAGAGATAAATATAAATGATGAAATATATCCAACTAAATTAAAAGAAATAAAAAATCCACCTAAAAAATTATTTTTAAGAGGCAATTTAGAATTACTTCGGAAGTAATTCAATAGCAATAGTGGGATCTAGAGAGTGCACTTCCTATGGATTTTACAAGGCTTATGAATTTGCAAAAGAATTATCAAAAAAAGGAATATGCGTAATTAGCGGACTAGCACAGGGAATAGATACTGCAGCACATTTAGGAGCAATGCATCAAAAAGGAAAAACAATAGCAGTGCTTGGAACAGGACTTAATAAAATTTATCCTAAAGAAAATGAAATATTAGCTGAGTCTATTATAAAAAATGGAGGACTAATAATTTCAGAATACGGATTATATCAAGAAAGAAAGTCAGAGAATTTCCCAAAAAGAAATAGAATAATGAGTGGATTATCAGATGGGATATTAGTAATAGAGGCAAGAAAGAAAAGTGGAACATTAATTACTGCGAGATATGCTAAAGAACAAGGAAGGAAAGTATTCTCACTTCCGGGAAATGTTGATATTATAAATAGTAGAGGTACAAATGAGTTAATAAAAAATGGAGCAACATTGGTAACAGAAGTAAAAGACATATTAAATGAGTTTACACTACAAAACAAAGAGGAAAATAAAGAAGAAGTCAATCAGGAATATAAAAAAGTATATGATGTGTTGGAAGATTTCCCAATGCATATTAATGAAATATGTAAAAAAACAAACAGTTCTATGGCAGAAGTAAATCAAATTATTACAATGCTTGAAATAGAAGGATTAATAAAATCTCTTCCAAACAATCAATTTGTAAAGGGGTAATAAAATGTATATAAACCAAGAAATAGGAAAATTAGGTGAAGACATTGCAGTAAATTATTTAAAGCAAAAAGGTTATAAAATTTTAGATAGAAATTTTGAATGTAGACAAGGTGAATTAGATATAATTGCGCTAGATAAAAAAGAAATAGTTTTTATTGAAGTGAAAACTAGAACAAGTAATAGATATGGATCTCCTTCAGAAGCTGTAAATAAAATAAAGCAAAAACATATGTTGCAAACCATTAAGTATTATTTGTATATTAGAAATTTAAATGATGAATTTGTAAGAATTGATGTGATTGAAGTGTATATAAGAGATAATGTTTATAAGGTGAATCATATTAAGAAAGCTTTGGAGGGATAAAAATTGAAATATAATTTACAGGTTTAATAAAATCTGTTATAATGTTGGAAATAGTAGTTTAAGGAGATATAAAATGTTATTTATATTAGCGCAAATCTGTGGATTTATTATATTAATATTAACAGTAATAAGTGTTCAATTTAAAACTAAAGAAAAAATAGTTATGTGTTTTGTTTTTGCAAATATTATAGCTGCAGTACAGTATTTTTTGTTGAGTGCATTTACAGGAGCAGTTATATCTGTTATAAATGCAATAAGATGCATAGTATTTTATTATTATAAAAAGAAAGAAATGAAACCATCTTTAATTATACTGATTATTTTTGAAATGATAGCAATAATTTCTGGTATATTTACATGGCAAAACATATGGAGTTTAATTCCTATAATAGTTACAGTTATTTATACTTATGGGTTATGGCAAGATAATGTAACAGTAATAAGAATAACAACAGGAATTGCTGGATTCGGATGGGCTATCTATAATATAATTGTAATGGCATATGTAGGAGCAGTGCAAGAAATATCACAATTAGGTTCTTCTGTTATTGCAATAGTTAGGAACAAGGAAAAAATAAAAGAATAAATTATATATTTTATAATGAAAGGAAAAGTGAAAATGAATTTAGATTATGATTTTGCTAATAAATGGTTAAGCAAATTAAAAGAATACTGGTTTAATAAAGATACAGATAAAGCAGTTTCATTATTCGAAAAAACAACATACTATCAAGAAACACCGTTTATGAAACCATATACTACATTTGATGAAATTAACCAAGAATGGCAACATGTAAAGGATCAAGATATAAATAAAATAGAATTTAATATATTGGCAATAGATAATAATACTTTAATAGTTAATTGGTTATTTGAAAATGCGAATGAAATATTTGATGGAATATATGAAATAAAATTTAATGATAATTTAGAATGTATTTATTTTAAAAGTTGGGAAATGTCAAAATAAGAAAGCAAGCTCAAATCGGCGAGAAGAAAAGTGTGCAAAGCCACTTTTCTTGTGTATTGTACAAAAATATAATAATTTTAGAAAATTTTGAATTTTGAGAAAAAAATATTTGAATAATGTCTTATTTAGTGGTAGAATATTTCTCATGTTGATAATAAGGAGATGTAAAAATGAAAGCTTTAAATAATAAATGGATTAGAGCTGCAATTCCAGCATTACTTTTACATTGTTCAATAGGAACAGTATATTGCTGGTCAACTTTTAAAGAAGCAATAGCAGATAAAATAGGAATGAGTACTTTCGCAGTTGGTTGGGCGTTTTCAATCGCAATATTTTTCTTAGGAATGTCTGCTGCATTTGCAGGGAGATTAGTAGAAAAGAATATTCATAAATCATCTTTAATAGCATGTATATGTTTTTCATTAGGAATGATTGGAACAGGTCTTTTCATACAATTTACAACAGGAATAATAGCACTTATAGGTATATTCTTATGTTATGGATGTATAATGGGAGTTGGACTTGGAATAGGATATTTAACACCAGTAAAAACTTTAATGTTATGGTTTCCAAAACAAAAAGGACTTGCAACAGGAATTTCAATTATGGGATTTGGACTTGCTAAAGCAATAGCAACACCAATTATGGAAGTCTTACAAAAAAATGTAGGTATATCTAAAATGTTTTATATTTTAGGAGCGGTATATTTTGTAATGATGTTTATAGGACATCTTTTACTAAAGAAACCAGAAGGATGGGTTGAAGCAGATACTGATAAAGAAGAGTTCAAACCACTTCAAATGTTTAAAAACAAAACATTTTTGGGCATTTGGTTAATGTTCTTTATAAACATACATTGTGGACTTGCATTAATTACATACGAAAAGCAAATATTAAAAGTTGCATTTGCAGGAACAGCAATTTTAGGAACAATAATAAGTGTTATACCATCTGTTACAGCTGCATTTAATGCATTAGGAAGAATAGGGTATTCAACAATTTCAGATAAAATGAAAGAAAGAAATACTGTATATAAAATAATTTTCCTAACTAGTATTATAGTTACAATAATAGCATTAGCAACATTTGCAATATCAAATGGAGCAAATTCAATTATATTTGGAATCATAACAATAATATTATTAGTAGTAGTAAATTCAGGATATGGTGGAGGATTTTCAACACTACCAGCAATACTTTCTGAACGTTTCGGAATGGAAAAAATAAGTAGTATTCATGGATTAGCACTTTCAGCTTGGGGAATAGCTGGTCTTACAGGAAACAATATGTCTGAATTAATATTAAGTTTGAGTAATAAAACTTATGATTATATATTAGTCGCAACATTAGCTTTATATGTTGTTGCTATGATAATATGTATCAAAATGGTAGGTAAGAAAAGTGCTTAAATATAAAAAGACTAGCTTTTGCTAGTCTTTTTTGATGGTCGGGGTGTCCAAAAAGTAGCCATTTAAGTGTATATTGGGTAGTTATAGAGTATGTATAAATTGCCTTTTTATTATACATTTAAATTAATTGTAATATTTTTTTATTAAGACAAACATGTAATCTTCTGTAACTTTTTACTAACTATTAATATATTACATAGTCAAATTAAATAAATAAGGGTAATTTGTAATACAACATTGCAATTAACATAAAACTGTGATACAATTACAATATGCAAAAATACTAGCACATTCTTCTTGTTTTTGCATCTATGGGGTCAGGCAACATAGTAAAAGTAATTTTTTAGGAAGGAGACATGAGTTGTGTCTAAAGATGAACTCAAAGAGAGAATGGGTGAAAAAACTTTTGAAGCACGTAATAATAGCACTGAAGTAAGTGTAGTAGTTGATGAAAACGGTATAATTTCTGATATTACATTTAAAAGTGCTTCTGAGCCAAGGCCTATATGGCATGTGGTTTCAGGTAACCCTCATAATGAAGCATGTAATTTGAATTACGAACATGTTTTAGAGGAAATGATGGATACTGATCTTGATACTTTTAAGGATTTGCTTAGAAGAATTAAAGATACTGATCCTGAACTTTTCAGTATAGGCAATGAAATACTTCGAAAAAGAAAAGAACAGCTTCTTAAAGAGGCAGAAGAGAAATATTCTCTCTAATTAAAAAAATCCCTACCTTTTTGGGTGGGGATTTTATCTATTTTAAAGATAGCACTACTTTTCTTTTTAATTACCATTTAAACAAACAAAATAATATATATTGAATGCAATAACACAAATATGTCACAAATATATCAAAGGGGCCGGGGCATTTTGACACATTATTTTAGTGAATAATTAATAATTAAAAATTAATAGTTAATAATACAAAAAAGACTAGCAATGCTAGTCTTTTTTGATGGTCAGGGTATCCAAAAAGTAGCTATTTAAGTATATATTGGGTGGTTATACAGTATGTATAGACTGCTCTTTTATTATGCATTCAAATAGCTTATATATTCATAGGGTATTCAACATGTATATATTAGTGTTTGAAAATACATTTGCGTTGCACTATTAATTGCAGTATTTTTTTATTGAGACAAACATGTAATCTTTTGCTAATTTTATTTATTAATATTTGATAATTATGTTGCTTTATGATATTATATATAAAATTATATTGAAATGAATTCAATTGAGAAATGCTATTGGATAGGAGATAAGAATGAGAGGCATAGATAGATTTACTAATAAGGCAAAAAAGTATGAACAATATAGACCTGAATATACTGAAGAAGCACTAACTGAAATTTTAAGATTAACTGGTATATTACCATATACAAAACAAAAAGTTGCAGACATTGGAGCAGGAACTGGGAAATTTACTAAACTGTTATTAAACAGAGGATTTGAAGTATATGCAATAGAACCTAATGACCAAATGCGTTCAATAGCAGAAATGAAATTTAAAGGAAGTGAAAAATTTAATTCCATTAGTGCAACATCAGAAGATACAACATTGGACGATAAAAGCGTTTCATTAATTACAGTAGCACAGGCTTTCCATTATTTTGATTTAGAAAAAACAAAAAAAGAGTTTTTAAGAATATTAAAACCAGGCGGAAAAGTTGCTTTGCTATGGAATTTTAGATTAAGAGATTCAGAATTTATAAGGGAATATGAAGAGGCTATATATGGCACACATTCGCAAAAAGTGAATCCTACATATGCACAAGATAATATGACAGATGATGTATTTAAACTTTTCTTTTCTAGATATCAAACAATAAATATACCAAATAGTCAGAGTTTTAGTTTAGAGGAATTGTGGGGAAGAACTTTATCAAATAATCATGCCCCAAAAGAAAATGAACCAGAGTATCAAGAGTTATATGAAAAAGTAAAAAAATTATTCTACAAACATCAAAAAGATGGGAAAGTACTTTTTCCATATCGCACACAAATTGTAGTAGGAGATATATGCAGAACGAAAGATATACAGACAAAAGAAAACACAGATAGTTTTAATAGATAAAAGGAGATAATAAATTTGAAATTATATATAGTAAGACATGGACAAGTTCCACATAATGCATTGAATCAGCATACTAATCCAGAAGAGGATTTGACTGAGTTAGGAGTAAAACAAGCAGAAGAAGTAAGAGATAAGTTAAAAGATATTAAATTTGATGTAATAATATCATCACCTTTTGTAAGAACAAGACACACAACAAATATAATTAATATAAACAATTATAAAGTTATATATGACGATAGAATAAGAGAAAGAAATTGTGGAAGTTTAAGTGGGCGTTCATATGAAACAACAAATAGAGAAGAATACTGGAATTATTACACGGATATACAACAAGGAACAAGCGAAAATATAAGGACATTCTTTGAGAGAGTATATAATTTTATTGATGATTTAAAAGAGAAAAATTACAATTGTGTTTTGGTTGTTGCACACAGTGGAGTATCAAAAGCATTTAGTGGATACTTTGAAGGAATAGATGAAGGGATGTTTTTAAATAGAGGATTAAAAAATTGTGAAGTAAAAGAATATAATCTATAATTTTAATTAATTTTTAATATTTAGAATAAAAAAGAATTGGGTTGCAGTAATATTGCAGTAAAATGGTAAAAAGAAAATCCTATAAGTATTGATATATCTTACTTATAGGATTCTTTTTGTATGGTCGGGGTGACACGGATCGAACGTGCGACCTCATGGTCCCAAACCACGCGCTCTCCCAACTGAGCTACACCCCGAAATATTTGCTTGAAAATTTAAAGCTTATTAATAATAGCATATTTTTTTTGTGTTTGCAAGTGTTTTCTGAAAAAACATGTAAAATGTTTCAAAATGCAACTTTACATAAGCGCTAAAACTTAGTATAATATAATCAATTAAGAGCTAAGAAGGTGTTAAAAATAGAAGTAGATTTAATATTAAAAAATGGAAAATATTTAGATGTTAAAACAAGAGAATTTAAAGAGGGAGATATTGCAATAAGAGATGGAAAGATTATTGGAATCAATGGAAGTTATTCAGCAAAAGAAGAAAAAGATATAGAAGGGAAATTTATAGTACCAGGATTTATAGATGGACATATTCATTTAGAAAGTTCTGTTATTTCACCAGAGGATTTTGCAAAAATAGCAAGTCTTCATGGAACAACAGCAGTGGTAACAGATCCGCACGAGATAGCTAATGTTTGTGGAGAAGATGGAATAAATTATATGATGCAAAAAACCAAAAAGTTACCAATATCAGTATATTTTATGATTCCATCTTGTGTGCCAGCAACAGAGTTTGATGAATCTGCGGCAAAATTAAATAGTATTGATGTAGCAAATTGTTTCGAAATAGATAATGAAAGAATTTTAGGGCTTGCTGAAATGATGAATTATCCAGGAGTGTTAGCTGAAGATTCAGATGTTATACAAAAAATTGCTCAAACTTATGAACTAGGAAAAAGAGTAGATGGACATGCTCCAGGTTTAACAGGGGAAGAACTAAAAAAATATATAGCTACAGGAATACAGTCAGACCATGAATGTAGTAATATTCAAGAAGCGATAGAGAAAATAAATGTAGCAAGAGAATTTGGACAGATTTTCTATGTTATGATTAGACAAGGAACTGCTGCAAAAAATTTAGAAGCATTAGCAGAATTAATTAATATGCCAGAATATAGAGATAATGTAATGTTCGCAACAGATGACAAACATCCAGAAGAATTAAAGTGTGAAGGGCATATCGATTCTATAATAAGGAAGTCAATTGACCTAGGAGTAAAACCGGAAGATGCATATGTTACAGCAACATATAATGCAGCTAAATATTTTAAATTAGAAGATTTAGGCAGAATAGAAGAGGGGTGTAATGCAGATTTAACTATATTAGATGATATAGTTAAAGTTAAAATAAATAGTGTCTACAAAAATGGAAACGAAATGAGACAAGAAACATTATTAAATTGGCCTAGAAATAAGGTCGAAGGAGACTTAGAACAAAGAGTGAGAAATTCTATAAATATGAGAGAAGTTACAACAAGTGATATAAGTTGTAAAGGAATACCAAAACAGGTTATAGGATTAGTGCCAGGTGAAATAATAACAACAGATGAAGGGATTTCAGATGATTATGATTTAAGTAATGATATTATAAAAGCTGTTGTTATCGAACCTCATAAAGGAACTATGCATACAGGAATAGCATATTTAAAAGGAATGGGATTAAAAAAAGGAGCTATAGGTACTACGGTTGCACATGATTCACATTATATGATTCTTGCAGGTACAAATGATAGAGATATAATAGTAGCTGCTAACAGGCTTGCTAATATGCAAGGTGGAAAGATATATGTAGAAGATGGAGAAGAAAAAACAAGTTTAGCTCTGCCAATTGCAAACCTAATGACTGATGAGAGTCCAAAAGAAGTAATTAAAAAGATGGAAGAACTAAAAGAGTATGCAAAAGTAAATAAAGGAATAGATGCATTTATGAATTTATCATTTGTAAGCTTACCAGTTATTGGAGATGTAAGATTACTTCCTAGTGGAGCTTTTAATGTTAAAGAATGGAGAATTATTACACAACAAGAATTAGACCAGTCATAGAAACAAAAAAATGGAAATACCCAAAGTGATGAAGGAGAAAGATAATAATAAAAAAATAGGCCACAGAGAACTGAGGTCTATTTTTTATGGCGCAACAGTTGGAGTTATTCACAACTTTTTAATAATTATATTATTAAATCTTGATAAGGAATTTTTTGCAAATAAAATTGTTTTGAATTTTCATATACTACATATAATATTTTATTATTATTATCGTAGAATGCATGAGGATAAAAGAAACACTTATCATCATCTTCTAGTTTTATTTTCTTAGTCCAATTAAGCCCATCTTTACTTACAAATAATTGTAAATGTGTTCTCTTATCAAAATTACTATTATCAATAAAATTGTTTATCATAACTATCATATCATCTATTTTTATTAAAGTAATTTTGGTATTTGCATTAGGTATATCTGTTTGTTTAAATTCAGTCCAAGTTCTTCCATAATCATAACTATGACTTATTCCTAAATATGGAGCATTATTATTGCGCATATACATAATAATATGTCCTGGTTCAACTTCAACACAATTAGGCTCCCAAAGTCCTTTTTCAGATTTAATATAGCCGTATTTTTGAAAAGTTTTTTCTGTATCATTAGTTATAGCAACACCGCAGCGATAAATGTGATTTGAACGATAATTTTTTACACTTTCTTCTGTCCAATCAAAATCACTAATTACTTCACCCCAATATAGCGGAAACAAAAATTCATTATTACTTAGAATAATACCTTGTCTTATACTTACTCCATTCAAACCACCTGGTATTGATTTAGGTTCTGAGAAGGATTCTCCATTATCATCACTAATAGAATAAAATGTTTGTAACTCTCTAAAATGGTTATCACCATTATATGTATTAACAAATAAAATTATTTTATCATCGTTTAAAAACATTTCTGGTGCCCAAACCCCTCTAGAATGGTGCGAAAATAAAATAGTTGGCTTAGTCCATGTTTTTCCATCGTCATAACTTTTCATTATTTTTACAACATTTTTATTTTGAGGTTCCCATGTACCACCTGTAAGAAAAATACATATTAAAGTTCCATTTTTTGCTTTTCTAATTATTGGTTCTCTACCATAATCATCATTAAAATCATGAATTAAGTATTTTTCCATTATTTATTCTCCTTTCTATTATTGCTATTATATCATTTGTGAAAAGGCAAGGGGTATTTTAACATTAGAATAAAGCAATTAATAATTAATAGTGAAAAATGAAGAGTGAAAAGTACAAACTTGCCTTTTAAATACTTATTCGACTTAGCTTAACACTCTTCACTCTTCACTTTTCGTTCTTAATTCTTGCCGTAAGGCAAGTTTGGTGCGAGTGTCGTAGTAATCTACAACTTTCTCTCAAAGACGATTGATATAAAAATCAATCAACACCTAAAGTATACCATAAATTTTATTTTTCTTGTATACCTTCTAAAACATCTTCATCATTTTCTAATTTTTTTACCAATTCATTAAAGTTATCACATATTTTTGAATTAAAATAAAATATATTACCTAAATTATCTGGCTGTATTCCAATCCAAAAATAAATATATTCAGAATATTCCATAATTACGAAACCTTTATCTTGTATACTAGTATAAAAATCACTATCAGGAATCCATTCATAAATATCCGTTCTATTTATAAAATCTACTACTTCACTAGGACTAAGAAGTCTATTAAATGAAAAGCCATCTTTGTTTTCTGCAATAAAACCAAAACCTTCGTTTTCCCAAAACTTTTTTAACTCTTCTGGCACTTTACATACTTCTTTTTCAAACAATTTAATTTCTTCTGCTACTCCATCAGTTGTAAGATAATTTTTACCTTTATATGTATAAACTTTTTTATTAACCGGTTGATGTTCTATAATTGAATTTATTTTTTCACTTTCTATATTTTTTTGTGTATCTAATTTAATTTCTGTTTTTTTCTTAAATATATCTAATATTCCCATTGTTTGCCTCCATTCAACAATTATATTATATCACTTTTTTTAAAATAATTTTATCAATATTTTTTTATTATTAAATTCATATGTCAAAATCATCTTTATTTCTTTCATAATCGTGATTTTTACTAAATTCATAAGTATCTTCTAAATCTTCAAAGCAATTTTTTTTAATAATTTTCTTTGAATATAAATCTTCTTATATAATTTTTCTAAAACGAAAAAAATCAATCATTTCGATTGATTTCTATATATCAAAGTTCTATAGGTTAGAACGTATTTACTAATGGTGCGGGTGTCGTAGTAATCTACAACTTTCTCTCAAAGACGATTGATATAAGAATCAATCAACACATAAAGTATAACATATTTTTTTAAATTATATCAATAATTTAGATATAAATGTTTACTATAGTATTTATTAGTATGCTATATCTTTATAGCCAACTCCTGAAACTTTTTCGTTTTTTATTTCAACAGCAACTCCATTATCATCTTCATCAGGTCCTCCCCAATCGCGATTAAATAAAACATAAATGCATCTTTCATTTTTTAATAAAAAGCCTTCTTGAATAACTATTTCATCAAAATGGATGTTTTTAATCATTTCTGTTTTGGTACTGATGTCAGGCCACCACATTTTATTTTCTTCTTCATCATCAGGTCCATAAGCGTTCTTTTCTCCATATGTATATATATCGTTTCCACCATTATAATACATTAATAAATTAGAAACGATATCTTCTTCTATTTGTTTAATTTTTTTAATAAATGCATTATATGTTTCATACTGAATTTCTTCTATATCTTCATTAGAGGTTCTTATACATATTTTTACATCATATTCTGTTCCAAAAAATTTTAACTTTACTTTTCCATAATAACCGTAATTTTTTTCGTATTCCAATTCACCAAAAATTTCATTTTGAACTATTGTTTTTATATCTTTCTTTTTAAATACATCAAATATTCCCATAAATTAATTCTCCTATCTAAATCCAAATCATCTATATATAATTTACCATTTTTAATGTTATTAACACATTCTTCAAAGGTATCTTTCTCAATAACTTTCTTATTAAATATATTAAAAATTTTTATTTTCCTAAATCGAATAATAAATGTTGGTGCACCAACGCATCACCTTTTTTTATGTGTTTTATATCTTCATTTCCACCTAAAACTAATGCCGGAACAAAAAAGTATATTTCCTTATTTTTAATACTTCCTATGTTTTTTAATGCATCGTTAAACAAAACTTGCTTCAATACCCCTAATTTTATATTTTCATCAACAAGAAATTTATCAAAAAAATCTTTATAATCTGTACACTCTGTTATTGTTCTATAATGTATATCCAAAAAAGATATTGATTTATTTTTATTGTCATAGAAAAACAAATCCCCAAATGCAGTCATTACTATTGGTATTTTACTAAAATCTTCTTTACCTAACCATTTATAAAAACTACTCATATAATCTGTAGGATTGATTATTTTAACCATTCCACTACCATAGTTTCCAAATCCGTGTTTTTTCCATAAATCAACAATTTCTTTTGGTAATTTTTTTTTACCAAATTCCATGGTTTTTGCGTTTGGTTTTTCTAAACTCTTACTCGGATAATATTCTTGTAAAAATTTTTGAGTATAAATTTGATTTTCTTTATTATTAACTTCTTCTGTTTTTTTATTCTTAAATATATCAGATATTTCTATAGCAAATTTTCTAATAATTGTTGATAAAATTCTTGTTAAAATTTCCATATTATTTCTCCTTCACATTTTAATAATTATTTTCCTTAAATAACTTGTTGTTATTTTTATCTACCAAATCAATTATCTTATTATTTTCTATAATAGCTAATGTTCCTACTGGTAGCTGTAATACATCTATTGCAACATCACAAATATCTTTTAATCTATATGCTTTTATTTTTACATAATCAGATGGATTATTTGTTTTTTCTTCACCAACTGCACCTAAATACCACCCGCAGTCCTTATCTTTTCTTTCTTCCCTTAACATATACAACTTACTACTTTTTAGTGATTGTTTACTAATAATCATATCATCATCATAATATGTATCTGTAACTTGATTCATAGTTTTAGTTAAATTAATAATATTAGCCTGTCTATTAAAATAATTAAGTGCAAGATTCAAATCATCAGTGAAAGTATTCAATTCTTTGTTATTTAAATCTATTGCTAATAATCTATAATCTTCTTTTTCTAAAACTATTTTATATAATAAATAACCGATCTTTACTGTTGAATTTTCTTTTATAATATTATTAGTTTTATCTTCTTGTTCTAATATATTTACAAATATTTTTACAGTCGGTTCCAACTCTCTATTATAATTTAATATAACTGTTTTATTATTTATAATATGTTTATTTCCATTCTTTTTAAATATATCAAATATTCCCATAGACTTAAGATTCCTTTCAACAAGTTTATTATATCATGATTTCTAATGGTTTTTATCCTGTAATAAATAAAAAAATCAATTATTTCTGACTGACTATATATAAAACCGATTACTTCGACTAATTTTTCTATGGTGCGACTGGAGGGATTCGAACCCCCGACCTTTTGGTTCGTAGCCAAACGCTCTATCCAACTGAGCTACAGACGCAGATTTTATGTACTTGTATATTATAGCTCGATTTTTAAGATTATTCAAGTAAAATTAATAAAAAGTAGAGAAACTTAATTTTCTCTACTTCTAAAATTATTCTAATTCAACTGTGTCTAAACCTTGTGTTGTAGGCTCAGTTATTATTTTTCCGTGATAATCATATCTAGAACCATGGCAAGGGCAATCCCAAGTTTTCTCTAAATTATTCCATGAAAGTTCACAACCTAGATGCTTGCAGAAAGGAACTACTGCATGCATTTTTCCATTTTTATCTTTATATATTCCAAGTTTTTGACCTTTATAATCAACAACTCCACCACTATCATTTTCTAGTTCTGTATAAGATATTATAGGAGATGACATTTTATCAATAGCAAGGGAGTAAACAGATTGTTTAAGCATACTTAAAAATTCTTTTCCATTTTTTATTGGTTCTAATCTTGTGGCAGTATAAATTTTTTCATAAGGATTTTTTATTCCTAAAATTTTATCTGATATTATTTTTGCTGCAACATGTGAAGTTGTCATTCCCCATTTTTTGTATCCTGTTGCAACAAACATGTTAGGTAGGAACTTTGAAAATTCTCCTATATATGGAATTTTATCTAAACTAACACAATCTTCAGTCATCCATCTATATTTAATTTTTGCTTTTGGATAAATTGATTTTATATAATTTTCTAAATTAATATAGCTACTTTCAATATCCACATTTGTATCACCAGTTTTGTGCCCAGAGCCACCTACTATTAATAATTTTTTTCCATTTTCTAAAGGAGTATTTCTAAATGAAGTAGTAGGAGTATCACATGAAATATACATTCCATCAAAAACATCTTCTTCTAGCTCTACGCCAATAGCATAAGAAGCATCTTGATACATTTTTATAAAATACATACCAGGGAAATTCTTAATAGGATAATGGCTAGCCATAACTAAATATTTTGTAGTTATGGTATTACCATTTACAGAGACTTCATATTTATTCTTTATGTGTTTTATATTTATAACTTTAGAATTCTCAAATAAATTTACATTTCTTTTTTCTAAAACTTTTAACAACGAAAGTAAATATTTTCTAGGATGAAATTGTGCTTGATTTGGAAATTTTATTGCCGATTCTATTGGAAATGGAAGAGGCGATTTAGTTACATATTCTGCTTTTAAACCAAGAGAAGTAACGCTAGACACTTCATCTACAATTTTTTGAGTATTTGATTTATCACAAGTATAAACATAAGCATCTTGTGAAATTAAATCACAATTAATATTTTCTTCTTGAACGATATCTTTAATAGTTTTAATTGCTTCTTCATTTGAATCTAAATAACCTTTTGCAGTTTCGAATCCAAAAGTATTTAATAAATAGTCATATAAAAGACCATGTTGACTAGTAATTTTAGCAGTTGTATTTGCAGTTACACCCATTGCCATTCTATCAGCTTCAACAATTGAAATATTTAGGTTTGATTTAGAAAGCATATATGCAGTAAGTATTCCAGTAATACCACCACCAATAATTAAAACATCAGTATCTAGAGCATTTGATATATTAGGATAATTTGTTTTTGGGGTACTTTCTACCCAATAAGATTTATTCATATAATCACCAATGATATTATTACCAAAATTGGGGAAAATATAATTAAATTATTATTAACATTTTCGTGAATTTCAGGACAGTCCCAAAAAGTCTCAGACAAGCTGCTACTTTTTAGGGACAGTCCCTGGAAATTCCCTCTTACAAATTACAATTTATACAATTAATTAATTGCAAAAGAAATATATTAATGTTATACTTTCCATAGATAAATTTGAAAAGGATGAATGTAATGGAAGAGAATAAAAAATTAAATGAATTTTTAGAGAAAAATAAAAAATCACATTTTTTACAATCACCTGAATGGGCTAAGCTTAAATCAGAATGGAAACATGAGATGATTGTTATAGAAGAAAATGATAAAATTAAAGGTGCAATGAGTGTACTTTTAAGAAAAGTACCAGTTTTTAATAGATATATCATGTATGCTCCAAGAGGATTTGTATGTGATGAGCATGATAAAGAAACATTACAAAAATTAACTGAGAAAGCAAAAGAAATTGCAAAAAACTATAAAGCATTTATATTTAGACTTGATCCGGATATTTCTAATGAAGATGAGGAGTTCAAGAAAATAGCTGAAGAAGTAGGATATAAATTAAAGAAAAACATAAAAGATATAGACCAAGTTATTCAACCTAAATATGTATTTAGATTAGATTTATCAAATAAGACAGAAGATGAGTTACTTGCATCATTTAACCAAAAAACAAGATATAATATAAGACTTGCTATTAAAAAAGGTGTGCAAGTAAGAACAGGAACAAAAGAAGATTTAGAAACTTTTTATAACATTATGAAAGAAACAGGCGCAAGAGATGATTTCTTTATAAGACCACTTGCATATTTTGAGAAACTTTATGACTGCATGGGACCAAACAAACATGTAAAATTAATAATAGCTGAGCATGAAGGAAATCCAATTGCAGCAGTTATGCCAATAATGTATGGAAATAAAGTTTGGTATTTATATGGGGGAAGCTCAAATAAATATAGAAATCTAATGCCAAATTATTTATTACAATTTGAAATGATGAAATGGGGATTAGAAAACAATTGTGATATCTATGATTTTAGAGGAGTATCAGGATTTAAAAATGAAAATGACCCACAATACGGAGTATATAGATTCAAAAAAGGATTTAATCCTGAATTTGTAGAATTCGTAAATGAATTATATATAGTATTTAATCCATTCATGAATTTCATATTTAATGTTAGTGAGAAATGTTATAAAACATTAAGTAGTATAAAAAATAAATTTAAAAAGTAAAGTATAAAACACTTTAAATGTTATATAAAAATAATGTTTAAAGTGTTTTTGTGATAAAAAACACTTGCAAACAAAACAAATGTTTGATACAATATTAAGAATTTAATTTATTATATTATAAGGAGGAACACAATGAGTGAAAATGAATTAATATTAAGAACAGAAAAAACATTTGAAGAAATAAAGCATATTGATCAGAATGGAATTGAATTTTGGTATGCAAGAGAATTGATGATTTCATTGGGGTATTCTAGTTGGGATAAATTTAAAAGTGTAATTCAAAAAGCTATGGTATCTTGCGAAAATAGCCAAATGAGTGCAGAAACATGTTTTTCCCGATTAGGAAAAACATATCAAATGCCTAATGGAGGAGAAAAATATATAGATGATTATGATTATAAACTTAATCGTTATGCATGTTATTTAATTGCGCAAAATGGGTCACCGAGTAAAAAACAGATTGCTTTAGCTCAAACTTATTTTGCAGTTAAAACTAGACAACAAGAAGTAACAGAAGAACAATACAAACAATTATCAGAAGATGATAGAAGAATGTATAACAGAAATTTAGCTAAAGCTAAAAATTCTGATTTGTTTGATGTTGCACAAAAATCAGGTGTTGAAAATTTTGGGAAATTTAATAATGCTGGCTATTTAGGTTTATATAATGAAACTGCCTCTCAAATAAAGAATAGGAAAGGGTTGAAAAAAGGACAAGAGATATTAGATTATATGGGAAGCGAAGAGCTAGGTGCTAATATATTTAGAATAACCCAAACAGAAGCTAAATTAAAAAAATCTGATATTAGAAATGAGGAATTAGCTTGCCAAACTCACAATTATGTTGGAAAAGCCGTAAGAAGAGCAATTAAAGAAGTTGGCGGTACTATGCCAGAAGATTTACCGACTCCAAAAAAGAGTATAAAGGAATTAGAAAAAGAAAGAAAAAGTAAATTAAAATTATCAAATAAGGATATGAAAAAACTAAAAGAATAATAAAACTTGAAATTTACATAATTTTATATTATAATAAATAAAGCGTTAAATTTAAAATACGCGCTCTTATTTTTTCACTAGAAAGAGATTTATATTTAGGTCAGATAAATATAATCTCAAATGTCAGCTATTTTGTAAAAAAATTTTTAAAGAGGTGAAATATTGTGAAATACTTTATGGACTTTGGAGGTCTATCAGCTGAAACAATAACAAGCATTGCTAAGGAGTCAACAGACAGTGGCCTTTTGGATGAAATGGTAAAAGAAGAGTTGCGGAAATATGGAACTGCAATAGGAGAAGAAGCTATTAACAAGATTGTTAAGGTTTTATGTGCAATATCTGAAAATATTTCTACGAAAAAAGAAACTTTAGATGAACTTTCAAGTTTTCCACATTCAAAAGTAAGATGTTCTGTTGCAAGTAATATCATAATTTTGAAAAAAACCATCAAGAAATTATCTAAAGATTCTGCTAGAGAGGTAAGAATGACAGTTGCTGTTACTAAATATGAAGAAAGTCATCAAGATATATTGCAACAAATCATGAAAGAAAATTATCATGATACTGATATGATTTTACGTATGGTGCAGTGGTCAGATCCGGGGCAAGAAATTTTGGAACAACTTATACATTATCAAAGAAATACTAAAGATGATTGTGCATGTTTGGCAAGAAAATATGTTGCCCAAAAACTTACTAATCCAGAAAAATTAGATGAAATGTATGATGATTTCGATTGGGTTGTTAAGAGTCAAGTTATAAATAATCCTAATACTTACAAAAAAACTATTATTAAGATGAAAGAAAATTTAAAAGAAGAAGATGATGGATATCGCCATGTAAAAAGTGAAATTCAGGATAAACTCCAAGAAAGTTAATTCACAATAAGGAGGGAACGATGTTTCCTCCTTTGCTATATAAATAAATTAATATATAATAAATCCCTTTACATTTAATGTAAAGGGTTTTTGGTGATCCGGAGACGACTCGAACGTCCGACCCACGGCTTAGAAGGCCGTTGCTCTATCCAGCTGAGCTACCGGACCATGTTCATTAGAACGAATAATATAATAACACATTTTTTTTTAATAGTCAAGGAAAAAATTTAATATTCCTAAAAAACCAAAAATCAAGAACAAAATTCCAGAAAGTTTTTGCATAATATTTTCAGGTATTTTATGTGATAATGCTTTCCCAAATATTATAGCAATTAGGTCACTTATAATCATTCCAGCAATTGCTCCACATATAAGAGAAACCTTATGCAGAGAATATTCAATACCTAAACCAATAGATGCAAGAAATGTTTTGTCTCCTAATTCACCTATAGCTATTGTAAGTGCAATAAAAAATATATAACTTAAATTACTTTTTAAATTCTTTTTAGTATGTTCTTTAGAATCTTCCTCATTTTTATTAGATTTTATTAATGTAATTATTCCAAAAATAATAAAAGATAAATATGTAATTATTTTTAAACCATATTGAAATGTTAGATTTTCGATATTTCCTAAAAAACTTCCAAAAACAATGGCGGTTCCATGACTAAGCAAAGAGCCTAGGCCTACCCCTAACAAAATTGTGCTTGCTTTTAATTTTGACGAGAAAGATAAAACTAGTAGCTGAGTTTTATCACCAAGTTCAGATACAAATATTAAAAGAAATGCAATTATAAAAGGATAAATAAAATTCATATTATCACCTAAAAAAATATATTCTAAAATCCTATTAATATTCCTTAATAAAGGGCATAAATATATCATATAGAAAGGAATTTATATGGTAGGAATTAATATAAAAAATATTTACAAAATTACTTTTGTTATTATAGGTACAATAATAGGAGCTGGTTTTGCATCAGGACAGGAAATATATACATTTTTTAACAAGTATGGATTTGAAGGATTAATTGGAATTTGTATATCAATTTCTTTAATGTCATATATAATTTATAAAACATTTAAAATTATTATAGAAAATAATATTAATAGTTATGAGGATTTTATAACAATAATTATGCCAGAAAGATTTAGAAAAAATAAAATTATAAATCATACTATAAATAATATTATAAATATATTTCTTTTAATATGTTTTAATATAATGGTAGCGGGATTTGCAACATATTTTGTTCAAGAACTAAACATCTCAAAATGGATTGGAGCAATAGTAATTATAATTTTAACTTTTATTACTTTATCAAATAGTATTAATGGAGTAATAAAAATAAACACTTATTTAATACCGATTATAATTTTGCTAATTGTTTTTTTAGGAATAAATAAAATTAAAAACACACAAATCGTTTCAATAGAAAATAAAAGTTCATTATACTGGATTGTAAGTAGCATTTTATATGCAAGTTATAATAGCATAACACTTATTCCAATATTAATAAGTCTAAAGAGACAATTAAGTACAAAAAAAGAAACAGTTTTAATTAGTTTTTTAGTAGGCACTATTATGCTTACTTTGTCAGTAATTATATTTTTACTTATGAATACTTATATAAAAGAAATAGAGCAAATTGAGATACCAATTGTGTATATAGCAAGTACACTAGGGAAAAGTTTTAAATATATTTATGGTATAGTTATATTAATAGCAATATTTACAACAGCAATTGGTTCAGGATATGGATTCTTAAGCAATGTTACTAAAAAAAGAAAAACCTACATGCTATGTGCTGGAGCAATGTGTATTGGTGCTATATTTATGGGTCAAATAAGTTTTTCAAATTTAATAAATATTTTATACCCTGTTTTTGGGTATCTAGGAATTGCTCAAATAATTTTTTTAATAAAGAGATAAAACACCTTGAAAAAGAAGTATGGTTTTGATATAAATAAAATAGAAAAATAAAACATATAGAAAAGGTGTAATTTATGAAATATTATATGTTTAATGGAATGTCTCGGAAAAGGTAACAAAATCAAACCTAAAAAAGAATTGAACAAGAAAAAAATATGGAAATTAGCAATTATTATAATTTTTACAATTTTATTTATAGCATTTGCTGTTCTGTATACCAAGAATTATGAATTTAGGAATTTCTTTGACAAATATATTTTTAGAAAAGAAGTTTACTCAGATAATCTTTCTTATATACAAGTAGATTCTTCAAAAAACATAAATGCATTTGCATATAGTAAATACATTGTAATTTTAGATCAAAACCAATTAAAAATATATAACAAATACGGAAACGAAGAACATATTTTAGATGTAGAAATATCAAACCCAATATTTGAGGCAAATGATGAGTACCTATGCATAGCAGAAAAAGGTGGGCAAAAGATATATTTAATATCAAATAAAAATATAGTATGGCAGAAAGAAATTGAAGGAAATATTTCTAATATAAACATCAATAAAAATGGATATGTTTCAGCAATAATATCTGGAACAAGTTATAAATCTGTAGTACAAATATTTGATTCAAAAGGAAATTATCTATTTAAAAAATATTTAGCTGCAACAAACGTTATAGATACAGATATATCAAATGATAATAAATATTTAGCAATAGCAGAGGCGAATTTTTCTGGAATTGTAGTTCAATCTAATATAAAAGTTATATCAATTCAAGAAGCGCAAAACAATTCTGCAGAATCGATAAAGTACACATATATTGCAAATCCAGATGATTTAATAATAAATATAAAATATAATAACAAAAATGAACTTATATGTATGTATGATACACATATAGACTTGTTAAAAGAAAATCAATCTACAGAATTAATAGACTTTGAAGATGAGAATTTATTATTTGCTGACATAAACTTATCAAATAAATTCATGAAGATTATTCAAAAGAATGAAGGTATATTAAATTCAGAAATAGAATTACAAATAATAAATAGCAATAACCAAAATGTAAATACATGTAAAGTAGAAAATACACCTAAAAAAGTGTATATACAAGATGATATGATTGCAATAAATTTGGGAACAAGTGTATTGTTTGTTAATGATAGTGGATGGCTAGTGAAGAAATATCAATCAAATGAGGAAGTTCAAAAAATTGTTTTATGTAATGATATAGCAGGTATAATTTGCAAAGACAAAATAAAAATTATATCTTTGTAATAAAGGGGGAGGAATATATGTCAATTGTAATTGATTTAATATTAATAGGAATAATTGCACTATTTACATTTTTAGGATATAGACAAGGCCTAGTTAAAGCAGCAATAAAGATTCTATCATTTTTTATCGCAATAGTAGTGGCATTAGCTATATATAAACCAGTAAGTGGAATAATTGTTAATAATACAAAAATAGATGATAATATAAAAAATGCAATTGTAGAGAAAATAGGAACTCAAAATTCTGATGGAAACCAAGAGGTGAAAATAGAAGATAACTTGACTAGTAAAATAGTGGGAGAAGTTAACAGTACAATTGATGGAGTAGCAACTGCATTTTCAATTAAATTAATAGAGACTGCTACATTATTGTTAATATTTATATTAATAAGAATAGCTTTAAGGTTTGTAACAATTCTCACAGATTTAATAACAAAACTACCATTAATAAAACAAATTAATAAATTGCGGAGGAACAGCATATGGCTTAATAAAAGGAGTTCTTATTGTATATGTAATATTAGCAATTGTTTATTTGATATCACCTATGATGAAACAAGACCAATTAAGAACTATTGATAATTCAATTGTTACAAAAACATTATATAATAATAATATAATATTAAATATTGTTGCTTAGAACAAAATTAAAAAAATAGATATAAATGTTGCCATTTATATCTATTTTTGTTATACTAATAAATGCGTTATTAAAATAGGAGTGATTATAAAAATGGGAAAACATGAAGAAATTAAAGTAAAAAAAGATACAAAAAAAGCAAATAGAAAGAAAAAACGTATAGGATTAAAAATACTTATTTTTATATTAATAGTTTTAGCAATATTAGGAGGAATGTTTGCAAAAAGAGTACATGATTTAGATGGAAATTGGATTGCTGCATTATTTGGACACAATAAAAACACTTTAGAAAATTTGGACAAGTTATACGTACTAGCAGTGGGCAAAAGTCAGGGAATGACTGATACAATAATAATATGTTCATATGATCCTAAGACACAAGAAGCTTCAATGCTTTCAATACCAAGAGATACATTCATAGGTGATAGCGAATATAGAGCTTCAGTATATGATAAAATAAATTCAGTATATAGTAATGATGGAATTGAAGAAACATTGAATGAAGTAAATGAATTAACTGGACTAGATATAAAAAATTACGTGCTAATTGATACTAAAGCATTGGTAGAGCTAGTAGATGCTATAGGTGGAGTTGAGTTTAATGTACCTATGGATATGAAATATGATGATTATTCACAAGAATTGCATGTTAATTTAAAAGAAGGTTGGCAAACATTAAATGGAGATCAAGTAGAACAACTTGTTAGATTTAGACATAATGCCGATGGTTCTACATATTCATATGAATATGGAATGGAAGACTTCGGTAGAATGAGAACACAAAGAGAAGTAATTATGGCTATTGCAAAACAAACGATTCAACTTAAAAATGTAAAAGAAATAGGAAATATATTAGATATAACAGAAAGATATGTTGAAACAAATATGAATTTTGCTAGCTTAAAAGATTATATTCCATATGCAATAAATATGAATACAGACAATATAAAAGCAGAACAATTACCAGGACAAGCAGAATATATAAATGGAATATCATTTTTCTTAGCTGATGAGGAAGAGACTGAAATAATGATTGATGAATTGTTTAAAGGAATAACTGTTCAAGATACAACAGAGGAACAATAAAAATATATAATAAAAATGGGGGCTTTTTACAGCTCCCATTTTAAGTATTTTAATTATCTTATAACTCTAGTTTTTAATCTTCTATTTTTTGACTTTCTTTGTTTATTCTTTAGATACAACCAACATAATAGTAATAAAAATAATATTTCTATAAACCTTATAAATGCTCTAGATTTTTTAACATCATTATTAGCTAAAAGATCAGCAGTATAATCTATACCTTCTACAGTATATTTAACAGAACCTATAACATCTCCTTTTTTTATTGGAGCTTTTAAATCCTCATTTAATGTAACTTCTGGAAGTATAGTGTTATTTTTATCTTCTTGTTTTATTAGTGCTGATATATCTTTACCTACAACAGCATCTAATTTCTTTGTATCTCTAGTTGCGTTTTTAATATTAGTTGTATGAACTACTCCGCCAGATTTAATTATTTCTATCCAAGAATAAGTATCATATCCATATTCAAATAAGTTTATAGTATCTAAATATCTTTGACTTAGCCCCTCATCTGTTTGCCCAGCTCCTAAAACTACTGT
Organism: Clostridia bacterium; assembly: GCA_045531335.1. Classification (GTDB taxonomy): domain Bacteria; phylum Bacillota; class Clostridia; order TANB77; family CAG-508; genus CAG-452. The sequence continues at coordinate 53,576 of JAZSDU010000021.1, forward strand.
TAAAAATTTTAAACCATCTTTATCTGCTGAAGCAACTAAACAATTCTTGGCAGGAGTTGTAAATCCAGTTTTAATACCAGTTGCATATTTGTAATAATAATTATCTGCACGTTGATTGTTACTATATTGTAATAATGCATTTGTGTTTTGAAAAGCTCTGTCTTCTTTATCGTATTTATTTGTGGTAGGCAGTGTATATGAAGTAGTAGAAACTAAAGTTCTAAAAGTTTCGTTTTGCATTGCATACTTAGCTATTAAAGCTAAATCATATGCTGTAGAATAATGAGTTTCATCATGAACACCGTTTGGATTAATAAAATTAGTAGAAGTACAACCTAATTCTTTAGCTTTTTCATTCATTAATTTAGAAAATTCTTCTACAGACCCAGAAATATGTTCAGCAAGAACAATAGCAGCATCATTTGACGAACCTACCATTAATACATATAGTAGTTGTTCGACTGTTAATTCTTCCCCAATTTGTAAATTTGCTGTTACATATCCAGAAGAAAGACTCATAACAGATTCATAGCTAACAGTTGCAATATCATTTAATTCGCAATTTTCTAACACTATGATGGCAGTCATAACTTTAGTTAAACTTGCAGGATACATTTTAGTATATATATTTTTCTCGTATAATATTTTACCTGAGTTCAAATCCATTAATATTGCAGCAGGAGAATAAATATTAGGAGAGTTTTCTTCATTTGCTTGAACTATAGGAATAGAGGCTAAAGTTAAGCTTAATATTATAAATAAACTAATACAAATTTTTTTGAAACTTTTTATCATATACATTTCTCCCTCAAAATTTAAAATTCTACTAATATAATATATTAAATTGTGAATGAAAACAATATTTTAGGAGGTTTTTTATGGAAAATTTAAGTAAAAATCAAAAAATAATTTTAATTGTAATATTGATATTTATGATAATATTTATATGCTATTACATATTGAAAAAAACAGATAATTCTGAGTATGTTGAATTAGATGTAGAAGAAAACGTTTATGAGAATAGTAATAATGAAATTGAAGATAACTATGCACAAGTAGAAGAAAAAATTATTGTACATGTAATAGGTTCAGTAAAAATAAAAGGTATAGTTGAATTAGAAAGAGGAGCACGAATTTCTGATGTTATAGAAGCGGCAGGTGGGACAACAGAAGATGCAGACCTATCAAAAATTAATTTAGCATACGTAGTAGAAGATGGGCAAAAGATTTATGTACCTAATAAAAGTGATTCAGAAAGTATAAATAATGTAACAGAAGATGCAGGGTATAATGTAATAGAGCAGAACGACACCAGTTCTAATTTTGAAAAAGTAAATATAAACACAGCATCCCAAACAGAACTTGAAACACTAAATGGAATAGGTCCATCGACAGCATTAAAAATTATTAATTACAGAGATGAAAATGGGGGTTTTGAAAAAATAGAAGATTTAAAAAATGTTCCAGGAATAGGTGAGGCAAAATATGAAAATTTAAAAGACAGTATTTGTGTGGAATGAATTAAGATAGGAAGGCAAATAAAAACTATACAATAAAATCATGTTATATTTTTGTATACAGTCAAAAACAACACTAGAACTTGACATTGTTCCAAAAATATTATAAATAGTATAAATAAAGAAAAATAAAGTACCAATATTTGAGATTTTGTATTTTAGAAAGGATTTTGTTATGAAAAAAAGTGAATTTAAAAAGATGTTAAGAAAAGAAAAAAATCTAATTTTAAAAGATAGAAGGATTTTAAATGTATTATTTATTTTGGTTATTCCAATACTAATAATGGATGGATTAATACTTTTAGACCTTATAAACATGGACATACAAGCAGAAGTGCTTTTTATACATTGGATTATATATATGATAGGTTTTGCACCTGTATGTATTATAGATATAATGACAGATAGAAAAATAAATAAAATGTATAAAGAATATAGTGAAGGTAAAGATTATAAAGACACACAAAAAAGAATAAATAAGTCTTTTATTATTCTTTCAATACTACTTGTAATAGTAGCATCAGTAGAACAATTAGATTTTGCATATTCAGTTATAACAGAGAATAAACCAGTTTTATCTATAAAAGATAAAACTGAAAGTGAAAAATATTCTGAGAAATATGAATCTCTATTTTATGATTACTATAAAACAAGTGATGGTAATACATATATAAGAATGAAAAACTCTGAATTTGAAAGATTTTATGCTGAAAGAGTAACAATTGCTAAATATATTGAAAAGTTTAATAATAATTTAAAAGTGGCAAATATAGATAAGGAATTAGACATCTATGACTATATATATGTTGATGGAGAATATGCTTGGATTATAGAAGAAGGAAATATTGAGTTAAGGATAATGTTGGAAGAAGGAAAAATTGACCATGAAGATATAAAAGAAAAAGGAGTAGTATATTCTGCTTCTATAATATGCTTTGATAAAGAGAGTTATAAAGATGAATTTGAGCAATATTCAAAAATACTTATTGCTACAGATACTGATTGGTATTCGGAGGAAGATATAAATAATATTTATGCGAAAGCAAATCAAGGTGAGCTTGAAAAAGGAGGGATTTACTATAACATTCTTGAAGGTAAAAATATTTTGTTATATGCAGAAAGATATTTGCAAGATTTAAAATATGATAATGAAAAATATGTTCATACATCATTAAAAGGGTCGTTGCAAGTAACATTACCAATTGATTATGAAGGTATAGAAAAAGAAGAAGACGAATACGAATTAATATGTATAAACAGTGAAACCGGTGCTGAAATTTTTGCTAGTTACTATGTAAAAGATGCAGAAGAATATTTTTATATGACTGCAGAAGATGCATTGAACAAAATGGTAGAAGATTGCAACGCCAAGTTTACAAATATTCAAAAAATTACAGATGTAAATACAGTGATAGTTAACAATAAAGAAATGAAAGAAGTAACATATTCAGCTACATACAATGGTAATAGAATAATTTATAAAGTATCAGGGTTTAAGGTTGGAAAAACTAATGAATATATTGTGGGTGTTTGCCATTTAATTGATGAAGAGCTATATGAAGACAAAAAAGAAGAGTTAGATAATATAAGGAATTCTATAAAAAACGAAATGGGAAATATGTATATAGGTGTAAAAGTTGCTAATGAAGAAGCTGTATATAAGAAGACGAATATAGAGGACTTGTTTAGTATAAATATTCCAACTTCTTTTAAAAAATTGAATGAAGAAGAAAAATCAAAAATGAATTGGCAAAACAATAATATTCCAGATATTGTTTATTTAAACCCAGCTTCTACGACATATATGGCTATAGAAATTGAACAATTAAAAGAAGATATAAATCTAGAGGATTATATAGAGCAAGTAGCATATCAAAGTTATTTGAAAGGTGGATTTCTAGGTAAAGAAATAAAGAAAATTAACGGAAATGATATAGGTATGGTAATAACCACAGCTGAGAATGAACAGATAGAAATGTATTGTCATTTTATAACATTTAAAAATAAAAATAATTATATAAGTGTAACTATATCAACTAGAAGAGACCTAATGTCACAATGGAATTGGGTTGCAGAAGAAATTATGGAGAGTATAGAGTTTTAGAAGATAAAGATAAAAGGAAATTATGTAAAAATATTTCTTCTAAATACATATAAGTATAAAATTTACCTCTTTTGGAAATAATGTGATTAACATTATATTCCAAAGGAGGTTTTTCATTTGATTAACAAGGTTTTACTTAATGTTGTGAACGGAGTGAACTACAGAAAGTTAATCCGAATTAAAAGAAGAGAAACATAGAATAAATTTTCTTACATAAAGAAGGGAGGAAGTTTATTCTATGATTAACAAGGTAGAAATATGCGGTGTGAATACTGCAAAATTACCTCTGCTATCAAATGAAGAAAAAAATGAACTATTAATAAAGATAAAAAATGGAGATAAAGATGCTAGAGAAGAATTTATAAATGGAAATTTAAGATTGGTTCTAAGTGTAGTACAACGTTTCGGAGGAAGAGGAGAAAATGCAGATGATTTATTTCAAATAGGATGTGTAGGATTAATAAAGGCAATAGACAATTTTGATATAAGTTTAAATGTACAATTTAGTACTTATGCAGTACCGATGATAATTGGGGAGATACGAAGATATTTAAGGGATAATAATCCCATAAGAGTTAGTAGATCTATAAGGGATTTAGCATATAAAGCACTTCAAGCTAAAGAAAAACTTATCAAAGAGAATGAGAAAGAACCTACAATTGAGGAAATTGCAAAAGAAATAGGAGTAGATAAAGAAGAAATAGTAATGAGCTTAGATGCTATACAAGATCCGGTTTCGCTTCAAGAACCTATATATAATGAAGGAAGTGAAAGTATTTATATAATGGATCAAATAAAGGATATTAAAAATACAGATGAATTATGGGCTGAAAATATAACTATTACAGAGGCTATGAAAAAATTAAATACTAGAGAAAAAACAATAATATCAAAAAGATTTTTTGATGGAAGAACTCAAATGGAAGTCGCAGAAGAAATAGGAATATCACAAGCACAAGTATCTAGACTGGAAAAAGGCGCAATAGAAAGAATAAAGAAACTATATAAATAGACAAAAGGGGACAGACCCCAAAAGTCTACTTTGAATTGCAGACTTTTGGGGTCTGTCCCCTTTTGTCTATATTTCTACTAATATTACATCATCGCCAATACAATGGATGTTTTGCCAGGGAATAACTATGTCATTATTATTTGAAAACATGCTAAGTAATTTTGTACTACCTGGAACAATAATAGAAGTAATTACTCCACTATCTAAATCAGCAGTAACATCTTGAACAAATCCTAGCCTTTTTCCATCATTTATATTAATAACTTCTTTATGTTTAAAATCTAATCCTTTTGTTTTCATACATAACTCCTAAATATAATCTAATAAAAGTATATTCAGTAAGATATAAAAAATGTTACTATATTAATATAGAAGACAAATTGAAATTTATTGTTGAAATAATTGTTGCTAAATTAATAAAGTTGAATTATAATAAGTTTGAAAAAACATAATAAAGGTGGTAATTATATGGAATTTTTCGCAAATGAAGGTAAAAGTGTAGAAATAGAAGTTAATGGAGAGATATATTTGAGACATGCAATAAAAACTAGATTTGTTAAACAAGGCGAAAGCTATATAGATATATTTAAAGAATATGTAAGCCCTATATATCAAGACGGGGATATTATTTCTAGCAGTGAGAAAATAATAGCACTATGTCAAAATAGAGTTGTAAAAAGAGAAGATATAAAAATAGGATTTTGGGCAAAGTTCTTATCAAAGTTTGCATCAAAAACTACTGCAGGAATAGGCGTTGGAGAAACAATAAAAATGCAATATGCTATAGACACAGTAGGATTATTTAAGGTTTTATGGGCAAGTGTTGCAAGTGCTGTTACAAAGTTATTTGGGAAAAGAGGAGTTTTTTACGAGATAGTAGGACAAGAAGTGAGTGGCCTAGATGGATTCTATGACCATGTATGGAAAGAATATGGAGATATAGGAATTAAGATGCCAGAAAACGCAACAGGAGTATGCAATGAAATTAAAGAGAAATTAGGTATAAGCTGTATGATAGTAGATGCTAATGATTTAGGACAAGAAATTTTGGGACATTCTTCAGATATCAAATTAACAAAACAAGAATTGAAAGATTTGATAAAAGATAATCCGGCAGGACAAGGGAAAGAATTGACACCTATTATATTAATTAGAAAGAAAAAACAAGAGGAATAAAATACCAGTAAAAAAAATTAAAATTATGTTGACAAGATTTATAGAAAATGGTATTATAAGAATGTACCAAGTAAATATGAAGACATATTTTATATAATATATACAAAATATAAAATTAGTAATATTTTAGGACACTTAAAATTAATCTTAGAACTGTAAAAATTGCTAATTTTTTTGTGCTCAAAAATATTAAAAAAATTTTAAAAAAAGTGTTGACATTTAAAAACTTGGGTAGTATAATAATGAACGTTCCGCAAAAAGGGAACGCAAAAGTACATTGAAAAATAAACAATAAATTCCTTTAAGAGAATACTTTGAAGTATTCGTACTCAAAAAGAAGAATTGGAGAAAACCAAGCAAAAAAACGCAAGTGTAAAAAATGAGTTAGAAACTCTTAAAAATT
>JAZSDU010000036.1:0-17812 GCA_045531335.1 Clostridia bacterium
GACCAATACTAATATATCGAGGGCTTAACCATAAAAAGGTAGGGGCGACTATCAGTCGTCCGAGAAGAGTTAAGCAAAAACGGTAGAATCAAAAGTTAACCAATACATTCTTTGTCTATATATTTTTGAGTGTGCTGAAAAGTATACTATATTTTTCTGGTGATTATGACGGCGAGGTCCCACCTGTTCCCATTCCGAACACAGAAGTTAAGCTTGCCAGTGCCGAAAATACTTGCGGGTTACCCTGCTGGAAACATAGGTCGTCGCCAGATTTTTTTATGCCTTAAAACAAGGGACATACCTTAATCTATGAGAAATGCCATAGACTAAGGTGTGTCCCTTAACCTTATACAAAAAAATAAAACCGTAAAAACGGTTTATTTTTTTGAAATTATATATTGCAGACATGTAGGGGCGACCAGCACTCCAAGAGTATGTGTTATCCGTAATTCGCTATGCTCAAACGGCTAACCGATGGTCGTCCGCAATATATTTATATTGTATTTTTTTCGGACGTGCAATGCACTCCCCTACAAATATAATCTAATAAACAATAATTTATCTAATCCACAAATTCAATTTTATTATTTTCTAAAGATTTAATTCTAGCTAATGAATAAACATCATATCCTAAATCTTCTAATATTTTTCTACCTGGTTGAAAAGATTTTTCGATAACTATACCGATACCAGCCACTTTAGCACCAGCATCTTCTATCAATTTTATAGCTCCTTTGGCTGCTTCACCATTTGCTAAAAAATCATCTATTATTAGTATTTTATCATCAGTAGATATATATTCTTTTGAAAGAGTTAAGTTATATGTAGTATTCTTAGTAAATGATTTTATTTCAGTTTGGTAAGTGTTCTCATTTAAAATACTAGATGTTTGTTTTTTTAATATTACCATTGGCACATCAAATTCACAAGAAGTAAGGACTGCAGGTGCAATACCAGAACTTTCGATTGTAAATACTTTTGTAATATCAGAATATTTAAAGTGCTTATAAAATTCAACACCTATTTCTTGCATTAATTTAGAATTTACTTGGTGATTTATAAAGCTATCCACTTTTAGTATATTTTCATTAATAACATGTCCTTTTTCTAATATCATTTCTTTTAAAAGTTCCATTCTATCACTCCTTACTATTAAATTATACAACAAAAATAGATTTTGTAAATGATTAAGCAAAAATTAAATAAATTAAAAAGCCATCTAGGGGTATAAATAGATGACTTTCATTTTTAAATTTTAACAAATAGTAATGTAATCAGAAGGAAATCCATCAGGGTAAAGTTTTCTTACTTCTGATAATCTTGCAGGAACATGCATGCAAGGGGAATTTGATTCCTTTTCAATACTTAAGGCTCTGTCTAAAATCTTATTTGCAATATCCATTCGGAAATCCTTAGGACCCAGAAATGATAGATAGAGGTTTAATTGTATTCTATCTAAAAGAACTTTTTTGTTGCCGTGCATAGTAGATAAATTTTGCATATAAGACACTCCAATCTTACATTAAAGATTTTTTAAAGGCATATATACCCCACCTTTTACAAAAGTACTACCTATAAGGTATTATCCATAAAGTATACCAAAATTTTAAGCTAAAATCAAATATCTTATGTTTAACATATAAAAAACATTAATAAATGAGGAGTTTATAATATTTAACATATTTGAAATAAATGTTGAAACAGAGAGTAAATTAATATATAATTTTAAAACGAGAGGGTGATTAAATGTCAAAAGTAGTATGGAAACCAGGAACTTTTGTATATCCAATACCAGCAGTTATGGTATCATGTGGAAATATGGAAAAATCAAATATTATAACAGTTGCTTGGACAGGAATTATAAACACAAATCCTGCAATGTGCTATATATCTGTAAGACCAGAAAGACATTCATATAATATGATTAAAGAAACAGGGGAATTTGTAATAAATTTAACTAGCAAGGATTTAACATATGCAACAGATTGGTGCGGTGTAAAATCAGGTAAAGATGTAGACAAATTTAAAAGTATGAAATTAACAAAGGAAAAAAGTAATTTTGTTAATTGTCCGTCGATAAAAGAAAGCCCGGTATCAATAGAATGCAAGGTTAAAGAAATAAAAGAATTAGGTTCACATCATATGTTTATGGCAGAAGTTTTATCAATAAATGCAGATGAAAAATATATTGATGAAAAAGGTGCTTTTGACATAGCAAAATGTGATTTAGTAGCATATGCAAATGGAAAGTATTTTGAGCTTGGAAATCAAGTAGGAAAATTTGGATATTCAGTGCAAAAGAAAAAACAGAAATAAGTATAAATTATTAATAAAAAATTACCAAAAAAATCAATAAAAACGTTGACAAATCTAATAAAATATGATAAATTATATAAGCTATGTTTTCAGATTGGAGACATAGCTTAAAAAACGCATCGTTAAAACCCGTAGAATAAAGTTGGAGGTGGAGCTAAAATGGCTGCAAAAGGACCAAGAGAAAATATAACATTAGAGTGTACAGAATGTAAAAGAAGAAATTACACAACAAGTAAAAATAAAAGAAACAATACAGAAAGATTAGAAGTTGCAAAATATTGCAAATACTGCAAAAAAAGAACAACACATAAAGAAACAAAATAAGGCTGTTTTAAGGAGGAAATAAAATGGCTAAAGAAACAAAAAGCAATAAAGATGTAAAAAATAAAAAGCATTTTTGGAAAGATTTTAAAGCTGAATTAAAAAAAGTAATTTGGCCTTCACCAAAGCAATTATCAAACAAAACATTTGCAGTTATAGTAATAGTATTAATAACAGCAGCAATAGTATTTGTTTTAGATTTAGCATTTGATTTATTAAATGAAAAAGGAATTAACAAGTTAAAAGCTAATTTAAGAAACAAAGCAATTGTAGAAAATGTTGTTGATAATGTTAATGAAACAATAGAAAATACTATAGAAGTTGATGAAGTAGAAAATTCTGTAGAAAATGCTGAATAATAAGGAGGCTTAAAACATGTCTCAAGAAGAAAAAGAACCAAAATGGTATGTTGTACATACTTATTCAGGATATGAAAATAAAGTAAAAACAGATTTAGAGAAAACTATAAAAAATAGAGAACTTGAAGATTTCTTCTTTGATATAGTTGTTCCAATGGAAGAACAAATAGAGATTAAAGATGGAAAAAGAAAGACAAACTTAAAAAAAGTTTTCCCAGGATATGTTTTAGTAAAAATGATTGTAACAGAGGAGTCTTGGTACATAGTTAGAAATACTAGAGGTGTAACAGGATTTGTAGGATCAGGAACAGACCCAATTCCTCTTACAAACGAAGAAATAAGAAACATGGGATTCGAGATGGCTGTTGTAAATGTAGATTACGATGTAAATGATACAGTAAGAGTCGTAAATGGACCACTTGCTTCATTTATAGGAACAGTTCAAGAAATAAATAAAGAAAAAAGTAAAGTTAAAGTATTAGTTTCTATGTTTGGAAGAGAAACTCCAGTTGAGTTAGAATTCTCACAAGTAGAAAAAATATAGGCAAACAAATGAAAAGCGGCATCTTACGTCGTTAAAATTATAATCAAAATCCTCAACGTACCTTAGTACGCCTCCGGTATTTAATTATAATTTTGCCTAGTAATATACCACTTTTGATTTGTTTTAGAAAATAAAATATAAAATAAGGAGATTGAGAAAAATGGCAGAGAAAGAAATTACAAATGTTGTTAAATTACAAATAGAAGCTGGAAAAGCAACACCAGCACCACCAGTTGGACCAGCATTAGGATCAACAGGTATCAATATTATGCAATTTACAAAGGAATTTAATGAGAAAACAGCTAATCAACCAGGAATGATAATTCCAGTTGTTATAACAGTATATCAAGACAAATCATTCTCATTTATAACAAAAGTTCCACCAGTTGCAGTATTAATTAAAAAAGCTCTTAAAATTGAAAAAGGTTCAGGAAAACCAAATAAAGATAAAGTAGCTAAAATCACAAAAGCTCAGGTTGAAGAAATTGCAAAAACAAAAATGGAAGATTTAAATGCAGCTTCATTAGAAACAGCTATGAGCATGGTTATGGGTACAGCTAGATCTATGGGTGTAGTTGTAGAAGAATAGTGTTATCAATAAAATTGATATAAATTGTGGGAGGATGAAAAACATCCGTTATTACCAAAGGAGGAAAAAAATATGAAAAAAGGAAAGAGATATCTAGAGTGTGAAAAACTTATAGATAAATCAAAAAATTATGATGCAAAAGAAGCATTAGAATTACTTTGCAAGATGCCAAAACCAAAATTTGACGAAACAGTTGAGTTACACGTTAAATTAGGTGTAGATGGAAAACAAGCTGATCAACAAGTTAGAGGAACAGTTGTACTTCCAAATGGTACAGGAAAAACTCAAAGAGTATTAGTATTCGCAAAAGGTGATAAAGCAAAAGAAGCTGAAGCAGCTGGAGCAGATTTTGTTGGAGCAGAAGAATTAGTTCCAAAAATTCAAAATGAAAACTGGTTTGAATATGACGTAATCGTTGCAACACCAGACATGATGGGTGTTATAGGAAGATTAGGTAAAATATTAGGACCTAAAGGATTAATGCCAAATCCAAAATCAGGAACAGTTACTATGGATGTAACTAAAGCAATAAACGAAATCAAATCTGGTAAAGTAGAATATAGATTAGATAAAACAAATATTATACATTTAGGATTTGGAAAAGTTTCATTTGGAGCAGAAAAATTATTAGAAAACTATGAAACTGTAATGGAAGCTATTATAAAAGCTAAACCAGCAGCAGCTAAAGGTCAATATGTAAAAAGCACAGCAATTGCTACATCAATGGGACCAAGTATATATTTAGCATAGTAAATTTAAAATTGCCAAAGACAGTAGGCAAAGTAAGTCCTACCGAGGTATTAAAAGAGAGTATATAAAACTCTATTTATGCCTCGATTGGCGTAAATAGAGTTTTTAATTTTAATTAAAACGAGGGACATTCCTCGCCATATTAGGAATACCTGTGAGTAAGGTTTGTCCCTCAAACCTTATAATGATATAAATTTTATAAAATATCTTAAGTACATTAATGGGAGGTGAAAATATTGGCTAGTGAAAAAATATTAAATCAAAAGAAAGAAGAAGTTGCAAAATTAGCAGAAAAAATAAAAGATGCTAAAGTTGTACTTTTAACAGATTACAGAGGTATAAACGTTTCTGATGTAACAGGTTTAAGAGCAAAATTAAGAGAAGCTGAAGTAGAATACAGTGTTATAAAAAATAATATAACAAGAAGAGCTTTAGCAGAATGCAAAATAGAAGGACTTGATGATGCTTTATTAGGACCTACAGCAGTTATTATAGGAAACAATGATTATCTAGATGCATGTAAAACAATTTACGAATATGCAAAAGATAATGAGTTTTATAAAATCAAAGGTGGTATTATAGAAGGTAAAGTTGTTTCAACAGAAGAAATAATAACACTTGCAAAATTACCATCAAAAGAAACACTTATTGGAATGCTTGCTGGTGCTTTACTTGGAAACATTTCAAAACTTGCAGTTGCATTAGAGCAAGTTAGATTACAAAAAGAAGAAACAGCAGAAGCATAATAAAAAGAGAAAATAAATCAGGGTAGTGACCTAACACTAGAAATTATAAAATAAAAAGGCAGAAAGCATAGAAGCTGACAACACTAATCCACAAGTATGGGGATGTATCTTATCCCTAGTGGGAGTGACGTGAGGCAAAGATGCGTCGCCTTACATTAATAGGAGGAATAAAAATGAATAAAGAAGAAATGATTGAAGAAATCAAAAAAATGACAGTTATTGAATTAGCTGATTTAGTAAAAGCTATAGAAGAAGAATTTGGAGTATCTGCAGTTGCAGCAGCAGCACCAGTAGCAGGTGGAGCAGTAGCAGGAGCAGCTGAAGAAAAATCATCATTTGATGTAATATTAAAAGAAGCTGGAGCAAACAAAATACCAGTTATAAAAGTTGTTAGAGATGCAACAGGATTAGGATTAAAAGAAGCTAAAGATTTAGTTGACGGAGCACCTAAAGCTGTTAAAGAAGGAGTTTCTAAAGAAGAAGCTGAAGAATTAAAAGCTAAATTTGAAGAAGCTGGAGCAACAGTTGAATTAGCTTAGTTTTAAACAAAATAATACAATTTAGAGATTGCGGTTCTGCAATCTCTATTTTTGTATTCGCAAACTATAATTTGTTAGGTTGGATTGATTTTAGAAATTCGTGTAGGCATTATGAATTTTATTGTAACTTCATCGATTAAATGAAAATTTTAATTTTCATTTAATATTAGGAGCAAAATAATTAATTTTTGCAAACATGGGGCCGATCACTGAGGCCTTTTTGTTTCAAAAATTAATATTTTGCGCATATATTAAACCATTTATTTTATTGAAATATTAAAAAATATATAATATAATCTATCTAAATTAATAAAAAAGAGGTATTTGTTATGAAAATATTAATTAAAAACTGTAACTTAATATCTATGTCTGAAAAAAGAGAAAAATATGAAGAAGAAATTGATATATTAATAAATGAGGACAAAATAGAAAAAATTGACAAAGTGATTAATCAAGATGATTGTGACAAGGTAATTGATGCAAGAGGAAAAGTAGTTATGCCAGGACTTATAAATACACATACACATATAGCAATGAGTATATTTAGAGATACACTAGATGGGTATGGATTACAAGAATGGTTAAATGATAAGATTTGGCCAATGGAAGATAAGATGAATGAAGAAGATGTCTATAATGCATCAGTTTTATCATGTATTGAAATGATAAAAAGCGGAACAACTACATTTAACGACCAGTATTTCATGACAGATGCTACTATAAAAGCTTCTATGGAAAGAGGATTAAGAATTCATTGTACTAGAGCATTAATGGATATTAATGGTAATGGAGAACAAAGATTAGAAGAATTAGAAGAGCTAATTAATAAGTATGATAAAGATAATGATAAAGTTAAAATTAATGTTGGTATACATTCATTATATACTTGTACAAAAGAATATGTAAAAAAAGCAATAGAACTTGCTAAGAAATATAATTTATATGTGCATATGCATTTCGCTGAAAATTCTCAGGAATTAGAAGACATTAAAAAAATACATAATGTTAATATTCCGAGTGGTTTGTTAGAAGAATATTTGGGAAATGTAAAATCTGTGTTAGCTCATTGTGTAAAAATAAATCCAGAAGAAATGAGTGGCTTAAAAAATTTGAATATAAGTGTGGCACATTGCCCAGTTAGTAATTTAAAATTAGGTTGTGGTATTGCTAAGATTAAGGATTTTATAGAAAATGGAATAAATGTATCACTTGGGACTGACGGACAGGGAAGTGGAAGCAATTTAGATATGTTTAGTACTATGGCATATACTGCATTGCTTCAAAAAGGTATTAATGAAGATGCAACATTACTACCAGCATATGATGTTATAAAAATGGCAACTATAAATGGTGCAAAAGCTCTTAATGCAGATAATGAAATTGGTAGTATAGAAGAAGGGAAAAAAGCAGATTTGATAATTCTTGATTTAGAAACAACAATGACAGAACCTATAAATGATGTGTTTTCAAACATTGTATATAATGTAAAACCAAACAATGTAATAACCACTATAGTAAATGGTAAAATTCTTATGGAAGATAGAAAAATTGAAGGGATAAATGAAGAAGAGATATATCAAAAATGTAATTCTATAATAAGAAGGCTTACTTGACAAAAAATGCTAAAAAATATATAATTACTTGGTAGTTTATAAAAGGAGAGATGTAGCTTAAAATGAATAATTTAAAAAGAATTTCAAGCATAGCATTAAGTGGAATAGTTTTATTTGGAACAATTTGCTTTGCAAAAACAGGTACTGTAAACGCTCCGAATGGTCTTATTTTAAGAGAAGAGGCATCTAAAAGTGGAGAAATTATAATGACAGTTAGTGATAAAAGCAAAGTAGAAATACAAGAAAAAGATGGCGAATGGTATAAAGTAAAATATAATTCTCATGAAGGGTATTTATTTGCTGAATATGTAGAGGTACAAGAGAAAGAAGAGACAGAACAAACTGTAGAATCTACACAAGAGCAAACAGAAGATAGTAAGCCAGTAGAAGAAGATACAAACAATGAAGAAAAACAATTTCCACAAAAGCAAAAGGTTAAGTCAAATCTAAAGATATATCTTATACCATCAGTTACAGCAAAGACTATAGCAGATGTTACACAAGGTACAGAAGTAACGATTAACTACGAGTTAAATAATTGGGTAAATATAACATATGGAAACACTCAAGGTTGGGCGAGAAAATATTTTGTAAATACAGAAAACAAAGAAAAGGTTGAGGATACTAAAACAGAAGAAACTAAAGTAGAAGATAATAAAAAAGAAGAGGAAACTAAAACAACTGAAACTGTTATAGACAATAAAAAAGGATATGTAGATGTAAGTAATTCTGCAAATTTAAGAGAAAAAGCAAGTACTTCTTCAAATATAATAAATACTTTACTTAGAAATACAGAGGTAACAATTATTGCAGAAGAAGGAGATTTTTATAAAATAAAATATCAAGATATTACAGGTTACATGGCAAAAGAATTAATATCTGAAAAACCAGTAGCAGAAGTAACAAGTAGAGGTAATTCTGGAGAAAGAAATACATCTACACAAATTAATGAAAGTGCGCAAGTTAAAGATAGTGAAGAAAAAACAGAAGAAACAACTAATAATACAGCAACATCCAATTCATCTAATGGTAGTAATGTTGTTTCATATGCAAAAAAATATATAGGATATGATTATGTATCAGGGGGAACAACTCCGAACAGCGGATTTGACTGCTCAGGATTTACATACTATGTATACAATTCATGTGGATATTCATTAAGTAGATCATGCCAAACACAAGCAAAAACAGGGACTGCTGTTTCAAGACAAAATTTAAAAGCAGGGGATTTAGTATTTTTTAACAACGGTTCTAATGGAAGTATAGGCCATGTTGGAATATATATAGGAGATGGACAATTTGTACATGCAGAAAATAGCAGAACAGGAGTTAGAATTGATACTATAAATAGTGGATATTATAATAAATATTATTATTCAGCAAGAAGAATAGTAGATTAGGGGGCACTTCTAAAGGCAGGAGTGATAAATATAGAAAGACCTATAGTAGTATGCACAATTGGATTTTTAATAGGTATTATATATGGGCTATACTTTGAAAAAAGTATAGCTTTTATTTTACCTATAATACTTTTAGTATATATATTAATTACTAGAAAATTTAGTAAGTATAAATTGGTAAAATATTCAAAAGTTTTTTTAAGTAAGAAAAGTCTTTTAGCTATTACAATTTGTGCTTTGATTTCTAATGCTTATATACTAGTTCTTAATTTTAAGTATAATAGTTTTTACCAAAATCCACCTGATTTAATTCAAACATATGCAATTGTAATTCGGAGACTGTCAAGAGAAAGAATATACAAATATGTATATAATAAAATTAGAATCAGGAAAATATAGAGGTAAGAGTTTTTATTTATATACAGATAAGAATAATATTTTAAAATATGGAGATTTAATAGAAATAAATGGGGAATATACTATTCCAAGTGAAGCAAGAAATTATAAAGGATTTGATTATAGAGAATATTTAAAAACAAAAAAGATATATGGAAGTATAAAAACAGAAAATAATCAAATTAAAATAATTGAAAGAAACAGATTAAATCCAATTCTTATGTTTTCACATAAAGTTAGAAGTTATATTGTTGATGTATCAAATAAGTTGATTTCTCAAGAAACAAGTAGTTTATTAGTTGGAATTCTAATAGGAGATAAAGGTAAGATATCAGAAGATATAATAGAAAATTTTAAAATAAGCAATTTGTCACATATGCTATCAGTATCTGGAGCTCACACTTCATATATAATAATTGGAATAACATTTATTTTAAGTAAGAGTAAAATATCAAAAAAATGGATCTATATGTTTACAATTCTCATTTTAATTTTATTGATGTTCATAACAAACTTTACAGCTTCTGTCACAAGAGCATGTTTCATGGCAATTATTGTTTTAGGTGCTAATTTATTATATAGAAAGCCTGATATATGGACCAGTATATCAATATCGTTATTGGCGATTTTAATAGCTAATCCATTTAGCATTAATGAAATAGGATTACAATTATCTTATTTAGGTACTATCGGAATTGTTTTGTTTAATAAGAATGTAGAAAAATTTTTAAATAGAATAAAGATAAATAATAAATTATCAAAACTTTTGTCAGTTTCCGTATCTGCTCAAATTATGATAATGCCAATAATGGCTTATAAATTTAATACAATTTCATTAACATTTTTTATTTCAAATATTTTAGCGAGTCCTTTTTTAGGAATAAATATAATTCTAGGATTTATAACAATATTTATATCTTTTATATCATTTGATTTAGCTAAAATGTTAGCAATATTATTAGATTTGGGTTTAAAAGTATTAATATTTATTTCTGAAATTACTGCAAAACTTCCATTAAGTAGTATTTTAATAAAAACTCCATATGTTTTTACAATAATTCTAATTTATTGTTTAGTTCTAACATTAAATTATATCTATTCTATTTATGATTCAAATAGAAGTTTAAGATTATTTCAAAAGCACTTATTAAAAAATTTAAACAAAAGTAATATAAGAAAATTTTTATTAATTATATTAATTTTAATTATTGTTTTTAATACTTTTTTAATTACTTATTCATTAATTCCAAAAAATTTAAGAATTTATTTTATAGATGTAGGACAAGGAGATTCATGTTTAATTATTACCCCAAATAACAAAAAGATTTTAATAGATGGAGGAGAAGGAGAACCAGAAGTACTATTATCATATTTGCTAGACAGAAGAATTAAGTCAATAGATTATATTATGATATCTCATTTTGATAGTGACCACTGTAATGGATTAATAGATATAATTAAAAATCTACAAGTTAAGAATATTTTAATTTCTAAACAAGCATATTTTTCTGATGAATATAAAAACATTGCAAACACCATAAATTTAAAGAAAATCAAAGTAATATTTGTAAAACAAGGTGATAGTTTGAATGTTGATAAGAATATAAAATTAGATATTTTTTATCCAACTGAAAAATTAGAATATGAAGATTTAAACAACAATTCAATTGTTGCAAAACTTACATATAATTATTTTTCAGTTTTATTCACAGGAGATATAGAAAAATCAGAGGAAAATATTTTGGAAATATATAAAGATAGAGAATTAGAAAGTGATGTTATCAAAATAGCGCACCATGGATCTAAAACATCATCAAGCAAAGAATTTTTGGAAGCGGTAAAGCCTAAAATAGCACTAATTGGAGTAGGAGAAAACAACACTTTCGGGCATCCAAACAATGGAGTTTTAGAAAGATTAGAAAATATTAATTGTAAAATTTACAGAACAGATAAAATGGGTGAGATAGAAATCAAGATAAATAACAAAGGAAAGATATTAATAAATAAGATTTTAAATTATACTGCAACTAAAAATAGTTGCAAAAGACAAAAGAAAGGAGTATAATATATGAGTAAGAAAGAAAAACTATTACAAAGATTAAAATCAAAACCAAAAGATTTTACATATGATGAATTAAAAACACTATTAAATTATTTAGGATTTAATGAATATAACAAAGGGAAAACATCTGGTTCAGCAGTTAAATTCATAGATATTCATAACAGAACAATTGAGTTGCACAAACCGCATCCAAGCAATACACTAAAGATTTATAAACTTATTGAAATAATCAAACAGTTAGATGAATGGGAGATGATATAATGAATAATATAATGAAATATAAAGGATATTGGGCAGAAGTTCAATATAGTGATGAAGACGAGTGCTTTTGGGGGAAAATAGAAGGATTAAAGAATTCCTTAATTTTATTTGAAGGACAAACGGTTAAAGAGTTAAAAAAAGATTTTAAGAATGCTATTGATGAACATTTAAACATGTGCAAAGAGTTAAACATAGAACCTGAAAAACAATGTAAAGGTTCATTAAATGTTAGGCTAGGAGTAGAACTTCATAATCAAGCAAAAATGAAATCAATTGAAAAAAAGATAAGTATAAACGAATTAATAAAAGAAGCAGTAACATTATATCTAAAAACAAATTAAAAAATGAAATAAAAATCGCAGTTCTAACGACATTCCCTAAATAATGTATATTTTATCTAAATATTGGAAAAGATAAAACTGGTGATGATAGATGAAAAAATATACAATTATTGCAATAATAACAGTTGGAGTCGTTTTGGGATTTTTAACTGGAATATATTTATATAGAATAAATCAAGTTGAAACTAAGAAATTAGCAGAAGTAAATCAAGAAGAAATTAATAATATATTAAACAATGATAATGAAGAAGTATTGAATACGATAAAAACAAATAGTGAAGAAGAAAAGGTTTCTCCTAATTGTAATTTAATATTGAAAGTATATTATAATAAATGTGAGCATTTAATTGAGAAGAGACAATTAATTGAAGATATAGTAGTAAATATGACTGAGCAAGAATTAAGAGAAAAGTTTAATGAATGGGAAATACAAAAATTTACACCTACAGAGATTGTTTTATATAAAGAAGTAAATGAGTTTTGCGATGAACATTTCTTATTAAAAGAAAAAGATGGATACATTACTATTTATGAATTAGATGAAAACGAAAATGCTAAATTCCTTCAAACAACAGAAATTTCTATAGAGTATCTAGCTGAAGAGGATTTAGAACAGATTAGAAATGGAATTAAAGTATATACAAAAAAAGAGTTAAATAAAACACTAGAAGATTTTGAGTAAATATAAACCCTAGAAAGCTGCATGCGTAGGCAATACAGCAAAAGTAACACAATATGTTCGAAAAAAGACATAAAAATGTAATAATAGACATAATAAAACACTTAAAAACAGCTTCCGTAAAGAAAAAAATTAGAAAACAAGCAATGGTAAAGATTAGAGCCATTGCTTTTTTTTAATTTTATTTCTAATATATAGATAGAAAAAATAGATGAAAAAGGAGCTTAAAGCATATGTATCAAAGAAAAAGAATATCAATAATATTAATAGTGATTTTATTATTTCAAATTGTTTTACCAATAGTGGCAACTACAAAAGTAATAGCAATTGAAGAAGTTAATAAAGAAGAACAATCGGTAAATGAGATAGAGACAAATTTGAAAACTATAAAATTTGGTTCTTACTCAAATGAAAATATTGAAGAAAATTCAGAAGAAATAGTAAAAGAAACTAGTCCTATACTAGAAGCCAGTGAAAACATAAGTGAAGCATACTTGGAGTGGAGTGAATTATCAGAAGAAGATAAGCAAGATACAGTAGAGCCAAGAAAAGAATATATTGATATTTCTGAATTACAAACAAATGAACAGTTTGTAACATCAGGAACTACAATTCCTGAAGAATATAATTTAAGAGATACTTTAAGTGAAATAAAAACAGAATCACAAGGAAGTAATGGAAATTGTTATGCATATGCTGGATTAAATGCAATAGAAACAAATATAGCATTAAAAACAGGGACAATTTATGATTTTTCAGAAATGCATATTGAATATATGACATCTACACTTTTAGGTGGAAGTAGAACTTTTGATGCAGGAGGAAATTTTCAAACAGTAGTTAAATATTCAGATGATTTAAAAGGGCCTGTATTAGAAAGTGAAATTGCTAACAAAAATTATACAGAAGATGAATATACATTATTAAAAAATGCTAAACCTATAGTAAATATTACAGAAACTATAGAATTTCCAACTATAAACAAAAGATATGGATATACAGAAGAAGAATTAACAGAATTTAGGGAGAGTGTTAAAACACATATAATGGAAAATGGTTCTGTATATGCATCAATATATTTTTCAGAATCTAGTAATTATTATAATAGCACTACAAAAGGTTATTCATGTTTAGATACATCTGTTTTAACTAATCATGCAGTAAGCATAATTGGATGGGATGATAGTTATTCAAAAGATAATTTCCCAGCAGCTAATAAACCATCAAAAGATGGAGCATGGATTGCTTTAAATTCGCATGGAAGTTCTTTTGGAAATAATGGAGTTTTCTATATCTCATATGAAGACAATTGGGTAGAATACAATATGAGTGGTGTAGTTAGTACTACAAATTTTATTGATACTTATGGGCCAAAAGTAGAATTAACAAATTATACAAATGAAAATAATAGTATTAGTGCAACTATAAATGTATTTGATATAGGTGGAAGTGGAGTTAATGCTTCAAGTTTAAAATATCAATGGACACAAAGCACGGAACAACCAACTTTAGAAAGTTTTACAACAACTTTTACAAATGGCGATACATTAAGTAAAACATATGCAGATGGTGAACAATGGTATTTATGGATATTAGCATACGATACAGAAAATAATTATTCAATAAGTGGTGCAGTACAAGAATTAAAATTTACAGATGAAAACTTTTATAATGCATTATGCTATGTTCTTTCTGATAGCATAATATCATCAAAAGCAAATGAGGATGGGACCTATTCTATATTTATGACAAAAGATGAAATAAAAACTATTATAAAGTTAGATCTATCAACGGGGGAATATCCAGCAGATCATACAAGTGATCACATAAATAATATAAACGGAATAGAAAATTTTACAAATTTAGAATATTTATATCTATTTGGAAACAACATTAAAAGTGTTGATAATATTAAATGGCCTGCAAAAATAAAAGTAATAGATTTGAGAGGTAATTATATTTCAGAAATGAAAAATACAATATTTCCAGAAGGATTATTAACTTTAGGATTGGAACATATAAGTGAATTTTCTATACAATTACCAGAGTCTTTAGAGATATTAAATTTAGATCATAGTGAAAATTTAGATTTTACAAATATAAGTTTTCCATCTAAATTAAAAAAATTAAGTATATGTTATAACAATATAAAAGAAATTGAGAAAATTAAATTCCCAGAATCTTTAGAAGAATTAAGCATAGAAGAGAATAATGTTGATAATATTGATTGTTTGGAAATATTAGAGAATTTAAAAGTATTAAATATTAGAGATAATAATATAAAAGATATATCTGTAATTAATAATTTTCAAAAATTAGAACAATTTTGCTGTTATAATAACGGAATAAAAAACATTAAAAATGTTAATTTTCCAAATTCAATAAAAAATTTATATCTATCGGATAATGAAATAGAAGATATTTCTAACATTAATTGGCCAGAAAATTTAGAATACTTATATTTAAATAATAATAAGATTTCTAATATAGACGGATTCAAGGTAAATAATGTTGGAATTGTTGATATGAGTGATAATAATATAGTGGATTTATCAAATTTTGAAAGTGGAGCGAATACAATAAGTTTAGCTAATAATAAAATAAATACAATAGAGGGGATAAAATGGTCAAATTATACAAACACTATTATACTGTCAAATAATGAAATATCAAATATAAATAATGTTGAATGGCCAGAACAACTTGATTCTTTAGCAATAAATGGAAATAACATACCAGGATTAAACGGTGTAGTATGGAAAGAAAATTTAAGATATTTAATATTAAGTGATAATAATATTTCTGAAATTAAAAATGTGACATGGCCAGAGAGCTTGAAAGCGTTAGAATTAGTAGAAAACAATATAACAGATTTAAGCTGGATTGAGAGTGGTACAAATTTACTTGGAGTAGCATTAAATGATAACAATATATACAATTTAGAAAGTTTATCTGTTTTAAGTAAATTGCAAGAATTACATTTAGATAATAATTATATTGAAGATATTTCACCATTAGAAAATTTATCAAGTTTAAGTAGTCTAAATATTAAAAATCAAGAAATAATAAAAGTTGTAGATAATGAGACGACAAATATTGAGTTACCACAAATAATAAAAGAAAGCACTTTAAATACAAGTAAAGTATATACAACATATCCAACTGTTTTAATGAAATGTAGTATAGACGGACAAAATGTAATATTTAAAACAGAAGATATAGGAGATATATACGTTATTATTGATGGAGGAAATGCAGATGGTACTACTTTATTAATTACTAATACTAATGTAGAGAGTATTGATAATCCTGTTTATAAAATAGAAAATAAAGAAGAATTGATAAGTTTTAGAGAAACAATTAATAGTAGTGTATCAAATTTATCTAAAATAACAGTAAAGCTTATGAATGATATAGATTTAGGTGGATATTATGATGAAACAGCTCAAGGCTGGACAGGTGAGGAATGGATACCGATTGGGAATAAAGAACATCCTTTTAATTGCATTTTTGATGGTAATGGGCACAAAATAACAGGAGTATATATAAATTCAGAAGAAGACTATCAAGGGCTGTTTGGTTATAATTCAGGAACAATAAAGAATCTTTCTTTAGAAAACAGCTATATATATAGCACAGGAAGTTATGTAGGAGGAATAACAGGTTGCAATTATGATAAAGCAACGATAGAAAATTGTTATAATGAAGCAAAAGTGTATGGTAAGTACTTTGTAGGAGGAGTAACTGGAGGAAATAACAATCCTTATTCAGGCGAAATTAAAATAGTAAATTGCTCTAATTTAGGAGAAATAATAGGAAGCTCATCGATACGGAGGAATCATAGGGAAAACTTGGATAAATAATTACATACAAGGTTGTTATAATTCTGGAAATATATCTGGTAATGATCAAATAGGAGGAATTGTAGGAGATATGTCTGGTTCTGATAATTACACCTCAGAAATATCAAATTGTTATAATACAGGAAAAATTACTAGTGACAGAATCGTTGGAGGAATAGCTGGAAGTGTAAATGGAGAGAACAATAATATTAAATATTGTTATAATATAGGCTCTATAGAAGGAACAGGATCAAGTTATTTTAAAGGTTCAATTGTAGGAAACAAATGGAGTGCAATAATTCAGGATTGTTATTATTCAAATACAAGTGGAATTAAAGCTGTAGAAAATGAAGATGATGAAACAAATAATGTTTATGGATTAACTGACCAATATATGCAAAGTGCACAATTTGTAAATCTATTAAATTCAGGAAATGAAGAAACAGTTTGGAAATTAGGAGATAGCAATTACCAGTATCCAATGCTTGCATGGCAAGAGTACACAGGAGAAGTGGGAGAAGACACAGTATTAAAGGGTGACGTAAACGAAGATAACCTTGTAGATTTCATGGATATATTACAAATAAACAAACATAGATTAGGAAAAACACAGTTAACAGGAACAGGTTTAGAGGCAGCTGATGTAAATGAAGATGGCAATGTAGATTTCATGGACATATTACAAATTAATAGATACAGATTAGGAAAAATAAATAGTTTATAATTTTAAAAATATATATTCTAGGAGGAGATTAAAATGAAAAAACAAATTAAAATTTTAATGTTAGCAGTAATGTTAATAGTAGCATTTATGTTGCCAGTAAACGCAGCAGATGCAACAGCAACCTTAAATGCAAGTAAAACTGGTTTATATCCAGGTGAAGAATTTACAATAACATTTTCAGCAGAATGTACTACTGAATTTGAAGGAATAGATAGTAATCTTGTATATGATAAGGAAAAACTAGAATTTATAGAAGCTGATAAAGCAAATTCAAATTGGAATGTAATGGATACAGACCTTTCAGATGTAACAATCAATAACTATGATAGA
>JAZSDU010000048.1:0-93800 GCA_045531335.1 Clostridia bacterium
TTAATTTTTGTGTGATATTATTACCCATAAGAGAGCACCTCCGATACCGTTTATTTGTGGTTATTTAAACAATATCATTTTTGGTACTCTCTTTTCAATATTTTTTTATCTTATGTGTGACATATCTATTTTAAACCTATACATAAATTAGATTTTTTTAACTTTCTCCCGTAAAAATAGTAAGAATATGTATTTTCTTGTTAATAGTGGTAAGAGAGAAAATCTTCCTAATCAATCGTCTCACGATCGATTTTGTGCCATTTTTATTCCATTTTAGACTAACTTATCGACACCGATTTTTATCAGCAATATCAAGCGTTTTCATATCTTCATCCAAAGATTAGGACTTTACGGGGGTAAAATCACCAGGATGAGAAAACAAAACAACCCATTTCCCCTTATAATCAGAAAGTTTCATATTTCCCATAGTAGTTACAGCTTCAAAATCTGGAGCCTCTTCCCCTATTTTCACATTACCATTCATCATAATTTCATAATTATTCATAAAAATAAACTCCTTTCTTCTTTGCTATATCATATTAAAATATTTATATTTAGTGAATAAATTGTTGTTGATAAATTATGTTAATTATGATATAATTTTTATCGATATCCACATGGATTATCAAAATAAAAACAATATTGCAATTGCAAGGAGGTTTTTACATGGATCGGAAATTTGAAATTCCAAAAATGAAAGTTGAACAAATTGTAAAATGGTATGATAAAATCAAACCTATTGTAAAAAGAAATGGTGTGCCTGTTTATTTAGCAAAACTGTCAACTGATGAAATAATAAAAAGTCCATATACTCGTTTTAATAAAGATGAGGATTATGCTGATGTTGTTGATTACTCTAAATTGTCAGTTTTGGCAGATGTAAAAATGTTGCACACTTATGGTTATTACAAGTTCTTTAAACCAAGTATTGGTGAAGTGATTAGACAGATTCCAAAAGAATTGCTTGAAAAAGTTGTTGCATTCGAAATGCTTGGAGGTGAATTAGCAACCAATTCTGTTTTTAGAGCAGAATTTTATGCAGGATTTCATGTGTCTATTGTCAGATTATATCAATTAAAAGACATTGCAAATGAAGAGGCAAAACCAGCTTTTGATTATCCAAATAACACAAGCAAAACACCTATTGGAATTACTGAAGAACAATTTGAAAAAATTAAACCTTTATTTTTGTAGAATGAAAACCATCCAAAAAAAGCAGAACAGTATTATCTGTCCTGCTTTTTTTATAATTTATTCCTCTACAGTTCCATTTATTTCTTGGCAATACTCTTTGTATTGTTGCTCAAATTTTTCGTCTGTGAATTTCAAATTATATTCTTCTCTTAATTTTATTAAAGCTTTATATTTTATATATTGATCTTCTGATTCTAAAGTTTCTGCTAAAACTTCTACAATTTTATTTTCAACTTCTTCAAAAGAAGGTTTTTCTGCTTTATTTACACAATATATGATATGGTATCCGAAACTTGTTTTTACAGGTGCTTTTGTGTAAGTATCTTTTTCCAATTCTTTACTTGCATTTACATATTCTACTGCTAATGTATCAGAGTTAAAATTATCAAAGTCAACATCTTCACTTATTATTTTATCTTTGTATTCATCTGCTAAATCATCAAAATTTGTTCCTTCATTTAATTTAGTAATAATTTCATTTGCTAGTTTTAAAGCATTTTCATCTGTTACATTATCTGATACTTCAACTAACATATGTTTTGTATTGATTTCTCCAAATTCAATATTTTCATTATAATAATTTTCAATATTTTCTGTTGGTATTAATGTTTTAAAATAATCAATACAGTATAAATTTCTTCTGTAGTCTAATTGTAAGTAGTTAATAAAATCATCCTTAGATTCAAATCCGTTTTCCTCTAAAAACGCTTCTTCTGTATATCCATAATACAACTCATACATATCTAAAATTGAATTTGCTTCATCTTTTATTTCTTGCTTTTGTTCATCAGTTAGCTCATAAATTTCTTTCAAGATATTAGCATCTATTGATTCTAAAATATATGACACTGAATAATATTTTTCCATATCTTTATATAAAGTCTTTTCAGTAATCTTTCCACCTTTATATTTGGCTATTGTTTCATTTCCTAGCCCTGGAACACCTAATATTGATAATAAACATATTATAGCAGCTCCTAAAACTAATCCAATTACTCCTGAAATCCAAACTTCTTTCTTCTTAAAAACAGAAATAATTTTCTTTTTTTCTTTTCCGCTTAAATTTTCTTCTTCCATATCTATATCTACACTCCTCTTTTTTAAAATATTTTACATATAGTTTATTAAAATAAGATTAAAAAATCAATAGTTTAAAATAAATTATTACTTAAATTTTATATTCTTTTTTATGTTTAAATTTCCTGCTCTTGTGATGCTAGAATAACCAAATTTATTTTTTAACATATCTAATGTTTCGTCTAATTTATCTTGTTTCTTATTATTTTCAGTTTCAAATAAAGAAATTTGAACTTCATCTTTATTAGTTAACTTATCTACTCTTAATGATATTAGCCTTATTGCTTCTCCTTTATACATGAATTTCAAAAGTTCTTTTGATATATTGTAAATATCTTTGGTATTTGATACAGGCAAATCTAGTCTTTTTTGATGTGAGAAATCTTTAAAATCTTTCGTTCGTAAACCTACATTCACAACGTTTGCAACCATATTATGTTTTCTCAATCTGTATGATACATGTTCTGCTAATAGGGAAAGTATTTCGTTTAATGATTCTAATCCTACAATATCTTTTGCAAGAGTTGTTGAATTACCAATACTTTTTGGCTCTTCATATTTATATACAACCTCTGATAAATCTATTCCATTAGCATACTCCCACATCATTTGACCATGCTTACCGAATTTCTTTATTAATTCATTTTTATCTGCATTTGCCAAATCTCCTATTGTTTTTATATTCATATTATATAATTTAGGTACACTTTTTCTTCCGAGCATAAATAATTCTCTAATCGGAAGTGGCCACATCTTTTCTTTAATTTGGTTTAAATATAATGTATGTATTTTATTAGGTTTCTCAAAGTCTGAAGCCATTTTTGCAAGCAATTTATTGGAACTCAGACCTATATTTACTGTAAATCCTAATTCTTCATTTACTCTATTTTGTATTTCTTTTGCTTTATCTAATAGTGTGGAATTCATCAAATATCCTGTCATATCTAAAAAGCACTCATCAACAGAATATCTTTCAATTTTATCAGTATAGTCTAATAATAAGTTATATAGCTTATCAGAATATTCTTTATAAACATTATAATCTCCCTGGAATATTTGAATATTTGGACATTTTTTCCTAGCTTGATATATAGTTTCTCCTGTAACAATTCCAAACTGTTTTGCAAGATTGCTTTTAGCAAGAACTATACCTGCTCTTTTAGATTCATCTCCACCAATTATTGCAGGTATTTCTCTTATATCAACTTCTTCACCATTTTTTAATCTCCAAATAGCATACCATGATAAAAAAGCATTATTAACATCGATATGCATGATTTGTCTTTCCATATTACCACCATATTTATTATAGAACATCTGTTCTTATGTGTCAATGTAAAAAAAGGAAATTTCTAGGGACTGTCCCTAAAAAGTTGCTACTTGCTTGAAACTTTTTGGGACTGTCCTGAAATTTCTGAAAATTATAATTTAAATTATTATTTTAATAAATTATTTTTTAATTATCTTAAAAATTAATGCATCTTGCAAAGTTTTTGAAAAATTTATCTTTAACCTTTCTGCTCTTTCATTTAACCAATATGGTATTGTAAGTGTTTTTTTTACTGATTTTCTCGAACTGTATTTTTCTGAATATGAACTTAAATCTAATAGCAACAAACTAACAAATTCATCTTCATCTTCTAATTTTATATCATTAATGTTACTAGCATTTGGAATTTCTTCATTTTCTTCTAATGTTGTAAGAAGCCAACCTAAAGCTGCATCTTCTGCCATTTCTATAGCCTCTTCTAATGTATCACCTTGTGTACAGCATCCTAATAAATCTGGAATCACAACACTGTACCCCAGTTCTTCTTTTTTGAAAATAGCTGGATATACTAATTTCATATAAAACGCCTCCTATCAGAATAAAGATTTGTATTCTTCCTTCAATCCTGCTTGTTTTAAAATTGAATTTAGAGTTCCTTTCTTTATATCTCCTTTATGTTTTGGTATTGTAACTTTACCTGGTTTAGTTTCATGTTTATACTGTATATGTGAACCAACAGTATCGTAATAATACCAACCATCTCTCTTTAGTATTTTTTCTAAATCTTTAAAGGTCATTATAACTCCTTTCAAGATAATATTATTTTAACACATATTATACGTGTTGTAAATATTATTTATTTTTAATTTTTGGAAATTTTTTAGAAATTAAATCTTTTAGAAATAATATAAGTTTATTAAACATGAATTTAGTTAAAAAATCAAGAAGAATCGTAGTTTAAATTTCGACAAAAAAGGTATCATTTTATTTAATGATACCTTTTTCTTTTATATATTTATCTATTCCGTACGCTGCTTCTCTTCCAGAATATATAGCTTTGCAAACAGTTGCTTTACTTTGTGATACATCTCCTCCTGCAAATACTCCTTCTACATTCGTCATGCTATTTTCATCTAATTTAATTAATCCTGTTTCATCTAATTCTATTCCTTCGTTTTCAATTAGTTCTTTATTTGGTTTCAATCCTATTGCAAATATTACAGAATCAGCCTTAATATTAAACTCGCTATTTTCTATATCAACTACTTTTTCTGTGCTTGAATCTGTTTTTATACAATTAATTTTTTTAATTTTTCCATCTTTAATATCTGCACTTATAACTCTTGTGTTATATATTACTTGCACTCCATCTTCTAAAGCTTCGTCTAATTCAATCTGTCTTGCTGGCATTTTAGAATCGTCTCTTCTATATACTATTGTACTTGTTTTTGCTCCCATTCTGATTGCAGCTCTTGCAGAATCTGTTGCAACATTTCCACCACCAATTACAATTACATCTCCAAGATTTTTTATTATTCTTTTCGCATTATATTCCTTTAAGATATAATCAGATTTATATATTTTTTCACATGCTGCATCACTTAAATTATATGTAGATGGAATATCGGCACCTATTCCTAAGAATATAGCTTCAAATCCGCTTTCTTTTAAAGTGTTTAAATTCATATCTTTTCCGAATTCTATATTTGTTTTTATTTCTATTCCTAAACTTGTTATTCTATTTGTTAAATTTTCAGTAATGTTTCTTGGTAATCTAAACCCTGGAATTCCATATGTTAAAAGCCCACCTATTTGTTCTTCTCTTTCAAACATAGTAACCTTGTATCCTTTTTTTGCAAGATCTACCGCACACTCTATTCCTGCTGGTCCTGACCCTATAATAGCTACTTTTATACCATTTGTTTTTTCAAGTTTATATTCATATTTAATATTGTTTTCTCTTGCCCATAAGTTAACAAATTTCTCTAATTTTGAAACACTTACAGGTTTGCCCTTAATCCCTTTTACGCAATGTCCTGAGCAGTATTCTTCGTATGGACATACATTTGAACATATATCGCTCATTATATTGTTCTCTTGTAGAATTTCATATGCTTTGTTCAAATTGTTGTTTTTAATTTCATTTATAAATTCTGGTATTTTTGTTGCAATTGGACATCCTTTTCTACACAACGGATTTTTGCAATTCAAACATTCATTAGCTTCTTTTAGTATTTCTTCTAAATTGTTCAATTTACGTTCTCCTTTTATAAATTGTAATTTGTTTAGATTTCGTGAATTCAGGACAGTCCCCAAAATCCCCAAATAATTGGTGATTTTATGGGACAGTCCCTAGAATTCCCTCACACAAATTACGATTCATACAAATTATTTTCTAATATATATTTATATACATCTTCTGATAAATATTCTATTACATTTTTATCATTATTTTTTATCATATTTCTTATTTGCGTTGAAGATATTTCATTTTCATTTCTATCAATAATAATGTAATTATATTTATCTTTTATTTTATCATAATCTTTCCAGTCTGACATTTTATTGTAATTGTCTGAACCCATAATCATAGATATGTCCCTTTTGCGACAAAATGTCGCATGGGGACTGTCCCCAACAATTTCAAATGCATCTACTGCAAATAATTTTCTATTTTCTTTTATTAAAATATCATCTACTTCTAAATTTGTATGATTTTTAGTTGCTAAACAAAGCATATTATATCTATGTTTTGCTTCAGCTAAATCTTCTTTTTGATAATAATCATTAACTGGTACAAAAACTACTTTATCTAATTTCCCTTGTTCTATTAAATCTCTTGCAATTTTTATATGAATATTAGTAGGAGGGTTAAAACACCCTCCAAAAAAACCTATTTTTTTCATATTATTTCCTTTATTTCATTATATATATCTTCATGTATTTCATCTATTGTTCTAATTTTACTGTTCTTTACGCAATCTATTTTACACCAGTTATATTTGTTTGCTACTTCACATGCAGCATTATAACTATCTACTATATGATTTTTATCTCTTTCATGTATATCTTTTTGAGCTTCATGTGTAAATTTATTTTCTCTATTTTTCATTAATTCAAATGCATATTCTGGTGGCATATTTAAGAAAAATACTTTTGTTGGTACTGGAAGTTTATACATATTAAATTCAAAATCCCAAAGCCAATCTAAAAAATTTTCTCTTTCCTTGATATCTTCTATCTTACCTGCTTGATGAACCATATTTGCAGTTGTATATCTATCTGCAAGTATTATTCCTCCATTGTTATAGTATTCTTCTAAATCCTTTTTAAAAGTTGCGAATCTATCTACTGCAAAAAATGTTGAAGCTACATATGGATTTATATCTTTTGCATTTTCTCCAAAATCTCCTGATAAATACATTTTAACAAGTGCAGATGATGGACTATCATAATTAGGAAAAGATACTAATTTATATTCTATATTTTCTTTTTCTAATCTTTCTTGCAACTTTTTTAATTGTGTTTGCTTACCACTTGCATCTGTTCCATCTATTACAAATAATTTACCCATTTGTTTCTCCTTTTACTTTTGCATTTCTTGTTTTAAAAATTCAACTTCTTCTGCTAAATCTAATCTTACAAATAAAGGTTCACCTTTTTCTACAACTTTTAGACCTTCTTGGTATTTAGGATATTCTTTTGTGCTATCCCAAGTCATTAAATTTTCGTCAGTTATTCCTAATTGATTAAACATTTTTGGTGAAGTTTCTTCCATGTAAGGTTTAATAAGTATCGCTACTTTTCTTAAATTTTCTACTAAATGATACATTACATCTTTTAATTCTTCTGTTTTTTCTTCTTTATATAATGCCCAAGGCATTGTTTCATCAATATATTTATTAGATCTTGATATAATTTGCCATATTTCTTCTAATGCATTACTTACATGAGCTTCATCTAATTCGTTTTCTGTACATCTTATTTTTTCATTTACAAAGTTTTCTAATTCAATATCTAAATCAGTTAAGCTTTGTGGTTTTTCTGGAATTTGACCTCCAAAATATTTATTTATCATACCTATTGTTCTATTTAGTAAATTACCTAAATCATTACATAAATCTGTATTAAATCTTTCTACAAATCCTTCTGGAGTAAATAATCCATCTTGTCCTATAGATAATTCTTTTAACAAGAAATATTTTGTAGCATCTAATCCATATCTTTCTATTAATGTTTCTGGATATATAACATTTCCTTTAGATTTAGACATTTTTCCATCTTTCATCATTATCCATCCATGTGCAAATAATTTTTTAGGTAATGGTAAATCTAAAGCCATTAAGAATATAGGCCAATATATACCGTGAAATCTTATTATATCCTTACCTACTATTTGTAAATCTGCTGGCCAATATTTATTAAATTTTGTTTCATCTTCTGACATGTATCCTAATGCTGTGATGTAGTTTGTAAGTGCATCTAACCAAACATATATAACATGTTTTTCATCGCCTTTTACTTTTATTCCCCAATCAAATGTTGTACGAGTTACACATAAATCTTCTAATCCTGGTTTTATAAAGTTATTAAATAACTCATTTTTTCTGAAAGCTGGTTCTATAAAGTTTGGATTTTCTTCATAAAATTTTACTAATCTATCTTGATATTTTTTCATGTTAAAGAAGTATGCTTCTTCTTTCATCATTTTTACTTCTCTTCCACAATCAGGACATTTTCCATCTTCTAATTGTGTTGGTGTGAAAAATGTTTCACAAGGCACACAGTACCATCCTTCATATTCACCTTTATATATATCTCCATTTTTCATGAATTTTTCAAATATTTGCTCTACTATTTTTTCATGTCTTGGCTCTGTTGTTCTAATAAAATCATCATAATCGATTTTCATTTTAGACCATAATTCTTTTGCAGCAACTGCCATTTCATCAACATGTTCCTGAGGAGTTAATCTCCTACCTGTAGCAACATCTTGTATCTTTTGACCATGCTCATCTAATCCTGTTAAAAAATATGCATCAAAACCTCTCATTTCTCTATATTTTTTTATTGTATTTGCAAATGTAGTTGTATAGGCTGTTCCTATATGAAATTTACCACTTGGATAATATATTGGCGTTGTTATATAATATTTTTTATTTTCATTCATAAAAGCATACTCTCCTTTAAAAATTATCTTTTTTAGCTTTTAAAATTCTATCATAATCATATTAAAATAGCAAGTTCTAAAAGAAACTTGCTATTTATTTTTTGTATATAATTTTATATTTTATAAAAATGATTTATTTGGAGCGCCTTCATCGTCAATATATATAATTTCTCCTGTTTCTGTATTGGTAACAAAAACATTATGACATAAAATTCCACCAAGTTCGAATTCATCATTTTCTACTGGTACTGCATATACTATTTTTCCAACAAATTCTTCTGCTAACCCACCATTTTCTACTCCGTCTTCTCCAAGCATTATAATGCTATTTGAATTTTCTTCTGTTATTTTTAGCAGTTTAATATTTTCAATAGTTTTTAAATAGGTAAAATCACTTGTCAATGTTCCTGTTATAGCGTCTGTAGGATAATGTCCTCCTGGATAAATCGTATTTAATTGGTCAATTACTCCTTCTGTCTCAAGTATAAGATTTACATTTGCTAGTATACAGTATTTAACATTATTACCCATCACTTCTATCTCTTCATCATCCATATTGGTTGGAATTGGATTATTTTTACAGTAAAGAAACGCAAATTGCAAAGCCAGTCTTTTTAAACTTGAGTCTTCATTCACATTTTCCACCCTATAA
The DNA here is from genome assembly GCA_045531335.1 of Clostridia bacterium. Taxonomy (GTDB): domain Bacteria; phylum Bacillota; class Clostridia; order TANB77; family CAG-508; genus CAG-452. Next base: position 9,364 of record JAZSDU010000048.1, read on the forward strand.
TCTGTAAGTTTTTTCCAAAAATTTTGTTTTATATATTCTTGCTTATCAGCATCTGTATTTTGATAATTTTGCACCGATTTATCAAATATTTCATAAAAATTATTTGCAGCCTTTATTGCTGTTGTAAGTGATAAATTATTATAAGTAGTGTTGTACTTTTCTAATATATAACCATACAAATCAACAACATTATCATCTGTTAGTGTTATTATAGGCTGTGTTACCGTAATATCAGCCACTTCACAATTTAATGGATATCTTTTTGCTAATTCATCAGCTTCTGCAATAAGCTGTGCATAAATCATAAATTCTTTTTCTGCTTGTGTTGCTTGTTCTGTTTTTTCTGTAGCTGTTTTTGCTGTATCAAATAGTCCTCCATTTAAAGCCACATTTACAGATACACCTACTAAAATCAACATTACAATTATTGTAATAATCAATGCTATAAGTGTAATACCTTTGTTTTCTCTTTTTCTTTTCATTTGTTCACCATTCCTTTCGACATTTTTATATAAAAATACTATCATAAAGGAATTTTTATTTTAATATTTTTTATGTATATTAATACTTATAAACTTTTGATGTGTAAACAAAAAAAGATAACTTGTCAGTTATCTTTTTTATGAGTTTGGGTTTTCTATACTTGTTTCCAAAACCAATCTAAGCTATTGTCAATGCTTTTCTTTTTGTAATATTTACAAGCTATATCATCTACCCATAAATATCCGAAGAAAGTTATAAATATCATAACTAAATCTACTGCTAAACAACTCAACAAAGTTGAATGATTTTCTGCATAATTAACTTCTGGCACAATTGCAATTTGTACACTATGAACTAGTATTAAAACTAGGAAAAATACTAATGCAATTCCTGGAGCCTGTGGTTTTTTAATTTCCTTTCCTAAAAATATAAGTAATACTGCAGCTGCTAGTAATAGAACTAATGTTATTGGGTCTGTTACATCAAAAATAAACATTTTAAATTCCTCCTTTGTATATTTTAATTATTAAAAACTTAATTTAATTTTTCTTCAACAAGAGTTGCTAGTATGTTAGCTTTTATAGAAATTTCTTCTTTGTTCTTTCCTTCTATCATAACTCTTATTAAAGGTTCTGTTCCTGATGGTCTTATTACTATTCTGCCATCATTAGAAAATTCTTCTTGTAAGTCTTTTATCATCTTTTGTATATCTTCATCATTTTCATATTCACTTTTTTTATTATTATTTACTTTAGCATTTACTAAAACTTGTGGATATATTTGCATTATATCACAAAGTGATGATGCTGAAACATTTTTTTCTAATAAAATTTGTATTAACATTAAAGATGTTAATATTCCATCTCCTGTTGGATTATAGTCAAGCATTATTATGTGTCCAGATTGTTCTCCTCCCAAATTATACCCATTTTCTAGCATTTCTTCTAAAACATATCTATCTCCAACTTTTGTTTGTTTTAAGTTTAATTCGTTATTTTCTGCAAATTTATTCAAACCTAAATTACTCATTATGGTTGCAACTAAAGTATCTTTGTTTAATTTCCCTTTTTCTTTTAGATATTTTGAGAATATAGCAAGAAGCATATCTCCATCTACAACATTCCCCTTTTCGTCTAGTGCAAGACATCTATCACCGTCTCCATCATATGCAATACCTAAACTTAAATTGTTATCTATAACAAATTTTTTCAATCCTTCTAGGTGTGTAGAGCCACAATTTTCATTTATATTTACACCATCTGGATTATTGTTTATAATTTTATATTTTATTCCTAATTTTTTAAATATTTCTTCAGCAACTTTATAAGTTGCACCATTTGCGACATCTAAGCCTACCACAAAATCTTTTCTCATATTTTGTTCAATATTATCTTCAAATATTTTTCTAAACAAAAATACATATTCATCTATTAAATCTGTTCTATTTTCAGATACACCTATTTTGTTATGTACCGCATTTAATTCATCGATTTTACCTGAATCCATAACTTCTTCTATTTCTTCTTCTATTTCATCAGAAATTTTCATGCCTTTATTGCTAAAATATTTTACTCCATTGAATTCAAATGTGTTGTGTGATGCAGATATTACAACACTAGCATCTGCTTTTAATTTTTTAGTTAAATATGCTACTGCAGGTGTAGGCATAACTCCTAGTAGTTTTACATTTGCTCCATAACTTAAAAAACCAGCTGTCATAGCACTTTCTATTAATGTTCCAGAAAGCCTTGTATCTCTTCCTATTAATATTGTTGGCGCATGATCTGAATGTTTTGCTAAAACATATGCTCCAGCTTTAGCAACTTTATATACTAATTCTGGTGTTAATTCTGTATTAGCTATTCTTCTAATACCATCTGTTCCAAAATATTTTCTCAAAATCATTCCTCCTCATTTTTGTTATTTTAATTTAGTATATTCATTTCATCATTATAAATACTATTTTGTTCCAAATACTCTATCACCTGCATCTCCAAGTCCTGGTACAATGTACGCATTTTCATTTAATTTTTCATCAACAGATGTTGTAAATATTTTTACATCTGGATGTTTTTCTTGCATCGCTTTTATTCCTTCTGGTGCAGCTATTATGCATAAAAATTTTATATTTTTAGCTCCCTTTTCCTTTAATAATTCTATAGTATCTATTCCTGACCCACCTGTTGCAAGCATTGGATCTAATACTAACACTTCTCTTTTATCTATATCTTTTGGCACTTTAAAATAATATACATTAGGTTTAAATGTTTGTTCATCTCTATACATACCAACATGACCTATTTTTGCATTTGGAACTAAATTTATAATCCCATCTAGCATCCCTGTTCCTGCTCTTAAAATTGGTACAAAAGCATATTTATCCTCATTTATTTTTCTTGTTTTCATTTTAGTCATTGGAGTTTCGATTTCTGTTTCATACATTTCTGCATCTTTCATTGCTTCATAACAAAGCATTGTAGCAAGTTCAGATACTAACTCTCTAAATTCTTTTGTTCCTGTTCTTTTGTCTCTTAAAATTGCTAATTTGTGTTCAACTAGTGGATGTTTTAGTTCAATTACTTCCATTTTTATCACTCCTTATAAATAAATATATTTTGATTTAAATTGTTGTAGGGGGCGCACTCTTGGGCGACCCGATTTCAACAATTTTATTTTGCGGGTCGCCGAGGACGGCGACCCCTACATTTTGCTTCTCTATTTTTAAGTTCTATCCTAAATAAGTTTTACATACGTTCTGGCATTTCCATACCTAATAACTCTGCTCCCGATTTTAATACTGTTCCAACGGCATAAGTCAAATAAATTCTAGCATCTTGAACAGATTTCTCATCTGTAATTATTTTATATTCATTATAAAATGTACTAAAACTTTGACTTAAATCTATTAAATATCTAGCAAGGATTGATGGTTCATTCTTATCTGCTGCATTTTGTATAACTTCGTTAAACATATAAATAAGTTTTATTGTTTCTATTGCTTCTTTTTCATTTAGTTTGCTAAAATCTATTTCTTCGATTTTTGGAGTATATCCTGCTTTATTCAATAAACTTTTTGTTCTTACATAAATATATTGAATGTATGGACCTGTTTCACCTTGAAAATTTAGCAACATATCCCAATCAAATATTTCATCTTTTATTCTACTATTTGATAAATCATTAAATATTATTGCCCCTACTCCTACTTTTCTAGCTATTTCATCTTTATCTTCTAGTTCAGGATTTTTTTCATTTATTATATTCTTAACTTTATCAATTGCTTCATTTAAGATATCTTCTAAAAATACTGAATTACCTTTTCTTGAGCCTATTTTTTCTCCATCTTTATCTACTACCAATCCAAAGGGAACATGTACACATTTTGAAGCATATTCTTCATATCCCATTAATTCTAAAACTTTAAACACTTGTTTAAAATGTAATTGTTGTTCATTTCCTACAACATATATTGCTTTATCAAAATTGTATTTGTTTATTCTATCTTTTAATGATGCTAAATCCCTTGTTGCATAAATTGTTGTTCCTGCTGATGTAATAATTATACATGGTGGCATATTGTATTCATCTAAATCTACTACTCGTGCTCCTTGTGAATCTTTTAATAATCCTTTTTCGGTTAACTCTTCTACTACTGGATCCATTTTATCATTGTAATATGCTTCTCCATTATATGAATCAAATTTTGAGTTTAATAATTTATATGTTTTTTCGTAATTTTCTAAACTTATTTTTCTAATATGTTCCCAAGTTGCAACTGTTTCTTTGTCTCCTTCTTCTAAATTCTTAAATAATTTTCTTGCTAACTCTGTAAGTTCTGGATTCTCTTTTTCTTCCTGGTTAAATCTTATATATACTTTAAGTATACTTGCCATTTCGTCATTTTCGAAATCATATTCATCTTTCCAAAGATTTATACCTGCCATTACTTTACCAAATTGAAGTCCCCAATCTCCTAAATAATTTATTCCAACACTGTTATATCCTAAAAAATTATATATTTTATATAAAGCTCCTCCTATTACAGTCGAACGTAAATGTCCGATATGGAAAGGTTTTGCTATATTTGGTGCTGAATAATCAATTACAACATTTTTGCCTTCACCTAAATTTGATGAACCATATTTTTCTTTATTTCTTGAAACCTCTTCTAATACTGTTTTTGTTAATGTTTCTTTATTTATAAATATATTTAAATATCCACCAACTACATCTATTTTATTAATTATATTCGCATCTATTTCAATATTTTCTTTTATGTCATTTGCTATCATAGGTGGTGCTTTTCTTAAATCTTTAGCTAGTTTAAAACAAGGAAAAGCATAATCTCCTAAGTCACTATTGGGTGGTATTTCAATATATTTTTCTAATTCTTCTTTATTTAGATTTGTTGCTTTTGCAATTTTTTCTGCTATTTCTTCTTTAAAATTAATCATGTGCTGCTCCTTTTTTAATTATGTGTATTTTCTTTTGGGCAGGCACAAGACCTGCCCCTACATTATTTTGCAATATATTATTAGTCTCCTAAACAGATATCTAAATTTCTTGCTACTTTTACTAAATCATCATCCATTGTAACTCTCTTAATGCTTGTGCTTTCTGTTCCTCCTGAACGCGCTCCTATTTCTTTATTGTTTCCTACTACATCTTCTAATGGAACTGAATCTAATTTTCCATTTTTTAATGTTACTAGTGTATTAAATTTTCCCTCTAATGCTAGTTCCATTGCTTTTGTACCATATTTGGTAGATAAAACTCTATCAAATGCTGTAGGAGTTCCTCCTCTTTGTACATATCCAAGTGTTGTATTTCTTGCTACCATTCCTGTTAGTTCTTCTAAATCTCTTGCTAGTTTTTCTCCTATTCCACCAAGCCTTATATTATCTAATCCTTTGCCATCATCTAAAGTTTTCTTAACTGTTATATCTCCATCTTTTGGTTTTGCACCTTCAGATACTACTATTATACTAAATTTTTTTCCTTCTTCTTTTCTCTTATTTATTTTTTCTACTATTTTATTAATATCATAAGGTATTTCAGGAATTATTGCTGCATCAGCTCCGCCTGCTATTGCAGATTCCAATGCTATCCAACCTGCATATCTTCCCATTACTTCTAATGTCATTATTCTATGATGTGATTCTGCTGTCGAATGTAATCTATCTAAAGCTTCTGTTGCAACAGATACTGCTGTATTGTATCCGAATGTTATTTCTGAGTGAGCAACGTCATTATCAATTGTTTTTGGTACTCCTATTATATTTAATCCTCTTAATGTAAAATCTCTTGCAGACTTTTGAGTACCATCTCCTCCTAATGTAAATATACAATCAAATCCTGCTTCTTTAACATTTTCTACTGCTTTATATGACATATCTTTATATACCTTTTGTCCATTTTCTTCTACAGGATAATTAAATAAATTTGTACTGTTTGATGCACCTATAACTGTTCCACCTCTATGAAGTAATCCTGACGCACTACCATTTGATTCTAATTTTATATAATTATTTTCTAGAAGTCCTTTATACCCTTCTATATATCCATAACATTCAACTCCGTTAGTTTCAGCTGTTTTGACAATTGCACGTATTACAGCATTTAATCCTGGACAATCGCCACCATTTGTAATTATAGCAACTTTTTTAATCATATTTGTTTCTCCTTTCAAAATTTGCTTTGCAAATTTTGTATTTTTCACTTTTTCACTAAGTTGCGTCTTTGCAAACTTATTCTTCATATATTATATCAATAAATTCCATTTTTACAAGTTATTTATAAAGATTTTTAATAAACTAAAACAAAAAAGCGCTGTAGAGAAAACTCTATTACGCTTTTTGTTTGATTATTTGCTCTATGCTACAAGTGATAAAATTAGTATTGTCCCTAAATTTGCTAATGTTGAATACACAAGATAATTACTTAAGTAATTATTGCCATGCAAATTAATCATGGACTTTAGTTTTTTGATTATATCATTTTTTACGTGACCTTGCAAGTTTGTATCTTTTCCTTATATTATTTCTTAATAACTCTATTACAAGGTACTCCTACCACTGTTGAATTTTTGTCAATATTGTGTAATACTACTGAACCCGCTCCTACCTTTACATTATCTCCTATTTTTATAGGTCCTAGAATTTTAGAACCCGCTCCTATCATTACATTATTTCCTACTGTAGGATGTCTTTTATACTTATCTTTTCCTGTTCCTCCCAATGTAACCTGATGATATATAGTGCAATCATTTCCTATCTCAGCTGTTTCTCCTATAACTATTCCCATCCCATGATCTATAAATAATCTTTTACCAATTTTTGCTCCTGGATGAATTTCAATACCAGTAAAGAATCTTCCTGTTTGTGATATTAATCTTGCCAAGAAAAACAACCTATGTCTATACAAAAAATGTGATATTCTATGATAAATCAATATATGAAAACCGGGATACAAAATAATTACTTCTAATATATTTCTTGCAGCAGGATCTTTGTTCATGATATTTTTAGCATCTAAATATAATTGTTTCATTTGTTAAACTCTCCTATTGTTATTAATATTTTATTATATGAAACAATTAAAATTTTGGTGTAATTATTATTTGTTGCTAATATGTATAATATCCACTCCAACACTTAGTTCTCTAGAAACAATATTTTGTATTTGAGCAATATCTTCTTGTTTTAATTCTTCTGTTTTAATAATTACGCTGACACTTCCTTCATTTACAAATATCACTACATTTTCAAATCCTTTTGCTATTATGAGATTTTCTGCAATCATTATTGCATTTTTTGCATTGTTAATTTCGCTTATTTTTGTTAAAGCTTCCGACTTTTGATTGGCTGTAGAATTTGCATTGTTATAGATTTCTTGATATGTATCTAATAGTTCAGAATACATTGTATTTCTTTCTAATTTAGATGTCGTAAAATAGTAATCTTCCGTTTCTTGAGAGCTATTGCTTTCTCCAGTATCAACCGTACCACTTGTGGGTTTTTCACTTTCTGTCAATAAGTTTTCTGTCACAGTATTGCCTATCTCTCCATTCAGTAAATTTTCTACTGCATCTGTTTCATTTTCTTTTGGTATAGTACTTACTAATTGTGCATCTCCTATAGTAGTATCATCTCTACTAGCAATTGTGCTTGTTTCTAATATATTTGCTTGATTTGTAGTAAAATTCAAATAACCAGCTGTTATAAGCATTAAAGATATTACTAAAACAATTAATTGATTTCTTTTTAAAACTTTCATAAATACGCTCCTTCCCTACAAATTGTTTATACATCCATCGGAAACACCTGGATTCGATAAGCAGATAATCCAGTTGCAGCAGCAACTGCTTCAATTATATTAGTTTTAATATTAATATTTCCTGCTCCTTCTGCTGTTATAATAGCTCCTTCTATTTTTGGCATTACAACCTTTTGTGTAATAGGAGTTTTTGTTCCGTCATTATCTTCAAATATTATTTCTTTGCTTGTATCTGTTTCTTCAATTTTTCTTACACCGCCATTTGTATCTTCTTCCTCTGTGCTGCTTGAAGTGTATGTTTCGTTATACATTGCTATAACTTCACTCGTTTCCGAATATGTAATTAATACTTCTACATTTCCAACTCCTGAAATTTTACAAAGTATGTCCTCTAGACTTTGCTCTAAATTATATTCATCTATTTCTTGATTATTACTATCAATATTATTAATGGATTGTGCTAGCTGTTTATATGAGGTGTTATTTTCTTCTTGATTTACCTTTTCCTTATCCTCTCCCCATATTACATTAATTGCAATAACTGTAATTATCAAAAGCACCAAAAAAACCAGCAAATTTTCAATATTCTTTTTGTTGTTTGTTTCCGATTTTTTCATGAATTTGACTTTTAATTTTTCTAATATATTTTTAAACATTTACTTTCTCCTTATTTATTCATTAATATATATTTTTTCTTTGTCTATCTCATAGGTAAGATTCAAATAATCTTTTATAGCTTCTATTTCTTGTTCTGTAACAGTTTCTTTTTCTATGTTATCTGTTTTATTTGTAGCAATACTATCTGATATTTTTATATCTATACTTTCTACTTTGTTAACTTCATTTTGTGTAATATTTTTATTATTTGATTCTTCTGTTTTTTGAATTTTAGAAATCTCCATAGCTATACCATTGATCTGTCCATAACTATTCTCATTTTCTGTTTCTATATATAAATTTAAAGAATTAATATCATATCCTTTTTCGTTTAATTTTTGACTCATATCTTCCTGCAATTTTTGTTTATATGTTTTTTCTATATAATTGTTTGTTTCTATTGTTATATCGGTGCTTTCATATTCACTCATTTGACTAATCGTATCATCTATAATTGAATCAACATTCAACTTCTTGTTTAAAACAGCTGATATTAATGGGTGAACTATTACAAATAATACATATATTCCTATAACTGTTTTAACGTACTTTTTTATATTTCCTCCAGGTAAAATAATTTCAATTACACACGAAATTATTACTGCTAATATTATTCCTTGAGCCCAAGAATTGATAAAACTTACCATTTTTCACCTACCTATACATCATTCCATTATTTGATATTTTCATACACATAGCTAGTCCAATAATCAAAAGAACTGCTACAAAAAACATAATTCCTAAAAGCACTTTAAATGTTCCACCCATTTGCTCTAATAAGGAAATTATTTTTTTATCTGCCAATGGTTCACATATTGCAGATGCAAAATGATATGTAATAGTTAATATTGCTAATTTAATAATAGGCAAAGCACATATTGCAATTATTGAAAACATTCCTACAATTCCAATAGAGTTTTTTAGTAGTGAGGTCGCACCGAATGACTGTATCAACTGATTCTCCTAAGGCTTTACCTACTACCGGAATAAATGTAGTTGCTGCAGATTTTATTCCTTTAGCTGCAAGTCCGGTCTACATTGCTTGTTAATCCTCCTTCCAAAGATAATATGCCTACAAATATAGTTATTACTACTCCTAGAAACCAAGTAATCCCAGATTTTAAAAATTTAGACAATTTTCCAATCTGAACTTTATCAGATAGATTTGATATTATACCTATTGCTGTCGCTATTAAAGATATTGGAAGAATAATTAATGTTATAGTATTTGCAATAAAAACTATTGCAAATACTATTAATGGTTGTATTAAAGTAACAGATGCAATACTTCCTGTAGCAGACATAAGTGCAAGTAAAATAGGAATCAAACAATTTACAAACCCAACTAAATTTGAAATTGATTCCTTAATCATATTTATTATGTTAGAAAAATTAGCCATTATCAAAGTAACTATTAAAATATATTCTATATAATAGGCTATTTGACCAATTCCTTGGTTTTCACTTAAGTTTTCTGTAAAACTTTTTAGTAAGCTGTGTATTATTATAATTATTAATATACTTCCTAAAAGAGTTATGCTTGATACAATTTCATCTCCAAATATGGATAAAATTCCTTTATAAACTCCTTTGTTATCAATTTCACCTTTTATAGCTGAATTTAACAGTTCATTTAAATTTATTTCCGGAAAAAGTTGTTTTGTGTATTTTTCGCCTTCATTTATAAAAGAAGATATGTTTAAAGCTTCCATTTGAGAAAAAATTATCTCGTCAGTTGCATAAATTTTTGGAAATATAAATATATTTATTAAAATTATCATAATTATAATTTTCTTTATCATTTGTTCTTTCCTTTTGAATTGTGATTTATTTCTTGAAATATAAATTATACTAGATGTGAAGCCATTCTTGTGTATGATAATATATTTATATTTCGAAAACAATTAACATATAGACGATTCAGGACAGTCCCCTTGTGTCCCTTCGTGACAAAAGAGGGACAGTCCCTAGAATCGTCACGGTAAAATATTTATTATTAATTCCAACAATGCTGTAATTATTGGAATTGATATGCTTATAATTATTATTTTTCCACCTAATTCAACTTTACTTGCAATAGCACTCTCCCCTGAATCTTTGCAAATACTGACTGCAAATTCTGTTAGTATTGCAATACCAGTAATTTTTAGAAGTATTTTTAAAAATGTACTTCCTGTTCCTGTTTTATTTGTTATACTTTCAAGAAGATCAACTATGGCATTCAATTTATCCATAACCATCAAAAGAATAATAGCTCCTGCTATTATAGAAACATATACTGTAAATTCAGGCTTGTACTGTTTTAATATAATAATTACTATAACTGCTGTTATACCTATACCTATTATCTTTACTATATCCATAACTTGTCTACCTTTGCTTTGATAAATAACTAAATTAAGTCCGTCCTAAAAAAGAAAAAAATTATAATCCAAAAATAGTTCTTACAGTATTAAATAACGTACTTATTTCTTTTATAACCATTGTAAGAACAATTACCAGTCCTGCAAGTGTTGTCATCATAGCTTGATCTTCTCTGCCAGCTCTTACTAATACTTGATGTAAAACTGCAACTAATATTCCTATCGCCGCAATTTTAAACAATAAATCTATATCCATAATTTAGTCTCCTTTAAATAAGAATTATTACTATTGTCATCCCCATTATCACGCCAAGTGTTCTGTACATTTTTTCACTTTTATCTTTTTGATTTTCAGCTTTTCTAATTTGTTGATCTAAGAAATCTGATGTCATTTCTATCTGATTAAGTTGTCCTTGCAAATCAGTTTTACCTAACAATTTACTTAAGTTTCGTAATGCGTTTCTGTCTTCTTCATCAATATTCAAATCTTCGAATCTCAAAGCCAAATCCCATGCTTCTCCAGCAGTACAAATATTCATTTTATCTGATGCAGTTCTAAATACATTAGAAATATTTGAGTCAATATTTTGTGAAATTTCTGCAAATATTTGTGGAAGAGGTTCGTAAGTATATCTTATTTTAGTTTTAAACATATTTAATGCGTTTTTAAATTCTCTTAACTCATTAACTCTATTAACATATTTTTTAGAAATCAATATTCCAATTAAAGAACATGATAAAAATATAAATGAATAAATTATAATTTTTATTACTAACATAAAAAATCACTCCATAATACTATATTCTGATGTCTTTCTGTTTAAATTATATACACTTTGTATTCCTGCTTTTTGTTTTTTATCACTCAAAAAAATTATCCTTTCAAAAATATGTAAATTTAATAACGTTTTTAATGTTGGATTAATTGATATTTCTTCTAAGCTTGAACCGTGCGCTGTAAATATACCTTTGATTCCTGAACATATTGCATAATTTATTGGTTCTATATCATCATTACTTCCAATTTCATCTGCTGAAATCACTTTCGGAGCCATTGATCTTATAAGCATTTTCATTCCAATAGCTTTGGGAATATTATCAAGCACATCAGTTCTTAGCCCTATATCATTTTGAGAAATTCCTTTGTACATAGCTGCAATTTCTCCTCTTTCATCAACCAGTCCAACATTAATACCATGAAAATTTACTTTTTCAATCCCTGTACTTATTCTTCTTATTAAATCTCTTAAAATTGTTGTTTTGCCGAACTCCTGGCGGAGATACTATTAATGATGTATATATAGTGTTATTTTCTAAATCTAAAACATATTTAAATAATCTATTACTACTTCCTTTTATCTCTTTTGCTATTCTAAAATTAAGGCTTGATACATAATTAATATTAGATACTTTATTATCTTCAATAACACAGTTACCAGTTATTCCTATTCTATGTCCCCCTTTTACTGTTATAAATCCTTCCCTTATCTGATTTTGATATGTATAAATTGAATTGTCACAAACTTTTTGAAGAGTTTTTAGAATCATCTCTTGATTTATAATTTTCTTTAAAACTACCTCTTCTTTGTTAAATTTTAAAATTAGAGGCTTGTCCGCCCTTAACCTAATTTCTTCTATTGTTTTATTTTTATCCTCTTTATCTTCTTTAAAATATTCTTCTATTTCTTTGGAAATTTCTTCTGGAAAATATGTAAGTAAATTAGAAATTAGCATATATCTCTCCTTAATATAACTTGTCCTTAAATATATATATGCAGCAAAAAAAATTTTAGAACTAAAATTTTTAGATATATTTTAAAAATTGTAGGGGCGGACGACTCTGTCCGCCCGTTAAAATATTTTAATTACGGGTCGACAGGGTCGTCGACCCCTACATCGTTTTGTATTTATTTAATTTGCACTTCTATTTCGTCTCCATCTTTTAAATTATATTTTTCTCTAAAATTGATATCTGATATTACCTCTATTAAATTAAGTGGATGGTCTCTATTTTCTGACATATTTTTATCAGTTCTTAAAATATATGATTTATGTCCAAAAAGTTCACATTCCTTAAAATACACTTCTTGAGAACCACCATATTCTTCTTTATGCAAAACTCTTATATCTCCTTCAAAATTATAATCTTTATCTATTTCAATGTTTAGAGTTCCATAAAATACTTTTATTCCTATTTTTTTATAAAATGCTTCTTCAGCCATTTTCATCCAAAAGCATGCTTCTCCAAGTCCACTTTTTACTTTACCTTTTAATATCATTTTTGCACCTTCTTTTTTATTTATTATATTTCTCTTTAAGTATATTTTCAAGTCTATTTATTTTAATGTTTTATAACTTTTAATATAGACTTCATAAAAAATATTTTTTTGAATATAATTGATAAAAAATATTTTTAAAGGAGTTTTTTATGAGTGATAAAAAAACTATTTTAACTTTTCAAATATTAAGTACTGTTTTCACAATTATACTCGGAACTATACTACATTACACCTATAAATGGTCAAACAAAAAGCCACTAGTAGGTGTATTTTCTGCTGTAAACGAAAGCACTTGGGAACATTTAAAACTACTATTTTTCCCTATGCTTATTACAACAATTATTGGATATTTTTATATTGGAGAATTTATTCCTAACTTTTTATGTGCTAAAACAATAGGCATTATTGTAGCAATGCTTTTTACGGTTATTTTCTTTTATACTTATACAGGCATACTCGGTACAAATTACGCTATCTTAAATATACTAGCATTTATATTTTCAGCAATTCTTGGTGAATATATGTCATACAAATTAATGTTTTCTGTTTTTGAATCTAATAAAAATATTTGTATTGCAATTTTAACAATGTTATTTTTAACTTTTATAATTTTTACATTTTCCCCACCTAAAATAGGATTGTTTAAAGATCCTATAACTGGTAAATATGGAATTATAAACAAAAAATAACCCCACTGCAAAGTGGGATTGTTTTTATCTACATTTCATATCTTTATTCATATAAAATTTCTTTTCTGCAAGTTTATCTTGTACTCCTCTTAACGCTTCTCCAAATCTTTGGAAGTGAACTACTTCTCTTTCTCTTAAGAAACGAAGTGGGTCAATTACATCTGGGTCATCTTTACATAGGTCAATTAATTTTTCATAAGTTGCTCTTGCTTTTTGTTCTGCTGCTAAATCTTCTTGTAAATCTGCAATCGGATCACCTTTTACAGCAATAGTTGCCGCTGTCCAAGGATATCCTGCAGCAGCTTGAGGATACACACCTACACCATGTGGTGTGTGTTTGTAAACTATCCTAAATAAGAAAATTTATAATAACTGCTTATTTTGTACAAGAAATTTTATGCCTACATTTTTTAGTAGGCATACTTTATTACCTTACAATTATATTATGCTTAAAATCAATTGTGAGGGCAACGACAGAACAAATTAGACAAATTATGTCAAACGTGGTATAATGAATTTATATATGAGGATTCCCTCGTATTTGCAGGCACTTATTTAAATACATTATAAAGGAGGACTTTCAATGAAAAAGGAAGTTATACTCGTGCCGAAGGACAAATGCCCATTAGATGTATTGGCAGAAATTGGAGAAGAACGGACAAGCAATGCTTGGATTTTCCTTCACGAAAATGCGTATCACTATTTAGTCAAAATGGAAGGTGCTCATCGTTCCATTGAAAATCGCATCTATGCAAGACGTGTTGCATTAATTAGTATTGTAGCACCAAACGTTTATAATAAACTTATCTCTTGCGAAGTGCCCTCTGCAAAAGGATGGGGAAAAGTACATTCTATTGAAGCAGAAAATATTTCTGTTTTTGGACCTGCTCCTGATGACCCTGAATACATCTATTTCATAAAAATGGCAGAATAATTTGTCCTAACTTGAGTGGAACAAGATGAAAATTCTTGTTTCGCTCTTTTTATTTTGCATTAAGAAGAGAGCTTTATATTTTATAAAGTTCCTTTTTAGTTGATATATCAATAATTATAAGCAATTTACACACTTCACTACACTTTAGTGTTTACTCCACTATAGTGTAGTGTTTTATTTTTTATTTAGGAGGTTTTAATAATGAGACTTGAATATTCAGAAAAAACAAATACATTAATTGGTACTAAAAGAAAAGAATTAATAGATAAAGAAACAGGAGAAATTATTGAAGTTGACCAAATTACTAAAAAAGTATATGGTCAAAAGAATTTTTGGAAATTATATTTAGGTGACTTTCTCCCTGTTTTAGGAATAGTAGAAAATAAACAAGTAGATATTTTGATATATATACTTGAAAATACACACCCTAGTACAAATATGTTTGTAGGAACATATAAAACTATACAAAAGAATACACATACATCAGAAACTACTATTGCTAAAGTTATGAAGAAATTACAAAAGCAAGAGTTCTTAAAGAAAATACAAAACGGACTTTGGCAAGTAAGTCCTAATATTATGATGAAAGGAAACGAAAATAAAAAGCAATTATTGCTTAGTTATTTTCGTACAGATGAATCTAATAAGAATAACTTAAACGGAAGTTTGAAACCGAATGGGTTTCAAGAAGAGTAAGAAATTAATTGCAAATGCAATTTTTTTCTTGCTCTTTTTTTGAAATAAATTGAGAACTCAAATTTATTTCAAACCTAAAAAATGGTGTTGCACTATTTTTTAGGCAAAGGGTTGTAGGGAAAATAATTTTTTCCCTGCCATACGGGACAAACTTGTTTGTCTAGTATGTTAGACATACAAAGTATATCTTGAGCAAAGAAGGAGGTAAAAGAAGAATATGAGTTATGCAATTATTAGAAATGAAAAATTAACAAGAGCTAAATCATACGGAGCATATGTTCATAATGATAGGAAAGCAAAAAATCATTCAAACAAGGATATTGATCCAACAAGAACACATCTCAACTTCTATTGTAAGGAAAATGAATTAACATACATCAGAGAATTTGATAGAATGCAAAAGGAATACGATTTGAAAGGTAATTTGAGAAAAAATAGTATTATAATGTGCCAAATGATGATTACATCTGATAACGAGTTTTTCAAAAAAATAGGTTTAGAAGAAACAAAGAGATATTTTATAGAAAGTTATAAGTTTGTGTGTAATTATAAAAATCTTGGAGAAAAAAATATCATATCTGCAGCAGTGCATCTAGATGAAACTACTCCCCATATGCACTTGGTATTTATACCAGTAATTCATACAAAAGATGAACAAGGTAATGCAATAGATAAAATTTGTGCAAAAGATTTTTGGCGTGGTAGAGATAGTTATAGAAAATTACAAAATGACTTTCATAAATATGTAACATCAAAAGGTTTTGATTTAGAAAGAGGCTTACCTGTTGAAGAAACTGGTGCAAAAAACTTAAAAATAGAAGAATTAAAGAAAATAACTAACTTTGCAAATACTAAAAAACTATTAAATAATATAAAACTAGAACTACCAGAAGTTCCAGATATAAACGATATTAAATTAATACAATTAAATAAAGCAAAAGTCGAAAAAGATATAATAAAACCTCAAAATGATATGATTAAAGAATTACATGAAGATAATTTAGCATTGCATAAGGAATTATCAAAACAAGCAAAACTTATTGATGAGGCTGAAAAATATCAAAAAGAAAGAAATATTATACTAGCAGATAATGAAGCTTTAAATGAAAGAGTTAAGCTTTTAGAACACGAATATAAAAAGAAAAGTAATACTCTTGATTTAAGATATGACAATAAAGTAAGAGATTTAGAAAAAGAATTTAAAGAAAAATCTATTAATTTAGAAAATAAATTTTATAATAGAATCAATGAATTAGAAAAAGAAAATTACTATTTGAATAAAATAATAAATAAATTTAAAGAAACTATTGAAAAATTTATTCATTGGATTTGTAAAAGATTTTCAATTACCGAAGAAGAAGATTTAATTAGAGAGTTTCAAATGGAAAATGATACTTATCTTGATCCGGAGAAACAAATACAATATGAAGAAGAATTAGAATATGAAGATTTGGAATATTAAATTAACAGGATAGTATTTAATTTGATTTTTTATGTAAAACATGTTAATATATTTATACAAATAACTCACTTAGTGAGAAATTAGGAGGTTATCTAATATGTCTAATCGGAAAGTAAATGTCGAAATTACTCCTCATTGTGGAGTATATGTAACAATCATAATGAGAGTAAAAGACTGTACTGAAAACGAGAAAAATCTCATTTTGGAAAATGCAAAAAAATATTATGAAACAGCTAATGAATATGGTGGCGAAACTTATGATTTGCCTGTTCATACACCTATTGATTTAGGAGAAGTCGTTTTTAATGTTACTTTTGTATTTCCCAACGGAGAACTGACAGAAAGATATGTAGAAGCTATTTCGGATATCTACTGATAACACAATGGAAAGAGAGCCAAAATCTATAACAATAGAAATTGGCTCTCTTTTCATTACCGAATTCATTAGAGGTCTTCCAGACGACCCAAACGGGCAGCAGTTATTACCTTTTCAGGGTAGCCGCGGTCTCTTAATTCTCTTTCTGCGTCTTCTCTTATACTTTGAGGACATTTGTCATCTTCAATATGTCTGACACAGTCATTAAAAGAATCCTTCTCGTCAAACCAGTATCCCATAGAATTTTCCTCCTTTCTTTGAGTATTACTTATTTAGTATAGAAATTTCTATGATTCCTCCTTAAATTCTTATTTTACCATCAAACTCTCGACGATATACTTCAAATGGTAATCATTAACATTATAGCATATTTAGTCATATAAATAAAGGTTTTGTGCAAGATTTACATAAGTTGTTGTGTTTTTCTTAATTTTATGATAAAATTTAAAGGTGTCAATTTTTAGGAGGTAATTGATTTCCATTATGCATTGCAATATGGAACAGTGCAAGAGTTAGTATTTCAAAAAAACTGAAAGGAGTATTACTACTATGTCTTTGAAATTTTTTGGTAGAGGCTCTGGCTTTGCCGATGAGCATACTTCTGCCTACTTTACCACTGCAAACAAAGAAATGGTCATAATTGACTGTCCGGTTTCAACTTTCCAAAAGCTGAAACATATTGACTTGACGGATTATGAGAAATTTTATGTTCTTGTAACCCACACTCACGGAGACCACGTTGGTGGACTTGGCTTATTTGTGCAGTATGCATTCTTTACTCTCAAAAAGCCTGTTACTATCGTAGCTCCCTCCACAGAAGTTTCTGATGATATCTTAACAATTCTTACTATTGAAGGTAATGAGCCTTCTTGGTGTGAACTGGTAACAGTAGCAAATGTGGAAGAAAAAGAGTGGTTCGGCGACTGTATCTTGACAAAGCACTCACCTCAGCTTGAGAACAAATGCTTTGGCTATCATCTGATAGTTGATGGTGCAAATGTCGTATATACTGGAGATACTTCTACAATAGAACCGTTCATCCCGTATTTGGTAGATGACTCTATTCTGTATGTAGATACCTCTGTGTATTATGGTATGATTCATTTAAAGCTCGAAGATGCTTTGGATGACTTTCTTGCACTTACTACAAGAGGCATTAAAGTTTATTTGATGCACTTGGATGATGTTTCTGCAGCTGAAAAGAGAGTTGCTGATTATCCTAGTATCAATGTCGTAACACTCGATTAAAAAACTGGCAGGTTGTCTTAATTGACGACCTGCCTTGTTTTATACTTTACATTTATACTCTTTTATTTTATCTTCACTAATAAAAAACAAATTATTTTTTGTTCTGGTACAAGCAACATACAATTTATTTTTAGTTGCCATAGGTAAATTATTTAATTTATCTTGTATAAATAATTTGTAAGTTCTTTTATTTAAAATTACACACACGTTTTCGTATGTACTTCCTTTACTATTTCCCCAATTTTCTACATTACCTTTATATTTTTTACTATTCTGATAAAATAGCTTTATAATTTTATCATCTTGCATAATTTTTTCTATTTCTTTAATATCAGTTATTTCCTTTACACTTACATTAACATTTTCTTTTGGATATATACTTATGTTTAAATTATTTCTTATAAATTCACAAACTTCTTTTTTGCATCTTATACTTTTTTCTAAAGAATTTAAATCTATTTCTAAACTTTTATTATTTTGTTTAAATTTCATTATGTACTTTTTAAAATCTTTATGCAAATTCACATTTGTATTGCCATCTCTACTAGTATCAAACGTGTGCTGATAAAAATCCCCTACATATATACTATTAACATTGCAATTTGTTAAATTACTAATAAAATTAAAATCATTACCAGCAAAATCTTGTACTTCATCTATAAATATATAATCGAAGTATTTTTCTAATCTATCTTTTATTTTAAGAAACATTTTTTCTTTATTACACAATTTAGCTAGTCTACATGCATACATTTTTTTACTATCTTTTCCCATATAATATGCAATTTTATTTTCTTTAATTTTTTTATTAAATATTTGATTAAAATCTAAACCCCTTGTTTTTATTTGCTTTTGTGGAAATAAATTTATTTCAAATGGTTTAAAACAAAAATCATATATAAAAACAAAATATGTATAAATTTTATATTAGATGGAATATACGAAAATTTATTTATAATAGATTTTTTTATATCTTCATAATTGTTTCTAGTATATGTTACTATTAGGAATCTATCTTTATCATTTAATTTATTTAACAATAATGTAGTCTTTCCTGAACCTGCAACTGCTAATATTAATTTCTTATCCATTTTATTGCCTCACTAATATAGGTTGGTATTACAAAATCTTTTGAACTTTCCTCTAGCTTTTCTAATATTCTATATGCATTTTCAGATTTATTATTAAGCATAAATTGTTTTATATCTTGACTACTTGTTATTTTATTTTCTTCTAAATATTTAGCATTACTATTATATAAAGATACTTCAAAAGTATTGTTATCATTATTTTCGTCTGCAAAAACCTTGATATTGTCAAAATCTGTATATTTAATATATTTATCTTTTACTTTTTTGTCATATTCATAATCGTTATCTGTTATTACTGCAACTTTAATTTTAAGAATTTTTGCGATGTTTAAGTATCTTTCAAAACTTAATCCGCTAACTGATATTATATTTATATCTGATTTGTCAATTGATATTTTTTCTTGCATTTCAAAAAACTTTTCCATTAATATATATTCGGCTGCACCTTCTACCAATATTACTTTTTTAGATAATACGAAATTTAAAATGTTATTATTAGGTGATTTTATAAAAAACTTGGCGGTCTCTTTATCTATATCATTAAATTCTAGCGTTTCATCTATATTGCTATTCATACAAATTACTTTTCTTAAATCTAATCTCGAACAAATCATATTGTTATGTGTTGTTAAAAAAACTTGCTTCTCTTTAGCTTCAGTTATATTAGTTATTAGTTTTTTCATGTTTGAATAACTTAAATGATTTTCTGGTTCTTCTATTAAAATTATATCAATGTTATCTATCTGTTTTTGTAGTGCAAATTCTGTTTTTACCATTGTTTGCTTACCAGTCCCTTTATTTAATATATTAATATCATCTTCATAAACTGATAAATTATTTTCTAGACCTAGTTTAGTTGAATTTGATAAACCAAATTTTATATTATTTGTAAGAGTTTCATTTGTTTTATTTAATATCTCATTTTCAAAAGCATATCTATACTGTCTATATTGATTTTGATTACTGTTTTGAAGTTTCTTGTCAGTATATGCCTTGTATACTGATGTAGTATATTCTCGTATTGCATATTCATTACTTATATTTGAATTATCTATTAATACATGTTTTATATATTTATTGTAACTATTATAAGGATGATTTGAAAAAGTAGAAAAACTACAAATATAGTATTCAAAAGGAAATACACAATTTTCGTTTGAAAGGATTTCTACGATTTCTTTAGAATTACTATCGTTTGGAATACAAGTAAATTTAATTCCATCGCAACTTGTATTATTACTATCTAAATAATTTTCTCCATTTAAGTCTGATATTCCTGTATCTTTAATAAATATCTCTATATGCAATTCTGGTAAATTTGAATAGTTTCTATCACTTTCCAAAAATTTTTTTATACAATTAGCATTAAATAAGTTATCTAATCCTAAATTTTCAACTTTGCTGATACTACCACTAAAAACTATATCTAGTGCTGTTAAAATCGTGCTTTTTCCTGCTTCGTTATCTCCAATTAAAACATTAACATCTTCATTAAATTTGATTTCTTTTAGTCCTTCAAACTTTTTAAAATTCTTTAATTTTATCTTTTCTATTATCATAATTACATCCTTTATTATTTATATTATTTATATTATTTATATTTCATCATTATCTTTATGAGTTTTGTTCCTACTCTTATATACATTTGCTTGATTTCTACATTGTGGACTACAATATTCTGCTCTTACATTTTCTGCTATAAATAACTTCTCACAATGCTTACACATTCTTAAAGGCTGATTTTTATCACATATTTTTACTAATAAAATAGTATCTAAAGCAGATGCTAAAGAGTTAAATACCCATTGTAGTGAAAAATGTGTATCTCCTGCTTTTGCATTAATTGTAATATTTCTTGCTTTAAAAAAATCTAGTCCTTTAAATGTTCTTTCTTTGTATGGTGTTTTAAAATCAAAAGTATATGCAGCAATAAATTGATTGTAAACTCTATTTGCAATAATTCCTATATCTTCAATTTTCTCTGCATAAAACTTTGAAAATGGAATGCTAAATTCTCTACTTCCACCCCAAAACACTTCTTCATCTGTTGTTTCTTCATTTTTTATAGCATATATATCATTTCCTTTAAATTTGAATTTATCTTTTAAATCAAAAGGGAAAAAGTATTCTAAATATTGTTTTCTATCCCATATTTCTTCCATACCTAAATCATTATTGCTATTTAAGAATATCTTTTCGCTAGATATATAATTAAAATTCAATGGCATATACGATATGATTCCAATTAGTCCATAGTTTTTAACAAATCCAATAATCATATCTTTTACTTTGTATTTTTCAAACTCATATGTTTTACCTATATCTATATAATCCATTATCATTTGATCTGCTACTTCTGAAATTTTATATTTAATAGGTTTTGCATTCTTTTTTGGAACTATATACTCATCTCCAAAAGGTAGTTTTTTAGTTGTATATTCACTGTATTTAATCCATTCTGTACTAAATTCTGTAACTAAATCTTTATTCATTTTTTACTCTCCTAAAAAAAATTAATTTTTTATAATGTAATACTTGACATTGTTTAACTATTACACTATAATGTTAATAGTTAAAGTAAATTAACTATTACACTTATTATACAGGCTCTATCAAAAATAGTCAAGTAATTAGCCAAAAAAATATGTGTAATAGTATTACTATATCTAAAATCTGTAGGCAGATTTTTCACCAAAGAAAGGAGGTTTATATTATGGCAGAAACAAAAGAAATTATTTCACGTTTTTATGATTTACACGAAAAACCTAGTATTATTGCAAAAGAATTAAATGTTAGACCATCATATGTTACTAAAATAATTCAAAAAGATGCTAGATATATTCAAGAAAAAGAATATAGAACAAAATTAAGTAAAGAAAATCGTAAAAAATCCAAATGTGAATGGATTAGAAACAAACGATATAATGATAAGCAACTTGAAGAACAAATGAAATTACAACATATTCAAGCTAGTAAAGAATTATCATATTCGTGTAAAATGTCAGATATATCATTTGCCAAATGGAATAGACAAATGTTTATATATGATAATAATTCAAGTGATTTAGTATTAAGAAAAGGATTTAACTACGCGTGTGATGTACCTAAAAGAGTTAGTAATGTTATAAATCCTATTCAAAGGAGAGTCATATGTTAATTAAATATATTTTTAGTTTAAAGCCAAAATTGTAGAAGGGGCTTTATTTTTTTTGCACAAATACAAGCCCTTTTGAATATTAATTACAATAGTAGGAGTATTAGCATTCCTACAAAAGGAGGAACTTGTTATGTGCGAAAAAGTTATTTTTAATGTTATAGAGAAAAATAAATATGAAAATATAGATGATATTACAAAATACATTAATAGTATTGTTAATAAATTAATTGTAAATGAATTTGCAAAGAGCGTTGATTAAAACTACTTAATTTTGTATAATAAGGTTGTACAAGATAAGTAGTTATACGATTGGAGGTATAACTATATGAAAGTTGCAATTTATTGTAGGCTTTCTCGTGAAGATGATGACAAGCTACACGAGACCGATGAAAGCGAAAGTATCCAAAATCAAAAATCTATGCTAATTAATTATGCAATAGAAAGGAGTTGGGATATTTATAATATTTACTGTGATGAGGATTATTCTGGAATCGATAGTGAAAGACCTGAATTTAATAAGTTATTAGAAGATGCTGAAAACCATAAATTTGACATTGTGCTATGTAAAACTCAAAGTAGATTTACTCGTGATATGGTAATAGTAGAAAAATACTTGCATAATAAATTTATCGAATGGAATATCAGATTTGTAAGTCTTGTAGATCATGTTGATACTTTAGATAAAGGAAACAAAAAATCAAGACAAATTAATGGTTTAGTTAATGAGTGGTATTTAGAAGATTTATCAGAGAACATTCGTAAGACATTTGATAGTAAAAGAAAACAAGGATTACATATTGGCTCTTTTGTATGCTATGGTTATAAAAGAAGTCCAGAAAATAAAAACAAACTTGTTATTGATACAGAAGTTTCTGATGTTATTAAATTGATTTTTAACCTTTATGAACAAGGCAATGGTGTTACTAAAATTGCTCAAATATTAAATGATAAAGGCATTTTAACACCTACTAAATATAAGATGTCAAAAGGTAGTAATTTTAAAAATCAAGGTAAAAACATTGAATATTGGTGTGAATCTACTGTTAGCAAAATTTTAAAAAATGAAGTTTATATTGGTAATATGGTACAAGGGTATAATAAAAAGTTAAGCTACAAATCTAAAAAGATGGTAAATCAACCTAAATCTAAATGGGTTATTGTAGAAAATACACATGAACCTATTATAACTAAAGAACAATTTTATAAAGTTCAAGAAATCTTCAAAAGTAAGACAAGAAGATGTAAAAATGGTGAAGTTCATTTGTTTGCTAACAAATTAGTATGCCTGGATTGTGGCACAAAACTTTATAAATGTAGAAATGACAGGAATTATATTTACTTCTCATGCAAAGGTTCTAAAAAACTCTATGGTAATTGTACAACCCACTCTATTGGTTATGAAAATCTTAAAAATTTAGTTACTAAAAAAATTAGAGAAAAAATTTTAGCATTTTATAACTTTGACAATATTTCTGATGATTTGTTTGTTTCAAATGACAACTTGAATAAAGCTAAATTATTAGAAAATAAAGCTCTACTACTTTCTAAAGAAATGGAAAATATCAATAAAGCAATAAAAGAACTCTATTTAAATAAAGTCAGTGGTAAAGTTCCAGAAGAAGTCTTTGAAGATTTAAACTCATCTTTCCTATCTGATAAATCAGCAAAGCAAAAAGAATTAACAAAACTTGAAAATGATTTATCTAATTTAAAAGAAAAAGAATTAAACAGTAAATTTATAAAAGAACAAAAAGAAAAAATAATCGACCACTTTAAAAACTTTACAGAACTTAATTATGACATTGTTAATAGTTTTATAGATTATATTGAAATTGGAGAAAAAAACAAAAAAACGAAATCACAAGATGTGATTATTCATTGGAATTTTTAAAAAGCAATAGTATTTTACATTAATTTGTGCTATACTAATATTAGAATTTTTTAAGAAAGGACGTGAAATCTATGATTAATGAAAAACAAGAAATCATTGCAACAGTTAATACTTTACCAGAAGATACCACTTGGGATGATGCAATCTATACTTTATATCTACATTCGAAATTACAAAAAAGCCAAGATGATATAAAAAATGGTAGAGTTATGACTATCGAAGAATCTAAAGAAAGGATGAGAAAAAAATATGCAAGTTTTGATGTCAAATGAGGCACATGAAGATATAGATTCTATTTTTGAATATATATCCCGTGACTCTGTTAAGTACGCAAACGAAACTTCAGAAAATATTTATTCTCGCATATATGAACTAGAAAATGCTCCTTATTTAGGTAGATATGTCCCCGAACTTTCGGACAAGCATTTTAGAGAACTTATTTATAAAAGTTATCGAATAGTTTATGATATTTCTGAAGATTCAAATACTGTTTACATACATTTTGTCGTTCATGGCAAAAGAAATTTTAAATCATTTTATAAATCTTACATTAAAAATAATTTTTAATTCAAATTATTATTAAATTCTTATTTGGATATATTCCAAACCTACCCCATGATCTGTATAATATGCTCCTAAACCTGCTTTTTCTAAAGTTTCAGCATCCACGCCATCTGTTAATTGATGAACTATAGTTCCTACCATTTCTAAGTGGGCAAGTTCCTCTGTACCTATATCATTTAATATAGCTTTTGCTTTTTGGTCTGGCATTCCAAATCTTTGAGATAAATATCTAAGCGATGCAGCAAGTTCTCCATCAGGTCCACCATATTGTGATATTATAAATTTTGCAAGTCTTGGATTTGGACATTTTATATTTATTGGATATTCTAATACTTTATTATAGGTCCACATCTAATAATTCCCCCTTTCCCATGGCCATGGTTCTTCAAGCCATCTCCACTTATTGCATGGGTAATAAATTGTAAGTGGCCCATACATTTTTTGATATTTGTCTTTTAAATCTTTAACTTGTTTTGTATATTCTCTATGCATACATAAAGCTTTTTGGTCTTCAGGATGTGTATCCAAATATAAACCAAGTTCAATAATTGCAAAATTCAAACATTTAATTTGGTCAATCATTTCTTGTCTTCTCATGTCTCGTGCACATTCTGAATGATTTCTATTTTCTTCGCATTTATTTTCTTTACAGTCCATTATCTGTTACACCCCTCTCCTATTTTATTTGTTCTTCTAATATATTCAATTTCTGCCATAGATTGACCAGGCATATATGGGCTTACAAGTTCAGGAAATATTGTTCCCATTTTTAACCCAACACATGGAGTAAATGTTTTATCCATTGTATGCCAAGGCACATAACTTTGTGCGAACATTGGATTTGTTGGAAACACATTTTCTTCTTCATCAAACCCACATTCGCATGCATCCTTATTCTCTACTGCGTTTTGAACACATTTGCAAGTATCTTCTATTAAGTCTTCATCTTTTTCTTTTTTATCGCATTTGCAATTCCAAGAACAGCATGATTTATTTTGTATATAGTTCCTATACATTGTTTTTCCTCCTTTTTTGTTCTGTATACTACATTTTATGATAAATATTTTTATAATGTTACAAATATGCAAAAAGAGAATATATTTAAAAGGACGACCAACAGTCGTCCCTTGCATTAAGTTCCATAAATTAATAATTATATTTTTACTATTCCTCCCATAGATGAATTTACTTGTGCGTCACAGTCACACATATCCGTTACAGCTTTTGCTCCTCCTGCTACAACTACAATATCATCTTTTTGTAAAAATCCTTCATTTCTTAATGTATTTATTCCTAAACAAACTAATTTATCTATTGTTTCTTGATGTGGGAATAATTTAGGTATTATATTCCAACATAACCCTTGTTGTCTATATGTTCTTTCATTTTCTGTTATAGCAAATATTGGACATTCTGGTCCAAAACTTGAAACAGTTCTTGAAGTGTTTCCTGTATTTGTGTATGCAATTATCGCTTTTGCATCTATATTTGCAGCGGACATACATACAGAATAATTCATATTAAAGTTATAATCAAATTTTTCTAATTTATAACTTCTGTTTTTAAATCTTTTCCAATATTTTAGAGATTTTTCTATTGCAATTGCTACTCTGTTCATAGTTTTAACACATTCTATTGGATATTTTCCTGTTGCTGTTTCTCCTGAAAGCATTATTGCACTTGTTCCATCATATATAGCGTTTGCAACATCGCTTACTTCTGCTCTTGTTGGTTTAGCATTTGTTATCATTGATTCTAACATTTGAGTTGCTGTAATTACTGGCTTTCCTTGTGTATAGCACTTCTTTATAAATTGTTTTTGATAAATTGGAACTTCTTCCATAGGAATTTCTACACCCAAATCTCCTCTTGCTACCATAATTCCATCAGATACATCTAATATAGCGTCAAAATTGTTTATTCCTTCTCTATTTTCAATTTTAGATATAACTTTTATATCTTCTCCACCATTTTCTTTTAGAACTTGTTTTATCGCAAGTACATCTTCTGGTTTTCTAACAAATGATGCTGCTATATAATCAAACCCTGCTGTAATTCCATATTTTATATCTTCTATATCTTTTTCTGTAATACTTAGTAGATTCAAAATCAAATCAGGTACATTTATACTTTTTCTGTTTGTTAAATAGCCACCTTGAATAATTTCACAAACTATATCTTTTTCTATAATTTCTTTTACTCTTAATTCTATTGTTCCATCATTTATTAATATTGTTTTGCCTATTTCAACATCTTTATATAGTTCTTTGTATGTTATAGACACTTTTGTTTCATCACCTAAAACATCTTCATTTAATAAAGTAAATGTATTTCCATTTTCTAAAAATACTCTTTCTTTACTAAACTTTCCAATTCTTATTTCAGGTCCTTGTGTATCTAGTAAAAGTGGTATTGGAAGTCCAAGTTCTCCTCTTATCCATTTAAATACATTTATTCTTTCTTCTTGGTCTTGATAATTTCCATGTGAAAAATTTATCCTTGCAACATTCATTCCTGCGTGCATTAATTCTTTTAAAATTTCTGGATCATCTGTAGCTGGTCCTAAAGTACATACTATTTTTGTTTTTCTCATAATTCTTTTCCTTTCGTGTAAAATATATATTTATTATATATGTTTTGTGTTTGTTTTTGCAATATGTAAAAATTATTTATTTTTATAAATTAATCATATATCTCTACTGCTTTTACAATTAATCTTTTTATAGCTCCTGTTGTGCATGTTATTAATGTTACTTGCCTTTCTCCATTAGTTTCTTGTGATAAACAATCTGTTTCATCAGGATAAACCTTATATATATCTTGTACCATATATTTTATTGTATTTCCTTTTATATCAGTTATATAAACTTCATCACCGTTTTCTATTTTTTTTAAATCTCCAAACATTTTATCATTATGATAATTATGTCCTGTTATACACAAATTACCTACTCCATTTACTTTTGGACCGCATAATTTTGTAACAGATTTATTTAAATTTTCTTTACTAGTTTCTGCTAATATATATGTAGTTAAATTAATTTTAGGTATATCTAATTTGCCAACAACTTCTACTCCTTCTATTTCTTTGGGAAAATCTATTTCATTTTTCTTATATTCTTTTTCAATATACTTAGTATTTATTTTTTCTTTACTTACAGTCCAACACTCTTCTGTATAATTCAACTGATTTGTATTTTGATTGTTACTTCTATTTGCATTAAGTGTACTGAAAACAGCAATAAAAATAATAGCAACTAATAATATAATTTTTGTTTTAATATTATTAATTACTATTACCTTGCTTTTCAAATTCATCACCTTTAATCTTTATTCTCCATATATAATATGAATTTAAATTTAAATGGTGATTATTTTTTCTTTATAAATTTAGATACAATATAAATTATTGCAATAGTTCCTAATATAACTCCTATGTATACCCAAATACTAACTCCTGTCTGTGGTATTTCTTCTATAATATTATTAAGAATATTGTTAGTCGTAGGTTCTTCTGTAGGAGTAGATGCAACTACTGTTTGAGTAAATTCTTGAGATGTAATAACAGCTTCATTATTGTTTACATCAACTAAGCTTAGTCTTACTACATAAGTCCCTGGGTCTAGATATCTTGCTAAAATTGGTGTTTCGTTTCTAAAAGTACCTCCAACTGCAAAGCCAGCTTCAGGTCCCCAATACCCAAATTCAACAATGTTATATCCTATATCATTTGTATCATAAGCAATGATTGTTGGTGTAGATGGACCAGATACAAAATCTACTTTTATTCTTACATTTGAATATGGTGTAGCATTAGTACCTTCTAATATTACAGTAGCATTTTTATCTTCATTTTGTATTATATTACCTGTATAGTTTATATCAAATTTATACCCATTTCCTGTTGTTGGAGTTGATGGCTCAGTTGCATAAACATTAGCAAAAGATATTATTAATGTTAAAATAAAAGTTAGTAAAAATATTTTTCTTTTCAAAATAAAACTCTCCTTTCTATAATATATAAATATTATATTTATAAGGAGAGTTTTTATGATAAATAAATTTTTTATTTTTATTTAGTTATCCATTTTACTAAGTTTAGATTAGCACTATCTAATAACATTTCATGTTTTGGCATTACTCTAAATGTATAACCGTAATTTCCACCTGTTTTTAGTTCTATTTTTGCATTATATGTATATGTTTTTTCTTCGTTGTTTTGTTCCACTAAATCCATTGGAATTATACTTATATTTTCTATAGTTCCATTTTCAAGTATTTTGCCATAATATACCTGTGCTTCTATATTTTCTACATTTATATTTGGTAGTTTTACTGTGCAAGATACTTCTATATTTTTTCCTGCATCCATTGATATATTATCTAAATTATTGTTTTGAGTAATTTGTATATCATTCCAGTTTCTATATAAATCTTCTTTAATTTTGTTATATTCTGTAACTGTATCTAAATTTTTAAAATATTTATTTGTTAAATCACATAATGGCATATATAGTTGTTTAGTATAATCAACAATCATTCTTGCCATGCTATAATTTCCACCTGTTGAAATTATAGAGTTTTTCATATATGTTACCCAATCTTTAGACATTCCATTTTCTTTATTATAATATGCTGGTATAATTTTGTTCTCTAATATGTTATAGATGCTGTCACTATCTGCTCTATCCTGTTCCTCATATGAATAATACTCTGCATTTGTTCCAATAGCCCATCCATTTTTTTGATTGTAGCCTTCTGCCCACCAACCATCTAGAATACTAAAGTTTACAACACCATTTACAGATGCTTTTTCACCACTTGTTCCAGATGCCTCCATTGGTCTTCTTGGATTATTAAGCCACACATCAACACCTGAGATTAAATGTCTTGCCATCGCCATATTATATCCTTCAAGTAAGAATATTTTTCCTTTGAATTGTGGCATCATTGATACTTCATGAATTCTTCTTATTAAATTTTGACCTTCTACATCTCTAGGATGTGCTTTCCCTGCAAATATTAATTGCACTGGTCTTGATTCATCATTTAATATTTGTGTTATTCTTTCTAAATCTTTAAATATTAATGTAGCTCTTTTATATGTAGCAAATCTTCTTGCAAATCCTATTGTTAATGCATTTGGATTTAATTTTGATGTAATTTCTTTTATTTCATCATAACGCATTCCATAATTTCTTAATCTATTTGTTACATTTTCTTTTACTAAGCTTAATAATTTTTCTTTTCTTGATTGATGCTCATTCCATAATTCTTCATCTGGTATATTATTTATTTTTTCCCAAGTTTCATTTAAATGTATTTTATCTTGCCAGAATGGAGTTAAATATTTGTTGTATAGCTCTTTTAAAGTTGGAGCAAGCCATGTACATGTATGTATACCATTTGTTACATATGTAATTGGAGATTCATTTGGTGTAATTTCTGGCCATACATCTCCAAATAATTCTCTTGAAACTGCTCCATGAAGTTTACTTACTCCATTTTTCTTTCCTGCTACTTTTAAAGCTAAAATTCCCATATTAAATGTAGTCTTATTTTCTTCTTTTGGTTTCATTCCAAGTTCCATAAATTCTTCTTTAGAAAGTCCAAGTTTTTTCCAGTAATCCTTAAAATATGTTTCTACAAGTTCTACTGGAAATATATCATTTCCAGCTGGTACTGGTGTATGTGTTGTAAATACAGTTTTAGCTGTAACTATATCTTTAGCTATGTTAAATGAAACTTTTTTCTCATCCATAATATTTTTCATTAATTCTAGTACTAAGAAAGATGAGTGTCCTTCATTCATATGATATACAGTTGGAGCAAGTCCTAATTCCTTAAGTAATGTTACTCCACCGATTCCTAAAACTATTTCTTGCTGAATTCTCATTTCTTGGTCTCCACCATATAGTCTTAGTGTTATTCCTCTATATTCCTGTGGATTTTCTTCTATATCTGAATCTAATAGATATAAGTTAATTCTACCTACAGCAATTTTCCAAACTTTTAAATATAGTTTTGATTTTGGCATTTTTACAGATATTATTAAATCTTCTCCTGTTTCTCTCTTTACAGGTGTTATTGGTAAATTGTCTAATTCTATATCAAAATACTCGTTTTCTTGCATACCAATATTATTTATTTTTTGATGGAAATATCCATTTTTATATAACAATCCTACTGCTACTAGTGGAAGTCCTAAATCACTTGAAGATTTTAAGTGATCTCCTGAAAGAATTCCAAGTCCTCCTGAATAAATAGGAAGGATTTCATCTAACCCATATTCTGCTGAAAAATATGCAATTAAATCATTTTTGTTTTCAGGATAAGTTTTATTAAACCAAGTATTTTTGCTATTCATATATCCCTCAAAATTGCTTACATTTTTATTATATTCTTTTATAAATTCAGAATCTTCAGCAATAGCTTCTAATCTTTCTTGGTCTACTAATTTTAAAAATTTTACAGGATTTTTTCCAATTTTCTCCCATAAATCTATATCAATTTTTTTAAACAACTTTAAAAATTCTGTATTCCATGACCACCATAAATTACCTGCTATTTCAGATAATCTCTCTATTTTTTTAGGTAATTGTGGATTTACTGTAATCTTATTAAATATGTACATTTAACATGTACCTCCTTTGTAACTTAAAAATTTTCTCTTATGTTTTAACATTAATTCAACATATTAATTATCTATGAAAACAATCTCTTTGTCAATTGTTATTTTTACAATTTTAAAAAAGATTTTGTTGTAAAATAGCAAAATCTTTCCAAAATTATTCACTCTTCACTATTCATTATTAACTAGCGAAGCTATTGCTCCAATTGCTACTGCAAATTGTGGTTCTTCTGGTACTGTAAATTTAACATTATGTGTTTTTTCTATTTTCTTTAAAACCTCTTTTACCACTGGTATAGATACAATATTACCTATTAAAACAATATCTTTTATATCGTCATTTATACTCGCAAATGCAGTCATCATACCAATTATTTCAAACACCATATTAATTAAGCCTATTACAATATCTGATTTACTTGCGTTCTCACTTAACTTTCCAAAGTTTGCAAGAGTTAGTTCTGGTGGTAAAGTTTCTATATTTTCATCAGTTAAATCTGCTATTCTTAAATCTGTATTACTTAAATCTCCTTGTTTTGATAATTCTATTATCTCCTCAAAAGATTTAGTATTAGCAAACTTTTTACAAAGATTAGTTAATGTTCCTGCACCTACTCCTGTTCCACCTAAATGCTTAAACTCTTTTCCCTCTGCTCTTATTAGTGCTGTACCTGTTCCTATACTTGCAATAATAGCTTTATACTTTTTACCTAAATAAAGTCCACCTGTAGCTACTGAATTAAATTCTTCTACTACTTCTACTGGTACATTATATTTGGTAACATCAATTTTTTTCGAATTTATTCCTGTTAATACAATTTTATGAATTTCCTTTATATTGTTTTCAGTTAGAAATTTGTCAATTATCGTCTCATAATCTTTGCCTTCAAAAATACCTTTGTTTAATATTTTTTCATCTTCATATTCTATTATCTTAATTGTTGAACTACCTATATCGATTCCTAATATACTCATTTTTATTCCTTCTTTTTATTTTTTAATTACGCAACATTTTCTTCATAATTTATAATTGTTACCTCTGTTGATAAATCTTTCAGCTTATTTACAATGTTCTCAATATTTTCTGATGTTTGATCGTCAAAATACTGTTCTCCACACTGAGCACATACCTTGGCAGGGACACCTTTAATAATAATAATTGTACTCTCTAGGTCTACCATGTAATTAACTTTTTTTTCTATTACTTCTCCTTTACACATAAAACAATCCATTATTCTTTCCTCCTTGTTTTCATATCTTCTTCCCATTCATTGTTGTCTGGATAATAGGCAGTTATTATATAAATCAAATTACTATTTATCCCACACACTATATGTATTACACTTCCGCTAGTATCTTTTCCAACAATTAAGCAGCTTGGATATGGATAATCTTCATAATAATATTCTATAATTTTTCCGTTATTTATTGCTGTTTTTACATCCAATATCAATATATCTCTTTGATTTATTCTATTTAGACAATGTTTTGTCCAAATTATTCTTTTTTGCAATACAGATTTTCTTATAAATTCTATATTTAATAGTTCTTCGCTCAAGACTTCTTCCTCCTTATTTTAGCATAATTCAATTTGCTTATGCAATATTTTTTGGCATAATTAACAAACATAGCAAAATGCCATATTTATTTTTTTCTTTCTTGGAAATCAAATTATCAGATTTAAATTTTTTGATAATTTATTATATCTATAGATACTAAAATTCATTTAATAATATTTAATATTATTTTATATTATTTGTAAACAATTTTCGTGTTTCAAAAATCGACAAAATGGGGCAGATATGAAATCTGCCCCCTACATTATTAATTCTTAATTCTTCACTATTCACTATAAAACTGTTGGTCCTTCTCCAATTTCTACAGTATAAAAATCTGCATCATAACCTATTTTTTCTTTATATGCTTTTCCTACATTTTGTATAAATTCATCTACTTTATCAGTTTTAACTATACTTACAGCACATCCACCAAATCCAGCTCCTGTCATTCTAGCTCCTATTACTCCATCTTGTTTTAAGCTTTCTGCTACCAATGTGTCTAACTCTATTCCTGTTACTTCATAATCATCTCTTAGAGAATTATGAGATGCTATCATTAATTCTCCTAGTAAATCTATTTTATTTTCTTGAAGAGCTTTTACAGCTTTTATTGTTCTTTGATTTTCGTATACCGCATGTTTTGCTCTTTTTTGTCTATTTTCATCTTTTATTAAATCTTTATTTGCTTCAAACTCTTCTTCAGTTAATTCTCCTAATGTTTTTATATCTAACTTTTCTTGTAATTCTTCTAAGGCTTTTTCACATTCAGCTCTTCTTTCATTGTATTTAGAATCTCCTAGTCCTCTTTTCTTGTTTGTATTCATTATTACTATCTTCGCATCACTTAAAATAACTGGTGCATATTCAAACTCTAAACTTGCTGTATCTAAAAATACTGCACAATCTTTTTTACCATTTGCAATTATGAATTGATCCATTATTCCGCAATTTACACCCACATATTGATTTTCAGCTTTTTGCCCAAGTAATGCAAGTTTTACCATGTCTAAATCTAAATTAAATAAATCTTTTAAAACAAATCCTGTTAATACTTCTATAGATGCTGATGATGAAAGTCCTGCTCCATTTGGTATTGTTCCATAATATACAATATCAAATCCTGTATCTATTTTGTATCCTTCATTTTTTAGTGCCCAAATCATTCCTTTTGGATAATTAATCCAATCTTCTTCTTTTTTATATTCTAATTCTTCTATAGTTGATTCTAATACACCTAATCTTTCAAAATTTATCGAATAAAATCTTAGTTTATTATCATTTCTTTTTCTTGCAACAGCATATGTTCCAATTGTAAGAGCACAAGGAAATACATGTCCTCCGTTATAATCTGTATGTTCCCCTATTAAATTAACTCTTCCTGGTGCAAAATATGTTTTAATATCTCCCTCATTTCCAAATAATTCTTCAAATTTAGATTTTATTTTTTCTTTCATTTTAATCCTCCATTTAATATGTGAATTTATTACTCTCTTATATTATATTATTTATTAATTCTTGTAAAGCTTTTTCTCTATGAGTATGTTTTAATTGTTCAGGTGTAAGTTCATTCATAACTTTTCCAAATTCATCTGATATAAATACTGGTCCATATGTAAGTTTCCCCATTGGTCCCGGAGTTTTTGCAATTTTTCCTTTGGTTTCTCCTCTTGCTACAATCACTTTACTGTCTTTTAATATTGCAGTTAATACACAAACAAACTTAGCTGTTCGATTCTCATCTGAAACGTTTTTCATTTCATCTAACAATTTATTTAAAGTTTCTTCTTGTGATGCATGGTCTCCTGCATATCTTGCACTATACACACCTGGTCCGACCGTTTAATGCATCTACACATAATCCTGCATCGTCTGTAATTATTATTTCGTTTATATCTTTTTTAGTACAAAATTCTTTTATCGCATTTGCTTTAATTAAAGAATTTTCTTCAAATGTTTCTCCATTTTCATCTATCTCTTCATTAAATCCTATATCTTTTAGCGACAATACTTCTACATCTATTTTATTGTTTTTAAAAAAGTCTTCTACTTCTTGTAATTTTGCTTTATTACTGCTTCCATATATTATTTTCATTATATTTCTCCTTCTAATCTTTTAATTAGGTATGGTATTTTATTTTCAAAATTTACTCCATATGCATCTTCTTTTTTCTCTTTATATGTGTCATTTATAGTTTCCCATACATAATCTACTGCAATTTTTAGGGCTCCCTCTAAAGTTTTGTCATTTTCCATTGCTCCAACTAGAGTACTTGCAAACACATCACCTGTTCCGTGATATTTAGCAGGTATTTGTTCTCTAAAATATGTAAAAAATTCATTTGTTTCTTTATTATATGACATAACTCCTAACTCATTATCTTTAAAACTAATTCCTGTAAGTATTACTTGTTTAGGTCCTAAATTGCTTAATTCTATTAATATATTTTTTATTTCTTGCTCGGTGTAATTTTGTTTATATTCTTTTTGCAACATATAACTTGCTTCTGTAAGGTTCGGTACTATTATATCAGCCATTTTGCACAATTCTTTCATTTGCAACGCAAATTCTTGGTCAAATCCAACATATAACTTTCCATTATCTCCCATAACTGGATCTATAAATATAAAATTATTTTCTTTTTTAAATTCTTTGAAAAAGTCTTTTAACATGTCAATTTGTTCAATTGATCCTAAATAGCCAGTATAAATTGCATCAAAATCAATTTTTTCATCTTTCCAATGTTTTTGAATTAATGGAATGTCATTACTCAAATCTCTATATGTAAAATTTTTAAACATAGTATGTGTAGAAAGAACAGCTGTTGGTATAACTGCTGCCTCTACTCCCATTGCAGATATTATCGGAAGTGCTACTGTAAGAGAACATTTCCCTACACATGATATATCTTGAATTGTAACTATTCTTTTCATTTAGGTTCCTCTTTTCATTATATAAAATACAAATTTAATTCTAATGTATTTTATCACATGTAAATTTTATTTACAATAAAAAAACCTTATTATGGTCAGTATAATAAGGTTTTAAAAAAATAATTTTTAAATCAATTAAAAATTCTATCTGTTTTTAATCTCTCTTCTGGAAATAGATCTAAATCTGATTGTCAATATCATATAAGAAATTGTAACAATACCAGCAATCGTGTATATTATCATCTGATATTTTATAATAGATATTAATTCAGTAGTAGACATTGCCTGAACAAACAAAATGGCATAACCGATAAACAAAATTCCTAAAATAATTCCAGTAATCAATTCAAGAATTTTTTGAGTTT
This sequence comes from Clostridia bacterium, assembly GCA_045531335.1. Taxonomy (GTDB): domain Bacteria; phylum Bacillota; class Clostridia; order TANB77; family CAG-508; genus CAG-452. Next base: position 46,015 of record JAZSDU010000048.1, read on the forward strand.
TTCTGTAATCTGTTATTTTGTGAACCGTTTTTTCAATGTTAGTCACTAAAAAATCCCTCCATTTGCCTCAAAATTATTTGTGACGCAATCTAGCGAACTGACCTCACTAGATATTTTTTATATAAAACAGATTATTCTGTTACTATTCCATTATAACACGCCTTTACATAATGGTCAATTTTGTGTTTTTTGTATAACGGGCGAACGCGCTTCGCATCTACAGGTTATTTAAATTCTCATTTTTCTTAATTCTTGCTTTTTGTCGTCTGTTATTCTATAAGATTCTATTGCTTTTTGTATTGCTTTATTGTGTGTAAATTTATCTAAGTTTGTGTTTTTTAAAAACATCTTTGTTTTTTCATAATAATTTACTAAACATTCTGAAATTGCCCAAGCATTTGCCATTTGAACATAATATTTATCAGATTTTACATTACCTAAAATATCTAACACTTTATCAATATACTCATCATTTATATAATAATCAAGCAACATTACTATACTAAATCTTAATTCATATTCTTTTTTAGATTTTAAATATAATTTAACTACCTCAAACATTTCTTTTGGATATTCTTTTGTTATTTTAAGCCCTGCTGAGAATGTATCGCATACCGCCCAGCTATTTATTTTAGGAACAAACTGTTTTATTTGTTGTATTACATTTTCTATATTTTCTTTTGTTTGAAATCCTATTATCATTCCTTGAATCATTATTTCTTCATAGTAATGGTCTTTTATTCTTATGTCATTAATTTTATTATTTTTATATAATTCTTTAGCATATTTTCTTAAATCAGGAATTCTTACTCCTATTATATTGTCTACATTAGGACACAAATCACTATTAAATTCTTTATATTTTAAATCTTGCATTTGAAATAATTTATTTCTAATTTCTTGTTCCATATTTTTCTCCTACTAAAACCTCACTCTTCTCTGCAACATAATTCTTTGTATTTAATTTACTTTTTCTTAAATAAATCAAATAATATGCTATTCCAATTTGAATTGATACAAATAGAGATGATAATCCTAGCATATATCTAACACCTTTTTCATACATCAATCCACAAAGGAATATTCCAAGTGCCTCTCCTAGATATTTTATTGTATATCTAAGATTTGTGTACCTTAGCTGATATTCAGAACTAATATTATTAATATAGTAACCATCACAAATATTTTCATAGGAAGTTGAAATTAACAGCGACCAAGTTATAGCAATTAATGAAATAACTATGTTATTTGCAAAAAATGCTATTGCATAAACTATACATCTTATTCCAAATTTTATAAAAATTGTTACATAGTCATTTTTAGGAGTTAGATATTTTAATGCTAATATACCTATTACATCTGCTATTAAACCAATTATTAATAAATAATTAGTAGCTATACTATCTGTAAAATTAAAATGATTTGTAAAAGTTAACATTTTCAATCCTAATGCTGTTGAAAATGCTGTAGCTCCTACAAATACATATATCATATACACACTTTGTAACTTGCTTTTTAATATCACTTTTAGTATTGAAGTCTTTTCTTCTTTTTTATCTTCAATCGACTTGCAAGCAGTCATATTAACCATAAATATTATGGAAAAACCTAAAAATATTATTGAAATTAATAAACAAACATTATAATTTACCAATAGCCCTATAATGTTTTTTCCAATTAACATTCCTCCTATTAAAATTCCTATATCCTTAAATAGGTATTCTGTCAATTTTCTTTTACTATAAATTGTATTATTCTTTACAATTGTTGTTATTAATGGGTATACACTAGTAGTTATTATATATCCTGTTACTACATCTATTATTATTGAAATATTTATAAAAAACGTATTTATTGAATTGTTTAAATTTAGTAGAAATATTAGATTTATAAATTTAATTAATAAAGAATAAGTAATAAAACTTTTTAATTTTTTTAGCTTTATGTATTTTCCTACTAATATTATTCCAAATACACTAACCAATGTTCCCATACTAAGTATATTGCTAATATTTGTTGCGGTAAAGCTATTAGCTTGTAACCAAAGCTGTCTAAAATTTTCCCATAGTCCCATTGAAATACTAAAAAATGCTAACATTATTAAAATTTGATTTTCACTTTTAATTTTACTCATTTGTTTCTCCTTTTGTATTATAGGTTTTATAATAATCTTTAACTATTTTTTTATTATAAAACACTGCCAATATTTCTAACACAAATATAAAAATAAATATTTTTTCTTTTATATATATCGCTATAATTGATAGTATGGCAAGTATTATTAATTCAGTAAAACATAGCCACATCTCTGATAGAGTTGATAATTTATCATTATCTAAATTAGATTCTTTTATCATTGTTTGTTGTGAAGTATTATAAGAGATTTCATATGCTTTTTGCGCATTATCATATATCATTTTATTTACAGATATAATAAATTTATCTTTTACGATTATGAAAATTCCTGTAATTAAAATTTTTATAATTGATATAATGTTATTAGCCTTTTTCATATTCTTGTCCATATAAAAACCGTGAAGCAAACATTATTATGCTTTGTATTGCTAATGAAACTATTATTACTACAGAAAATGTAACAAAATCTTTTAATGCTATATAAACATATAATGGTAGAAAAAGTCTTTCTATTACATCACATGCTTTTATTGCACTTATTTCTCTAGCTGGAGTTTTTATCCTTATTAAATCTTTAATCGTTTCTGTGAATTTTTGTTTATTTTTATCTTCTGGCTTATAGTCCATCTTTTTTGCAAAATACAATTGTAATGCAAAAGCTAGCATTACTAAAATCATGGTATACACACTATCTTCTGCAACAACACCTATTGTTATTGCCGCTGTTGCCAAAGCTGTTCCCAAAATGTTTGATATCATTCTTAAACTATTGTATTTGCCTCTATGCTTTTCATCAATATATCTAGCTGACATTGCATTTCCTATTGGATTTGATAATGCGCCTGATAATCCCATAGTTATTGTAAAAATTATTATATTGTAGTTATTTGTTATTAACATATAGCTACTTATTATTCTACATATATTAGCTAAAAATCTACAAAATGTTACTCCATATCTTGATGCAATTTTTATATATAGTGGAGAAAAAAGTCCCATTATTCCAAATCTTAGTCCATATATTAATAATATTAGATGTATAGGTATCCCATTTTTATACAGCATTACTGTTCCAAATATATCAATTAATGCATTACCAAATCTAAATGAAAATTCTGTTAAATATAAATATGTATATTCTTTTTTGTACAAATAATCTTTCATCTTTTCCCTCGTATAATTAATCTTTATATAACTCTTTTGCGTAAAGTACTATGCAAATTGTAACAATTAGTAACAAAATTTTAAAATATATTATATTGTCTGAAAAACTAATTATAAATAATGTCAAATATCCTAGTAGTCTTGAAATTGCAAGAACAGTCTCAGAAATTACTTGATGCTCTACTAAAAATTTTTCCTTTATTTCTTTGTAACCCTCTGTGCAATTGTATCTTTTCATATCTGCATAATTTATAAGCAACACCATGAAAATACTGTTTGCTAAATTATATATTATTACTGTTGTCTTATCTATTTTAAACAACAAACATATTACACTTAATGCTAAGATAGCTGCACATATAAATATAAATTTTTTAGGGTTTTTATTTTTGTATGCTTTATGAAATATGTATACTGAAAATATAGAAAATATTGCAAATATTGTTGTTAGTATTCCTAAATTTAAAGTTGTTTTAAATGTCATTACTATAACAATTGTTATTAAAGTAGCAAGTAAATAATGTACTATACCTTCATATATCATTACTTTATATAAAGTTTTTACTTTTTTAGCTTCATTTTTTTTTATATATGATATATATTTTATAATATTAAAATTTTCTTTTTTATCAGTTTTATCTTCTTTTATAAGTAAAGAAAAAGCAAATTGTGTAATTGATATAGGAATAATTATTTTAGCTATATAAAAAAATGATGTAAGTTCAATTGATGCTCCAAATAGTACTGGAAATATAATATTACATATTTTACCTATAATAGACTTTATAGATACAAACTTTTTGCTTATTCTCTCTTCTCCTGCTGTTTCGTTTACAAGTGTATGTCCAGCAGACCAAAAGAATCCTTGAACTATACCATAGTAAAATCCTAATAATATATAATGATCTAGTATTTTTTCTTTCAAAAATGCTATTGTTAATATGTATATACAATATAACACTATTCCAGTTCTATATACAGCTACCTTACTTTTGGTTTTAATAACATCTCCTAATAGCCAAAAGCATAAGGGTATAGCTATAAATGAAGCAATATAATACAGTGATATTATTTTATAATCATAATTTGTAACAGTAAAAAAATATGCTACCATAAAAGTGTTAATAAACATATATAAAATATTGTTTATAGCATTTGTTCCTATTAACCCTATTGAATTTCTAGTTAATTTATCTTTTGTCATTTTTATCTCCTTTGTGATTTGTTAATTCTATTTTGAGTATTCTTTTATTTCACAATTTCCCATCATCTTTTGTTTTTCTATATCTCCATCTTCAGGTATGCCATTAAAGTAACACTCTACAGCTTTCGACACTCCTCCGTGTGTTACTAATAAAATTTTTTCATTGTTATTATAGTTACTCTCTAATTCATTTAAAAAATCATATATTCTTTTAAAAAATTGTTTTGAACTTTCCCCTTTTTCTACTTTTTCATCTATATAATAATTCATCAATCTTTTTATATCTATCTCTCTTGTACTGCATCCTTCAAGTATTCCATAATTTCTTTCACGTATTCTTTCATCATATATAATTGGTATATTTTTATCTTCATTTATAATTTTTGCAGTTTCTTTTGCTCTATCTAAGGTACTACATATTATAAAGTCTATATCTAAATTGTTAAAAATATTTTTAGCTTGTTTTGCCTGTTCAATCCCTTTATTGTTTAACTGTATATCTGCTTTTCCTTGAAGTTTATGTGTTATATTCCATTCTGTTTGTCCATGCCTAATTATATATAAATTCATTTTGCAGAATCTCCTTTTATATATTTATTTCTTCTTTTTGTATTTGTTTATCTTTATATTTAAATAATGAAAAGAATTTGATTATTAATAATATTTCAATAATTCCTATACAAGTCATACCTAACATTACATATATCATTTCTATTTTTAAAAGTGTAGCAGATATTATGAGTCCTAAACTACAAATACCAAGTTTCCTAGAAAAATGTAACCATGTTAATGCTGATTGTTGTTTGTTAGTTTCAGTATGTTTTAATACTAAATCTTGAAAATAAAGTTTTACAGGATCTCTTACTGCAAGTATTATAAAGAATCCTATAGACATAATTATAAATTTTAAAATCAATGCAGTATTTATATAAAATCCAATACATAAAAATATAAATGATAATCCAAGCATTGTTATTAATATTAACCCAACTTTATCTTTTAATTTGTAATATATTTTACCAAACGCTATATTAGAAGCAATTCTCATTATTCTAGATATTGCAACAATTAAACTTAAATATGTAACTGTTAAATTTTCACTAAAATTTTTAAACAATTCATTTTGTATAAAAACTTTTCCATTTAGCTGACCATTTGTTATTAATGCATAACTTATTCCATATAAAACAAACATAATTAAAATTTCTTTAGTAAATTTATTGTTTTTTGTTCTGTTTTTAGTTTTTTCTAATTTATCATTTACAGATACATCTTTAATTAAAAATGATATTATAAAGCAAATTATACATGTAATTATACATAAATACATAGGAAGATAATTATTGTAATTAAATAGAGATCCTGCTACAAATGCTATAATTGCAGTAAGTATTGAATACATCGTAGTAGCTTTATTTCTTTCCCTTATAAAATCCTCTTCAGTTCCTTCTACTATTAAATTATTTTTCAAAATAATAGCTTCCATATTTTTAAATACCCAAGCTGCCTCGTATATTATTTTTCCTAATAAAATAATTGGATATGAATTACCAAATGTAATAAATATTGCAGATACTAGCAAAAGAAATGTACCAAATCTTGTTGATTTTGTATTTCCTAGTTTTTCTACCATTTTTAGCAAAGGAGCTTGTATAAAAATACAAACTAGTGTTGCTATCGTTGATAAAAATGCAATCTCAGCAGGTGATAATCCTTTTACTATAGCTAAAAACAAACTGTCTATTGCTATGTAAAACATTAAATCGCCGTGATAATGCTACAAAAATTGGATTTAATTTTTTAAAAAACTTTATATATCTTTTTTGTTCCATTTTTTCCTCTAATTCTATAATGTGTTTTATAATCCGTTACAATTTTAGCACAATACATTTTTATTTACAATAATTGACATGAAAATGAAATATTTATACAATAAAAAAGAAAGACCTATGGGCGGCACTTTAGGTCTTTCTTTTTTTATGTTGTTTTTACATCTAAGAAAATAATTTGGTTGGTATTATAATGAAATTTTCGAGAAAAATTTTGAATTATAATTGTACGACCATTCTCATCTACTTTTGCAAAAACCTTTTTGTCTTTTAACTCTTCCAGTTGCCTAGTGGAATTTTTAAAATCGATTTTTACCTCTTGATAGCTGGTAGTTAACTTGCTTTTTAAACTATTGCTTTTTGATAACATTTTTTTATATTCAAGTTTTCCCCAAAAATATAAAAAAACTAAATACATACCAATACTTACAATACTTAAAACAATACTTACTACTGTTTTGCTTTTTTCAGAAGAAGCATAACATATAACCGGAAGGCAACATATAATTCCAGCTGCAAAGCTAATTATTTCTTCTTTTAATTTTTTGGTGTCCATAAATATTCTCCTATTACAAAATTATTTGTACTAAAAGCTAGCTTGTGCTAGCTATAATACATTTATTATAACTAGCCCGCCCATAGCTAGATTAAATATGGGTATACCAATAACAATATCATTTTATCATATATTAACATAATTTTCAACTTTTTACGTCAATCACTATGAAGAGTTAGTTAAAAACCAAAATAATTTCTAATTTTGATAAAAAAAGAAGGAAAAAGGTGTCTGTCCCCTTTTTCCTTCTTTTTCTATTCTGTTATTTAACATATTCATTTAATGCTTTTGTTTTAAAATTTAGTTCTCCTATTTGTGAGGTTGGTATAAATCCTGGTTTTGCATTTATTAAGTCCGGTAATCTATTTACAATTGTAGCACATGTTAACTCTACTGTTGCAGGTCTTGCTACTGTTATCGTTGTATCTGGTTCTCCATATACTGTCCATTCATTTTTATCATAATCTTCACTTGAGTATACTTTACCAATACATTCAGATTCTATTGTTATTCCTTCCTCAGTTTCTGTTGTAACTATTGCGCTCATCCCTGTTGCATCACCTGCTTTAACTGTTTCTCCAAGTGTATCAGAATAAATATCTTCTTTATGTGTTGTAGGAACTGTTACTTGTGTTTGTGATTTTACTTTTAATCCTAATTTATCACATAACCAACCATTTACATTCCACATATATGATGGTAAATATTCTCCTGCTTTTATTATTTTTTGTCTTTCTTCATCACTTATTTTGTCTACTGATGCTACTTGTTCTTCAAATTCTTGCATTGTAAGTCCTGATCCATGAGCTCTTGCTAATGCTATTCCATAGTCTTCTACATTATAACTTGAACTACCTTTTATTTTTGTAATTTTTTGCGTTGAACCACAAATACTTGTTATTAATTGTCCCCAATATATGTCTTGGTACCCACTACCTGTTATTGTACATCCTGTTTGTTTTACAAGGTCATCTATTTTTTTAGTTAAGCTCGGATTTGAATTCCAAGAATAAAATGCTTCTTCGCATGTTGTAATTGCATTTATTCCAAGTTTTGCACATAGCATTAGTGGTTCCTCTAAATCGCTTAATAAACTCATTGTTTCTACTATACATACATCCGGTTTTGTTTCTTTAAGCATATTTTCCGCATCTTTAAAGTCAATTACTTTTACTCCTAAATTTTCGGTGCCTATTATTTGTCCTATATCTTTTCCTATAACTGTAGGATCTACATCAATTGCTCCTACTACTTCTCCACCTTTTTCTAAAACATACCTCATAGTATATTTTGCCATTTTACCTGTACCTATTTGTACAACTTTTACTTTTTTATCCATAAAGATTCCTCCTTATGAATAGTATGTTTAATTTTACTAATTTAATGCATTTAATATATCACTTTTACTTGTAACACCTATAAATCTCTTATATTCTATTCCATTTTTAAATACTACTATTGTGGGAATACTCATAACATTATATTTTACAGCAATATCTTGTGCATTATCTACATTTAATTTACCTACTTTAATATTGCTATTTTCTTCTGCAATTTTATCTATAATTGGTGACATCATTTTGCATGGACCACACCAATCTGCATAAAAATCTACAATAGCTGTTTGGTCTGAATTTAAAACCTCATTTTCAAAATTTTCGTTTGTTATTTTTAATACGCTCATTTTATTTCCTCCTTTATATTTATATTCTGTAAGGGCGAGGTTCCACCCTCGCCCGCAAAATTTTAATTATGTTCTACGGGTCGGGATGGAACCCGACCCCTACAACCTTTGCAATATAATTCAACTAATCTTTATTCTTCAAATATTTAATTGCCTCTAACCCTGCTACTGTACCTTGGTATACCGCTTTTGATATTTGTAATAATCCTTCTGTACAGTCTCCGCATGCATAAATTCCTGGTATATTTGTTTCCATCTTTTCATTTACTATTATCTTATTATTTTTAGTAATTATTCCTAATTTTTTTGCAAATTCCTGGCTTCCTGCTATTCCTTCTGCAATAAATATTCCATCTGTTTTTAATGTACTGTTATCACTAAATTCTATTTCTTCTGCTCTTAATTCTCCTCTTATTTCTCTAATTTCTTTGTTATTAACTTTTACATTGTCTGCTCTTATTTCTGGAGCATTTTTCCCATTTGTTAATATCGTTATTTCTTTAGTTATATTTATTAAATCATTTGTTTCAGATATTGCGTAATTACCGCTTCCAATTACTACAACATTTTTATCTTTATAAAAAAAGCCATCACAAATTGCACAATAGCTGATCCCTTTTCCTTCAAATTCTTTTACTCCTTTAATATTAGGTGTATTCTTTTTATTTCCTGTAGCAAGTATTACTACTTTTGAATTATATTTGTTTTTAGATGTTGCAACAGCGAATCCTTCTTCTTCAAATTCAATTTTTATTACTTCTTCATTTTTTATATCTATATCTAAATTTTTAGCTTGATTTATTCCATCTTCGTATAATTTTTTACCATCTATGCCGTTCTCAAACCCATAATAATTTTCTATTTTTTCTGTTTTCTCTAAACTAGATTTGTCATTATATATAATTAATGGATTTAAATTTGCTCGTTTTATATATAGTCCTGATGTTATTCCTGCCGGCCCTGCTCCTATAATAATCACGTTATACATAAAATTCTCTCCTTTTATATATTTGTTAGAATTTCAAAATTCTTATGTTTTCTTTTTTCTCCCCATATATAATTATAAATAATTAATAAATCATTTAATATATCATCATCTTTTTTAGAGGACGACAACACATATACTGAAAACACAACATTCGATAAATTTATATCAATTTCTGAATTAACAAATCCTAATTTTTCGTAAAACTCTATTCTTCTTCGTCTTATATCGTTTTCTTTTTCGTTTTTACCTAGTCCTGCTTTTTCTACTTCTGCAAATAAACCATAATATTTTTCACTAATTATTTTATTTAATTCTTTTATAGCTTGTTTTCCAAATCCTTTACATTGATATATAGGTAATATAGCTAAAAAATCTAACAATACATATCTACTATCTCCATTTGCAGTTTGAGTTATAATAAATCCTACAAGTTTGTTTTTCTCTATTATTTTATAAAAATTTGTAACTTTATTATTATAACCACGTTTTAAAATCTTATATGATTTCCTTTCTGCACTAGGAAATATCTTTTTATAATGTTTATAAATATCTTTCTTAAATTCATTAATTTCTATAAGCTTTAATTTCATTTATTTACCTCTTTAGTGATTATAAATTTCTTCTTTTTCTTCAATTTTATTATTCTCTTGTTTAATCTCTTGTTTATTTTTCAATAAACAATATATTCCATAGACCGTATAAAATGGCATTGTTGCTTGAGCTATTATCATTACTAGTGGGAATATTTTTCCTGTATTATTGTATATTATCTCTATGTATGTTCCTGGATAGTTTTGTGATATAAACATCAAATTACTATCGCATTTCAAATTAACAACATATGCAACAGCACTTATTATAACTATTATTGCAGAATAATAAATAATATCTCTCTTTTCTATTGTTGTATATTTTGTAATTAGCATTAATAAACCTATATATACCATTATTCCATGTAACACAAAACTATGTATGCTTATGTAATGAATCATTGGATAACTTGTTAAAGATGTAAGTGGATATAGTAAAAATATTAATCCTGCTATTATTCCTCCAGTAGATAAAAAAACATCTCCCATTTCCTTTAATGTCCCTTTGCAGTATCCACTAAATATTCCTGCGTATAAAATAAGGCTACAAAAATATAATGGAACATATTTGTTTACAGCATCAATTCCATAGTTTTTTATATTGAATATAATTTTTATTATTTCCAATATCCATAAAAAAATTGTAGTTTTTCTAATTAATTTTTTCACATTTTCTTTTTCCATATTTTTGGTAAATTTAAGAGCAATCACCACACAAATTGTTGTTATTGCTAGTAATATAAAATGCTCTATTGAAAACATACCACATGGGATTACTTCATTAGCACTTTTAAATAACATATTTTAGTACACCTCTTTGCTACATCTATTATAATATTTATATTTTTAAATTTCTCTTCTATTCATGGTTATATTATCATATTTGTTTTAAAAAAGAAAGTATGCTAATTAAATTTTCAATCATCACATTTTTGTGATGATTGAAAATTTAAACTTAAGAACCTTTGTTTGTTTTTGTGTTGACATTTTAATTTAATAATTGTATAATTTTGGAAGAAAACAAGGAAAGCAGAATGTGGTGTCATCTCATATTTCTTAAGGAAAGTGAGGTGATTTGTATGTTAGAAGAAGTTTTATTACAATTATTGATTTTATCTTTAATTAACAATATAGCTTTTGCTCTCATCTCTCTTATTTTAATTATAGCTCTGGTTATAATTACATATAAAGAGAATCACATCTCTGCTAGTCATTAGAGATGTGATTCAAAATCAATCCTGATGGCACCACATTTTGTGGACCTTGTTTTCTTTATTATATTATTTTTATATCATTTTGTCAAATCATTTTATACTATCATTCCATCTTGCATAGTAATAATCTTATTACACAATTTTGTTGTTTCTAATCTATGCGCAATTATTATACTTATTTTTTCTTTTGTTACCTCTTCTATTGCATTTTTTACTAACATTTCTGCATTGTTACTTAAATTTGATGTTACTTCATCTAATATTATCAAATCCGGATTTATAGCCATTATTCTTGCAAAGTTAATAAGTTGTTTTTCTCCAGTTGATAAAATATCTGGATTGTCAAATATATTTGTGTTGTACCCATCTTCTAAAGTCATTATCTTGTCATGTAGTTTTAATCTCTTAAATATATTTTCTATTTCTTCTTCTTTTATTTCTTTATTAACATACCTTATATTATCAATTATTGTGCTTGGTAAGAGTTGAACATCTTGCATTATATAACCTATATTACTTCTTAGTGATGATACACTATAGTTTTTATAATCACTACTATTTATTAAAATTTTTCCATCTTTAGGTTCATAAAATCTGCACAATAAATTTGTTATTGTACTTTTTCCGCTTCCAGTTTTTCCAACTAAAGCAATTTTATCATTTTGATTAATTTTCAAATTAAATTTTCTAATAGTTTTTTGATTGTCATTATATGAAAAATTTACATCTCTAAATTCTATAGAAGTTATTCCTTTTAGTTCTTGTCCTTTGTCAATTTCTTCTACATTTTCTATTGATAAAAATCTAAGTATTTTTGAATACGCAACAAATGCTTTATTAAAATCCGTCAAACGCCTTATAAACCAATTAAATTCATATCCAAGATTTCCACTATAATCAATTAGCAGCATTATTTCTGCATAAGATGCTAATCCCTTAACAAGATTATTTCCACAAAAATATATTATCAAAGGTATTGAAAGCGATGTTATAAATGTAAATATACTGTTGTATTTTGCAACAATTTTTTCTACCTTTTTATTTTCTGAAGAAAATTCTCTTAATCTTACTTCTAATTCTTGTATTTTATTATCTATAATTTCTAATGTTTTTATTTCTAAAAAACCTTGAATCCCCTCATTTATTAATGCGTATATTTCTATGTTGGTTTTTCTTATTTCATTTATTTCTTTTAGCGTTTTTTTATTGAAATATATTGTTACAAAATACCCTGTTACATATAACCCTATGATTAATAAAGTTATTTTTAAATCTATAAACATTAAAAATATTGCTGCTATTAAAAATCTTATAACTCCCATAAAATACATTTCTACTATTATATCTGGAAATAACTTTCCTGATTCATATGTATCGTTTTGCATAAATTGCATTATCGTTCCAGAAGTATTTTCATCATAAAATTTTGTATTAATCTGTTGTAATTTATTAAATACTTTTTCTCTTAATTCTCCTTGCATTACCCTTTGTAAAATGCATCTCATATCACAATGTTTTAACACCATATAACTTTGTATTAATATTCCTACAATAAATACTGCAGAATATACAAATACACCTTTTATATTTCCACTTGGAATTTCTACATTTATAATTTTCTTTGTTATATATATTGCTAAAAGGACCTCCATAATAAACGCTACTTCAATAAGTAAAAATAACTGTACCATTTTTTTATGATGTCCTGCATGTTTATACATTTTATACAAATCTTTTAATTTTTTTGATTTCATCTTTTGCTCCCACATTAATTTTTATTAAGTAATACGTTTAAATCGAGCGGACATCCGTTAGCTGTGCGAATTTATAAGCTACAGATAACGCATACACAGTAGGGTCGTCCGCCCCTACATATCTATGCCAGTTTCAATTCATTAGTCTTTTTCACTGTTGTTGTGTTGTTTTCTATATATATTACTTTATCTACATATTCTGTTATTTTTAAATCATGTGTTATAAATATCATTGTTTTTTCGTTATATTTGTTTATTAAATTTACTAGGATTTTTTCTTTTGTGTTATTATCAATTTTATTAAATGCCTCATCAAAAATAACTGTTGGTTTATCATTTACTAATGTTCTTGCTATTGAAATTCTTTGTTTTTGTCCTCCTGAAAGTTTTGTTCCTCTTTCACCAACAAAAGTATTTTCTTTTTCTTCAAATCTTTGAATGTCATCATATATTTCTGCATCTTTAAGTATCTTATCTATGTTGCTTGTTTCACCGTTTTTTAATAAAACATTTTCTAAAATTGTGCCTTTAAATAAATATGAATTTCCATCAACTAATTCTACATATTCTCTTATATTGCTTTTATTTAACCTTTTTGTATTATGATTATTGATATATATATTCCCGTTATATTCATTAAATCCTAATATAGCTTTTGATAATAAACTCTTTCCGCTTCCATTATCACCAAGAATTGCAACTTTTTCTCCTTTTTGTATAATAAAGTTTAAATCTTTTAGCATTGATTTATTTCCAGTAAGTATACTTACGTTACTAAAAATAATATCCCCATTTAGTTCAAATGAATCTTTATCATTGCTCTCTTCTTTTAATTTAAGCATTTTACTTATTTTTTTACTTATCGCATAAAACTCATCAATTGAATCTAAGTTCGCTCCTAATTGTAGAAAATAGTCAAATATCTTTTCTGCATAATTTAATAATACTGTTATTCCTCCGTATAGTCATTGTTCCATTTATAACAGACATTCCTCCGATTATAAATATAATTGGAGTTCTTAAATATGTAATGTGATCACTCATGATTTCATAAAATAAAATTAGTTTTATTAATTTTACATTACTCTCAGTACATTCATCATTTAAAACTTTATATCTCTGTTTTTCTTCATTTTGTTTATTTAGCATCCTTATTAATTTAAAATTATTAAGATTTAACATTGTTGCGCCTAATAATTTTTTCCTAGTTCTAATACATTCTTCTATTTGCTTGTCCAATCTTTTCAAATACCAAAAAGAAAACAATATCATAATCAAAAAAGTAATTACAAAATATATTGTTATAGCTATATTTAAACCAACTGTTTCGGTTATTATAAAAATAGTTAGAAATATAATATCAATTATCATATTAAACTGATTATTAAAAAAGTTAGAATAAATATCTGCATCTTCTGTAATTCTTTGTAAAATCTCAGTTTTATCATATGAATTATAGCTTTTGTATTCTAGTTTTAATACATGTTTAAATAATTCTAATTTTACATTAGCATTTATTTTTAACTTAAACTTACTTGTTATTACATTTCTTAAATAACTCACAAACATAAGCAATAAATTAATTACAATAATAATTGCTGATATTATTAGTAAATTATGCATATAGTTATTTGTTAATATTTGTTTAATAATTACAGGTAAGTTCTCATAATTATTGTATATTACATTATCTATCGCATATTTTACATATATTGCTGTTTGCAAAGTTAAATAAGAAAAAATTATACTTAAAATAAGGAGCAAAAAAATATATCTTTTTGTTCCTTTTAGTCCAATTGTTATTACATTATTTTTCATTTGTTAATCCTTTAAAATTTTATTTCTTTATCCATATATGGATTTTTACTATCAAATTCCATATTTAATTCATTTGCAATACCGTTTTCAATATTGCTAAGCATGAAATTAGCATATTCTCCTTCGTTTATATTATTAAGTCCGTTTATGTTTTTATTAAAATTGTATATGTTCAATATAAAAACACCTCCAATTAAATCTATTATAATTATAGATTTAATTAAAAGGTGTTTCTCTACTTTTTTGATATTAAATTTGTTTATTTTTCTTCTCTTTAAAATATCCGTATATTGCAGATATAGTTAAAATACTTTCTAATATTATTCCAAATATAGACATTATATAAATATTATATGCTATCCATAATATTCCTATTGGTAATCCTAGTATTTTGTATATAGTTGTTTTCTTTTGCCATACAGAATATGTATATAACATTGTTGCAAAAACAGATAGTAGACTCAAGAATCCATCATATGTAAACACTGTTGATAATAATGATATTAGATATAGTACAGCTAATATAACAATATCTTTTTTTGATATTTTCTCACTTTTTCCATTTTTCTTTTCATCAACCATAAATATAATATTTCTAAATAGCGCTACAAAGCACATTGCAAGTCCAGTATATGCTTGTAAAAACACATATGATATTCCATTTGCAATCAATGATACAAAACTATATATTAAAATGGTTTTTCTTGATTTTGCTTGATAACTTAATACCAAAAACAAATAACTAATTATTATAAATACTTGTGATAATATATATTCTAGAGTTAGTTCCATTTTCCCACCTCTTTTCTATAATTTCATTTGATATATATCTCTTAAATGTCCATTTGCTACAGTTGTTGTTTTTACATATTCTAATCCTAATCTTTGTAATGCTTTATTACTTCCTATATTATCAGGATGTGCCATTGATATAATATAATCAAATCCTAATTCTCTTGCTAATTCTGTTTGCATTTCTATCAATTTTCTCATTATTCCCATTCCTCTATATTCTGGAAGAACAAGATTACCCCCTAATTCGCACACCTTATAATCATTTAATCCTAATACATCTATAAATTCTTGAAGCATTTCTCTTTTTACGTATAGTTGAGCCATACCTACAAGTTTATCACCATCATATGCTCCATGTAAAGGCGCATAATTTTTATCAAAAATTTGCTCAAGCTCCCATTCTTCATAAGGAATAAAGAACTCTGGTCTTTCTAAATTCCCAAGTACAATATTTATTAACTCTCTTAATTGTTTTTCATCTTTCTTTTCAATTTCTTTATAAACTAATTCACTCATTTTATATACCTCTTTCCTTTTCTCTTTTTATAATCTTACTTAATGCTTCTTTTGTAAAATACGGCTCATCATACACTCTGCTTTTCTTAAAAACACTATATACATTTATCAATTCAAAAGGTGACTCGTTACTACTTTCTGTTCTAGTGCCTCCATAGCATTCTCCTAATTTAATTGAGTCTCCTTGCCCTATTTTTATGTTGATGTCTGAAATCGTATCATAAATAGGAAAATTTTCTTCTAGTTTTATATTATCTTCACCTTCTATTTGATCAAATCGTCTTGTTTCTCCTTGCATAGTGCCGCCAAAATATTTCGAACCTTTAAAATCTCTTATCCCATCAAAAGAATCTTTATATTTAACTTCATATAAACATTGATATTTAGCGTCTTTCATTCTTGCCCTAAAAATTTGTAGAATTCCCTTTAATTCATCTATTGTAAATTTTCGTTGATATGAAATTATTTCACCAAAAAATGCATACCAAAAATCATTAAAACTATAAAATTTCATCTGATTTTTATCTAAACCTTTTGGATATATATATCCTCCAAACCCTGCTCTTCCTCCTGGCATCCCATGCAATCTATATTCTATAAAATCTTCGCTATCTTCAATATTTGTAGCTTTTATCCTTGCTGTAGAATGTTCGTATAAATTAGGAGCGTTCTCTTCTTCTCTTAAATAAATAAAAGGTTCTCTACTAGATTTATTATTTATATTCTCCTTTACCCTTACTTCAATTTCTGAACTAGTATATGTTTTTTCTTTTTTAGTTGAATCTCTAAGTTCTTTTATAAAATTATTCATAATCAATTTCCTTTCTATACTCTTAACACTTCTAGTTCTTTAGTACTTCTTTGTTGTTCCTATTTTATCAAATCTTTTAATTCAACAATTTTACTTAATGCATCTTTAGTGAAATAAATTGCGTCATACTCATTGTTTTTTCTCCCTACAGGTACTGTGTATAAATTTATTAATTCAAAAGGTGTCTCTTTATAACTTTTAAAAAGTCCTCTGTGATACATTGCAATATCTGTTTGCTCATTTTCTCCGTCAACAATGTTTAATCTTGTAACTCTTCCAATTGATCCACCCAAATTCAAAAATTCATCTATTTCTGATTTTATTTTTTCTTTTGAATATTCTTTTTCAATTCTTCTTAGATTTTCCTCTATTTCTTGTGATAATAATTCATATATCAATTCTTTTGGAGCATCATCTCTGCAACAACTATAAGTTTCTTGTAATTTAATGTTACTATCGCAATTTATTTGTTCAAATATTCTATTTCCATCTTCATTACTATCATAATATCCACCAAAGTATTTTGAACCTTTAAATTTTCTTTCACCTGTATACGAATCTTTATATTTTAATTCATATAAACATTGATATTTTGCCATTTCCATTTTTGCTTTAAAAATCTTTTGAAATCCTTTCAATTCATCTGTTGTGAATTTTCTTCCATTTGATATTTCCTCGCCAAAAGTTTTATACCAAAGGTCTTTAAAATTATAAAAACGCACTTTACTTTTGTCTGATTTTTCTGGATTTAAATAATCTAAAAATTTTGTTCTTCCTGTTGGTAAAGCTATTATTTTATATTCTACAATATCTTTATCATCCTCTATGTTTGTTGCTCTTACCATAAACGTAGGATATTTATATAAACTAGCAATTTCCATTATCTCTCTTTTATAAATAAAAATTTCTTTATCAAATTCATTTTCCAAATTTTGTTTTACTCTTACTTCTATTTCTGAAGTACTATAAGTTTTTCTTTTGTCTGTTAATTGTTTAATTCTTTCTATAAAATTACTCATTTAAAAATCCTTTCTACATTTCAATTAATTTTAACTCTTTAGTACTTCTTTTAAATCTTTAGAATATTTTTTAAGTTCTCGGAAACAATTATATGCCTCTTCTACCTCCTTTCTATTTATAGAAACATAACCTCTTTCTTTATTTCCTGCTGGTAAATCAAGTATTAAAGTGTTTTTGTCAATTCCGTCCCAGCCGTTTCCAACTATATCTATTAATTTTGGGTTCTTCTTCATAATTTCGTCATAATCAACAAATAGTGTATTTATATTGCTTTGCATATATATTTTTAATGTTTTGTTATTTTTGAATTCTTTTATTTTACTTTTGCTGAATATAAAAATTCTATCTATTTTTGCACCTCTATTTGCAGCATCTAAATTTGATACTCTAAAATTCATTTCTGCCGGTTCTTCTGTCCACTCATCTTCCATCATTGTAGACGCACACCATAAATATGAATCTTTATTTAGACTTTTAAAATAATAATCTAAAACTCTATAAAACTCTCCTGCACCAAATGACTTTGTTTTTCCATTTTTATCAAATTCTATATAATCACCATCAGTTGTTATAGAATTTCCTGTTGTATTTTTATACTTAGTAGCCATATTAACAATATCTGTAGCTATTTCTTTATAATTAATTAGTAAATTACCTGTAGTTGGAATATCTAAATTTACAGCATTTATTCTAAGTCCTATCTCTTGTTTAAATTCTTTTGACAATTTTTGCTCTAGTTTTTCTTTTACATCTCCATAATTATTTACTAGTACTATACTTGATGTACAATTCATCTTTTTAGAAAACTCTCTTATTATTAATTCACTGCTTTTTCCTAATTTTTCTGACTCTATAAAAATTAAACTGTCATAATATTTTTCTGTTTTTTCAATAGCTTTAAAAATATTGTCTATGTTACTATAATCAGTTTTTATTAATTGTAAGTCTGGTACGTTTTTTGCATTTACCTTTTCAATTTTTTCACAAATTCCCGTTATTGAATATCCTTCTTTTTTTAAAAGTGAAATTAAATGGTAACCAATATCTGTATCGATATTTATGACTGCTACAGTTTTTTTGGTTTTAACATATTCAGAAATATTAGTTCTATTATCGTATGGTTTAAGTGTGTCTTCTGGTATACTCCATCTTCTTCCATTTTTCACAGCACCGTTTATTCTGTTTTCCATACAAAGCTTTATTATTCTTCTCTCTGAAATTCCCCATTTTTCTGAAAATTGTTTTACTGTTAAGTATCCCATTCAATTCACCTCCTTTTTTGTATTGTTCTGAGTTCGGAACACTATCTATATTTTATACCATTTTCGGAACAATGTCAATACGGTTTACAATAATTTTAAAAATCAACTTTTTAGATATCAAAAAAGTCTATTCAAAGTTATGTAAATGTGGTATAATTTTATATAGGAGTGTTTTTATGTTTAAAGGTAGTATTGATAAATTAAATGAACTAATTAAATATATAGAAGATAATTTGGACAAAGAATTGGAATACAAAACACTTGCAAATATTTTATGTGTTAATGAGTATTCTCTTCATAGGATATTTTATTTTGTAACAAACATGTCTTTAGCTGAGTATATAAGGAAAAGAAGATTAACTGTTGCTTGTACAGATTTATTAAATGGAGTAAAAGTTATTGACGTTTCTGTTAAATATGGTTATGAATCTGCAACTTCTTTTGGAAGAGCATTCAAGAAAATGATGGGATTCAGTCCAAAGGATATTTATAAAAACAAAAATAAATTAAAAGCTTTACCGGTTTTTGATTTTACTAAGGTTAGTAAAACTTCTGAAGAAATAAATTATTCAATAGTAAAAAACATATCTTTTAATTTATATAGTGTAAGTAAATCAATGCCAATAGAAATTATTCCTAATGTTGCTTCACCTTTTTGGGATGAAATGCTTGCAAATAAGGAGTTTATTTTTGAAGATAAAAGATATGGAATAATAGAATATGATAAATTCACCGAAAAGCCTCAAATGGCTACATACCATATAGCTAGTACATGTAATTTTAAAGGAAGTAAAAGTTATGTAATAGAAAATAAAACTTTCTTAAAATTTAGTATTGATAGCAGAGAAGCAATGGATATTAGTAGCTTTACTAATATGATATATGCTTGTGTTATACCATATTTAGGCTATAATTTAGATACAATTCCTGATGTAGAAGAATATGAAGGAGAAATTACTACTAATATTTATATACCAATAATATAAATCCCCTGTGATCAATTTCACAGAGGATTTTTTTAAGTTCCAGTACTTCTATATTTCTTTAATGCTCTATCCCATATTTTAACTGCAATTATCCATAATGCAATTGCAATCAATGGTGATAAATAAAGCATATATTTATCCATTCCTAAATAATTCATTGTTGGATAATATGCAACAAATGCAAATGGTAATATTATAGTTATCAATATTTTTATAAATTTACTGTAAATATCAATAGGATATTGTGCAAATGTATAAATCCTATCAAATGACCATATTATTTCATTTGACCTATGTGTCCAAAATGATGTAATACTAAATATTGTATTAATTGCACCAATAATTGCAGCTCCACATACACTGAATACAATTAATTTTATAATCAATGATACCGTTACTGGTATAGCAAGTTCAATAAACATGCTAACTGTCATTACTAATCCTAGTACTAAATATCCAAATGCTACAAATTCTTTTGTTGATCCTATTATAGATATTATTGGGTGAACTGGTCTTAATAATATTTTATCAAATTCTCCATTTCTTATATATGTAGGGCCTAATTCGTACAAGCCGTCAAATAAGAATGTTTTTAGTGCAACTGAAATTAAAGTTATGCCATATAATAATAGAATCTGTTTAAAGTTCCATCCAGCTAAATTTTCTGTGTTTTGAAATACTATCCATATAAATATTATTTCTACTAATTGAGTAATAATTTGAGATACCATTCCTACTAAACAATCTAGTCTATATATTAGCATTTCTCTTAATGACGCACCCAAAAACGAAAAATACAATTTTATATTATCTAAAGCTTTAGCCATTTTATCCTCCATTTATTGTTATTTTTTTAATAGAATAATTAAAAAATATTTTTGCAATTACATATAAAATTATTGTCCATATTAATTGCTTTAATATTACAAAGATTATTTCATTTGTAGGTACTTGTCCTAACCAAATATTTATTGGAGTATATATTAAGTCTTTAAATGGTAATATATTTGCTATTTTTTTAAACCACATTGGAAATAAAGCAATTGGTGCAATCATTCCAGAAAAAATAGATATAATTGAATCTTTTAATATTTCCATTCCCCAAATAGAACTGCTGTAAAATCCAACAGTTCCTACTATTAGTTCAATAAAAAATGTTAATGGTATTCCTAACATTATTACTATTACAAATAATATAAAACTAGCAAAATTTACAGGTAAAGTTATTGTCCATAATATACTACAAATTGCAAATGTTGCAATTCCAATAAGTAAAGCAAATGCCATTTCTCCTAAATTAATTCCAAAACAATATTGAAAATATGTAATAGGATTTAATAATTCCTTATTAATTTTCCCATTTCGTATAGAATGTGCTATATCTGAATTAATACTAAATAGTGCGATTGGTCTTATTGATGCTGTTAAAATATAGTAGGTAACTAATTGACTTATAGTAAATCCTCCTGCATCTCCTGTTTGATTATATATAGCTTGCCATACAAATATATATACTATTACTTCTATAACTCTATTTAATGTCCATAAATAGAAATTTGATTTATAAATGTTATACTGGTTAAATTGCATTTTTGCAAGTCCTAGCATAGTTTTTAACATTTGTGTGCTCCTTTGTATATTTCTTTTAATATATCTTCTAATTCTGCTTCTTTCATGTGTATATCTTCTATTTTGCAATATTTAGATATTTGCTCCATTACTTTTACAATAGTTGTTTCCTCATGTTTGAATTTTAGTTTTAATTGATTTTCTGTCTCTTCTAATATTTCTATTTCATCTATTTTTATATTGTCATTTATATTTAATTTTTTATCTTTAACAGTAAACTCTGCTATTACGTATTTACCATATGTATCTTTAAATTTTTGTTTACTTCCATCATAAATTATTTGCCCTTTATCCAACAATATTATTCTGTCACATACATCTTCAATATCTTTCAAATCATGTGTTGTTAGTATAACTGTTACGTTTTTCTCTTTATTTATTTCTTTTATAAATTTTCTGATATTTTCTTTAACAAAAACATCTAATCCTATTGTAGGTTCATCTAAATATACTATTTTAGGATTGTGCAAAAAGGTTGCTGCTATTTCGCATCTCATTTTTTGTCCTAAACTCAAATTTTTTACTTGTTTTTCTAATAACTCATCTAATTCTAATATTTCTGTAAATTTCTTTAGATTTTTTCTATATTCTCCTTCTGGAATTTTATACATTTTTTTAATAAGTCTAAATGATTCAATTACAGGTAAATCCCACCAAAGCTGAGTTTTTTGTCCAAATACTGCTCCAATATTTTTATTGTTCTCAATTCTCTTTTTGTATGGCTCTATATTATTTACTATGACTTTTCCTGATGTAGGTGTAAGTAAACCTGTTAACATTTTTATTGTAGTAGATTTTCCTGCTCCGTTTTCTCCAATATATCCAACTAATTCTCCCTCTTCTATACTGAAATTTATGCCTTTTACTGCATCGAATTTTTTATATTTAGGTTTTATTAGATTTTTAAAATATCCAAAAAGACCATTTTCTTTCTCAATTACTTGATATGTTTTTACTAAATTTTCAACTTTTATCATTGCCATTTTTCTACCTCTTATTTTATATTTACAAGTTCTATATCTTCTTTTTTATATTCCTCTGGTTTTAGTCCTATTCTTGTTCTCATATAGTCTAAAACAACTACCATAATAGCTAAAAATGCTAGTCCTACAATTAAATATGCATTTTCAACGCTTATTATATCTAGTAGTAATCCTCCTAATATTGAAAAAATACTTGCTCCTATTGCTCCTATAAATTCATATGAAAACATTATTTTGTTTCTCATTTCTTCTGTTGTAAAATTATTTAGATATTTATATTCTAATATGTACCATACTGATTCACATATTCTATGTAATGCAAGCATAACTAATATGATAGGAATTATTGACATTCCTGTATATATACTTGAAATTGCTCCTATTATTATACAAGCAAAAACATATGTTAAAGATAAAAATGCTAAAGTTCTATTCTTAAATTTCTTTTCTATTGTCTTTTTAAGAGAAAGAGAAATTCCTCCTATTAATGTAAGTACTGAAAATATAATTGAAAATTGTTCTTCTGGTACTCCTATAGTTACTAATAAATCATTACTATAAGTACTTATAATTTCTATCAAGCTAAATATTGCTATTTGGAACACTACAAAAGCTTTCATTCTTCTTGATCTTAGAATGAATTTAAAAGAAGTTTTTATATCTCCCGAATATTCTTTTAAGGTATTAGTAATGTTTGATTTTTTATATTTGGTTTCATAAACATCTTTAAATTTAAAAGATAATATTGTCGAAATAATAATAAATGCTAAACAAATAAACATTGGTAAGTAGTTGTTTATTACAAATAAATAACCTGCTGTTAAAGAAGCTATTCCATCTAATATATAATACCAACTCCCACCTCTTGCATCTAATTTTGAGTATAATCCTTCTCCTCCATGTGTTGAAACAGAATCATATGCCAAATTAGTCTCTGCAATCTTTTTCACATCATATGCTAATGCAAATATTAAATTTGCAAATACAATACTAATTAAACCTGGAAGTAATATTAAAATTAATATATAAAATATCATAAATATATTACCTAATATAATACTTTTTCTTTTCCCTAAAAAATCTGTAATTATAACTGCTGGTATTTGCATTACAATACTAAAAAATAAATAAAAACCATTTACAATTAATATTTCTGAAGCTGTTAATTTCTTTGTAATTGTAAGAAATAGGAATTCTATTGAATAAAAGAATAGTAAATCCCATGAAAACATTTTGTAAATTGGATATAACTGAGCATTATTTCTTCTTATTTTTCTTAATTCTTTTTTATCTTTCATCTTTTTCTCCTACTTATTTTTCATATGTGTTTTTTATCTTACTATAAATATCATACCAGCTATAACATCTTGTTATATTATCTCCCTCGCAATTTTGGTTATATTTAGTATCCATGCATATTACTGGTATTAATTTAGATATTGTTAAAATATTTTTTATGTTGTCTTCAATCATTATATCTATATTATTCTTTTTACAATAATCTAGTTTTTCTTCTGTAAATTCTAACTTATCGTAATATATATTATTTTCTTTTAACCAATCTTTTGTCCACTTTTCTTCTTGTGGTTTTCTTGCAGTTATTAAATATACTTCATGATTATCATGTCTCAATCTTGCTATTACCTCAGCTGCAAATTCTCTTGTATATATCTTTTTTGTATAAAACTCATCATATTTTTTCCAAAATTCTATATGTTGTCCTTCTTGCAAACCTAATATGTCCTCTATTTCATAACCATTTGGCTCTGCAATTTTATCTATATCATTTTCAAAAGCATATTTTGCTCCATAATCTAAGTAAAATCTAGATAAATCTGTTATAACTCCATCTATATCTATTCCTATTTTCATTATTTCCTCCATTTTATACTAGTTTCTTATATTCTTCATACACTTCATTCCAATTATTTACTTTAATAATATTATTTCCTACACATTCTTCATTGTGTATTCCTTCAAAAGCAATTACTGGCATTATTTCAGAAATAGAATTTATATTTCGTGGTTCATCATCTATCATTATATCTATATCATTTTCTTTGCAGTATGTGCATTTATCTTTACAATTTACTACTATTTTATCATAAGCAATATTATTTTCATCTAGGAAGTTTTTTGTAATATTATATGGCTCAATAACAGTCGGCTCACTTCTTGCTGTTATTATATGTATCTCGTTTCCTTCACTTTTTATTTTTTCTATTATTTCTACAGCATTTTCTTTTATATCTGATTGCGAAAAAATTTCATGTAAATATTTATTGCAGAATATTAAATTTTCTTCTGGATTCCAGTTGTAAAGAGTTGTTGTTGTATATCCTTTTTCATTCATTTTTAAATCTCTTTTTACAACTTCATCATTATATCTTTTACAATATTCTTTTAATACTGGCAAAGTAGTTGTTATGGTATTATCTACATCTATTCCTATTTTCATAAAATACTCCTTACACTTCTATTTCCATTCCATCATAAGCAATTTCAATGTTTCCATATTGTTCTACAAATTCCTGCATTTCATTATGCTCTGTTGTATGTCTTATATGTGTTAATATCATCTTTTTAGGATTTAATTTTTTATATACTTCTATGCTTCCTTTTACTCCTACATGTCCATGTCCCATGTTTTCAAAACCGTTTCCATCTGATATTATTAAATCTAAATCTTTTACTTTCTCTGGTTCTAATATTTTATTATAATCAGTCATATATGCAAATTTAAATTTAGGGCTTTTAAAAATATATCCATTGCAATGTACAACTGAATCTGTAAAATCTTTTTTATGTTCTAATTTTACTGTATCTATTTCTACATCTCCAATTCTCTTTTTTTCAAAAGGATTTATTTGTAATGTTTTATTTCTTGTTTTAAGCCAGTCTTTGCTACTACCTTCTCTTTCATAAAATTGTTCTAAAACTTCTTTAGATGCTTCAAATATACAGTTGTTCGCTGTAGATAACTGTTCTACTCCACCCATATGGTCTCTATGAGCATGTGTTAAAAATGCATAATCTATTTTTTTAATATTGTTCTCTAATAGCTGATTTCTAAAATCTTGTCCAAAATCTATTATAATTACTTTATCTTCAATTTCTACCATTAATGAAGATCTATATCTTTTATTCTTTCTGTCTACACTTTTACATGCTTTGCATTCACAGTTCCATACTGGCACACCTAATACTCCACCAGTTCCTAAAAATTTTATTTTCATAATATCACCTTCAATTTTATTTATTTGATATCTCTCTAAATTTTTCTACTATATTATTAGCTAATTCTATGTCCATTCTATTTATTGCTTGTTTTGAAATTCCTGCTAAATGTGGTGTAACAATAACATTACTCCTGTATTTACAAAATAGTTCTCTATAATTATCTAAATCTATATCTAGTCCAACATAAAATGTATCATGTAAATCAGCATATTTAATTAATGCATTTATATCCACAATCTCATCCCTTGACGCATTTATAAATGTAGCTGTAGGTTTAATTAATTTTATCTTTTCTTCGGAAATCAAGTTTCTTGTTTCATCAGTTAATGGAACACACACATTTATAATATCACTTTGTTTAAGTAATTCATCTAATTGAACAAACTTAATTCCTTCTTCTAATAAATCTGTATGTTTATTTGGATTCTTAGTATGGCATATCATTTTCATATTAAAAACTTTCGCAATTTTTATAACTTCTTTAGTTATATTTCCTGCCCCAATCAATCCTAATGTTTTATTATATATGTCATCTGGTCTTTCATGTATTGTTGTTCTAGATGCATTTCCTTCTAGCGCAAGATAATTAGATTCAAACATCCTTTTATTTAGTGCTAAGATAAGTGAAAAAATATGCTCTGCTACAGAAACGGTATTTGCTAATTTTATATTAACAATGCTTACAAAATCTGATTCAAAAAACTCCTTATCGATATGATCTAATCCAATAGATAATGTTCCTATTATTTTAGGACTATCTATATATTTTAATATGTCAGATTCTAACTTTGTTCTGATTCCTATTATAAGGATATCATACTCTTTTATTATTTTTATTAATTCATCCTTACTAGGAATATTTCCTGTTTGATTTATTGTTAATTCAATGTCATTGCCTGTAATAATATCTATTGCTTCTTTATTTAAACTTTTAACTATACAATATGCTTTACTCATAAATTACTCCTTAGCTTTGTTCTATATATGCCTCTCCTATCATTTTTTCTTCAAATCCCATATTTTTATATACTTGTTCTGTATAAAATCCTCTTTCTGTTTGTAGACATATAGCTTTTATTCCATTGTTTTTTAAATCATTTACAATGTATGACATTGTTTTTTTGCATGCTCCACATTTTTGATATTTCTTATTTGTTGTAATATTATATATAATGGCCTTATCTTTGTGCTGTATAACAGTTGCTGTAGTTATTGCTTCACTACGCTTTAATCCCAAATAATGTACTACTTTATATTCAGTATTACTTTGTTTAAAACTTTCATTTAATGCAACCCTATATCCATCAGATAAACTTTCATAAGGATCTTCTGGGTTATCTCCTGAAAATCCGTCCATAATCGCTTGAATAAATTTGTTTTTCAATTTATTATCTACTTTATTTATTTCAAAATCAATTTTACTATCATATTCTTTAAATTGTTCTAAATTCTCAATAGTCATCCAAACATCTGTATATAAAACATTCATATTATTTTGTTTTAGTTCTTTCTCAACTTGCTCATTATTGATTAAAGAAGTTATATATAGTAATGGTTTTCTATTCTCATTTATCATCTTGTCTTTTATTTCTTCCCATATTTTTTTAAAATTTACATTTTTATTTTTTAAATATGCAAAATTCCAAAACTCATCATCTATAATATCACTTAAGAATATGTCATAATCATTTTTATTAATATTTCTTGATAAATATAGTTCTAATTGTCCATTTAAATGTATATCCATAAAATCTTTCATATTGTAGACTCCTTTATAATTCTAACAAATAAATATTTCTTAAATTTTCTCCAAAATTAGCAGTTTTAACTAGTTTAGCTCCTGTATTTATAATAGCTTTATTTGATGGAATGTTTTCTGGATGTGCTAATATAATAATATATTTATACTGCATTCTATCAGCTTCATCTATTAATAATCTTTCTAAGTCCTTCATAATTCCTCTATTTCTATAGTCCTTTAAAACCAAATATTTTCCAAATTTCGCAACTTTATCACTATCTAAATCTATAAGTTTTTTAACATTATCTAATTTTTTAGATTTTTCCATATTTAACTGTGCACAACCTACTAGTTTTTCTCCGTCATATGCACCATACATTATTTTATTATCATCAAGCATTTTATTAATTTCTTCTTCTCCTAGATTCATAAGAAATTCTTTTCTTTCCAAATTATTTAAAACTTCATTTGCTAATATTCTTAATTCATTTATTTCACTCTTATTAATTTTTCTATATGTTATCATCTTTCTCTCCATACTTTTAAATATTCTATTTATTAAAAATCGGTATTGGGTTTAATTTATGCATAGCTCTTTCATTTTTAATTTTAATTAATTTATCTATTTGTTCATCACCAGATGTTCCATTTAAAATAAATTCATCTATTTGTTCATATTTTATGCCTAATTCTTCTTCATCTGTTTGTCCTTCCCAAAGATCTGCTGAAGGTTTTTTCTTTATTATACACTCTGGAATTCCTAAATATTTTGCAAGTATATATACCTCTCTTTTTGTAATCATTCCTAATGGATTAAAATCAGATGCTCCATCTCCCCATTTTGTAGAATATCCTACTGTGCGTTCTGATAAATTGCTAGTACCTATCACTAAAAGATTATTTGTTTGTGCATATTGATATAAATATATCATTCTCATTCTAGGTCTGATATTTGCTTTTGCAAGTTTAACATTATTCTCATTAAAATCTTTTATAAAATCATCAGATATTTGTATATTGTCTACTGCTGGTTTTATATCAAACATGTGGTAATCAAATTTAAACTTATTTATTAATTCCATTGCATCTGAATAACTTTTTGAATTATTCATATCTGTTCCATAAGGTAATAATACTAAATGAGTATTTACACCAGCATTTTTACATAGCCCTGCAACAACGCTGCAGTCTATTCCACTACTCATTCCTAGAACAACACCATTTGCATTAGCATTTTCTATGTGTTCTTTTATCCACATTCCTATTTCATCAGCATACTGACTGACATTTTGTTCTGTAATTATAAATTCTTTATTATCCATTATATTCCTCATTTCTCCAACAGGGCTAGCACCTCGGCGACCCGAAACATATCAACATCCAGTCGCTGGGACGGAGGCAAAAATTCCATTTTTAACAAAATGAAATTTTATGACTTCACGTCCGGACGCTCTTCTCAGCCAATCAATTTCTCTGTCTCTTCTCTTACTCTTTTATCTAACTCTAATATTTTGTCTATTGTATCTAGTTTTTCTCCATTATGCATTTCTAGCATTTTTTCCATTATGTTTGGAATGTCTGTATATTTTATTTTCTCTTCTAAAAATGCATTTACTAATACTTCGTCTGCTGCATTTAATACAACTTGATAGCTATGGCCTTTTTTTATAGCTTCAAAAGCTAGTTTTAAACATTTAAATTTTTCTAAATCTGGTCTTTCAAATTCGAGAGTTCTTACGTCAAATAAATCTAATTTTTCTAAATTGTTTTTTAATCTATTAGGATAGTTTAATGCATAAGCTATTGGAATTTCCATTGATTTTGGTCCAATATTTGCCATAATTGTTCCATCTTCAAATTGTACCATAGAATGTACTAAACTTTTTTTATGAACAACAACTTGTATTTTTTCTGGTTCTACATCAAATAACCATTTTGCTTCTATTACTTCAAACCCTTTATTCATCATTGTAGCTGAATCTATTGTTACTTTTTTACCCATGCTCCATGTTGGATGATTTAGAGCCTCATCTACTGTTATATTATCTGTTATTTCTTTGTCAAAAAATGGCCCTCCAGAAGCGGTAAGTAATATTTTGTCTATTGGATTATTCTCTTCTCCATTTAAACATTGCATTATTGCACTATGCTCACTATCTACAGTAAGTAATGTAGCATTTTTTTCTTTTGCTGTATTTATAATTAATTCTCCTCCTGCAACCAAAACTTCTTTATTTGCAAGTGCTACAGTTTTACCATTTTTTATCATATTGTATGTAGGTTCTAATCCTGCAATTCCAACAAGTGCAGATACCGCTATGTCATAATCAATTAAATTAGATATATCCTTCATTCCTTGTTCTCCATAGTATATATCTAGATCCTTAAATTTTGATTTTAAAATTTTGCTGTTTTCTTCTGATTTGATATATACATGTTTAGGATTAAATTCATTTATTTGTTCTATCAATCTTTCAATATTATTGCCTGCAACCAAAGTAACAGCTTCAAAATTTTTAGGATTATTTCTTATTATATTTAAACTACTTGTTCCAATTGACCCTGTTGAACCAAATATTGCAATTCTTTTTTTCATTTACTATTCCTCCTTAGGCGGGTCGCCCAGGAGTGCGACCCCTACATATTTCTACGCTATGTTATAAATTGTTTTATTATATCAATATCTTCATAAGTAGTAACCTTAATATTTGTATAATCTCCTTCTATTATTTTTATTTTGTAACCACCTTTTTCAAGAAGCATACAATCATCTGTTGCCTCCGTTTCCTTATATTTTTCATGTAAATTTAACAATATTTGCCTATCAAAGCACTGTGGTGTTTGTATAATCCATGTGTTAGTTCTTTTAGTTGTATTTAAAACAATTCCATTGTCATCAGTAATTTTTATTGTATCTTTAGATTTCACACCTATTGTAACACCTTTAAAATTAGCCATTTCTTCTATTGCACTATTTATATACTCTTGCTTTATTGCCGGTCTTGCTCCATCATGTATAATTACAATTTCTGATGTTGTATTTTTTATTGCGTTATATACTGATTCTTGTCTTGAATTCCCACCAAGTACAATATCTATTTTTTTATTTGTTTTTTCTTGGTTTATTATCTCTTCAACTGTTTCTTTATCATCTTGTTTTATAACTACAATTATATTGTCTATGTATTGGTTTTTATTAAAAGCATTTATGCTATATGATAATATGCTTTTGCCATTTATAAGTTCAAAGTTTTTATTTCTGTTTTGACCAAATCTTGTACTATTTCCTGCAACTAATATTACTGCTGTTACTGTTTTGTTTACTATCATTACATTCCCTCCCTTAAAGAATTGTATGACGTACATATATATGTTTTATATCTATCTTTTAAATTGTTATATGCAAATTTTGCATCCTCTTTATTTTTAAATATGCCAAAAACGCATGAACC
Organism: Clostridia bacterium; assembly: GCA_045531335.1. GTDB lineage: Bacteria > Bacillota > Clostridia > TANB77 > CAG-508 > CAG-452. Next base: position 77,387 of record JAZSDU010000048.1, read on the forward strand.
AGAACCTGTAAGAAGTGCTCCTAAAGCCTTGTTTTTTATAAGTTCATCTTTTATACTTTTAGCTTCTACAACTTCTTCAAAAGTATTATATAAATTATTTGATAATAATTCAATATCATTATTCTCCAAAGCTTTTACTACATTTTGACTATTATCTATTTTTACAATTCTTTCTCTTTTATCTAGCTTTTTAAACATTTCTCCTGTATTACAAGATAACTCAGGTTTTATAACTACAATATAGTATTTAAATCTTGTATCTATTTTTGTAATAATTTCTCCTATACCTTCTGCAAGGACAGCTTTATTATACAAACATGGTACAACATCTGCGCCTAGACTTTTACCTAAAGTAATAAATTCTTTTTGAGTTAAATTCAAGCCAAATAGCTTGTTCATACCTAATATAAAACTTGCACAATCTGTACTTCCTCCTGCCATTCCAGCTTGCATAGGTATTCTTTTATTTAATACTACTTTTACACCTGAAATTATTTCAAATTTTTCTTTAAGCTTTACATATGCTTTGTATATAATGTTATCTTCACTATTTAATTCATCTATATTTGTTTCTAATTCAAAATCATTTCTATTGGTTTTATAAATATATATTTCATCATATAAATTTACTTTTTGAAACACTGATTTCAAATTATGATAATTATCTTCTCTTTTATCTAATATTTCAAGTGTTAAATTTATTTTGGCTCTTGCTTTTATATATATTTGGTCCATAAAATCCTCCATTTAGTTTTTGTTTTTTTACAATGCATTTTAAGAATTTCTTCGAAGAGAGGACGACCAATGGTCGTCCCTACATTGCAACTTATTCTACTGTAATGCAGGTGAATACTGAAACCCCATTTCCTTTTCCAAATTCGGTTAACCCTTCTCCTGTAGTTGCCGTTATTCCTACAGAATTTTCAGATATATTTAATATTCTCGCTATGTTTTTTCTCATTTCTTCTATTTTAGGGCTTATTTTTGGCATTTTGCATTCTATTGATATTGATACATGAATAATTTTTTCATTTAAATACTTTAACGCTTCTTTTAAATATTCTTCGCTATCTGTAATTCCACTTTGGCACATTTCATCAGATACTTTTCCAAGTATATTTTTACATGTAATTCCAGATACTGCATTTGTTATAGCATGTAAAACAACATCTGCATCACTATTTCCATTTAAAGAGTATTCTTCTTCAAATTCTACTCCGCCTAACATTAATTTTTTATCTTTGTTTTCAAAATCTATTCTATGACTATCTTGTCCTATTGCAACTTTCATTGAATCACTCCTCTTATATATTATCTTCTAAAAACTTAATTATTGTATCCATAACTCCTTCATCTTCTTCAGTCATTTTTTTATAATCTATTCCACTATATATTTTATTAATTTCATCTTCTGGTGGATTACCTTTATATTTTTTATTAATCTCTGAAAGTTTTTCAAAAGTGTTATTTAAGTATTCTTCTGACTCTTTTGTTTGATATGCATTATGAAATCTTCCTTCATATACTATTGTTTTTATATTATTATTTAACTCTATTTCTTTGTTTGATATTGGGCTATTTTCTAAAGGTGCTGTTTTATCCAATTCCCCATGCAATAGCAAAACTGGTATTCTTGTGCCTTTTATGACATCCACTGTGTTTTTTATTCCTTTTGCACCAAATGTAAGGAAATTTACAATTTTTATAAATGGCTTTAAGAAACTACAATTCATTTTTGTTTCATTTTTCATAAAATCACATATAAGTTTAGCACTATCGTTAGGTCCTGAAATTGCCACTACTGCTTTTATATTAGGTTTAAATTGCAATACTTGGCATACAGTATACGCACCCCAAGAATGCCCTACTAATTCAATAGGATATTTGTTTAAATCTTTATTTTCTTCTACAAATTTTAGAGCATAACTTAAATCAATTACTGATTGGAAGAATCCTTTTAAACTTTTTCCTTCTGAACTACAAGTCCCTGTATTGTCGTATGCCATAACAATAAAACCTGCTTTTGCAAATGTGTTTATTTCAGTTGTATAGCTTAAATGTCCTCCACCCATTCCATGAACAAATATTATTAACCCTTTATATTCTTTTATATCTTTGTTTGTATATATATTTCCTCTTAAAATTTGACCTTTATTAGATTTAAATTCAATAGGTTTTGCTTCTAATCCCTCAAAATCATCTGCTGTAAAATATTTTAGTTTAGGGTTTCCTTCACATCTGTTCCCAAATGCTAAGTTTAAAATTAGTTTTGATATTGCTAATAATATAAGAAATATTATAATTAGTGTATATATAATCCACATATCCATTATCCCCTTATTTATATATTGTTTTATTGATATATATTGATATTTTTATTAAACTTTATATCAAATATTCTTTATTTATCTTTTTTAATATATATGCATATGCTATATACATTAAAGTAAAAGCTACTATTAACAAACAAATAATATTTAAATCAAAGCCTATTTTAGATACAAATATTAAAATCAAGTAACCTAGACTTCTAGATGCATTCATCATTATTTCAAACCAAAATACATAATTAGGCTCGTCCTCTATCCCTATATTTTGTTTGCACATGCTTTCATAATAAACAATTGAATTTTGAGTATCAAATATAGGATTACTTATTCCATTTACAATATTATATAAAAGAACCAACAAAAATCCTAAGGTTGTAGTAATAGTTCCTATTTGTAATAATTTACTAGTATCAAAATAAACCATTCCAAAAGTAAGCAATATTACAACTATACATTGACTAATTGATATAGGTATAAACATTCTCAATAATTTTTCTCTTTTTACAAATTTATTTATAGAGTACATAACTAAAATAGAAACAATAGTTATAAAGCTGCTTATACTCCCTAATGATAATTCTGTTGAAACTACTAAAAATGTTATTATTGTAATTAATGTTGTTAAAACTCCAAATGAACTTAATCCTCTAGTAATCGTTCTAAAGCTTGATATTATCATTAGTCTTTTATTTCCACTCTTATTGATATTTGCAAAAAATTGTTTTAAATTTATTTCTCCATGCTTTAAATCAAATCCTTTTATAAATAATGAAAAGATAAAACTTATTGATATTAAAACAATTAGCACTATAAAAGCTAAACTATAAGAATTTTTACTTATACAATATCCTAGTATTATTGGTAAAAGTATATTAATTGTATATTTTAATATTTGGTCCTTTGTAATATAGTTTTGGAAATTATCTTCTTTATTTACCCTTTTTATTAGTATTTGTTCAGGATAATAATAAAATGCATTCCCGATACTAGTAAAAACAGCAAAAGGAATTATATATTGCGAAATTTTCTCACCTGCTATTAAAAGAATTATACATTGCATTAGGTTTAAAAATATTCCTATTCTAAACATTACTACCAAGTTCATTTTCTGCATTTTATTAACCCCTAATAGGCATAATAAATATGTCATAAAAAAGACTATGTAATAAAGTGAAACATCTGTTATACTTCCTTGTGTTATTTTTAAAAAGTAAATTCCTAAAAACACATCTTTAAAAGCACCTATAACTTTACCTGCTATATCAGCTACTAAAAAATTTTTCCATACATTATTTTCTTTTGCATTTGTATTCATACTATTCTCCCATTCGTTCCAACTTAATTGTAAATTTTATAATATTTCCATTTTCTTTGCATTTATATCATCTTTAAATCCCATACTTGCATACATTTTCATAGCATTAGGATTTTTTGTGCTCAATTTATATCTAACTATACCAAGTTCTTTTGCAAAATCTAAACATTTTTCGAATACCATTCTTTGATATCCTTTTTGTCTATGTTCTTCTTTTGTAAAAACACTTGTAATATAACCAACTTTGCAGCTTAAGTCCTTTGCGTCTGGGAAATATTTAAAAATTATTAATCCACAAATTGAAACTAATTCGTCCCCTACAAATGTTCCAAACATATATAAATCCTGATTTAGGTTTTGTTCTAAAAAGTATTTAGTTTTCTCTTCTAATTCTTCTTTCTCTATTCCTAAGTTCCCTTCATAATCATATATCTGCAAGCCAACTCTTAATGGTAATATTTTTTCAATGTCTTCTTTTTCTAACTTTCTTACACTAATATTCATGTTTTATTCTTCCTACTTATTAATCTTCACAAAAAACTGTATTATTTATTTCCCAAGCAGGAGCGCATATAACAATTGCTTCTACTTCTCCATCATCTGCAAATAATTGATGTTTTTCATTGGGGTTAATTAATATAGCATCTCCCTCTCTTACTTTATAAGTTTTTTCATCAATTACCATTGTTCCTTTACCTCTTATAATGTAATATGTCTCTTCTGCTACAGGATGATAATGTTTATTTGTAGAATATCCAGCTAATACAACGACATGACCCACACTATGATGCTCAGAATTTCCTAGTTTGTCTCCTCTTCCTAACATTTCATAAAACAATTCTCCTTCAGCATTTTTTAATGGTTCTTTAACCTCTTCTTTTCTTGTTATTCTCATAAAGCAATCCCCTTTCTATTTTTTATTGTTCTCCCAAATATTTCTTACTAATTTTAAAGATAATGTTGATAATGTAAACCCTATTACTGGTACTAATGAACTTAGCCAAACACTACTAGTTTTGTTTATAATAATTGAATATACAACTACTACTATATATGTCAATATACAAATACATAATTTTCTAATTAAACTAGTTTCCCATGCTTTATCTAATTCTACTCTTTTATTTCTTTCTTTTATTTTCAATATCTCATTTTCTATTTCTTTATTGTCCATAATACAATTTCCTCCAAATAATTATATAGATAAAAATTTATGTTTTTTAGTGTTCTCTACCTTCTTCAACACTTTTTAATACCCCCATTTCCTCTGGGTTTCCCCAGCAAGCTTGTTGTTTGCCTAATAATACTTTTACATATTCTTGGATTGATATTCCTGTTTCAGTTGTTTTTAAGCTAGGATGATTTTTGTAAAACTTTGAATTTCTATTTGCTAGTACAAATGTATCTAAATATCTTTTCAAATTTTCGTCTGTTGCTTCAAAGTAACCGTTTCTAATTAGCTCATGAAGGAATTCTATTTGATTGTCATCCTCCATTAGATAATGTGCTGGTTTGGCACCTGGAAATCCAGGAATTCCTAGGCAATCTTTTGTATTATCTATGGTACAAAACTGAATATATGTTGGATCTATCACAAACATTTTTCCGTTTATTCTTACTAGATTAAATACGTGTTGATATACCGGTAAATTTAAATCATCTTGAGTATCTATTGATTTATTCTCAATTTCTGGATATTTAGTAAGTAAATCATTTAAAACTTTTTGAGCTGCCATGCATCTATGATTAAAATAATATTCGCCTCTTCCTAAAGTGCATGTTTCTTCCCTAACCTGTCTTACAAGTATATCTAATGTTTTTTGTGGCTCACTCTCATGTATTTCATGTGAAATTTCGCTCATAAATGGATACTTGTTTCCTTCATAAGACAGTTCAAATATTTCTGAAATATATGATCTATATTCCCAACTAGATTCTACATCAGTAAAATGCTCTTTTAATACTTCATAAAATTCCTTTAAGGCTGGTTCCAATTTAGCTTTTCTCTTGAAAAATTCTAATCTTTTAGTTTCTATAAACAGTTCTCTTAAAGGTTCAAATTTTTCTTCTAATAGCAATTGGGTTTTTACAATTTCCTCTATTCCTCCTCGTTTTTTTATATATTCAGTTTTACTGCTATTAGCCATTTGATCTCTTATCTTTAGTCGGTTTTTATAATCTATTTGTCCTTCCTCTACCATTTTTTCAGTTTTTTCATCTGCAACATTTATAAAATGATAATCTAACCTATTAATTATATTTTGTTCTATTTCTTTACTATCCATAAATCTTTATTTCCTCCAATTATATAGTGTCTTTCAATTTTTTTAAATTTTTTGATAACGATATAACTTCTGACTCTATTTTTATAAGTTCATCATCTATCACAACATAATTTTCAATTATCACATTTTCTAAATTCATCATTTTTTCAAGTTCTTGTCCAATATAATGTATTTGTACACAATGAGGAGATTTATCAACTGTTGCAAAAATTATCTTTTTTATTTTACCTGTTCTTAGCATTCCTCCTATTTTGCTTATAGCCATATTTATATGAGTTTGTTCTAAGCACAATTCGTATATGTTTTCTGATAATTCTTTTATTTTATCAAATCCTTTTGGTTGCATTCTAGGCACACATGTTCCCATTACAACAATTGTTTCATCTACATCATATATATTCGTTTTAAGTAAATTTTTTATCAATTTAATCACCTTTTTTCTATTATTTCTAATACTTTAGGTATAGTTTCTAATCCACTCTTATTTCCCATATGTCCGATTCCTTTTATAAGTATTGGTATCGCATTAATATCTTTAGCATACTCCTCTAATGCTTCAAAAGGTATTATATGGTCATTATCACTATATATTGAATACCTAACATTAATACATTCTTTAAACTTATTTTTTTCTTTATCATTTACTAAAAATTCTTTTAAAGCTCTGCTTAAATCATCTCTGTTTTCGCATTCAAACTCTTTTGCAAATCCTGCTAAGCTTATATATAAATCAATTTCTAAATTATTTTCACATATATATTTTATCAAAAATTCATTTCCAATTGAATGTGCAATAACAATGGTATCTTTATTAAGATTTTGTTTGTAGTTATCCATAATGTTTTTCCACTTAGAATATATTACACCTTCTCTTGTTGGAAACTCAGGGATTATAACTTTATATCCTTTATTTTTTAATTCATTTTCTAACCAATTATATATTTTTGGTATTCCATTATATCCATGTATAAGTATTACATTTTTCATAGATTATTCTTCACCTTATTATTTACTAATTTATTATTCTCCAGCTTTTAATTTATTTGCTGCTCATATGATTCTCTTTTTATTTTTTAATTTTATCATAAGATTATATAAAAATAAAGCACATAACATATTAATTGTTACATGCTTTTATTTTCTATTCTTCTATTAATTTATGTTGTTCAGGGTACCATGCTGGCGCGCAAGGCATTGCTATTGTGCAATAAGCATCCCAGTAATAAGTTTCCCCTTTATCTATTAAAACAATATCACCTTTTTTAAATTCTATTTTTTCATCTTTTTTATTTAAAGTTCCATGCCCTTCCATGCAATAAATTAATTCTTTACATTCTTCATTTACACAATATCCTTCATCTGGATATCTTCCGCTTATATAAGCAATTCCAAAATTAATATCTTTATCATTTAGCTCGTATTCTAAAACCTTACATTTATCACTATTTTTAAATTCTTGTGCATCTTCTAGTTTTACTAATTTCATAAAGTTTCCTCCCTTCGTCGTTATTGTATCATAAGTTTTCATAAAAATAAAGCATGCAATTTAATTTTGCATGCAAATAAAATATTAATTTTTTCTCTTATTTTCTAATCTCTTCAAGAATCCACATGTTCTACAAAGTTTGCAAGTTATAACTCCATTTTCAAAATTCTTTTTAATGGTTATACTTTTTTCTTTGTTTAATATCTCTTCTATTGTTTCTTTAAATATATTTCCAAGAGGTATATCTCCATTGTTATCTAAACAACATGGAACTACAGTTCCATCAACAAGTATTGCTACTTGTTCTTTTAATGCTAAGCATCTTCCCTTTTCTATTATAGGTTCATTGTTTAGGTTTGGCCATTCAAATTCTATATCTTGATTTATAAAAATATTTTCTCTTAATTTAATAAATTCGTTTTCTACTAGATGCTTACTTAAATTTGAAATATTATAATAATCTTCTATTTGTTTTATTATACTATTATTTATATTGTTATCTTTAATGTTTTGTAAATTCCAAAGTCTATATGAAATTATAACATTTTTTAACTCTTCTACACTTTCAAAAATATCAGTTAAATATTGTTTGTTTATATTTTCATTTTGCACCATACTATGAAGAGAAAAGTTAATTTGTCTTACTGCATTAGAATTTTTAATTATTTCTAGTTTATCCTTTATTAAAGTTCCATTTGTTGTTATATTTGTTTTTAAATTGTATTTTTCAAGTATTTTAAGTATGTTTTCTAAATCTTTATGTAGAAGCGGTTCTCCTTTTACATGCAAAGCTACTAACTTAGTGAATTTATGTATTTTTCTAATAACTTCTTCAAATTTTTCTAGACTCATAATTTCTTTTTTTCTATTTGTATCTGGACAAAATTCACAATTTAAATTACAAATATTAGTTATTTCTATATATATTTTTTTAAACATTTTTGCACCTTTAAAATTTTCTTTTTTCTAAAATTTTTACAATTCTCGGTCTATTATATCTTTGAATTACAATAAATTGAGCATCAAAAAGCATTGCAACAATTGCTGTTACTAAAAAAATACAAAGGTGCCCCCAAGCAATTGCAAATAACAAAGTTGATAGTGAAATCAGTTCATTAATCCAATGGTCTGTTTCTGCTTTTGTCATAGTGTTTGCTATTTCTTCTAGTGAATAATTTTTTAATGAAAATAGTTCTGGATTATATGTCAAAGCTTTTCCTTTCCATTTTTTTACACGCAATTTTTTGTATAACTTCTTTTCAAATCTTCTTTCTTTAAACCACCATTGTTTATAATTTATATTAAATAGTTTTGTAACATTTCCCATAATGATTCTCATCCATAAATGATACATTATTGTAAAGGATGCTATTCCTATCCATAAAATTATTCCATTTTTATTAATATTTCCATAGTATAAAGCAAAGCAAACTATTGCAACAACAAGTGTCATTGCAATTACACAATACATAAATATAGCTGGTCCACTTTTCTTAGTTTTACTCATTTTTCCTCCTATACTTTTTCAAAATTAATGCCTAGTTTAATACTTCTTCTAAAATTTCAACTTGGCACTTAGTTGCATCTAATTTTACTTTAGCCCCTATCAGCATAACAATATTTATCTTTTTTTAGCAAGGCTTTGTGAGAAGCGGACGACTACTAGTCGCCCCTACATTACTCTACTTTTTGTTATTATCTACTAAACATTAATATTTTCTATCCATTTATATATTCTTCATATCCGTATTCTTTAGATGTTCCTTCTAATTCTTTAATAGATAGTCCTATTTTTAATTTTTCTTTATCTATGTTTATAATTTTTGCATTAACTATTTGTCCTAACTCAAGTTCATCTTCTGGTTTTGTAACTCTTTTTAGAGTTGTTATTTCTGAATTATGAACCAATCCTTCTAGTCCTTTTTCTATTTCTAAAAATGCTCCAAATGGTGCATATTTTACTACTTTACATGTTACAATATCATTTGTTTTATATTTGTCAATTAAAGAAAACCAAGGATTTTCTCCTTTTAAAGGATATTCTAATGCTATTTTTCTTTCTTCTTTATTAAATGATTTTATTTTAACTTCTATATCTTCGTTTAGATTAAATTTATCTTCTAGTTTTTGGTTTTTATCCCAAGTTAATTCTGATATATGTGCAAGACCTGTAACATAACCTAAATCTACAAAAATTCCGTAATCTGCAATTTTAGAAACGGTTCCTCTGTATGTTTTTCCTACTGCTATATTATCCCAAAAATCTTGAATATTTTTAGTTTTTTCTATTTTTTGTTTTTCTCTTTCTTCTGCTTGTTTAATTCTTAATTCTTGTTCTTTTTTTCTATCTTCTCTTTTTTTGTATTTTTTATATGATAAAAGAACATTTCCTTCTCCATCATTCCATTTTAAAACATCTGCTGTAATTGTATCTCCAGCTTTAAATTCATCTTTAGGATCTTTAGTTACATCATCTGAATACTCGCTTTTAGGTATAATTCCATCAGCTTTATATTTGAAATCAACAAATATTTCTCCTTTACTAGATACTTGTATTATAGTTCCTGTAATTGTTTTGTCATCCTTTTCAGTATTTAATGATTCTGCATATAATCTTTGTAAATCTTTTTCTGTCATATTATTAACATCTCCTTTTAATATTAATTTTTATCAATTACTTTTTTAGCATAAGAACAATCAGCAATAAGTTTTTTATTATATTTTTTTGCATTTTCTATAATATTTTCTACAAGTTTTCTTGCAATTTCTTGTCCTTGATACAAATTACTAACTTCTGTATGAACTATATTCCAAGTTTCTTCTGTTTCTATATAATCGCATTCTCCAATTTGCATATCATTATCGTATGCTATGGATTTATTGTTATCTTTATCAAACTTTATCTCAATCATAATAACCTCCTGTTTTTTCTTTATAATACCCTATTATTGAGCTAATAAATGCTATACTTATTAAAATTACTCCTAAAACTGATTTTATATATATATCATAAATTATCATAAGTCCGTTTACAATTATTCCTAACATTTTATATATTTTCGTATTTTTTTGCCAAAGAGCATATGTATAAATTAGTGTTGCAATTATATTAAATAAACAAAAATAACTATTAAATGTAAAAATAGAAGCAATTAATGTCAGTAAAAGAATTAATGCTAAATTTAACACATTCTTTTTGTTTTTTGTAAATAGTAAATTTCTTATTATTGCTACTAAACACATTGCCATTCCAGTATATGCATTTAATAATACATAAGATATACTGCTAATAATAGTTGCAACAATTCCATATATTAAAATTTTATTACTATCTTTTAAATTAAATGTGTAGCTATAAATCAAATAATAAATGATTACTAAAATTTGTGATAATATGTATGTTAACGATAGCGTCATATAATCTTACTCCTTTTATTTTGTACAATATTTTTCTAATAACAACTCTCTAAAATATTCTGCTGGATATATATAATCTTTTTTATTATTTCTATTAATACCAACTATATGTTTCCAGTTAATATCATTGTTGATTTTTCTTGTTTTTAGTATACCTTTTTCAATATACTCATAAAAATGATATCCATCCTCTGCAAAATCTAATTGGTTATGATTAAGTGAAGCGATAATACTTTTATCTTGCAATTTAGAAAAAGCACATACTGGATAATCTTCAAAAAACTTTTCTAATATTTTTTTCATTTTTTTATCCTTATCATATATATCAAATAAATATTTAGCAATAGCGTCAGCAATATATGCTATTTGTTCTTTTTCTAAATCAAATATAAATACAGTAAGTTTACTTGCAAAATTCATTGCCTGTATACATTTTCTTCCATCAAAATAAAATATTTTAATTCCCCATTCAAGTAATTTATTATTACTTTCTTTTTCTATTACTTTTGTCGATAATAACTGATTAAAAGTTGATAGTTCATCTGGCATTGGAATATCTAATTCTTTTATTGTTTGTTTTGTTGCATATAAAATCATAAATTATCTCTTTCTTATAAAATAAATTTTTTAATTTATTTGACCTATGAATTTTATAAGTCAAATTTTTTGATTTTTTTGACCTATGAATTTTTATAAGTCAATTTTTTTGATTTTTTTGACCTATGAATTTATTTTAAAAATAAATCAGTGTATTTTTGGAATTTAAAAATCTGATTTCTGCTATATCCTGTTGTTTCAACAATAATGTTCTTTTCTAATAAGCTATTTATAATATTTTTTATAGTTCCTTCCTTTATTCCAGTTAATTTAGATAGTTTTTTTCTATTAATAGCAGGTTCATCATATAATAAATCAATTACTTTTTTCGCATTTTCTGGTTTTACTGGTAATTCCATAATAATCTTATCCATTTCTATAGTTAATTCAACTACATTTCTAAATTTTTCTTTTGCAGTTTTTGATGTTTCAATAACCGCTTCTAAGAAAAATTTAATCCATCCTATCATATCATTATTAGTTCTTACTCTTGTAAGCATATCATAATATGTATCTTTATTTCTTTCAATATAGTCAGAAATGTATAGACAAGATTTTTCAAGCATTCCTTTACTTTGTATATACAATGGAATAAGTAGTCTTCCTATTCTTCCGTTACCATCTAAAAATGGATGTATAGATTCGAATTGATAATGTAAAATCGCGATTTTTATTAAGTCTGGTGTATCTATTTCTTCATTGTTTATAAATTTTTCAAAATCTGATAAACATTCTGCAACTTCTGTATATGGTGGTGGAACATACACTGCTGTACTTGGCATACTGCCACCTATCCAGTTTTGTGATATTCTAAATTCTCCTGGTGTTTTATGTTCTCCTCTAACTCCGTTCATTAATATTCCGTGTATTTCTCTAATTAATCTAGTACATACAGGAAAACCTTCTCTTATCCTTTGAACTCCATAATTTGTAGCTTTAACATAGTTTTGTACTTCTTCCCAATCATCTCTTTTTTCTGGATTAATATCTGTAATATCTAACAAATCTTCTTCTACTGTTGTTCTTGTTCCTTCGATTCTACTTGATTTATTAGCTTCAATTTTTACATGCATTTTTATATATAGATCTACATTTGGTATTAATAATGAATATGCGTTTAATTCTCCAATTTGTCTGTTTGCTTCAGCTAATAGTTTGTCTAATTTGGTATCATCCCATCCCCAATTGTAATTTATTTTGCTTGGAATAAATGCCTTATAGTCATTCATTTTTATATATTCGCCTGATTTGTATTTTTCTAATTTCATCCTTTAATCACCTCCAAGAACATTACAAAGCATTTATATTATTAGTTAAGGCTTTCTTTAAATATTCAAGCATTTGCTCACTTTGTTTTTCTCTTATCTTTTTATCTTCTATATATTCTTCAACAGTCCACTTCTTTAATCTTGAAACAGCTAATTCTTTATATTTATTTAGTATATCAATAATATTTTTTACCATAATTATTTCTTCATATGTTATCTCTTTACTTGATAAAAATTGAGTGTCTAATACAAAGTCATATTTAACTTCTTTTTCTAAACAAATTGTTTTAGCAATAATAATTAGACTACCAAGTTCAACAAAAAATTCATCGGAACTAAAATTTGTTTTTAATTTATAACCTTTCAGTACTTCTTTCTTAATTATCTCCCTTAACTCTTTTATAGTCTTAACATTACTTTCCAAATTGTTCATAAATACTAACCTCACTTTCAGTTAGTATTTTGCCAAACTTTTGTTTTGTTTGTCAATATGTAGGTTTTATTTCTTTAATTCTAAATAGGCAACATTTTCCACATGGCTCGTTTGTCGCATAAGAACATATTTTTATATGCTTGTATGCTACGTAAGAACATACTCATTAATTACAATTCATATTCATATATTTTACAATTTTCATTAATATTATATGAATTTCCATTAATAGGAATTTTATTAAAGTACCAATAAATTGCTCTTGATATTCCACCATGTGTTACTAATAAAATTTCTTCATTTTTATATTCTTTTTTTAATTCATCTAAGAAATCTTTTATTCTCAGATAAACATCTTTCATTGATTCAAGTTCAGGATATTTTGTTTGTGAATTATAGTTCCAAAACACATCCCAATCCAATTTTTCAAAAGGGACATTTTCATATATTCCCATATCTCTTTCTTTTAATCTGTCTTCTATTTCTACTGGAATGTTCTTATCTAAATTAAAAAGATTTAATGTATGTTTTGCTCTTTCAATAGGTGAACAATAAATTTTACTCAAATTTAATTTTTTTAATTCTTTTCCTACATTAATCGCTTGTTGAACTCCATTTTCATTTAATGGTTCATTTAAATTAGCAATAATTCTATTTCTTCCTTGTTCGGTTTCACCATGCCTTATAACATATATTTTCATTATTTTCACTCCACTTTATTTTTTAGTCTTATTTATATTAAGTTTTTTATATATTCCCACATTCTAGGTTAAATATAAATTTTACTAAAAAGCATTTAGATTTTGATTTTTTTGTCTCATTTTTACATTTCGTTTTAATTTTAGATATATCTTCTATTCTTACAAATTCAAGTATTACAGGATTTATTTTATTGATAGCACCGTAACGCACTCAACATGTCCGTGTAAATGGAAACATGTCTACTGGTTGCACATTTTTTAATTCATATTTTTCTTCTAATAAGCTAATATCTCTTGCAAGTGTTGCTGGATTACAACTAATATAGATTATTTTACTTGGCTCTAATTCTTGTAATACACCAACAGTCTTTTTATCTAATCCTTTTCTTGGTGGATCTACAAAAACTACATTTGGTTTTATATTATCTCTTTCTATAATTTTAGGTAGAACTTTTTCTACATCTCCTGCAAAAAACTCTATATTATCAATATTATTTATTTTTGCATTATGCTTTGCATCTTCTATTGCTTGTTCTACAATTTCTATTCCATATACTTTTTTAAAGTATTTTGATGCAAATATTCCTATTGTTCCTATACCACAGTACAGATCAAGTGCAATATCATTATTTTTATCATCCAAAGAATTTATTGCAGTATTATATAGTATCTCTGTTTGAATAGGATTAACTTGATAAAATGATAATGGAGATATTTTGAATTTGTAATCTCCTAATATATCGTATATATATCCATCTCCATATATTAATTCTGTTTTATCTCCTAATATTACGTTGGTGTTTTTTGTGTTAAAGTTTTTTACAATTGATTTAATATTTTTATGTTTTTCTGTTAAAAACTTAGTTAATTCTTTTTCTTTTTTGAAATTGTTATCATTTAAAACTAGTGTTACTAATATTTCATTTGTTTTTACACCAATTCTTATAATTATATGTCTTACTGTTCCTTCTAGAAGCTCCTCGTTATATGCTGATATATTGTTCTCTTTTATAAATTTAAAAATATCATTTGCTATAATTTGACATTCTTTATTTTGTATAAAACATTTCTCAGTTGGAATAATATTATGAGTTCTACTTGAGTAAACTCCCATTATAACATTTTGTTCTTTATCAATTCCTACTGGATATTGAAGCTTGTTTCTATAGTATAAAGGATTTTCCATTCCTATAATATCATTTACTTGTACCTCTCTTTTTAATGCTTTGTACATACAATTTTCTACAACTGCTTTTTTAATATTTAATGTTTCTTCATACTTAATATGTCTTAAATTGCAGCCGCCACATCTTTTATAAGTAGTACATTCTTCATCTATTCTATTGTTAGATTTTTTTAAGATTTCAACTATTTTTCCATATGCAAAATTTGTTTGAACTTTCAAAATTTGTATTTTAATTTTTTCCCCTTTAATTGCTTGGTCTATAAATACAGTTATTCCATCAATTTTTGCAATTCCTTCACCTTGAAATCCATTATCAATTATATCTACAATATATTCTTCATTTTTCTTTAACATTATTATCTCCTTTTTTAAAATTATATTGTAAAAATGCTTAAAAATCAATAATTTTGTAATAATATGTATAATTCTGAAATCACTTGGAAACAATAATATAAAACAAAACAGATTGGAGGTTTATAAGATGAAAATTATAAATTCAATTGCACTTACACTTGTTATAGTTGGCGCTATAAATTGGCTACTAGTTGGATTATTTGAATTCAATTTAGTAGATGCAATTTTTGGAAGTTTATCTGCCTTAACAAGAATAATATACACTCTTGTAGGAATAGCAGGTATTTGGTGTATTGCTCTTTACAGTAAAATTTGTCATGACTAAAAGTAGACTAAAGGGGAAAGACCCCAATAGTCTATATTTAAAAAATAGACTATTGGGGTCTGTCCCCTTTAGTCTACTTTTTTAAATTTTTATTACTTTAAATTTTACATACATCTATCCAAGATATATAATTAGAATATTTTTCTAATTCTTCTATTGTAAGCTCTATTGCACTATTACTACTTCCACAAGCGGGATACACTGTTTCAAATCTTTTTAAAGATTCATCTAAGTATACTTCTACTCCATCATTTATTGCAAATGGACAAACGCCTCCAACTGCATGACCAATTATTGATTCTACTTCATCAAATGCCAACATTTTAGCTTTTTTGTTAAACTTAGCTTTATATTTAGCATTATCAATTTTAGCATCACCTGCTACAACAATTAAAATAGGTTGTTCATCTACTTTAAATGATAATGTTTTTGCTATCCTCTTTGGTTCACAATTTAAAGCTTTTGCAGCAAGTTCTACTGTTGCACTGGATTCTTCAAATTCTTGTATTCTGTTATCCATATCATATTTTCTAAAATACTCTTTTACTTTTTCTATTGCCATTTTATTCTCCTTCTAATAAATTTCCTCCGGCATAGCCGGAGGTTTTTCCTTTCCGCCTAAAAGGCTTCTCTACTGGCTCCCACTAAAGTGGCCTTTGCGACTGACTCTTGCAATCGTCAGTCGCTACCCCTTAAAGGGGTCGATATCTTCTAGTG
>JAZSDU010000020.1:0-12732 GCA_045531335.1 Clostridia bacterium
TTAATTTTTGTGTGATATTATTACCCATAAGAGAGCACCTCCGATACCGTTTATTTGTGGTTATTTAAACAATATCATTTTTGGTACTCTCTTTTCAATATTTTTTTATCTTATGTGTGACATATCTATTTTAAACCTATAAACTCATAATAAATTCAGAAAAATTAATTTATAAATTACAAGTACAAATTTTACATAATCAGTTGAAAAAATAGCTAAAGTGCGCTATAATTAATATGTATGATAATGTTTATGGAATTATGACTATATTCATTAAAAAACGACAAAACCTTACGGATATTGCTAAATTAATAAAATTATATGTGTTTTGCAAAAAAAACAACTTAAATGTAATGAAAATGTAATATTTATAAGTTGAAAAGAATAGGAACTAGAAAAAGGGCTTCCGTAGTGGTTTAAAACACTAAAAAAAGATAAGCAAAACTGCTTGAAATCAAGGTATTGATTTAATTTAAAAAATATATATAATATATACAAGCAAAAAAATAAGCTATAAAGGATGGTAAATATGAAGAAATTTAAAATCTTATTAATTGCATTAGTATTAATTTTTGGGTGTGTGTTCTATACACAAGTACAAGCTGTAAGTTTAAAAGCACAAGAAAACAGACCGTTTTCAGATGACAATAGCGATGGCACAGTAGGTAACGATACATATAGGTTTTTAAAAGGTACAGCAGGACTTAATAGAGGATATACTATTTTTAAGATATATGAAGAGGGAGATACTGCTTACTCTAAAGTATACTATTGCTTAAGAGGAAGAGTTGGTTTTGGTGCAACCGCCGATACAGATGTTACAACTCAAGCAATTGAATATACTAATATTGGAGAAATGCATGAAAATTCAAGTGCTATTATAAGCAAATATCAAGAATATTATGGTGTTGATCCTGATGTAATTGAAACAATAAATGGCAAAGAAGTAAATATGTATAATGCAGTGTTATGGATATTAGATAATTTGTATATACCAACTGATAACAATGAAGGATATATAGCAGAAGACTACAAACAAGAATTATTAGATAAAGCAGGTGTAGAAAAAGATACTGCAAAAAGAGAAGAAATTACTAAAGACGATTTAGAAGTTATTCAGCAATTAGCTATTTGGTATTTTACAAATTATGACCAAATAAGTGATGAAATTTCAGTATCAAGAGATGATATGAATCCGGCTTACTTATTAGGACTTATTAGTAATGGAAATAATGAAACATATGATAATAATATGTTTGTAGGCACAAGAGGAGCAAATTTAAACAAAATATATCAATATTTAGTAAACAGTGCAATTCAAGGAAGTGCAGATTATGGAACTAATGAAGTTAGAAAGATAACAACTCAATCTACACAATTTGATAAGAATATTCAATTACAAATTGAAAGTATAGATTACCAAGAAACTAAACCTAATGTATACCATCCAGAAGAATATTACTATAAAATAGGACCATTTAAAATAGGAAATACTCCAAGAAATACTATAGATAGTTCAGACATAATGATTGTAGATGCAGAAGGAACAGTAGTTCCAAGATATTATACTTTTAAAGACGAATTAACAGATACAGATACTATTTATGAAATTTATTATTTTGTAAATGGAAGTGATGAAAGAATAGATACATTGCAAGAGGGGACAGAGTATTATATTAAAGTAAAAAAATTATTTACTAAAGGATTTAAGTTAGGTACTAATATAACTGCTTTAGCTGATTACGACATGAGCGAAGTTACATTAAAAACATCTTCAGTTTATTCAACAAATACAGCAAATTTCTTTATAAGAGAAAATGTAGATCAACCAGTAGTAGAGGTTAATAAAAAAGTAATTATTGAAGGAGATGAAATAACAACACAAAAACCAAAAGAATTTGACTTATCTTTAAGAAAATTCATAACATCAATAAGACGTAATGGACAAGAAATAGAGATAGCTGATAGAACACCAAGTATAGATCTAAGTAAATTAAATACTACAGATGAAAGAACAGGAGAAAAAATAACAACAGCAATATATACACATCCTAAAAATAAATTAACAGTAGAAACAAACGATACAGTAATATATACAATAAGAATATATAACGAAGGTGAATTAGACGGTACAGCATTACAAGTAACAGATTATTTACCAACAGGATTAGAACTTGTTCCAGCATCTGAAAGTGAAATAAATACAACTTATAAATGGGTAGCTGGAGAAGGAAACAAAATAACAACAGACTACTTAAAAGATACAACTATTAAAGCATATGATTCAAGCAAAACAACAGAAGGATCAGGTTGGCAAAAAGCAGCTATAGGAGATAGCGGATTATATTATGCAGATGTACAAGTTGAGTGTAAAGTGGTTGCACAAGTATCAGCAGCAGACCAAGATTTAAGAAATATTGCTGAAATAACAGCTGACAATGGAGATGATAGAGATTCTGTGCCAAACAATGTAAACACAGGTAGTTATACTCCACCGGCAGACAATAGTGAATATCAAGAAGATGATGATGACTATGAAGATTTAGTATTAAAAGCTAAAAACTTTGATTTAAGTCTTCGTAAGTTCATAACAAAAATAGAAAGAATTAATGATAAAACTTCTGAAAAAGAAGAATTACCGATTGCATCAAGAGAACCTATAATTAAAATAGCTGGATTAAAAGCAGGAGAAACAACAGCAAAATATGTACATCCTAAAAATACAATAAGCTTAAAAAGAGGAGATATAATAACATATACAATAAGAGTTTATAATGAAGGCGAATTAGATGGATATGTATTAGAAGTTAAAGATTATCTTCCAGATGGACTTGAATTAGTTGAAGGAGAAAATGCTATATGGACAGTAGAGGGTAATGCTTTAACAACTACTTCTTTAAAAGAACAAAAATTATTAGGATATAATAAAGATGTAACATCAGTTGAAGATGGAGTAAAATGGCAAAAAGCATCAGATGATGAATCAGGATTATACTATTATGACTTAAAAGTTGTATGTAGAATAAAAGATGATGTGGCAGACGGAGCAATATTAAAAAATGTTGCAGAAATATCAAGTGATAAATCAGAACCTACAGATATAGATGACAGAGATTCAGTTCCAGGAAATGTATATGAGGATGATAAACATGTGCCAGGAGCGGAAGTAGATGGATATACACCAGGTGAACAAGATGATGATGATTTTGAAAAAGTAACAGTTGAACCAGATCAAGTATTTGACTTAGCTTTAAGAAAATATATTTCATCAATAAAACGTAATGGAGAAGAAGTAGAATTTGATGATAGAACACCAAGTATAAATACTGAGACTTTAATTAAAGGAACATTTGATAGAAATGGTGAGTTAGAATATACAGCAACATATGAGCACTCTAAAGAACCACTAGTAGTTAAACAAGGAGATATAATTACATATACATTAAGAGTATACAATGAAGGTGAATTAGATGGATATGCAACAGAAATAAAAGATTTTATTCCAGAGGGATTAGCATTTATTAATTATTACAATACAAATACAGAAAATTTATGGTTATTACAAGGTGATGTAAACTCTATAAATTTAGTTGGAGAAAATGGTTTCTATAAAACAGAAGAAGATGTAAAGAATCTTAAATTAGATGATTTTTCAGTTTCAGGAATAACAAGCTTAAAAGAAGTTGAATTGGTAACAGGAAGAGCAAGTATAACAACAAATCAACTAAATGATGAATTGATTAAAGCATTTGACAAAGATAAAACAGAACTAGAAGAAGGATGGCAAAAAGCAGAGTCAGGAGAAGGAGGACTATACTATAAAGATGTTGAGGTATCTTTCTTAGTAATCGCTCCAAATACATGCAAAGATGTTCTTACAAATATTGCTGAAATATCAGAAGATAAAGACGCAGAAGGAAAAGATGTAACAGACAGAGACTCTATACCAGATGATAAAAAAGATCCATATACAGAATCTCAAGAAGATGATGATGATTATGAACCAGTTGTATTAAAATATTTTGATTTAGCACTTCGTAAGTTTATAACAGGTGTTGAAACAAATGGAAAATTAACAGATGTAACATCAAGAATACCTCAATTAAGTATTAATGAAGAGACTGGAAACATTAAATATACACATCCAAAAGAAGAATCTCCAGTAGCGGTAGCAAATAATGATATAGTAATATATACATTAAGAGTTTACAATGAAGGAACACTTGCAGGATATGCGGAAGAGTTAACAGACGATATTCCAGAAGGATTAGAATATTTACCAGAACACAATGTTAATAAAGAATATGAATGGGTAATGATAGATAAAGATGGAAAAGTAACAGAAAATGTTAGTGAAGCAGTTAAAATTACAACAGATTATTTATCAGAAGCTAAAGAAGTAGTATCTAAAAAAGTAGTAACAGATGAAGAAACAGGCGAAACTATAGAAGCTAAAATTAGAGAAAATCTAATTGATCCATTTGATAGTAGCAAAGGTTTAAGTAATACAAACCCAGATTACAAAGATGTTAAAGTAGCATTTAAAGTGATTGAAGAAAATACATCAGATAGAATAATTATAAATAGTGCTCAAATATCAAAAGACAGTGATGATGATGAAGATTCAATACCAAATGAATGGAATGATCCAGAAGATGATCAAGACAAAGAATATATATATGTTAAATACTTTGATTTAAGTCTTCTAAAATGGGTAACAAAAACAATTGTTACAGTAGATGGAAAAACTACTACAACAGAAACAGGATTTAAGCCAAATACAGGCTTAACTGAAACTACAGGAATAAGAGATAATAAAGAAGAAGAACCTATTGCAAAAGTTGAATTAGATAAAAAGAAATTGAATAAAACAACTGTTAAATTTGCATACAAGATTAGAGTAACAAACGAAGGAGAAATAGCAGGATATGCAACAGAAGTAACAGATTTTATTCCAACAGGATTAGAATTCAAAGCTGAAGACAATAAAAAATATGGTTGGGTAAAAGAGGGGGAAAATAAAGTTACAACAAGAGCTTTAGAAACAGTTTTACTTGAACCAGGAGAAAGCGCAGAACTAGAAATAGTATTTACATGGAAGAATGATGCAAATAATTTAAATCTAAAAACAAATATAGCAGAAACTACAGAAGACTATAATGACCATAATTCAAAAGATATAGATTCTGTACCAGACAACAAAGAAGATCCTTATGAAAAAGAACAAGAAGATGATGATGACTTTGCATTAGTAATACTATCAATCAAGACAGGTAAAGGAGCAACATATACATTACTTATAACAGCAGTTATAACAATGCTTGCAGGAGGAATTTATCTAATAAAAAGATATGTATTAACATATTAATAAAATACAAAAAGGATTAGAAATTTTCTAATCCTTTTTTGTAAAGCTGTTTACAAACTTAAAAATGTTATGTTATAATTCTATTTGAGAAAAAAGGAGATTTTTATGAATCAGATATTATTAACAGATAATTATAAAAACAGTAACAAAAATAAAAGAAGTAATATGAATAGTTCTAACGATACAAAAAAAATAATTTTATTTTTCAGTATTGTTATATTAATTTTTGGCATTGCAATTATTGGGGTATATGGATATAAAATATATAATAATAGTAATAAAAAAGAAATGGTTATTGCAAAACCACAATTGTCATTAGAAGAGACAAAAGAGAGTGTAACAATTATAGCAAATGCAGATGCAGGAATAAGTAAAATTATTTATACATGGAATGACGAAGAACCAACAGAAGTTGATATGAATGGTAGAACAAGTCATGAAGAACAAATGGAAATACCAGTTGGAGAAAATACATTAAAAGTTAAAGTTATAGATGCAAATGGTGAAGAGATAGAATCTACTAAACAATTTAGCAAGGTTTTTGATGAAAAACCAATTATAGCAACTGAAATTGGAGAAGATGCAAAATTAACAATAACAGCCACAGATGAGACTGCAATTAAATATATAACATATAAATGGAATGATGAAGAACCTACAACAGTTGAAGCTCAAACTGAAACTGATACAGTAATAGAAGTAAAAATAGACGTAAAAAGAGGTAAAAATACTCTTACAGTAACTGCTGTAGATTTAAATAATAATGAAGAAACTTTAAGCAAAACTTTTAATGGAGTAAACAAACCTATAATCGAAGTTACTAAACAAGGTGACGAAGTATACATGAAAATAAGCCACGATATGGGATTTGAAAGAGTAGATTTTTCAATAAATGGACAAATATATACATATAATGAAGATTATGCTGGTTATGATGCAAGTACAAAAGAGTTAGAATACAGAATAAAACTAAAACAAGGGGAAAATATAGTTATCATATCAGCTGTTAGTACAGAAGGTACAGAGGAGACATATAAAGGTAAATGTAGTTATACACCAGAACAATAAAATACTAAAGATAGGAGAAATAAATGTTTCAGGAAATATATATTATTGATTGTGAAAATGAGTTAGTAATGATGTTAAGAGAAAAGTTCGAGAAGGAAAAAATGTTTAGATTTAAAAATATTAATCCTTCTAATCTTGATATTGCTCTTAAAAGTATACCAGATTTAATTATAGTTAATGAACAATCAATTAATACAGATATAATTGAGCTGTGTAGAAGAATTAGAGAAAATGAAGATAATAGCATAACTCCAGTTTTAGTTATTTCATCAAGCAATGATGAAGAACACAAAATATCTATTATGAAAAACAACATAGAATATATAATCCCAAACATTGCAAGTCAAGATTATTTATATTATGCAATAAGAAATATAACAAGACTATTATCTGTGAATAGAACAGTAAGTCCACTTACAGGGTTACCTGGTAATGTTCAAATACAAACAGAGCTTAAAAAGAGATTGTTAAGAAAAGAAACTTTCCAAGTATTATATTTAGACTTAGATAATTTTAAGGCATATAATGATGTTTATGGTTTCCTAAAAGGTGATGAAATAATAAAGTTAACTGCTAGGATAATAACTAAAAATATACATTCATTAGAGGAATCAGATGTATTTGTTGGACATATTGGTGGAGACGACTTTGTTGCAATTGTTGATGAAAGTGTAGACCACGATAAAGTTTGTCAAGACATAATAGCAGAATTTGACAAAGAGATATTAAAATATTTCAATGACGATGATATTGAAAGAGGATACATTGAAGTATATAACAGAAAAGGAGTTGTAGAGGAGTTTCCTTTAACATCAATTTCTATAGGAGTAGTTGTTGCAGATAAAAAAAGATTTGCAAATATACTAGAAATAGGAGAGGTTGGTGCTCAAGTGAAACATTTATCAAAAACAGCAATGGGAAGTTCATATGCAATAGATAGAAGGGAATTATAAAATAAAAAGAATAACAATTACAGACACTTCATATAAATTATATATGAGGTGTTTTTTATGATTATTTTAAGCAAAAAGAAAATTTTATTTACTTTAGGAATTATATCGATGTTTTTATTTACATATTTGATAACAGGATATAATGTAAGCAACATTAAAAAGAATAATGAGATAAATGTAGAAACAATGCAAACAGTTGCTTTGCCAGTTGATAGTAAAGTTATAATAATAGATGCTCGGACACCGGAAAGCCTGATGAGGGAGCGGAGAGTAGTGCGCGGTACAACAGAAGCTGAAAGTAATTTAAAAATAGCATTAAAAGTACAAAATTTATTGGAACAATCTGGGGCAACTGTAATACTTACTAGATCAGACGAAAATGCAATATATGATATTGATAGTAAAACATTAAGACAAAAGAAAATATCAGACATTCATAATAGAGTAAAAATTGGAAATGAATCAAGTGCAGATATATTTGTATCAATACATTTAAACAAAATACCACAGCAGCAGTATTGGGGGTGGCAAACATTTTATAAACCAGAAAGCGTAGAAGGACAAAAACTTGCTAGCTCAATACAAAACAGTCTAAATGCATCAATACAAAAAGAAAATACAAGAGTACCAATGAAAATAGATAATGTTTATATTATAAAACATGTAGAAATACCAACAACAATAGTAGAATGTGGTTTTTTATCTAATCAAGAAGAAGAACAATTATTATTAACAGACGAATATCAAAACAAGCTAGCATGGGGAATATATACAGGAATAATGGATTATTTTTATCAAAACTGAAAAGGAGCAAATCCTTTTCTTTTTTCAACTTTTTGCTCGGAGCGATTTCTTGACAGACTTTTTCTTTTTCAACTTTTGGCTCGGAGCGATTTCTTGAATTTTAGGAAATTCAAAATCTTAATTGTCAAAATTTGCTAAAAAATAGCATTGAGATTTTGTTGAAAATCATAATAAGTTAATATAAAATAATAAATATTTAATTCTAAGATTTTTTTTCAAAAATTAGATTTCCAAATTAAAACAAAATTTATATAAGGAGGAGAAAACAATTAGTATATCAAGAAATTTATATGATAAAGGCTTTTTTCATGTTATGGTTCAGGGATTGAACAAGGAATATATTTTTAATGAAAACTACTATAAAGATAAATATATTAATTTAATAAGAGAATACATGAAAAAATATAACATTATAGTATTAAGTTACTGTATTATGGATAATCATGCTCACTTATTGATTTATACTGAACAGATTAATCAACTGTCAATGTTTATGCAAAATATAAATTCTAAATTTGCATTATATTACAATAAAGACTTAACTAGAGTAGGATATGTTTTTAGAGGTAGATACAATAGTCAATACATAAATAATAAGGAATATTTATTAAATTGTTTGAACTATATACATATGAATCCTGTTAATGCAAATATTACAAAAAAACCAGAAGAGTACAAGTATTCAACATATAATGATTATTTGACTAAAACAGGTATAGTAAATGATATTGTTTTAAATAAAGTATTTGATAGAGAAGAAAATTATCTGAATACATTTTTAAATATTTCTGATAAAGAATTTGAGGTTATGGATATAGATAGAGAAGAAAAGAATTTTGAAATTGCCACAGAAATATTTTTAGAAAAAAACAAAACAACAATTGAAGAAATAAAACAAAACAAAGAAATGTTAGATAAGTTTTGCACAGAAATAATTGTAAACAAAAAATATAGACAAGTTAAAGTAGTCAAGCTATTAAATGTTGATGCTTCAGTTATATCTAAACTTGTAAAGAATCATAAAACAGCGAAAATATCTAATTAAAAGAATAAAATGTCAAGAAATTGCTTCGAGTGAAAAGTTGAAAAAGAGAAGTGCTGTTAAGAAATTGCTATGAATAAAAAAGTGTGATAAAATAAAAAAACAAGAAATTGCTCCGAGCGAAAAGTTGAAAAGGGAAAATCCGTCAAGAAATTGCTCCGAGCGAAAAATTGAAAAGGGGTTAATTATGGAGAATTATATAAGAGTTATTGGCGGAGGTTTAGCAGGGTGTGAGGCTGCTTATCAAATTGCAAAAAGAGGGATTAAAGTTAAATTATACGAAATGAAGCCAAGTGTATTTTCGCCTGCTCATAGCAATTCTGATTTGGCAGAGATAGTTTGTAGCAATTCATTTAAATCAAATTCTATTACAAATGCGTGTGGACTATTGAAAGAAGAGCTACGAAGATTAGATTCTCTTCTTATAAAATGTGCTGATGAAACTTCTGTACCTGCAGGACAAGCTTTAGCAGTTGATAGAGATAAATTTTCTAAATTAGTTACCAAAAAAATATCAGAACAAGAAAATATTGAAGTAATAAGAGAGGAATTCTCAGAAGATATAGATGATGATGTAATTACAATAATTGCAACTGGACCACTTACATCAGAAAAAATGGAAAAACAAATACTTAAACTTACTGGAGAAGACAAGCTACATTTTTATGATGCAGCTGCCCCTATTGTTGAAAAAGATAGTATTGATATGAATATAGCTTTTTATGGAGATAGATACTCACAAGAGAAGAAAAAAGAAGAGAGCATAGAAGAATGGAAAGAAAGATTAGCTAAACAAGAAAATGATAAAAGTTATATAAATTTACCATTTACAAAAGAAGAATACTTAGATTTTTATAATGAATTGATAAAGGCAGAAGTTGTAAATTTGCATGAATTTGAAAAAAGAGAGATTTTTGAAGGATGTATGCCTATTGAAGTAATGGCTAAAAGAGGAGAAGATACTATAAGGTTTGGACCATTAAAACCAGTAGGATTTGACGATCCAAGGACAGCAAAAAGACCATATGCTATTGTTCAATTAAGACAAGATAATGAATCAGGAACTTTATATAATTTGGTAGGATTTCAAACTAATTTAAAGTTTGGGGAGCAAAAAAGAGTGTTTTCAATGATACCAGGACTTCAAAATGCAGAATTCGTAAAATATGGTGTTATGCATAGAAATACGTATATTAATTCACCAGTGTTATTAAATAGCACATTTAATTTAAAAAGTAAATCAAATATATTCTTTGCTGGTCAAATTACAGGAGTAGAGGGATATGTAGAATCGATAGCTTCTGGACTATCAGCAGGTATAAATGCATTTAAGTTTTTAAATAATAAAGAATTGGTTACTTTCCCAGAAGAAACAGTGTTTGGAGCATTATCTAATTATATATCTTCACCTAATAATAGGTTCCAACCTATGAATGCAAATTTTGGAATATTACCTCCATTAGAAGAAAAGATAAAAGATAAACAGGCAAGATATAAAAAAATGTCAGATAGAAGTTTAGAAAGTATTACTAAAATATTACAAATATATTAAATTTTACACAAATTTACATAATTCCGTTGCAAGAAATGTAAAAATATGTTATAATAAACATAACGTTTCTTGTAAGGAGGAAATGAAATGGATATAAAAGAGAAAAAAGAATTATTATTAAAAGAATTAGAAGAGATAAATTCTAGCATATCTCCAGAAGATATAAAAAAACTTTCAAAAAAAGAATTATTAGAATTTACTAAAGTTAATTTACAAATACAAAAGAATTTAACAATACTACAAGCAGCAGAAGATGCAGGGATTATATAGATAAATAAGGAGGAAAACAATGGAATTAAAAACTAAATCAGATATGTTAAACAGTATAGCTAAGAGATCAGAAAATCTTGTAGCTGAATTAAAAGAATATATTATTGATAATGGAATTAGAGTCGGAGCAAGTGCTATGGACTTATCTAAAGCAGATGACTTTATAAAAGTTATAAAAATGAATCTTGAAGGTACTGCTATAAATGGAGATGAAAATGTATTAGATGATATAATTGCAATTTACAATCAAGCTATAAAATCTATTGAAGAAGAATTAGAAAAAAATGCAGAATTAGAGGATGGAAATGTAGATAAATTTAATGATGCCACAATAGAGTCATTCAATAATGTAAAGAAAGCTTTAGAAAACAGTAAAGGGGCAAAAGCAGAACCTTTAAAAAATGCATTAGATAAATTAATAGAAGAAAAACAAAATGGAAAAATAGTAGAAGAATATACAGAAATAAAAGTAGAAGAAATTGAAGTAGAAGAAAAAGAGATTAACAAAGAAATAGATAGTAATAAAGAAGGGTTAAATCAATTTGCATATCAAACACAGCAAGAAAGACAAGCGTTAGATGAAGCAGTTGGATTATCAAAAATATACTTTAGAATAAAAAAAGAATTAGATGAAATTGATACAGAATTGAGTAATCCAGATCTATCTGATGAAGATAAACCTAAATTAGAGGCTAAGAAATCAAAAAAGGAAGAAGAATTAGTATCTGTTTTTAAAAAAATGGATGAAAAATATGAAAAAGATGATAAATACAAACAAAAAGATAAAGAGTCTAATAAAGATTATTTAGCTAGAATGGAAGCATTAGATGGAAGAACAACAGATGAACAAGTAAATTACATAGTAACAATTAAACAAGATGGTTTAAGAACAAAAATACAATCATTAAAAGGACAAAAATTAAAAGTATTTAATGAAAAAACAAAACAATTTGAAGAAGTTGATTTTGAGAAATTTATTGATTTATCAAAAGGAAAAGAATTAAATAATCTTTCTAGAAAAATTAATGAAACTAGATTACTAAATAATGAAGGAATGAAAGAGCAAAAAGCTAGATTAGAAGAGTTAAATAATAAGAAAGAAAGCTATAAAAAAGATAGAGAAGAATATAGAGAATCTAATAATCAAAATTTACCAGTTAAAGCAAATGATGATATTGGATTTTGGGGTAAATTTGGTAAAAGAAGAGAATATTATCAAGATAAAGGTGATAATAAAATAAAATCATTTTTTAAGAGTTTCTTTGGAAAAAAAGATGAAGAGATTTTTGAAAATCACAATAATAGAAGTTTAAAAGAAGAAAGAAAAAAACTATTACAGGTTTTAGAGGTAGGAGTAAACAAAGGAGAAAGAATAGAAAAAGTAGTGAGAAGAATAAAAGCAACAATGTTCCAAGATTATGATAATGCTGATAAAAACAAGAAAAATGACGGACCAGAAAGATAAAAATATAAAAAAGACCTATATAAAAATATATAGGTCTTTTTTTATGCAAAAATATTTAAAAAACTTTGCAAAATATAGGTTTAAAATAGATATGTCACACATAAGATAAAAAAATATTGAAAAGAGAGTACCAAAAATGATATTGTTTAAATAACCACAAATAAACGGTATCGGAGGTGCTCTCTTATGGGTAATAATATCACACAAAAA
>JAZSDU010000016.1:0-40688 GCA_045531335.1 Clostridia bacterium
GCATAGATTACAATTATTCTATATTATTAATAGCTTTGACAGGAATATATCTAGAATTAAAATTTATTAATAAAAACACAATATTAAAAAGTAATATAAAACATGATATAGGAGTAGGAGTTTTAATAGGAACATCTATATTATTAAAACAGACAACAGGTCTATTTATTTCTGCTATTTTTGTATTTTATAAACTCCTTATAATATCTAAAAAAATACAAATAAAGGAAATAATAAAGATAATAAGTTTAAGGTTAATAGGAATATTTATACCAATAGGTTTATTGTTATCCTATTTAATTTTAAATAACATTTGGTGGGAATTTTTAGATTATGCTATATATGGAATTAGAACATTTAGTAATAAAATAGAATATGCATATTTAATTAAAAATAGCAATTTCCATATAAAAGTTTTGAGTATTTTAGTTCCTTTTGTAATTTTATATATGTATCTAAAAACAGTGGTAAAAACACAAAAAACAAAGGAAGATAATAATATATTTATACTTTTTTGTTATAGTGTAGGTTGTTTTATAGTGGTTTTTCCTATATCAGACGTTATACATTTTTTAATTGGAAGTATGCCAGCAATTATCTCTTTTGTATATATAATTTATATAAGATTAATAAAAAAAGAAAGAATAAAAGAGTTTGTAAAAAAATATATTAAAGCTTTTTTTATAATAATTACTATTGTGCTATTAACTACATCAATTGTTATGACAATAAATTATCTTTCTAATTATAAAATTTTTAGTAAATCTAATCATTATACATTTATATCTACAGATTTAGATAAAAATATTTTAAAAATGGATTCATATATTATAAAGAAAAGACAAGAAGGAAAAAAAGTATATATATTAGATGCATCAGCTTGTCTATATATGATACCTTTAGATGAATATAATAAAAACTACGATATGTTTTTAAAAGGGAATCTAGGTTCAAAAGGAGAAGCGGGACAAATAGAAAATCTTCAAAATGAAGAGAATATTATAGTTTTAATTAAGAATGAAAAATATTTAAGAAATTGGCAAAATCCGGAGCAAGTAAGAAAATACATAATAGAAAATTGGAGTAAAAAAGGCGAAATTAATCAATTTGACATATATGAAAAGGAGTAAAAATGAAATTACTATTACATACTTGTTGTGCACCGTGTAGTGTATATTGTATAGAGAAATTAAGAGATGAAAATATAGAACCTACAGTATATTGGTATAATCCCAACATACATCCTTATCAAGAATATAAAGCAAGAAGAGATTGTTTAAAAGAATATACAAAATTAATTAATGTAGAATCAGTGTTTGAAGAAAACTATGGGTTAAGAGAATTTTGTAAAAATGTAGTTTCTGATTTAGAAAATAGATGCAAGAATTATTGCTACAGAGTAAGACTTGAACAAACTGCAAAATATGCAAAAGAGAATCGGATATGATAGCTTTTCTACAACACTTCTTATTAGTCCTTATCAAAATCATGAAGTATTAAAAGAACTAGGAGAAGAATTAGCCAAAAAATATGGAATAAAATTTGTTTATATAGATTTTAGAGTAGGTTTTAGAGAAGGACAAACAAAAGCAAGAGGGCTTGGTTTATATATGCAAAAATACTGTGGGTGCATATTCTCTGAGGAAGAAAGATATGAAAAACAAATAAAAAGAGACTCTGAAAGGGCGGATGACCCTGTGCGAGCGTAAATAGGTTATATCATAATAAAAATGAAATTGATACAGTTGAGAAAATTTCTCAATAAATTCTATTAAATAAAAGGTGTTAAGCAATGGAAGAAATTATCGAAAAGAAAAATGAGGATACAGAAATAAAAAAACAATTTAAAAATTTAAAATATTACATATTAGAGTTGCTAGAATTATTATTATATCCAGCAATATTGTATGTAATATTAGAAAGTGCAAAATTTACTAACATTGCAGTTTATTTTAAGGTTTTCTTTACTATATTAAATAATTCTCCTCAATATATAATTGTTTCTTATATAACATATCTTAGCATTATTTTGATTTTTAGAAGTATAATAAAAAATAAATTTGTTGCTAATTGTGTTTCGACAGCTATATTTACAATTATAATTATAGTATCATATTACAAATATAATATTTTGGAACAACCTTTTGTACCTTATGATATTTTTTTAATCAAAAATTTAGGGCAAATTACAGAGTTTGGAATTAGCGGGATTCCAGAAACACTGTTTCTTTCTATTATTGGTGTTTTTATATTTATTAGATTAGATTATTTGTTTATTAAACTAATGAATAAATTAGAATGGAAAACGGAAAATAAGATATATATAATTTGTAAAAGATTAACTTTTTTAATTATAGGAACAGTAATAATATACATTTTTTGTATTTCTCCTAATAGATATATTAAACATGGTATAAAAAATGATAATGGTGATAATTATAGCTGGATGGGAGCAAATGCTGTATTTTTTATGCATTTAGGAGATTTTTATACAGACAAACCGAAAAATTATAATGAGGAAAAAATATCAGAAATAAAAGAAGAATATAATACTAATACTAATGAAGAAGAACAAGAACATCCAAATGTTATATTAATAATGAACGAATCATTTGCAGATTTAAGTGATTTATCTAATGTAACATATTCAGAAGATCCTATGAAATTAATTGAAAATCTTAAAAGTGAAGGAAATTGTAAAACCGGAGAGATTTTGTCACCAGTTTTAGGAGGAGGAACTTCATTACCAGAATTTGAAGTTTTAACTGGATTAACTTCATATTATCTTGAACAACAAATTTATCCATATACTAGCTACATACATAGCGATATGAACTCTATTGTAAGAGAATTTAATAAATCCGAATATACTACAGTAGGAATACATACTAATACTAGAACTTTTTATAATAGAGAGAATATATATGAATATTTGGGATTTGAAAAAACAGTTTTTGAAGAAGATATTGAAAATCCTGAATATAAAGGAAATTACATATCAGATAATGAAGCAGCAAATCAAGTAATACAGCAATTTGAAAGTAATGAAGGGAATAAATTTATATTTGCAGTAACTATGCAAAATCATATGAAATATATTAATAAAAATTATGAGAAATATGATATAGACATAGAATCTAGTGTTCTTACCAAAAGGGAAATAACAGAACTTAAGAATTACACTCAAGGTGTAATAGATGCTTGTGAGATGTACAATAAGTTAGTGAAATATTTAAAACAAACAGATGAGCCTACAGTTCTGATAATGTTTGGAGACCATTTACCATTGCTTGGAGATTCATATTGCTCTACTTACAAAAAAACAAAGTTACAGCAATTAGACTATTATAAAACTCCATATATAGTATGGGCTAATTATGAGATTGAAGAAATGAATACTATACCTGAACTGATAAGTCCATCTAATTTAGGATTAATTACATTAGATATTGCAAATATTCAGAATACATCTTGGTTTATAAAACCTTTTGCTGAGTTATATAAAAAATATCCAGCTATTAATAATAAATTTGCTATAGATGAATCAGGGAATTTAATTGATTTGAAATCTTTACAAACAGAAGAATTGATAAAAAAATGTGAGATATTACAATATGATATTCTTATAAAAAAGAAATACATACCTGTAAAATATTAGTAATATTTATTAAGTTAAATTGTAAGATGGGAGGAAAATGTGGACAAGTTAGTTTTAATAGATGGAAATAGTATAATAAACAGAGCATTTTATGGAATAATGGGAAATAAAATGTTGATGACAGAGGATGGAACATATACAAATGCAGTATACGGATTTTTAAGTATACTATTTAAAATATTAGAGGATGTGAAACCTCAATATTTAGCGGTAGCATTTGATTTGAAAGCACCTACAAAAAGGCATGAAATGTATGATAAATACAAAGCAAATAGAAAAGGAATGCCAGATGAACTTGCAAGTCAAATGCCGATACTAAAAGATGTATTAAAGGCAATGAATATTTGTATTATAGAAAAAGAAGGTTATGAAGCAGATGATATTCTTGGAACACTTGCAAAATGGGGACAAAATGAGAATTTAGATGTTACTGTTTTAACAGGAGATAGAGATAGTTTTCAATTAATAGATACAAATATTAAAGTAAGAATTCCTAGAACAAAAATGGGAAAAACAGAAGTAGAAGATTATACAATAGAAAAAATAAAAGAGGAATATGGATTAGAGCCATTAGATTTAATAGAAGTAAAAGGATTAATGGGAGACCCATCTGACAATATACCAGGAGTTCCTGGAGTGGGTGAAAAAACAGCTTTAAATCTGATAAAAGAATTTAAAAATATTGATGGTGTGTATGAAAATATAGATAAACAAAAAGGAAAATTAAAAGAAAAACTAGAAGAAAATAAAGAACTAGCATATTTATCAAGAACACTTGGAACTATAGATATAAATGCACCAATTGAAAAAGACTTGGATTTATTGAAACAAGAAGAGTGGAACAATCAAGAAGTTTTATCAATATTTAAAAAACTTAAATTTAATAGATTTATAGACAGATTCAATTTGAATAACGAAAATATTGTAGGGGCAGACGACCCTGTCTGCCCGACTAAAATCGAATACGAAAGAAATATAGATGCAGAAACAATACAAAAACTAAAAAAAGAAATATTAAGTGATAAAAAGATGTATTATTACTTAGAAGAAAAAAACTTTGTAATATATTCTAAAAACATGAATAAATCTTTATATATTAATGATTTAAATGAATTTAAAGATATATTTGAAGATGAAAATATTTTAAAATGTAGCTATAAACAAAAAGAACAACAAATCCTGTTATGGGAAAACAAAATAGAAGGTAAAAACTTAATGTTTGATATTTCTATTGCTGGATATATATTAAATTCTAATATTAATAAATATACAATAGAATACTTAGCAAATGAATATTTAAGTTTTGATATAGATGAGTATTTAGCAAAAGAAGGAATATCAGAAGAAAAGTCAAATCAAATTAATTTATTTGATTCAATTAGTGAGCAAAATAATGATTCTGATAAAAATTATGTTTATGCATATTTGATATTTAAATTATGTGATATATTAAAAGGTAAAATGAATGCAGAAAACAGTTTAAAGCTATTTGAAGAAATAGAAATGCCACTTGTAGAAGTGCTTGCAAGGATGCAATATGAAGGGATTTATATTGATAAGAATGAGCTTATAGAATTTGGAAAAGAGCTTCAAGAAAGAATAAGATTTTTGACTGAAGAAATATACAAACTAACAGGAGAAGAATTTAATATAAATTCTACAAAACAATTAGGAGAAATCTTATTTGAAAAATTAGGATTAACAGTAAAGAAAAAAACAAAAACAGGATATTCAACAGATGTAGATGTATTAGAGAAAATTAAATATGAACATCCTGTAATAGAAAAAATATTAGAATATAGACAATTAGTAAAATTAAATTCTACTTATGTAGAAGGCCTAATTCCATATATAGACGAAACAAGTAGAATACATTCTAAATTTCATCAAACTGTTACAACTACAGGAAGAATTAGTTCAACAGACCCTAACTTACAAAACATACCTACAAGAATGGAACTTGGAAAGAAACTAAGAAAAGTATTTAAACCAAAAGAAAATTGTATTTATATAGATGCAGATTATTCACAAATTGAATTAAGAGTGCTTGCCCATATTTCACAAGATGAAAATATGATAAATGCATTTAAAAATGATGAAGATATTCATACTCAAGCTGCTTCTAAAGTCTTTAACACACCAATAGAACAAGTAACTAAAGAGCAAAGATCAAATGCAAAAGCAGTTAATTTTGGAATAGTATATGGAATAAGTGATTTTGGACTTGGAGAACAACTTGGAGTTCCAAGAAAAAAAGCAAAAGAATATATAGAACAATATCTTGAGAAATATAATGGAATAAAAGAGTTTATGACCAACATTGTAGAAGATACAAAAGAAAAAGGATATGTAGAAACTTTATATCATAGAAGAAGATATGTTCCAGAATTAAAATCAAACAATTATATGGTAAGACAATTTGGAGGAAGAGTAGCAATGAATACTCCTATACAGGGAACTGCAGCAGACATTATGAAAATTGCTATGATAAATGTATATAACAAATTAAAAGAAAAAGGACTTAAATCTAAAGTAATAGTTCAAGTACACGATGAATTATTAATTGAAACGGCATTAGATGAAAAAGAAATTGTGAAAGAAATACTAAAAACAGAAATGGAAAATGTAATTAAATTAGATGTGCCGTTAAGAGCAGATGTGTCAGAGGGTTATACTTGGTACGAAGCCAAATAGGGAAAAACAAATGAAAATTACTATCCTGCACATTTTAATTCAATCGTAAAATCCTCAATGTGCAAACGCACACCTCCGGTTTCACTCATTCATTAAAATGCACAATCTAGCAATTTTGATTTGTTTTTGATTAAAAAACACAAAGGATAAATAAAAAAAGGAGCTAAGAATTGAAAAGACTAGTTAAATTTTTAATAATTTTGAGTATATTCTTATTATTATACTTTATATTATTTAAAATATTAGAAATAGATAAAATAATACTGAAAAAAATATATCCATTAAAATATAGCCAACATGTAGAAAAATATGCTGAAGAATATAATATAGACAAATATTTAGTTTATGCAATAATAAAAGCAGAAAGCAATTTTAAAGAAAATGCAAAATCTACAAGTAATGCAGTAGGACTTATGCAGGTTATGGAAGCAACAGCAATAGAGACGGCAAATAAAATGAACTTAAATATTACTGAATTAGATTTATTTAATCCAGAATTAAATATAAGATTAGGACTTGAATACTTTACAAACTTACTTGATAAATACAACGATAATTATAATTTAGCTATTATTGCATATAACGCTGGAATTGGAAATGTAGATAAGTGGATACAAGATGGTACAATAAAATCAGATGGTACAGATTTAGAAAATGTTCCATTTAAAGAAACAAATAATTATGTAAGAAAAATTTTAAGAGATTATGAAATTTATAAAGAATTATATGAAAAATAAATGTAAAATATTGTAAAAAATGCATATAATATAATTGACATATTATATATCTATATGTTAAACTTATATTAACAAATAAGTTTCGCAACCCTACTTGCGAACAATAAATGCGTAGGTGAACAAATAAGTTTCGCAACCCTACTTGCGAACAATAAATGCGTAGGTGAACAAATTTTATAGAGGGCTATTACAAGAGTGTAATAGCCCTCTAATTTTTTTAAAAGGAGAAAATAAATG
The DNA here is from genome assembly GCA_045531335.1 of Clostridia bacterium. Taxonomy (GTDB): domain Bacteria; phylum Bacillota; class Clostridia; order TANB77; family CAG-508; genus CAG-452. The sequence continues at coordinate 7,327 of JAZSDU010000016.1, forward strand.
ATTAATATTGAAAACGGGAAATTTTATTTCATAAAAGATGAGTTTTTCGAAACAGTAAATGATAGAACTATATTAACTAACAAAGTCAATGGAAACAAGAGGCCGTGTTATTACTGCTTTAAGGATTATAATAACGATAAACTTATATGGTTTATACCTATAAGTTCAAAAGTAGAAAAATATAAGAAAATTTATAAATATAAGATAAATAAATACAAGAAAGTTGATACCATAGTTTTCGGAAAAATTAACAATAAAGAAACAGCTTTTTTAATACAAAATATGTTTCCTGTAACAGATAAATACATAAAAGAAAAATATGTTCAAAATAACAAAGATGTTTTAATTACATATTCGTTAAGAAAAGAAATTGAAACTAAAGCTAAGTATATATTAAAATTAACTGAACGTGGCAAGAAAGTTGTATTTACGGATATAATTAAAATAAAAGAAATACTATTAAAAGAATTAAAAAATGGTAATTAAATATTGTTATAACAAACAAAATATTATATAATAATAAAAACTAAAATAAGGGGGAAATGAGATGTCAATTTTAGTAACAGGTGGAGCAGGGTATATAGGAAGTCATACAGTTGTAGAGCTACTAGAGAGAAATGAAGATATAGTTATAGTAGATAACTTTGTAAATAGCAAACCTGAAGCGTTAAACAGAATAAAAAAAATAACAGGAAAAGATTTTAAATTCTACGAAGTAGATATATTAGATGAAGAAAATTTAGAAAAAGTATTTAAAGAAAATACTATAGAGTCTGTAATACACTTTGCAGGTTTAAAAGCAGTTGGAGAGTCTGTTGAAAAACCAATTGAATACTATCACAACAATATTACAGGAACACTAGTTTTATTAAAATTAATGAAAAAATATAATTGCAAAAAGATAGTATTTAGTTCATCTGCAACAGTATATGGGGATCCAGAAATAGTTCCTATAACAGAGGATTGCAAAGTGGGAGGAACTACAAATCCTTATGGAACATCAAAATTATTTATAGAAAGAATTCTTCAAGATACATGTGTAGCAGACGATAACTTTAGTGTAGCACTACTTAGATATTTTAATCCAATAGGAGCACATAGTAGTGGTCTTATAGGAGAAGATCCAAATGATATACCAAATAATCTTATGCCATATGTAACAGGAGTAGCAGCTGGAAAATTTGAAATACTAAGTGTTTTTGGAAATGACTATCCAACAAAAGATGGAACAGGTGTAAGAGATTATATTCATGTTGTGGATTTAGCAAAAGGACATCTAAAAGCATTAGATAAAATTAGAGGAGAAGCGGGAGTACAAATATACAATTTAGGCACAGGAAATGGATATTCAGTTTTAGATTTAGTAAAAACATTTGAAAGAGTTAACAATATAGAAGTAAAATATAAAATAGCACCAAGAAGAGCAGGAGATATAGCTGTTTGTTATGCAGACCCTACAAAAGCAAAAACAGAACTTGGTTGGACTGCCGAAAAAGGAATAGAAGATATGTGTAAAGACGCATGGAATTTTATAATTTCAAACAAATAAGAGGGAATTCTAGGGACTGTCCCATAAAATCACCAATTTATTGGGGAGTTTTGGGACTGTCCTGAATTCACGAAAATAACCAAACAACAATTTATAAATTAAAATAAGGAGACTCAAAATGAAAAAATTAAAAGAAATACTAAATCACGTATTTATAGATGGATTAACAGGAATGGCATGGGGATTATTCTCCACATTAATAATAGGACTTATTTTAACACAAATAGGAGGGTTTATTCCTAATAGATTAGGTGAACTTATAGTTATAATAGGAAAGATAGCATCTGCATTAACAGGAGCTGGTATAGGTATAGGAGTTGCAAGTAAATTCAAATCAGGAACTTATGTTACTGTATCAGCAGCAATTGCTGGTATGATAGGAGCATTTGCAACAAAAATATTAGCAGGTGAAGTTTTTACATCTGCAGGAACTATTGTATTTGCAGGCCCAGGAGAGCCATTAGGAGCTTTTATTGCTGCAATAGTTGGAATAGAAATAGGAAATTTAATAACAGGAAAGACAAAAGTAGATATAATTTTAGTACCACTAACAACTATTCTTTCAGGAGCTATAGTAGGATTATTGTTAGGACCTACAATATCTAGTTTTATGACAGCTTTAGGAGCATTAATAAATTGGTCTGTTGAAAGACAACCAATTATAATGGGAATTTTAGTATCTGTAATAATGGGTATGATTTTAACACTTCCTATAAGCTCAGTAGCAATATCTATAATTTTAAATTTAAGTGGACTTGCAGCAGGAGCTGCAACAGTAGGATGTTGTGCAAATATGATAGGATTTGCAGTAGCAAGTTTTAAAGAAAATAAATTTGGAGGATTAATTTCACAAGGTATAGGAACATCAATGTTACAAGTTCCAAATATAATGAAAAAACCTGTAATTTGGTTACCAGCAATAATAGCAAGTGCAATATTAGGACCTTTATCTACAACAGTATTTAATATGACTAATAATGCATCAGGAGCAGGAATGGGAACATCAGGATTGGTTGGACAATTTATGACATGGGAAACAATGAGAGGAGCAGAACCACCAGTAATATTATTAACTAAGATATTATTATTACATTTTATATTACCAGCATTAATAGCATGGATAGTATCATACATACTAAGAAAGAAAAATATAATAAAAGACGGAGACATGAAATTGCAATCTGATAATTAAAAAGTAGACTAAAGGGGACAGACCCCTTTAGTCTACTTTTTGTTTTCTAACAATTCATTTTTTAAATCCCATAAATTTTGAGATAGGTCCACATAGTATTTATGTGGGTTTTTTATACGTCTTACTTCATCCCATAATGTGTTTAACTCTTTTTTTGCATTGTCTGCAATTGTATTCAAATCAGGTGAGTTATATACAAGCTCTCCATTATCAAAAATTAACTCTTGAAGAGGTCTTACTGTATAATTTGTTAATTCTTTCTTTTTCCAAGGTGATACTGGATCGAAAATTGTATATTTATCTTCTGGAATTATTTCATCATTTAATGTAATTACATCAGCTAAAGCTTTATTAGTTGATTTATCATAAAATCTATACAATTTTTTAAAACCAGGGTTAGTTATTTTTATAGTGTTATTAGATACTTTTATTTTAGGAACTGTTTTTCCATCTTTTTCAATTGCTACTAATTTATATACTCCACCAAAAACAGGATTGCTTTTGGCAGTAATTAAATTTTCACCAACACCGAATAAATCTATTTTCGCATCTTCTTCTAAAAGAGATGAAATTACATATTCATCAAGTGCATTTGTTCCACAGATTTTGCAGTCTTCAAATCCGGCTTCATCTAATATTTTCCTTATTTTTTTAGAAAGATAAGCTAAATCACCACTGTCTAATCTTACTGCATTAGGTCTGAAACCTTTTGGAACAATTACTTCATTAAAAACTTTAATAGCATTTTTGATACCAGAGTTTAAAGTATCATATGTATCTATTAGCAAAGTAGAAGTATCTGGGTAATTTTCGGCATATGCTTTAAAAGCTTCATATTCAGAATCGAAAGCTTGAATAAAACTATGAGCCATAGTTCCACTAGCAGGAACATTCCATTCTTTTGCTGTTAAAACACAAGAGGTTCCGTACGCAACCCCCAATAACTGCAGCTCTAGCTCCTAAAACTGCAGCATCAACACTGTGAGCACGTCTTGCACCAAATTCCATAACTGGTCTTCCTTTTGCAGCATTTACTATTCTACTAGATTTTGTTGCAATTAGACTTTGATGATTAATTAGGCAAAGCATAGCTGTTTCTAAAATTTGTGCTTCTATAATAGGTGCTTTTACAGTGATTAGTGGTTCATTAGGAAAAACTACAGTTCCTTCTGGAACAGACCAAATTGTTCCTGTAAATTTAAAGTTTCTTAAATATTCTAAAAAACCATCTGAAAAGATTTTCTTACTTCTTAAATAATTAATATCTTCATCACTAAATTTTAAATTTTTTACATAGTCAATTATTTGTTCTAATCCTGCAAATATAACATAACCACCATCATCTGGTATTTTTCTAAAGAACAAATCAAAGTATGCTGTTTGATTTGTCATATTTTTAGCAAAGAATCCGTTTGACATAGTAAATTCATAAAAATCTGCTACTAATTCTAATTTTCTTTCATCCATATATATTCCTCCAAATTAAATATTTAGATATTAAAAATATTATATCACTGTTGTCAAGATAAAAAAATAACAATAAAAAATCCTCCCATTCAGTGTTATAACTGTGTGGGAGGATGGGGCTACTTGATTACAAAGATTACTGAAATGTAATCAATCGGTTGAGAATAAATGTTGGGCAGATAAGGACAAGTGTCTCCACTAATTCTTATTTCTCCGACTTTGTTCCAATCGAAGTCGGAGAAATTCCTGAGTTCGTCAGGACAACTTGTACTTCCTGACTCAATCGTCGCAAAATCAAGAAGAACAGTTTCCTTCTTTTTGTTGGCTTCTTCTTTAAGAGTGAACAACTGTTCATCTGTCATCCGAAGCAAACAGCTGAGAGAAAAATTCCCCTTTTCATTTACGGTATCAACAACTAAATTTTCAGGCAGTTTGCTTGCAAGAGATATTAAAAGATCTGTTGCCCTTGCAGTGTTTAGATTTTTTGTCATGGTTTTTTACCCCTTTATAATTTATTTGATACACAAAAAGCGTATCACTTATGTTAATTATATCACAAAATTTATAAATGGTCAATTTTGGGAAGAGATGCCAGAAATGCAGATTGGAATATCTTAAAAAACAAACAAGAAAAAAAGTCTATTGCTGTTCCTAGTGTAACAAATTTGTAATATAAATGTAATAAATCGACACAACCTTTGATAATACTAATGTTTAAAAGAAATATTAAAAATGTTGTTGCAATTGCAACAACATTTTATTTTTTTTGTGATATAATTCCTTTACATTATGAAAGGGGAGAAATGCAAATGAAAATTATAAAAAGAGATGGAGCAATAGTTGATTATAATGCTGAGAAAATAAGAGTAGCTATACAAAAAGCAAATAATGAAGTGGCTAGAAAAGAAAGGGCTACAAAGGAACAAATTGAAGATATAATTAAATATATAGTAGAACTTGATAAACCAAGAATTCTAGTAGAAGATATTCAAGATATAATAGAAGAAAAATTAATGGAAATTGAAAAATACAAATTAGCTAAAAAATACATTACATACCGTTATACTAGAGAATTGGTTAGAAAAGCAAATACAACTGACCAATCAATTAAAGAGCTAATTGAAGGTGAAAGTGAATATTGGAACAACGAAAATTCGAATAAAAATGCAAAAGTTGTAACTACACAAAGAGATTATTTAGCAGGTATTACAAGTACAGATATAACAAGAAGATTTTTATTAGCAGAAGATATAGTTAAAGCACATGATGCTGGAATTATACATTTTCATGATGCAGATTATTTTGCTCAAAATGCCCTACATAACTGTGATTTAATAAACTTAGAAGATATGCTTCAAAATGGAACTAATATAAATGGAGTTATGATAGAAAAACCACATAAATTCTTAACAGCAATGACTATCGCAACTCAAATTATAACAGCAGTAACATCTAGCCAATATGGTGGAGCAACTGTTACAATGACACATTTAGCACCATTTGTAAGAGAAAGTTATAATAGATATCTAAAAAAATATCAAGATAGAAAACTAACTAAAGAACAATGTGAACAATTTGCAAAAGAAGATTTGAAAAAAGAAATAAGAGATGGTGTTCAAACATTCCAATATCAAATTAATTCTATGACAACAACAAATGGACAATCTCCATTCTTAAGTGTGTGTTTCTATTTAGGAGAAACAGAAGAATACAAAGAAGAATTAGCTATGATTATAGAAGAAATGTTAGTTCAAAGAATACAAGGAATGAAAAACGAAAAAGGTGTATATATTACGCCAGCATTCCCAAAACTTTTATATGTATTAGAAGAAGCTAACATGAAAGAAGATAGCAAATACTGGTATTTAACAGAACTTGCCGCTAAATGTACAGCAAAAAGAATGGTGCCTGATTATATTTCTGAAAAGAAAATGTTAGAATATAAAATAAATGCAAATGGTGAAGGAAACTGCTATCCTTGTATGGGATGTCGTTCATTCTTAACACCATATGTAGACCCTAAAACAAACAAAGCAAAATATTATGGTAGATTTAACCAAGGTGTTGTAACAATAAATTTAGTAGATGTTGCATTATCTTCTGGAAAAGATGTAGATTTATTCTGGAAAATATATGAAGAAAGATTAGAATTATGCCATAGAGCACTTCAAGCAAGACATCAAAGATTAAGCAAAGCTACAAGTGATGTAGCACCAATACTTTGGCAACATGGAGCACTTGCAAGACTTAAAAAAGGTGAAAGTATACATGACTTATTACATGGTGGTTATTCAACAATTTCACTTGGTTATGCAGGACTTTATGAATGCGTGAAGTATATGACAGGTAACAGCCATACTGATAATGGTAAAGGTAAAGACTTTGGATTAGAAGTTATGCAAAAAATGAATGACAAATGTAAAGAATGGAAAGAAAAAGAAAACATTGATTACAGTGTATATGGAACACCAATTGAATCAACAACATATAAATTTGCAAAATGCTTAAAAGATAGATTTGGAATTGTTGAAGGTATTACAGATAGAAATTATATAACAAATTCTTACCATGTACCTGTATTTGAAGAAATAGATGCATTCTCTAAATTAAAATTAGAAAGTGAATTCCAAAGATTAAGCCCAGGTGGAGCTATATCATATATAGAAACACCAAACTTACAAAACAACATAGAATCTGTATTACAAGTTATTAGATTTATTTATGATAATATTATGTATGCAGAATTAAATACAAAATCAGATTACTGCCAAAAATGTGGATTTGATGGAGAAATACTAATTGATGAAGAATTAGAATGGTATTGTCCAAATTGTGGAAATAGAGATCATGACACATTAAATGTAGCAAGAAGAACATGTGGTTATATAGGAAGTAATTTCTGGAACAAAGGAAGAACAGAAGAAATAAAAGAAAGAGTGCTACATATAGATAACAAAGATGATGAAATTTAAAAAATAAGCTACGTATTGCGTTGTCAAACGTCGCATAAAACTTTTTCAACATACAGCGTATAGTTTCAAAAGTTTTAGCTAGTTTTCCTAGCACTACTTGCTTCTTTTTAAAATTTATAATGAAAAGAGGAAATAAAATGAGATATAACAAAATCAGAAAAATGGATATTTCAAATGGACCAGGTGTAAGAATCTCAATATTTATGCAAGGTTGTACATTTAATTGTAAAGAATGCTTTAATCCGGAAACACATAGTTTCGAAGGAGGAAAAGAATTTACAGATGAAACAATAGATAGGGTAATAGAATTATGCCAAAATGAAAATATAAATGGTTTATCTATTCTAGGAGGAGAACCGCTTCATCCAAAAAACATAGAAGGAACTACAAAACTTGTTAAAGCATTTAAAGAAAGAATACCAGAGAAAGATGTTTGGATTTGGTCAGGATTCTCATTTGATGGAGAATTAAAAGATAAAGAAGTTCTTAAATATACAGATGTTCTAGTTGATGGAAGATATGTAGACGAACTTAGAAATCCTACTTTAAAATGGAGAGGTTCAGAAAATCAAAGAGTAATAGATGTTCAAAAAAGCTTAAATAATACAGATATAATTTTTTATAACAAATAAATTGGGCGGAATTAAATTCCGCCCAATTTATTTGAAATTAACATAGAAACATGATATAATTACTTGCGAATTGGGTATATTCCCAGTTTTGAAGGTGCCTAATACCTTTTATTTCTTATAAGCAAGGAGTGAATTCAAACCTATGGCTAAAAGAGTAAAGAAGAAGGACATCGAAGAAATAATTGCATTATGTTTAAAAAAAATATTTCCCGAAGATGGTATTAATATAGAATATATTAGAAAAAAACTTGTATTTGATTCTATATATATATCAATGCCTTTGTCTGGAAAATATACAAAATGGGACATAATGAAATTCAACAGATATTTGCGCAGATATGCAGGAAAAAATCTTATTTGCAGATTCTGGGACAAAGAAAAAAATGAGTTAATAATTCAAAACGAATATGATGTAATCGATGGCTAACAACAAATAAAATGCTGTAGATAATTAGGCTATCTATTAGCTAAAACAAAAAAATATGACCTTTTATATAAAAGGTCATGTTTTTTCTTTTAATAAATTATAGAAAAAAATCAAAATCCCTTGTCAAATAAAATAGAATAGGTTATAATCTTGAAGGAAATAAGGGAGTAGTTAGCATATAATTGTGCGATAAAGTCAACATCCTGATATTAAATATCTGGCTTTATCTTAAATAACGAGACTTGTTTGCATTTTGCAGACAAAGTCTTTTTTTGTTGAATTAGGAAAAAAGGAGTAAAAAATGGAAGTAATATCAATTTTACTAATAGGAGTAGGACTTGCAATGGACGCATTTGCAGTAGCTATTTGCAAAGGTCTTTCAATGAAAAAATTAGAATGGAAAAAAGCAGTTATAATTGCATTATATTTTGGAATATTCCAAGCTGGAATGCCTGTTATTGGCTATTTCTTAGGAACAAGTTTTGAATCATTAGTTACTCAAATAGATCATTGGATAGCATTTATATTATTAGGTATAATTGGAATAAATATGATAAAAGAAGCATTTGAATGTGGCTGCGAAAATGTAAATGATAAAGTAGATTTTAGAACAATGGTTGTTTTGGCAATTGCTACAAGTATTGATGCATTAGCAATTGGAATAACATTTGCATTTTTAAGAACAAATATCACATTGTCAGCTATAGTAATAGGAATAACAACATTTGTTTTATCTCTAATTGGTGTAAAAATAGGAAATAAATTTGGAAATAAATATCAGAAAAAGGCTGAAATTTTTGGAGGAATTATATTGATTCTAATAGGTACAAAAATATTATTAGAACATTTAGGAATAATATAAGAAAATTCCACGTTGTCCAGAACGCTTTGCGTTCGGACTTTATTCGGAAAATTTTCTTGTTATTCCAAAAAGTTCTATCGAACTTTTCTACATAATAGAAAAATATAGGAGGAATAGTAAAATGTTTATATCGATACTTTTAATAGCATTAGGATTTGTTTTATTAATTAAAGGAGCAGATTATTTGGTAGATGGAGCAAGCAATGTTGCGAAGAAATTTCATATACCAGAGATAATAATAGGTTTAACTATAATATCAATAGGAACATCAATGCCAGAGTTATTTGTTAGCATAACATCTGCAATTGATGGATATCCAGATATGGCTATGGGAAATGTAATAGGAAGTAATATTGTTAATATGCTGTTTATATTAGGTTTATCTGCTATTATAAAGTCAATACCATTTAAAAAAGAAACAAGATTAATAGAAATACCAATTTGTTTTTTTGTATCAGTTATCTTTTTTATAATATGTGTTATAGGACAAGATGTATCAAGAATAGATGCAGGAATCTTAATATTTTTATTTATTGCATTTATCATATACACTATAGTAATGGCAAAAAAAGGAGAAGAATTCGATAAAGAAGAAAATAGCGAAAAAAGTCAAGAAGAGGAAAAAAATAGAGGTAAATTATCTACTTTAAAAGATGTTTGCGCTATTATAATAGGAATTGTAGCATTAAAATTTGGTGGAGATTTAGCTGTAGACAATGCGGTAAATGTTGCAACAATATTAGGATTAAGTGAAAAGATAATAAGTGTAACAATACTTGCAATCGGTACAAGCCTTCCAGAATTAGTTACAAGTGTATCAGCAGCAGCTAAAGGGAAAAGCGACATTGCTATTGGAAATATAATTGGTTCTAATATATTTAATATGTTACTAATAATTGGAGTATCAGCGGCCATCAAACCGATTGTATACAATATGAGCTACAACAAAGATATGATAATATTATTAGCAGGAACACTTGTATTAGCATTGTTCCCATTAATTCCACCAAAAAATAAAATGAGTAGAATGAATGGAATTGTGTATGTGCTTATGTATGCAGGATACATGGCAACTTTATTCTTTGTATAAATAATTGTAGGGGCAGATTCCATATATGCCCTACATATTTTGTTGAAAGATTGTAGGGGCAGGTCTTGTGCCTGCCCGAGAATAAATAATCTACAGAAATAAATATGTTTTATTCGCGAAAATGTTAATTTTTGAAATTAAAGGGTCTAAGCCGACCCATAATTTGCAAAAATTAAATATTTTCGCTTTTATAGTTTAATTAAAAGCTTAAGCTTTTAATTAAATCGAAGAAGTTACAGTAATATTCTTAATTCCTGCACGAATATCTAGAAATCATAGATTTTTTGTAAAAAATATGATATAACAAATATATAAATTAAGAAAAAGAGGAATTTTAATGAGTAATAAAAGAGTATTAGTAGGAATGAGCGGAGGAGTTGACAGTAGCGTAGCAGCAATTTTACTTAAAGAACAAGGATATGAAGTAGTGGGTCTTACTATGAAACTTCTAAACAAAGAATTTAGCGATGAAGATGCTAAAAATGTTTGCAAAAGTTTAAATATAGAACATTATACAGTAGATTACACAGAACAGTTTAATGAAAAAGTAATTAAAGACTTTTGTAAATGCTATGCAAATTGCAAAACACCTAACCCATGTATAGAATGTAATAAATATTTAAAATTTGGCCTTATGAATGAAAAAGCAAAAGAACTAAATTGTGATTATATTGCAACAGGACATTATGCGAAAACAGAGTTTAGTAAAGAATATAATAGATATGTACTAAAAAAAGCAAATTCAATTAGCAAAGACCAAAGCTATGTTTTATGGAATATGCCAAAGGATTTAGTAGAAAAGCTAATATTTCCTTTAGCAGATTATACAGATAAAAATGATATAAGAGAAATAGCTGAAAAATATAATTTACCAGTTGCAAATAAAAAAGATAGTCAAGATATATGTTTTATACCAGACGGAGATTATAAAAAGTTTTTAGAAGAAAATTCAGATATAAAACCAGCCCAAGGAAATATTGTAAATTCTAAAGGTAAGATTTTAGGAAAACACAAGGGGGTGTATTATTACACAATAGGCCAAAGAAAGGGCCTTGGTATATCAAATGCTGTGCCTTTATTTGTTTTAGGGTTTAATAAAGAAAGAAATGAAGTAATAGTAGGAGAAGAAAAAGAACTTTATAAAAACGAATTAATAGCAGAAGATATTAATTTAATATTATTAGATGAAATAAAAGAACCTTTAAGAGTTATGACTAAAACAAGATATTCTGCAAAAGAATTTCCTAGTACAATATATCCGTGCGAAGATGGTAAAATAAAAGTAGTATTTGATGAGCCACAAAGAGCAATAACTCCAGGACAATCAGCAGTATTTTACATAGATGATATAGTTGTTCGGAGGAGGGAAAATTATTTAAAAAATTCTAGAGACGATTCTAGGGACTACATAAGAATCGTAAATAACGTAGGGGTCGGGTTCCACCCCGACCCGTTAAAACAATAAAATTTGGGCGAGGGTGGAACCTCGCCCCTACAGAATATAAAATGCAAGGAGAAAAGTATGAAAGAAGATATCCCACAATTCCTACACGAAATCATACTAAACGAATATGGAAAAGAAACTACAAACCAAATAATAAATGGATATTCATATGACAGACCAACTACATTTAGAGTAAATACATCAAAAGCAAGCATAGAATATATAAAACAAAAATTAAATGAATTAAAAATAAGTTTTAAAGAAGTACCATGGAATGAAACAGCAATTATCATTGAAGATATAAAAGAAAATGAAATTAAGGAATTAGATATTTATAAAAATGGAGAAATTTATCTTCAAAGTTTATCTTCTATGATACCACCATTTGTAGTGAATCCAAAAGAAGGAGAAAATATACTAGATATGGCTGCAGCTCCTGGAGGAAAAACAACTCAAATGGCAAATTTATCTAATAATAAAGCAATGATAACAGCTTGTGAAAAGAATAAAATTAGAGCAGAGAGATTAAAATATAATTTAGAAAAACAAGGAACTTCAAGAGTTACTGTTATGTTAAAAGATGCAAGAAGATTAGATAATTTTTTCTCGTTTGATAAAATTTTATTAGATGCTCCTTGTAGTGGAAGCGGAACTTTAAATTTAAATCAAATGGATGTAGAAAAAGTATTTACAAAAGAATTAGTAGATAGGTCAATTAAAACTCAAAAAGAATTGTTAAAAAAAGCAGTAAGAATATTAAAAACGAATGGAGAACTTATTTATTCAACTTGTTCTATACTAAAAGAAGAAAATGAAAAAGTTGTAGAAGAAGTATTAAAACTAGGAAATATAGAAATTGTTCCAATAAATGAATTAGATTTTAAAGATATACCACTTTTACCAGTAAATATAGAAGGAACAATTTGTGTTTGCCCAAGTGACTTATATGAAGGTTTCTTTGTTGCTAAATTAAAGAAAATAAAATAAAAATATTAATAAAAAGGAGATTGATAAGATGAAATATTTAGTAGTATCAGATATACACGGTTCAAGTTATTACGCAAATAAAATAAATGAGATATTTAATAAAGAGAAAGCAGATAAAATAATACTTTTAGGAGATTTATATTATCACGGACCAAGAAATCCATTAACACGAGAATACAACCCTGCAGAAGTATGCAACATTTTAAACAGCTTAAAAGATAAAATTTTATGTATTAAAGGAAATTGTGATGCAGAAGTAGATGAAATGATTTCTGAATTTAAATTTAATGAGTCTATAAGTATTGATATAAATGGATTAAAATTCTTCTTTACACATGGGCACAAATACAATATAGACAATATACCAGAAGAAATAAATGTTTTAGTATATGGTCATTTCCATACAGGATTTATAAAAGAAAAAGATGGAGTTATATGTGTTAATAGTGGTTCAACATCATTACCAAAAGAAAACACAAAAAATAGTTATTTAATTATAGATGAAAATGAGATAGTTTTAAAAGATATTGAAGGAGAAATAATAGAAAAAAAGAACTATATAAAATAAGGAGAATTAAATGTCAGAACAATTTTCAAGAACAGAAATGTTAATAGGAAAAAGTGGAATAGAAAAACTAAAAAATTCGAAAGTAGCTATATTTGGAATAGGAGGAGTAGGCTCATATGTAGTAGAGGCTTTAGCAAGGGCAGGAATAGGAAAATTTATTTTAGTAGATAATGATGAAGTATCTATAAGTAACTTAAATAGACAAATTATAGCAACAACTAAAACTATAGGAATGCCAAAAGTAGAAGTAGCAAAACAAAGAATTTTAGAAATCAATCCAAAAGCTCATGTACAAACTTATCAAGAATTCTTTATGCCAGAGACTGAAGGAATATTTGATGAAACTGTAACATATATAGTAGATGCTATAGATACAGTAACAGCTAAAATAGAATTAGTGCTACGTGCAAACAAACTAAATGTTCCAATTATATCTAGCATGGGAACAGGAAATAAATTGGATCCAACTAGATTTGAAATTACAGATATTTATAAAACAAGTGTATGTCCTTTAGCAAAAGTAATGAGAAAAGAATTAAAACAAAAGGCAATAAAAAAACTTAAAGTTGTATATTCAAAAGAAGAACCTATAAAAGTAGAACAAGATGAAACAACTAAAAAACCAGTTCCAGGAAGTATATCATTTGTTCCATCAGTTGCAGGATTAATAATAGCAGGAGAAGTAGTCAAAGATATAATTAACAAATAATATAGAACATAATTTATGTAGGGGTCGCACTCCTGGGCGACCCGCTCTACAAAGGTATACTAAAATAAAATTATTGCATGCATAAAGTATTTAAATTAGTAAATAATATATTTGAAATAGAAAGGAGACTTATATGGAAAATATATTAAATAATTTAAATACTTTTTTAAGTGACTTAAATGTTTTTTATCGCAAACTTCAAAATTATCATTGGAATATTAAAGGAAAAGATTTCTTTGTTATTCATTCTAAATTAGAGGAATATTATAATGAAATAAATACAGAAATTGATGAAGTTGCAGAACATATTTTAACATTAGGGGGACAGCCTCTAGGAACATTAAAAGATTATTTAAATACAACTAAAATTACAGAAGCGGAAAATAAAAAAGTAGATTGTACATTAGTATTTAACCAGATTATAAAAGATTTTACTACATTATTAAAATGCACAGTAGAAATAAAAGAATTAGCAGATGAAAATAAAGAATATAAAACATCTGCTTTAATGGACAGTTTTATAGAAAGTTATTCTAAAAAACTATGGATGCTAAAGCAAATGATGGAATAAAACAAGAGTTGCTATTTCTAGCAACTCTTGTTTTGATATTCGCTTCTAAGAATTTCTGCGATTTCTTCAGGGCTTTCCTTACAATTGCTATCAAGCCATTTTTGTATTACAGCATTTAATCCTGCTCTAAAGAATTCTATATGATAATCTATATATTTATTGTCATAGTATTTTTCAGCCAGTTCTTTATTGAAAATATTTGCTGGTGATTTTGATATTGCTTCTAATTTGAAATATGTTTTGAAAAATATTTGATTTTCTTTAATTTCAGTAAACATATTAATATAACCTTGGTGATCTTGCTTTGAATTTTTAGTATATTGAGTGTTAGCAAAATCCTCAGCCATTCTTAATTTAACTTTTTCAACTAAATCATAAATGTCAATGTAATTAGCATAAAAAGTTGATCTGTTAAGACCTGTTATTTTACATATATCTGAAACGCTTATATTTTGAACCTCTTTAGTTTGAATTAACTGTAAAAAAGTTTTTTCGATTTTTTCTTTAGATTCTTTTTTTCTTTTATTATTTGGTATATTCATAAATTACCTCCATATAAATTTATTATTCCAACAAATGTGGTTAAATTGATGGTTGTTTTTTAGTTTATATAAATATTATAATATATTTAGAATAAAACAACAAGTGTTGTTATAAAGAAAGGAGTAAATAATATGGGTAAATTAAAAAATGCAAACAAAAAAATCGAAGAAACAGTAGTTGGTGGATATAAAAAGGTAGAAGGTACAGTTGTTTCAGGATACAAAAAAGTCGAAGACAAATTTGTTGATAAATTTTTAAGAAAAGATGGAGAAACAATTGAAGAAGCAAAAGCAAGAATAAAAAAAGAACAAGAAGAACTTGAAAAGAAAAATGAAGAATTAGTAAATGGAGGGAAATAAGATGAAAAAAGAAACTCTATTAGAAATTATATTAGGAACAATAGGAGGACTAATATTTGCAATAGGAATGTGCATGTGTTTAATAGTAGAATGGAATATGCTTAAAGCAGGTATAGTTGTAGGAATAATAGGATTTGCAATATTACTTGCAATAATACCTGTATATAGAACAGCACATCCAAAAAAAGCAAAAGATCCAAAAGAAATAAATTGGGGAATTGTACTTACTTGGACAATTGGTGTTATAGGTTCTCTAATAATGGGATTTGGAATGAGCAAAGTAATGGTTGGAGAGTCATCTAGATCTGATTTAATCGTAGGTATTATTACTGGCATTGTAGGTCTTATTATTTGTGTATTAAACTATCCTATTTATTCTTATATCAAAAGTAACAAAGAATAATGAAAATAATAAAAGATATCAAAAATCTAGAAAAAAGTGATAAAACTATGTTTTTCTTGATATTTACAACATTAGGAAATATATTAATTGCAATTTTGAAATTTATATTTTCTATTACAATACCTTCCCTTTGGTTTGCTGTAAATGCTGGATTTCTAATAGTTTTATCATTATCTAGATTTTTTTCAATTAAGACATATGGCAAGCAAAGAAGTATTAAAAATGAAAAAATAAAGAAAGGTATAGGATATAAGAATTACTTACATAATGGTATATTATTAATTTTACTTGGAATAATGTACTTCTTTGTTAGTGTATATATGTATTACAAAGGAACAAATACTACAATGCATGAATATTTAACGTATCTAGTCGCACTTAATGCTTTTTGGTCAATAAGCTGGGCGATATATGGTATGGTTAAATACAAAAGAAAAAGTAGTCCTATTTTAAAATCAGTAAAAATTACTAACTTTGCTAATGCATTAACATCAATGGTTTTAACACAAGTAGTTTTATTAGATACATATGCCAAAGAATACGATTTAGCAAATATAAATGGTTATACAGGTATGGCAGTTAGTTTAGTAATTATATTTATGGGATTATATATGATAATGAATATACAAGAATACATAGAAAGGGAAAAATCTAAATAATTATGAAGAGATTATTAAAAATTATTTGCTCAAGGTTTTTTATTTCTGCAGTTATTATTTTATTGCAATTTGTTCAATTGTTAGTTGTGTTTAGCTTATTAAACAAATACTCTATTATAATATCAATATTAGGATATATATTTTATATAGGAGTATTTTTATATATTATTAACAAATATGAAAATCCAGAATTTAAGTTGCCATGGATTATTATTATAATGCTATTTTTTGTAATGGGAGCTTTTGTTTTTGTTATTCTATCTGGTAATGAAGATAATAAGAAGTTAGGGGCTAAATTAAAAAAGAATAAAGAAACAATGAAACCCTACTTAAAACAAGATGAATCCTTGGAAATGTTAAAAGATGAAAACATGGATGCTTATTTACAGGCGAATTATATTAAAGAAGTAACAGGGCTGCCTTGCTATGCAAATACAAAAGTTGAATACTACAAAATTGGTGAAGATTTTCATAAAGAACTTTTAAATTCATTAAAAAAAGCAAAGAAATTCATTTTTATGGAATATTTTATAATTGAAGAAGGAAAAATGTGGAATCCTATTCATGAGATTTTAAAAGAAAAAAGTAAAAATGGTGTAAAAGTTTATGTGATTTATGATGACTTTGGATGTATGACAACATTAGATGAAAAATATTATAAAAAATTAAATAACGAAGGAATAAATTGTATTCCTTCAAATAAATTTAAACCTGTTTTATCAAGAATATATAACAATAGAGACCACAGAAAAATAACAGTTATTGATGGATTAGTTGGTTTTACAGGCGGTATTAATATTGCAGATGAGTACATTAATAAAAAAATAAAACATGGTCATTGGAAAGATACAGCCATTAAACTAGAAGGTGAAGCGGTAAAAAGTTTAACTGCATTATTTTTAGAAACTTGGAATACTCAAAACAAAATACAAATAGATTCTAAAGAATTTATGGATTTAGAATATAAAGAAATAAACAGTAGTGGCATTATTGCTCCTTATGGCGATGGACCCGAAGAATTTTACGAAGATAATGTTGGAAAATATGTTTATTTAAATATGTTAAATTCAGCGAAGAAATATGTTTATATTACAACTCCATATTTAATTTGTGATTATGAAATTTTGAATGCATTATGTGTATGTGCTAAAAAAGGAGTAGATGTAAGAATTATTACCCCGCATATTCCTGACAAGAAAACTGTTTTATGGATGACACAATCTAATTATGAAAGATTAATTCAAAGCGGTGTAAAAATTTATGAATATACTCCTGGATTTATTCATGCAAAACAATTTATTTGTGATGATATATTTGCAACTTGTGGAACTATAAATTTAGATTATCGTTCTTTAGTGCATCACTTTGAATGCGGTACTTGGATGTATAAAACTGAATGTATTAAAGATATGAAAAAAGATTTCTTAGAAACTCAAAGTATTTCAGAAGAGATTAAAGATGCAAAATATAAATTAGGAAGCTTAAACAAGTTACTTGTTGAAGTTATAAAAGTATTTTTTCCATTATTTTAGGAAACCATAATAATAGTATCTTATAGGAGGTTTCTAATGAGGAATAAGAAAAACGAAAAATCAAAAAAATCTAACAAGCAAAAAGTATATGACAGAGAAGAAAATGAAGACTTAAAAGAATGCTATAAATTAGGCAAGAAATACTACAAAAATGTAGAAAATAAAATAGAAAAAACAAGGAAGTAATTTATTGATAATTACTTCCTTTTGTGATATTATACAGACATATAAAAACAAAAGAAGTAGGGTGATTAAATGAAAGAAACAATAATTAAAGTTAATGGTATGATGTGCGGAGGATGCGAAAATAGAGTAAAAAATGCTTTGAGAGAGTTAACCGGTGTTGAAAGTGTAGAAGCAAGTCATACAGAAGGAATTGTAAAAGTAATTTTAAATGAACAAATCAATATAGATGTTATAAAAGAAAAAATTGAAGATTTAGGCTTTGAAACAATGTAATCGTAGGGGCGTTGTCGGTTAGGAATACCACTTGGGAATACCGAACTGCGCCCTAATTTGGAAGGGATTTAATTATGAAAAAAATAATTTTATCTATTGATGGAATGACATGTAGTGCATGTTCAAATGGACTTGAAAAGTATTTAAACAAACAAGATGGAATAAAAATAGCTACAGTAAATTTAGTAATGGCAAATGCAAGTATAGAATATGATGAAAAAATATTAGACTTACCTAAAATAGAGCAATTTGTTAAACAAGCAGGGTTTAAAAGTTTAGGAGAATTTAAAAATATAGAAATTGAGAAAGAAAATAAAAAAGAAAAAATAAACCTTATTATTTTTACAATACTTGCAATTATACTTATGTATATTTCTATGGGACATATGGCAAAATTACCTACTTTAGATATAATAAATATGCATTTAAACCCAATAAATTATGCAATTTGCTTGCTTGTTTTAAGCATCATTTTTGTTATTTATGGATTTGATATATTAAGAAATGGATATAAAAACTTAATACATAAAACAGCAAATATGGATACCTTAGTAAGTATAGGTGTTTTAAGTAGCTTCTTTTATAGTTTATACAGCATGTATATGTTAATTGAAGGTAACCACGATTTTGTAAATCATTTATATTTTGAATCTGCAGCAATAGTAATATATTTTATAAAACTTGGAAGATATTTAGATAAAAAAAGTAAAGATAAAACAAAAGGTGCTATACAAAAATTAGTAAAAATAACTCCTAAAAATGCTATAATAAAAGTTGATGGGATAGAAAAAGTTGTAACAATAGATGAAATTAAAAAAGGAGATATTGTTATAGCAAGACCAGGAGATAAAATTGCAGTAGATGGAGAAATAATTTTAGGTAGAACTCATTTAGATGAATCATTTATAACAGGAGAAAGTAAGCCTATAGCAAGAGAAATAGGTAATAAAGTTATTGCAGGAAGTATAAATTATGATGGATATATTGAATATAGAGCAGAAAAAATAGGAAAAGAATCTACTATATCAGAAATCGTAAAATTAGTTGTAGAAGCAAGTAATACAAAACCACAAATAGCTAAAATTGCTGATAAAATATCAGGATATTTTGTTCCAGCAGTTATTTTAATTGCAATAATAACATTTATAATATACATGTTATTAGGCTATGATTTTTCTAGCAGTTTAATAAGGTTTGTTACTATTCTTGTAGTCGCTTGCCCTTGTAGTTTGGGACTTGCGACACCACTTGCAGTAGTAGTTAGCGAAGGATTGTGTGCAGAAAATGGAATATTAATAAAGAAAAGTGAAATATTAGAAACTGCACAAAAAGTAGATACAATAGTTTTTGATAAAACCGGAACATTAACATATGGCAAACTAAGAATTGCAGAAATCAAGAATTATACAGATATTAAAGATGAAGAATTATTACAAATTGTAGGAAGTATTGAAAGCAAATCTCATCATCCAATTGGAAAAGCGTTTACAGATTATTTAGAAGAAAATAAATTGAAAAAATTAAAAGTAGAAGAGTTTGAAAATATAAGTGGTTATGGAATAATAGCTAGTGTAAATAATAAAAAATATATACTAGGAAACTCAAAAATATTAGAGAAATATAATATAGAAAATAAATATGTAGAGGATGAAAGAAAACTTTCTCAAAAAGGAAATAGCATTGTTTATGTAGTAGAAAATAACAAGATAATTGCTTTAATGGGTGTAAATGATATTGTTAGAGAAAATGCAAAAAGTGTAATAGAAGAATTAAATAAAAATGGAATTGAAACTATTATGCTAACAGGAGACAATAAAGAAACAGCAGAAAAAATAGCAAAAGATATTGGCATTAAAAAAGTAATTTCAAATGTACTACCAGCAGAAAAAACACAAGTTATAAAAGAATTAAGGCAAGAGAATAAAAATGTTATGATGTGCGGAGATGGAATAAACGACAGCCCAGCACTTACAACTGCTGATATAGGTGTTAGCGTAAATAGTGGCACAGATATAGCGATGGATTCGGCTGATGTTATACTTACAAAAAACGATTTATCGAGTGTTATAAACTTGATTAATATAAGTAAAAAAACAATAAGAAATATAAAACAAAATTTATTTTGGGCATTTTTCTATAATGTTTTTATGATACTAATAGCAATAGGAGTTTTAACTGGAATTGGAATTACAATAAATCCAATGATAGGAAGTATTGCAATGATGATTAGTAGCATAACGGTTATATTAAATGCTTTAAGATTAAAAAATATAAAAATGGAGGAAATATGAAAACAGAGAAAAATATTTTAGTAGCTTTTTTATTAAACCTAGCATTTTCATTATTTGAATTGTTTGGAGGATTTTTTACTAATAGTGTAGCAATTATATCGGATGCAATTCATGATTTTGGTGATTCTATTAGTATAGGAATTTCATATTTTTTGGAGAAGAAAAGTAAGAGAAAACCAGACAACAAATATACTTATGGTTATACAAGATATTCAATTTTAGGAGCATTTATAACTAATACAATTTTAATTACAGGTTCTGTTTTAGTAGTCGTTAATGCAATAGAAAGAATAATTAATCCTATAGAAATTAATTATAATGGAATGATTATTTTTGCAGTATTTGGTGCAAGTATAAATTTCCTAGCAGCATACTTTACTAAAGATGGAGATTCACTAAATCAAAAAGCTGTTAATCTTCACATGTTAGAAGATGTATTAGGCTGGATAGTTGTTTTAATTGGAGCAATTACTATGAAATTTACAAACATAAATGTAATTGATTCAATTTTATCAATTGGTGTAGCAATATTTATATTGATACATGCATTAAAATCATTTAAAAAGATATTAGATTTGTTTTTAACAAAAACTCCAAATGATGTTAATATAGAACATTTAAAAGAGCATTTATTAAAAATAGATAATGTAATTGATATACACCATATCCATATTTGGAGTATGGATGGTTTTAATAATTATGCAACAATGCATTTGGTAACTAAAACAGAAGATATTAAAAAACTAAAACAAGAAGTAAGAGAAGAACTAGAAGAACATGGAATAAACCATGTTACAATAGAACTAGAAGATGGAAGTTATGATTGTGATGAGAAGGAATGTGAAGTAAAAACAAATCATAAACATTCACATTACCACCATCATCAATAAAGGAGTTTAAAATGAATAGAATAAAATTAAGCGATAGAGTATTACCAACATATACAAAAGGTGAAGAAATATTTAATATGACATCACATATTGTTGGTGGAGCATTAGGAATTGCAGCCACTACATTATGCATAATCTTTGCAGCATTACACAATAATGTGTATGGAATTATAAGCTCTGCAATATATGGATTTTCAATGATTCTGCTATATACAATGTCAAGTATTTATCATGGATTAAGACCTAATAAAGCTAAAAGAGTTTTTCAAGTTTTAGATCATTGTTCAATATTTTTATTAATTGCTGGTACATATACACCATATTGTTTAGTAACTTTAAGAGAATATAACACAGCTTTAGGTTGGACACTATTTGGTGTTGTTTGGAGTATGGCTGTTATTGGAATTGTTTTAAATTCTATAGATATTAAAAAATATAAAATATTTTCAATGATTTGTTATTTAATTATGGGATGGTGCATTTTAGTAAGAGCACCGCTTCTTCCAAAATTATTAGGATTACCTGGATTTATATTACTGCTTTCAGGTGGTGTAGCTTATACAATTGGTGCAGTTTTTTATGGTTTTGGGAAAAAGAAAAAATATATACATTCAGTATTTCATATGTTTATACTTTTAGGAAGTATATTACAATTCTTTTCAATATTGTTTTATGTAGTTTAATAGAAAAAAATATAATAAAAGCTCAAAAGAAATCAGTTTATGGTTTCTTTTTTCTGTTGACAAAAAAAATTTAAAAAAATATAATACAATTAGTTCAAAATTGAATAAAATTAGCATTATATTAATAATTTGTAAAGATATATTAAAATACAAAAGTTAATAAACTTTTTTAAAAAAGTGGAGGAAAAGATGTTACAAATCAAAAAAATATCAAAGCAATATAAAACAGGTGATTTAATTCAAAATGCTTTAAAAGATGTAAGTTTAAACCTTAGAGATAATGAGTTTGTTTCAATATTAGGACCATCAGGCTCTCGGAAAAACTACGCTACTAAACATTATTGGGGGATTAGATCGCTATGATAAAGGAGACTTAATTATAAACAATGTTTCTACAAAGAATTATAAAGATAGAGATTGGGATTCTTATCGTAATCATACAATAGGTTTTGTTTTTCAAAGCTATAATTTAATACCTCATCAAACAGTACTTGCAAATGTAGAACTTGCCTTAACAATAGGTGGTATTTCAAAAAGAGAAAGAAAAAGAAGAGCTTTAGAAGCGTTAGATAAAGTTGGATTGAAAGACCAAGCACATAAAAGACCAAATCAAATGTCTGGTGGGCAAATGCAAAGAGTTGCTATTGCAAGAGCTTTAGTAAACAATCCAGATATACTTCTTGCAGATGAGCCAACAGGTGCGTTAGATACAGAAACAAGTGTGCAAGTAATGAAGCTTTTAAAACAAGTTGCAAATGACCGCCTAGTAATAATGGTTACACATAATCCTGAACTTGCAGAAGAATATTCAACAAGAATTGTTAAGTTAAAAGATGGAGAAATTACAGGGGATACAAATCCTTTTAATCCAGATGAAAAGAAATTAGAAGAGCCAAAACATAAGAACTTAGGAAAAGCTTCGATGTCAATACTTACAGCATTGTCTTTAAGTTTAAATAATTTATTTACTAAAAAAGCTCGTACAATACTTACAGCTTTTGCAGGTTCTATTGGAATAATTGGTATTGCATTAATATTAGCATTATCAACTGGCTTTCAAAATTATATAGATAAAATACAAGAAGATACTTTAACATCATATCCGCTAACAGTAACTTTAGAAACTGCTGATACTGCGTCTATGCTTCTTTCTATGGTTGCTCAAAATGAAGAAGAAGTAAAAGAAGGAACTGTTAAAGAAAATCAAACTATAACAAATATGTTCTCTAAAATAGGAAAAAATGATTTAAAATCGTTTAAAGGATATTTAGAAGAAAATTCAAATGAAGTAGATGAATTAGTATCACTTGTTCAATATCAATATGGAATTAGTCCATTAATTTATACAAAAAATGTTAATAAAGAAATAACGCAGCTTAATCCTAGTAAAATGATGGCTACAATGAGTGGTACAGATACATCAATGATGAATAGTATGGGCTCTAGTATGGGTGTTTCTACATCTATATTTAATCAAATAATAGATAGTAGAGAAATGTTAGAATCACAATATAATGTGATTGCAGGAAGATGGCCAGAAAATTATGATGAAGTAATAATAATATTACCAGATGAAAATTCTATATCAGATTTATTACTATATAGTTTAGGCCTAAGAGACGATAAAGAATTAGAAGATATGATGGCAAAAATAATGAAAGGCGAAAAAGTTGAAAATGTAAGTTCACCATTAGAATTAACATATGAAGAGTTAATGAATGTTGAATTAAAACTAGTGGACGCTACTGATACGTATAAATACAATAGCAGATATGATGTATATGAAAGCATGACAGATGATAAAGAATATATGGAAGATGTATATAACAATGCTATAAATTTAAAAGTAGTTGGAATTGTATGTCCAGAAAGCGATTCAAGTATGATGTCAGGTGTTGGATATACAAGGGAGCTTACAGAGTATGTTATAAATGAAGCGTCAAAATCTGAAATAGTACAAAAACAATTAGCAAATGAAGAAATAAATGTATTTAGCAATAAACGTTTTGATGATGATAGCAAAGAAACATCAATAGATTTTGATGATTTAGTTACAATAGATACAGAAGCTTTAAATTCTGCATTTGGTGGAGGCATAAGCGAAGATGAAATTGCTAGTATGACTGATGGGTATATGAACGAAATTTCTTCTGCTATTACAACAGACACAACTAAAGCTCAAAAAACATTTACAGATACATTAGTTACTTTAACTACTGATATGTTAAATGAATATATAAATAATAATCAAAAAGCAGGTGTTGCTGTAATAAAACTTAGTGATGTAGAAACTGTTGTAAATGAGTTTATGGGAAAAGAGGAAACAAAAGCAAAACTTTCTAAGCTAGAAACTGAATATATAATTCCACAAAGTGAATTTTCTAAAATATATTCACAAACTATAAAAGAATTTTTAAATGGATATATAAACATGACTTCGCAAGATAAGGAGAATCCTAGTGCGTTTTTAGTTGCAGATGCTGTGGAACCAATGGTAAAAGCATTAACAGAAAATGAACTTATACTTGCTAGTTCACAAAAAGTTGCATCAGGAATGGTTGAAGCTAGCATGCAAAAAACAATACTTAGCAAAGTAGGAGAGTTAACACTTAAATTAACACAAACAATGGCAAGTGCGTTTGATGTTGATGAAGAAAAAATAGCATCAGCTTTCCAAATGAATATAGATGAAGACGAAATGAGAAGATTATTTGAAACAATGGCTTCAAGTAATACTACTCAAAATGCTACTACAAATTTAATATTACTTGGTTATCAAGACATAAATGAACCATCTTCAATTTCATTCTACTTTAAGGATTTTGATTCTAAGGAATTGTTTATTAACTTTTTAGATGAATATAACAAGAAGATGGAAGCGGAAGATGATGAAAAGGTAATAAAATATACTGACATAACAGGAATATTAATGTCATCAGTTTCTGTAATAGTTGATAGTGTTAGTTATGTTTTAATAGCATTTGTTAGTATTTCATTAATTGTTTCTTCTATAATGATAGGAATAATAACATATATATCAGTATTAGAAAGAACAAAAGAGATAGGAGTATTAAGGGCAATAGGTGCTTCAAAAAGAAATATTTCATCAATATTTAATGCGGAAACATTTATTGTTGGATTATTTGCAGGATTAATAGGTATAGGCGTTTCTCTATTATTAATAATACCAATTAATAGCATAATACATGCAATAACAGGAAACCCTGATATAACAGCAGTACTTCCAATACCAGCGGCAATAGTACTTATAATATTAAGTGTAATTTTAACATTAATTGGTGGAATAATTCCATCAAAGAAAGCAGCTAAAAAAGATCCAGTTTTAGCATTGAGAACAGAGTAAATATAATTTATATAATAAAGGAGAATTTAGATGGAAGAAAGAACAGTAAAACCATTTACAATGTGGAGACATTTTAAAGGAGCAAGATCGTTTGTGATTACAGTAGCAAATCATAGTGAAACAGGAGAAAAATTAGTAGTTTATCGTTGCATGGACAATAATGGTAAAACAAATCATAAAGATGGTATTTACGCAAGACCATTAGAAATGTTTTTATCTGAAGTGGATCATGAAAAATATCCAGATGTAAATCAAAAGTATAGATTTGAAGAAATTATAGATTGATTTCAAACCAAAATTAAAAAATGTAAAGTTTTTAGGGACGACCATTGGTCGTCAACTCTTCGAATTAGAAATATTAATTTTTGGAGTGAGATAACATGGTAATATTATATAAATTTATAGTTTGTTTGATAGCAGGTGTCGGTGCAGGACTAGGTACTGGGTTTGCAGGAATGAGTGCAGCAGCTGTAATAAGTCCAATGTTGATTACTTTTTTGGGGATACCTGCATATCAGGCAGTCGGAATAGCGCTAGCGAGTGATGTATTAGCAAGTGCAGTAAGTACAAAACAGTATTGGAAAAATAAAAATATAGATGTAAAAAATGGAATAGTAATGATGATTTCGGTTTTATGTTTTACATTAGTTGGAAGTTACGTTGCTAGTATTGTACCTAATGCAGTTATGGGAAACTTTTCGATGTTTATGACGCTACTTTTGGGTATTAAATTTATTGTAAAACCTGTAATGACAACAAAAGAAAAAATGGAATCCGTATCTAAAAAGAAAAGATTTATCCAATCAATAATTTGTGGAACTATAGTTGGATTTATCTGTGGATTTATTGGTGCAGGTGGTGGAATGATGATGTTATTAATTCTTACAAGTGTTCTTGGATATGAATTAAAAACATCAGTTGGAACAAGTGTATTTATTATGACGTTTACGGCATTAACAGGCGCAATTAGTCATTTTTCAATTGGGGGAATTCCAGATTTAGCATCACTAGTGTTCTGCATCTTATCTACACTTTTATTTGCAAGAATAGCAGCAAAATTTGCAAACAAAGCTGAACCGAAAGTATTAAATAGAGTTACAGGTGTAGTATTGGCATTAATAGGAAGTGTAATTTTATTAGTCAATATTATTTAGCAAGGTGAACGATAATTATTTATTAGAAGATTATTCAATATTATTTCAATGTTTGACTAATACAATATAAAAGGTGATATAGATGAAAATTTTAATAATTGAAGATGAATACAGTTTAGCAGATGCGATAGCAGAAACTTTGCAAAAAGAAAACTATACTACAAAAATAGTAACAAATGGAGAAGATGGAGAAGACGAGGCTTTAACTAATATTTATGATCTAATTTTATTAGATGTAATGCTACCTAAAAAAGATGGCTTTGAGATATTAAGAAATTTAAAAAACGAAAAAATAAGTGCACCAATAATAATGATAACTGCAAAATCAGAAATAACTGATAAATTAAAAGGTTTAGAAAATGGAGTGGATGATTATATAACAAAACCTTTTCACATGAGAGAACTAATTGCAAGAATTAAAATTGTATTAAAAAGAAATTCAAATATAGAGGATGATAACATATTAGAATATAGTGATTTAAAATTAGATTTAAGCACAGGAAAAATGAGTTCTAATGGAACTGAAATAAGCATAAATGGAAAAGAATTAGAATTATTAGAAATATTATTACTAAATAAAAATCAAATTATAAGTAAAGAAGCATTAATTAATAAAATATGGGGATATGATAGTAATGCAGAATATAATTATGTTGAAGTATATGCATCTTTTTTAAGAAAAAAATTAAAACTTCTTAAATCAAAAGTAAAAATAAAAGCAGTAAGAGGAATGGGGTATAAAATGGAGGAAGTAGATGATTAAAAAATTAAAACAAAGAATATTTCTACTAATTATGCTATCTTTATCAATTATAATGATAGGAGTAATTATTCTATATGCTGTTTTAAATTATAATAATACACTAAATACAACAATATCTATGATGAATAGATTTGTAGAGGGTAATCCTAGAATAAATTATAACAAAATAGAAGATTATAAATTGAAACCAGAATTTAACATTGATGGATTGTATAGGGTAATTATACAAAATTCAGTTATTATTCATGGTCCTGAAAGTTTACGAAATAATGAGATAGATGAATTTGCACTAAAAATATTAAAAAGAAATAAAGAAAAAGGAATAATAGATAATTATATATACAATATAAGGAAAATAGATAAAAACACAACAGTTATTTCAATGATAGAAGATAAAAATGCAGTTTCGCATATAAGAATATCAATTATATTCTCAATAATTATATCAGTTATTTCACTAGGAGTTATTTTTGTAATTGCAAAAAGACTTTCTAAAATTATTGTAAAACCTGTAGAAGAAACTTTTGAAAAGCAAAAACAGTTTATTTCAGATGCTTCTCACGAATTAAAAACACCATTAGCAGTAATAGAGGCGAATGCAGATGTATTACAAGACAAAGTTGGTGAAAACAAATGGATAGGCTATATTCAAAATGAAATTGAAAGTATGAATAAATTAATTAATGAACTATTGTTGTTAGCAAAAATAGAAAATGTAGATAATATAAAAGAATATACGGATTTGAACTTATCAAAAGAAGTAGAAATAATACTTTCAATGTTTGAAAGTGTAGCTTACGAAAATGGAGTAATAATAGAAAGTAATATAGATGAAAATATTAAACTTAATGGAAATAAAGAAGATATTGAACACATTGTATCTACATTAACAGACAATGCGATTAAGCATACTAAATCTGGAAATAAAGTGGTAATAAATTTAAAGAAAGAAAAAAATGAAATCATATTTGAAGTAAAAAATATGGGAGGTCCAATTCCAGAAGAAGAAAGAGAAAAAATATTTGAAAGATTTTACCGTATTGACAAATCAAGAAATAGACAAGAAAAGAGATATGGATTAGGATTAGCTATAGCAAAATCAACAATAGAAAAATATAATGGAAAAATAGAAGTAGATTATAAAGATGGATTTACAATTTTTAAAGTAATAATTTCAGATTAAAAATAAAAAGTATTAACATGTTTTAAAATTTGTTAATACTTTTTTGTTTTTCAATAATTCTTTAATATTTTTATAATATAGTATGATTAAATTAGGAGGAAATCAAAATGTATATTTTAAAAAATAGTTTAATTTCAATTTTTAGAAATAAGGGGAGAAATATTCTTATAGGTTTAATAATATTAACAATAGCTTGTAGTACAACTGTTACATTAGCAATAAGAAATACAGCTAATAATATTGTTAAAAACTATGAAGAATCAAATGATTTAATTGCTACAATATCTTTTGATAGAAGTAAATTGATGGGTGAGTTTAAAGGCGGAGAAGATGCTCAAAAAGAAAACATTGAGGCATTTAATAATATAGAATCATATACATTAGAAAATGTTAAAAATTATGGAGGAAGTGACTATCTAAAAGGATATTATTACATTTATTCAACATCATTAAATAGCGATACTTTAAGCAAAGCGACTGATTCTTTTGAATATGAAGTAGAAGATAAACAAACATCAACAAGTACAAATACAACAACAAGTACAACACCTGGTAGTGACGGAGGTAGACCTAATATACCAGGTGGTGGTAGTATGGGAGAAAGGTACACTATGACAGAAAAACATACGACTACTATAATAACAAAGACAAAAGAAATATTTGAAAGTTCTAGAAACTTAACTGGTGATTTTAGGTTAGATGGTTATTCTTCTTATGATGCTATGACTAATTTTGTAGATGGCACATATCAAGTAACTGATGGAGAAATGATTTCAGATTTTTCAGCATATCAATGTGTTATAAGTAATGAACTTGCAACTTTAAATGAAATTACAGTAGGTAGTACAATTACTTTAAAAAATCCAACAACAGAAAAAACTTATAATTTTACAGTAACAGGTATTTACAAAGACAATAATGATAATAATGAATCAGCTAGAATGTACTCTGGGTCAGCAAATACAATTATAGTTGGAAGCGGTGTAATAGAATTATTAGTTGCTGATGATAGTACACTTGTAACAAATATAACACCATCATTTATATTAAATGGAGAAGAAAGCATAGAGTCTTTTGAAACAGAGTTAAAAGAAAAAGGATTAAATGAATATTATCAAATTAATACAAACTTAGATGAATTACAAAATGCAACAAAATCAATCGAAAATGTAAAAACATTTGCAACTACATTTTTACTAATAACATTAATAATATCTTCTTTAGTTTTATTTGTTATTAATATGATAAACATAAGAGAAAGAAAATATGAAATTGGTGTATTTAGAACAATTGGTATGAGTAAATTCAAATTAACAATTCAATTTATTGTAGAATTATTATTAGTTGCAGGAATTGCTTTAATAATAGGTGCAATTATAGGTGGTTTTCTAGCAAGACCAGTTGGAAATATGCTACTTGAAAACGAAATAGAAACTACTCAAAGTGAACAAGAACAAATATCTAATAACTTTGGTAGAGGTGGAAGTTCAAACAAACCTGAAATGAAATTTAATAGCAGACAGCAAGTTGAAACAATTGATAGTATAGAGGCTGTTGTAGATTTCACAGTAATTATGCAATTATTAGGAATAGGAATATTATTAACATTAATGAGTAGTTTAGCTTCAATGATTAGTATTCAAAGATTTAGTCCACTTACAATATTGAAAGAGAGGTCATAAAGTATGGGAATATTAAAGTTAGAAGATGTAGGATATAGATACAAAGATGCACCAAAAGATAGTTATGTGTTTAAAAATATAAATTATGAGTTTGAAGAAGGTAAAATGTATGCTATTAAAGGAAAGAGTGGAAGCGGAAAAACAACACTTTTATCATTAATTACTGGTCTTGAAAAATGTACAGAAGGGCAAATTTTATATGATGGAAAAACATTAAAAAAGATGAATTTAGATAAATATAGAAATACAGATATAGGCATAGTTTTTCAAAGTTATAATTTATTACCAAGATTAACAGCAATAGAAAATATAATAGTTTCGATGGAAATAAGCAAGGTAAAAGTTAAAAATAAAAAACAAAAAGCATTAGAACTTATGAAAAGTGTAGGACTTTCAGAGGAGCATAGCAAAAGAAAAATTTTAAAACTTTCTGGCGGAGAGCAACAGCGTATTGCAATTGCAAGAAGTTTATCATATAATCCTAAAATAATAATAGCAGATGAGCCAACAGGAAATTTAGATAAAGATACTGAAAGCGAAATTTTAAAGATATTTAAAAATCTTGCAAAAAACGAAAATAAATGTGTAATTATAGTTACTCACTCTCAAAATGTTTGTAACGAAGTTGATACTATATATGAATTAGGTAAATAGATGGAGGTTAAAATGAAAAAAGAAACTTTAATACAAGTGATTATTATTTTAATATTAACTGCTATTTTAGGTGGATTACTATATATAACAGTAACTGAAATGAATAGTACAAATCCAAGAATGTTTGGAATGAATCTAATGGAGGAAGAAGTAGAAAAAGATACTAAAAAAGAAGATGTAGATACAGGTGAAATGATAAATGCAAAAACTATTAAACTTGATGAATATGATAGTAATATTACGATTGAAGAAGGTGGAGAATATAATATAGAAGGTTCTTTTAATCATTCGATATTAGTAGATTCAACTGATAAGGTTATATTAAACTTAAATAATGTTTCTATAAATAGTGATATTACAGCAACTATAGGAAATAAAGGAACTGGAGAAATGGTAATTAATTTAGTAGAAGGAACTACTAATGTACTAAAAGATAATGGATCTAGTGAATTAGATGGTTGCATATATTCAAGTGGTATGTTAACTATTCAAGGGAACGGAAAATTAGAAGTTTATGGTAATCAAGAAGAAGGAGAAGGTATTGCGACAACTGATGCTGATATAACTATAAATGGAGGAAATATTTATATTGAATCTGCAGATGATGGAATTAATGCAGGTGGAGATAATGGTGGTGTACTTACAATAAATGGAGGGAATATCGTTGTTAAAGCTAGTGGAGATGGGATTGATTCAAATAAAGATTTAATTATAAATGGTGGAACAGTTTGTACAATGGGTTCTTCAATAGGTGGAGATGCAGGAATAGATACAGATGGCAAATTTGAAATAAATGGTGGAGAGGTAATTGCACTAGGCTCTGATATGTTACAAAATCCAGATGAAGAATCAAATCAAGAATATGTTAGTTTTACATTAAATACAAAAGTAACAAGTGGCTCAAAAATTAGTTTAAAAGATGGTGGTGAAAATGAAATTATTTCATTTGAAGCAAAAGAAGATTTTAGAACATTAATAATAAGTAATGCAGATATATGTAATAACACATATTATTTATATGTCAATGGAGAGAAAACAGAATATAGTAAAACTGTGAAATAAGGGAGGATTTTAAAAATGAAAAACAGAATTTTAACATTTATAATTGGAATTTTGGTAGGAGCAATAATGGCAACATCAGTATTTTTAATTTATAACAAATCTATAGATAACAATCAAAATGAAATAATGAAACCATTTGAAAATAACGGACAAATGCAAAGACCTAATGGAAATATGGGAGAACCACCAGAAAAACCACAGGGAGATTTTCAACCTACAATGTCAAAAAATAATATATAAATTTAAAAGTAAAGACAAATTACAATTCTCATTGCGAAAAAATGTAAACATAAAAAAATATGCATTTAAAAATTTTATAGAAATACGAGTTGTGAAAATAGAAAAATTATTTCTAAAAAGACTACACAAATAAATAAAAATATGGTAAAATATAAAATTGTAGGGGAGGACGACCCTGTCCGCCCGTGAATATTTGAAGGAGGAGATTACATGTCAGGACATAGCAAATGGCATAATATACAAGCAAAAAAAGGAAAAGCAGATGCTGCAAGAGGAAAAATATTTACTAAATTAGGAAGAGAATTATTAATAGCAGTAAAAGAAGGTGGACCAGAACCAGCAGGTAATTCAAAATTAAAAGCTGTTATTGCAAAATGTAAAGCAGCAAACATGCCAAATGATACAATAAACAAAGCAATTCAAAAAGCATCTTCAAGTAATGAAAATTATGAAGAAATTACATATGAAGGATATGGACCAAATGGAGTTGCAGTAATTGTAAATGCATCAACAGATAATAAAAATAGAACAGCTGCAGATGTAAGACATGTATTTGATAAAGCTGGTGGAAATTTAGGAACAAGTGGTTGTGTATCATATCTATTTAATAAAAAAGGTATAATAGTAATAGATAAAACAAAAGTAAGTCTTTCAGAAGATGACTTAATGCTTCTTGCAATTGATAATGGAGCAGAAGATTTTGCATCTGAAGAAGAATGTTATGAAATAACAACAGATCCATCAGATTTTACAGCAGTTAGAGAAGCTTTAGAAAAAGAAAATATAGAATTTGTTCAAGCAGAAGTTCAAATGATTCCAACAACATATGTAGAACTAGATGAAAAAGGAACAGAAAGAATGCAAAGATTAATAGATAGCTTAGAAGATTTAGATGATGTAATGGATGTATATCACAATTGGGATGAATAGAGACTAAAGGGGACAGACCCCAATAGTCTACAAACAATATT
>JAZSDU010000017.1:0-22322 GCA_045531335.1 Clostridia bacterium
TACATGTGTAAATGAAATATATTCTATCTCATCATTATATTCTTCATATACTGAATATTTTTTTGAAATTTCTTTTAATCCTTCTACTGTAATCAATATGTCTAATATACTTTTTGCAGAAACAGAATTAGAAAGTCCATCTTCACTTATCACATATTCATATATATCTTCATTGATGTATCTAATATTACTTGATAACATTAAACTCTCTAATGTTATTACCATATCTTCTCCAATTGTTGATTTTATAAAGAAATCCTCTTTTATTAAATCTTTTCTAAAAATCTTATTCCACAATGCTGGTTTTATAAATAATATTTCTTTCTGTTCTTTTAAATTGCAATTATTCTCCTTAAAAAATACTCCTTTTTTTCTCTTTATTATATCTCTCTCAGGAGTTATTTCTATGTAATTGCCTATTACAATATCAGCATTACTTCTATTAATTTCATTAACGAAATTGTTTATTGCATCTTCCCTAAGATAATCATCTGCGTCACAAAACATAATGTAATCCCCTGTTGAATTTAATAATCCTGTTTTTCTAGCATTGTTTGGTCCTTGTTTTTTTTCTAATAGAGCTATTATTCTATCATCTTTTTCCTGCAGACTTTTTATATACTCAAAACTATTATCAGTTGAATTATTATCTATCAATAATATTTCTATATTTTTATAAGATTGATTTAATATACTTTGTATTGTTTTATCTAGTACATTTATTGCATTGTATATAGGAACAATTACACTTACCTTTATCATGTTGTTCTCCTTAAATTATATTTTTTATTTCTCTTCTTTTAAATATATAATAGCTTTTGCATTTTTGCCTGGTATAGGCATATTATTTTCTGGCGCATATCTTGGATCATAATTTGGATCATACACTTTCCAATTCTCTCCATACAATTCAACAATATGTTTTTCTGCATATTCAGGTCCATTAAATTTAAATCCTTCAAATTCATATGTTGTAATTTTTTCAAAGTCACTTATGTATCTTTTCCAAGATTTATAGTCTTCTCCAGTAACAATTATGCATTCATTTTCAACCTTTTTACTAACTTTTAAATCGTTTCCTCTATCTTCCATAGTAAATATCATGTAATCTTTTCCTTCATCATCTTGTCTAACAATAAAAAAGTCTATTTCTACTCCTTTGTAAAGATATTTATATTCTGTTATTTTTCCTTCATTATCATAGAAGCGTGTTTTAATCCCAAATCCTTGATTCTTTAATTGTTCTTTTAATTCTTCCAAATCTTCTTCATATAAAAATATATCTATGTCTTGTTTAACCATTGTTTTATCTCTATAAAACCTTAGAAAAGAACCACATGATAAAATCCATTTTTTATTATCAAAAACTTGATAAATAATATCCATTATTTCTTTTCTGTATTTATCTGTTTTCCCTTCTTTTCTAGGCGAAATAATCTTAAAATATATAAAATCTTTAATTTTTTTAATTATACCTGAATTAAAAATTCTCCATGTTTTTATTTTTTCTATTAATATTCCCATTTTCTTGACTCCTTTATCTTTCTATTATCACTGTACCTCTTTTATCGTCATATTCACTTACAATTTTTTTAATATTGTATTTATCCATAAATATGTTTGTATAGTTTCTTTCTCTTTTTTGTTTATATTTCTTTAATCTAACTGGATGATGTTGTATTGAAAGTTTATTAGTAAAAGCTACCTTTAGATTATTTAATTTTGCTCTATAAAAGAATTCTGTGTGCTCTTGTAATTTTAAATTTTCATCCCATCCGCCCATGTCCAAAACGGATTTTGTTTTTCCGACAAAAACATTTAATACAATATCACTTACCTTATACTCCGGGAATTCATGTGTTATATATTTAGCATAAAATGTGTCTTGGTCTAAATTTAAAGTACCTATATAATTTGTTGGTAATTCATACTTAAGTAACTTTTCAAAAAATACTAAAATTTTATCAAATTTATTATTTATAATTTTATAATTTCTACAGTATCCACCTAATATGTCTAAATTTTCTTCTTTAATCTTTTGTAACGCATATTCTAAATTTGTTTTTTTATCAATTATCATGTCATCATCTAATAAGAAAAAATATTTTGTTTCTACATTTTTTAATAAAAAGTTTCTACCTGCTGATAGACCTATATCTTTTTGTAAATTAAAATACTTAATTTTATATCCATCAAATTCTTTTAACACTATGTCTTTGCTAGATTTTTCACTATCATCCCCTATTAAAACATTTACATTTGGATATTTTTTAAAGATTGATTTTAATAATTTTCTTAAGCACTCATATCTATCTAATGTTTTTACTATTATAGTTACATCTTCCATATTGGTATTCCTTTCTTTAAATTACCTTTAATATTTCAATTTCATCATTATAATAAACAACTTCATAGTTTTTTTCAATGTATTTCATAAACTCTTCACTAGTTGGCCTTTTTAAGGTTATATATTGAATATTAAAATATTTTATTAGTTCTTTAACTCTTTCTTCTTGAATGTAGCTTTCTTCATTTATCTCGTTTTTAACTTTTGCTTGTCCTTCTGTATCAAAGAAAGCGCTTATAATAAGCTTATCTGTTAAAACTTTTTCTGGTTTTTCGAAATATCCCATATATTCTTTGCTATTTACTATTTTTATTTTTTCATTTACTTTTTCATCTATCATTGACATATTAAATGTGCTTGCAGTATAAAATACTCTGGAATTATTTTTGTCATTATCTTTATCAAGATACTCTTCTAAATATTCCTCTGCTTCTATTATTGTTGTTGGAACTTTATAAACTAAATTATATTTATTAATATTAATACTATTAAAGTTCAAAATATATACTGCTATTGATCCAATAACAAGTAAAATATATGCATAGCTTCCGTATTTTTTTACAAACTCATACCATTTTTTGTTTTCTATTTTTGAATCTAAATATTCGATCAGATATTTAATTCCATATAAAGAGAATATTGTATTAAAGAATAAATATATTCTAGCCTCTAAATCAAGAGCAACTTCTGAAAGTCCCTTTCTTGCAAGTGGATTATAAAATACTAGCAAATATATGCATAGTGCAATAAACTCCGGTTTTTTTTCTTTTTTTAATATGCCATATACGAGTAATGCTAACATCCCTCCATATAGAATTGTAGAATGAGTTGTAAGTATAAAGATCTTACTAATACTGCTTTGGGTATTTGAATAAATATATTGCATTGAAGAACTATGTTTCTCTTCATCAAACCCATAATCTAAAGTTAAATTCTTATTTTCATAAGAAAATCTTTCTATCCCTTCTTCATGTTCTTCTGAAACAATTAAATTACTTTCATCAACTTCATCAATCTTTATAAATGATGTTTTTGTTTTTTTACCTAAACCATTATTCCCAATAAAAATTAGTGCAATAATTACTATTGGAACTGAACACTTTCCTAGTATGCTCAAAACTTTTAATACTTTTTTATTCATAAATAACAAATATAAAACAGTTACTGTGAAAAGCATTAATATTAATGGCAAATAGTTGTCTAGAGCTTCATATACATATAATGATGCTAAGAGAATTATAGGTGTTCCCACTGATAATATTTTTATATACACATCTCTTCTATCTAATATACTCGCTACTGCAAAAATTACATATAAGAACGCAAGTATTACAAACAAGCTAGTAGAAGTAATTGTTATTGTAGCCATAATTGAAATTAGTAATAGTATTATACTCGAACTACCCTTCTTAAATAAATCAAACGCGTATTTAAAACAATAAATCGGAATTATCATTGTTACTAAATGTAAAGCATTAAATGGTGCTCTAAAAATGCTTGTTAAAAATGTAAATAAAAATGCTGAAAGTATATTGTTTATGTATTTATTTTTAGTTATTCTTACAATTGTTAATGATGTTATTGATATAAATAGGTAATTCATAAATGTCATTACCCATATTAAAACTAAATATGTATTTTCTATTCTAAATGCATTTGCTAAAAATGTTGCTTGATAATAGTATGAAATATATTTATAATAATTTTGCAAATTTTCTTGCCCAGTATATGGATCTATTACAGATATACTATTAGTATTGCTAGCACTATTTGTTAAAACACTGTAAAAATATGAATCATATGTTTCTATATATCCAAAGTGAACAAAAAAACAATATAATACCATTAATATAATTGTAATTAGAATTGCAATTATTTCTTTTCTTGTAAATACAATTTTTTTATATTTTACTATGTTTCTTATTATTATAAAAACTGATACTATTAAATAAATTGACCCAAATAAATTTAAGTAAAAAGAAGACAATTTAAAAAACATAACAAAAAATTCTAAAATCCAAAATAACGATAAATTAGCTAAAAAACCTATTCCTAACGTCTCATCTGTTTTTTTATTTATCTTTTCTAAAATTAATTCTCCTATTGCTTTTGATGATAAAACCATAAATATTGTTAATACTATTAATTTGATTATTGTTAACATTTTTCCTCCACAGATTTTTCTTTTTTAAATATTGCTTTTATTATATTTATTGTTTCTTTAAATGCATCTTTCTCTATAAAATAATTAATTATTAAATATGTTAATCCTACTACAATTGTTACTATTGTCGCAGATATTAATAACTCAATGTAATTATTACATTCTATTGTTGCAATATTTCCTATTGTAAATACTAATATTGCTCCAATTAATACATTAATAATAATTCTATATATAGATCTCTTATTATTTATAAATAGAATTTTCTTATTGCTATAATTTATGAAATCTATTGTTCTGTACACATACGATAAAACAGCTCCTATTAAAGCTCCATATATTCCGAAAAATTGAACAAAAATTAATTGCCCTGTTAAATTTAATATTAATTCTATTAATGATCTGTTTTTTGTTTGTTTAAAGTGTCCCGCTGCTGTAACTAATGTTCTAGCTGGTATTTTTAAATTGTTAATATATCCTATAGCTATAAATAACCCAGCTAGCGCTGGTAAAATATAATTTATATCTGCAACATTTTTAGTATATACTTTTACAAAAGGTAAAATTATTAATGCTGCAACAGAGAATATTATTGATACAAAAATCAGATATATCCACTCATAAATATTATAAGAACTCTTAAGCACTTTATCATCATTCTTTGCTATTACTTCTCCGAAACTAGCATAAATTGCATTTGATACTATTGAACATATTGTATTAATTCCGGCAAAAACTAATGCATATACAGCATATATACTTGCCGCTTCTAAACCACAAAATATAGATACTATTACAGTAGCACTACTATTAATTATTAAATCTGTAACTGAATGAATTATTGCATCATTTCTTTGGCTTAGTTCATTCATTAAAGGTTTTTCACCTTTATTAAGATATTTATAATTACGTTTTATATATATATTTAATATAGTTACCCTTAGTACATAAATCATTGCAGCGCCTAATTGTACTACTATTATCCCCTGTTTTAACTTTATAAGTATTATAGTTATTATAACATTGAATATATTTCCTAACATTTGAGCAATAGCTATTACAAAATTTTTTTGATCTGCATTTAATAACGACTGATATTTACCAACTAAATAAAATTCAGATAATCCATTTATACCTATTATTATTACTAAAGCTCCAGTAACAAAATAGTTGATATCCCCATTTACAAAACAAGGATATATAACAGCTACGATTACCAATATTAATGTAAATAAATTTCCTGCTTTAATAAACATTTTGTTTGTAGCGCTATATATTCCATTTAATTTTTTAGTATCCTTTTCTGATAACGGCTTATACATTGCATATGTACTAACACTAGAAATTCCTGCTCCTGTTAATTGAGCATGGTTTGTTATTTGTTTAATTGTTGATACTAGTCCATTTATTGAGGAACCAAAATTCCCTATTATTAATGGTGGAATTATGAAATTAGTAATGATGGCTACAAATTGTTGTAAAAAATTAAATATTAAATTTTTTAATGTTTTTTTTGCCCTCATTTAACTGTCCTTTCTTTTCATTAGTTTTAACTGTTTTTGTTTTTGCTTATATGCATAAATACTTACTCTTTGAACAAGCTGTTTATTTTTCTCTTTTAATTCAGATATTTTTATATTTTGGAAAAATAATATCCAATATAAAATAAATATAAACAAACAAAGTATAAAATTACTTGTTGATTGAAATCCTAATTCTTCAGCAATATAGTATGAAAGATTAGGAAAAATACTAAATACCAACAAAACTATTGACCAAAAAATCCATAAAATAGAATCATCTATATTTAGTTTGTGTTTTCTTATTTGCATAATTATATATATAAGTGTCATAACTGATATAATAATAAAAAATATATTTAATTGTGAACTCATATTTATCTCCTCCTAAATGGTTGAATAAAGAAAATAGAAACTATCATTCTGCTCATATATTTTATAGTGTGTTCTACATTAAATGACGATACACCTTCTTTTCTTTCATTCATTTCTACTTGAACTTCTTTAACTTTCTTTTTTCTTTTTATCATATATACAAGAGTATCTGGTTCAGGTGGATTATTCATATCTAATGCATATTCTTTTATTAATTCTTTATTATATGCTCTCATTCCGCTTGTTGGATCTGTTATTTTCTTGCCTGTTGTTAGGAAAATACAAGCTGTTATAATTCTACTTCCTAACATCCTTAACGATATTTTTTTCTTTTTATCTACAAATCTTGAACCTATAGATATATCTGCGCCTTCTTCTATTGCTTGTACAAGGTTTTTTATATATTTTGCACTATGTTGTCCATCTCCATCAAATTGTATTGCAATATCATAATCATTATCCATTGCATATTTTAATCCTGTTTGCACAGCTCCCCATAATCCTAAATTTATAAAGCTATCTAAATATCTATATTTATTTTTTTTACACATTTTTATCGTATTATCTTTAGAACCATCGTTTATTATTATATAATCTACTTCAGGAGCTTCCTTTTCTATATCGTTTACTACCTTTGTTAAACTTTTTTCTTCGTTGTATGCTGGTACTATTATTAAAACTTTACTTTTCATTTTTTCACCTCTATACTAATCATCTTTTCTTATTCTTAATATATCTTTATACCCTACTAGAACTATAGATATTATAATAAGTGCAAATGAAACAGCTTTCCAAATGCCACTATCTAATAAAATAATTGTAAACAAACCTAAACAAGCACTAATACCATATATTAAAAATACTGCTTGCTTTTGAGAATATCCCATTTTCATAAGTTTATGGTGCAAATGCTCTTTGTCTGCTTTTAAGATTCCTCTTATTGATTTACTTTTAATAACCCTTCTTATTATTGCTAAAAAAGTATCCAGCATTGGTATTAAAAAAACAATAAGTGGTGCTATTATAACTATGGCTGTATATGTTTTTGCAACTCCTAATATAGAAATTATTGCAAGGCAATATCCTAAAAAATTAGATCCTATATCTCCTATAAAAGTTCTTGCAGGATTTAAATTAAATGGTAAAAAACCTGAAATTCCTCCTGCTAAAGCAGTAATTAGTATGATAGATATAATCGGAGATTCATTTAATACAAATACTATTAATAAAGAAAAACACGATATTAAACATATCCCAGATGACAATCCATCTAACCCATCCATTAAGTTAATTGCGTTAGTAATTCCTACAATCCACACTATAGTAATTATAGTTAGAAGTAAGTTGTTACCGTTCAACATTTAGTGGCCCTATTCTATCAATAACTATACCACTTTTTACCGCTATAATTGCTGCCAAAATTTGAACAATTAATTTTACTAATGGATGTATTCCTTTCTTATCATCAAAGTAACATGCTATAGATAATATAATTATTCCAAATAAAAATCCTAACAATTTAATAAAATCTACTCTTAATAAATTTATAGTGTTTTCTATTGTCATTACAGTTATTAAATATGAAGTTGATAATATAAATCCAATTATTACTGCAATGCCTCCCAATCTAGGCATTGGTCTTTTATGTATTTTCCTTTCATCCGTAGGATAATCTAATGCTTTGACTTTTCTAGCTAATCTTATTGTATATGGGGTAGCAACATATGCTGTTATTAGCGCTATTAAAAAAGCAATTATTATATCTCCCCACATAAAAACACCTCTTTATATACTTTTTTCATCATAATTTTATATTTATATTAGGTTTTTGTCAACCAATTTGCTTGTTTTACTCAAACTATTTGTGCTTTAAAATATCAAAATATTTGTTGAAATATGATTCGCAATATGGTATTCTAATATAAAAAACATAGTGATGTTTTGGGGTGCTTATGAGGAATATTTATGCAAAGTACAAAGAAATAATTAATTACTTAATATTTGGTGTATTAACCACATTTGTAAATTTAATTGTAAAATATGCATTATTATTTACAATTCTTGATGCAACCAATCCAATAGAATTGCAGGCTGCAATAATAATTTCATGGATTGCAGCAGTTTTATTTGCATATTTTACCAACAGAAAATTTGTATTTGAAAGTACAACTAGAAATAAATTAAAAGAATTTATTAGTTTCGTTGTAGCAAGAATTTCAACTCTTTTACTAGAAATGCTTATTATGTGGTTCTTTGTTACTTTACTAAAACTTAACTCAGATTTATATATAATAATATTTACTATGGTAGCTCAAATCGCAGTTATCGTTAGTAATTATATATTTAGCAAGTTGTTTGTATTTAAGAAAGACGGATAAATAATCCGCCTTTTTTTGTTTTCCTATTGAACTTTTCTAT
Source organism: Clostridia bacterium (assembly GCA_045531335.1). Classification (GTDB taxonomy): domain Bacteria; phylum Bacillota; class Clostridia; order TANB77; family CAG-508; genus CAG-452. The sequence continues at coordinate 8,825 of JAZSDU010000017.1, forward strand.
TAGCTATTTCTATAGCTTTTGCTACCATACTACCACATTCTTTAGATGATACATTTCCCCATCCACCATCTTGTTTTACTTTTTCATATACTCCTAGTTCTTTTGCAATTTCTTCTTTTAGATTTTCAGACATTAAGTTTTTGTTTCTTGCCATCATAAAAACCTCCATTCGAACAATTTTAATAACTATATCACTTTATTTAAAAACCTCTAATTGAATTGTGAGAATGAAAGAGGTTTTTATTTGCCGATTTGAGTTTCCGAATGAAATGAGGAAATCTCAAAGGCATTAGCGATAATAGCTGTAAAAGTGAAAATTCATTTTCACTTTTACCCTCCTTTAAAAAGATAAAGTATTATCTTTTCTGTATTATTATTTGCAAAATTTATTTTTTTATTTTAACAAATTTTTGAATTTAAAAATTACTGTGTTAAAATTCCGTTTGGAGTATCTAATATTACTAATATGTTTTCTTCTCTTCCAGTTTCAGCATTTATATAAACCAAAAAATCTGTATTGTCTATTTTCCCTTTAAATTCATAACATAGTATTTCTGTTTTCCATTCTGTTGGAATAATTGCCATTCCTTCACTAGTTATTTCTAAGTTTTTATTTAAATTTTCTTTTGCTTGTTCTTTTGATATTTTAACTCTTGAGATGTCTCTTACCGTATGATTATTTAAATAACCACTTGTTTCTATTCCTAAAACTTCTCCATTATCTAATGCTATTTTTAGCTTAATTAAATCTGGATATACTACCACATTATTCTGCTCATATGCATAATTTATTGTTAAAATTCCGCCTTCTTTTAAATAGTACGTTTCTCTCATATTTTCAATTCCACGTGACTTCAAGAATTCTATTCCTATATTGTTTGCTTCTTCCTCTGAAATTCCTTCTATTTCTATTTCTCTATTGTAATTCATATTTACAATATGGCCACCTTTTTTAGATATTGATATAGTAAGTGGATTATTATCATCTCCATTATTTAATTTGGCACTAAAATCAAATACTTGAATATTACCATTTTCTATCAACCCATTAGAATTTAATTCTGATATTCTATCTTCTCCAATAAAGTCTTTTGCTATCTGCTTAGCTTTTTCCTCATCTATTTCCTCACCTGTAAGCCCTTTTTTCTCTGACGATTCCATATGTTCTGAAAAAGCCCCATCATAAATTAGTCCTGCATATTCTCCAAAATTTTCATCTAAATTGCTAAAAGTAGAAGCTGATAAATTATCAACCTGTTGAGCAAATGCTATTTCAGTATCTTTAGTTAATTCATCCCAACTTATTCTTCCTTCATTCATGTCTGTAGATAATTGATCTAATGTGTTTTTTAATTCAGTGCAATAATCATGTAATTGTTTTAAATTATTAAAATCTTCATTTGAAAGTTCTTCATTATATATATTTTTTCTTGAAAGGGAGTAACTATATTCACTTACTTGATTTAAAAACTTAGCAGTATTTGAAAGCTCTGTACTTGAAACTGGAAGCTGTGATAAGTATACTTGGGCTAAATTTGCTTCTCTCCAAACTTTACTTAAAGTTTCTGCACCATGCTCAGGTGTACTAGTAATCATAGATTTTGCCAAATAATTTTCTACATTTTGTACATAATCAACTAATTCATATAGTGCCAAATTATATTGATTATGCGTAGCAGTTGTATGTTCTTTATTTTCTTTGTATAAAAAGTATCCTAAAACTATACTTATTATTATTAATAAAATCATAATTCCATAAACGTAATTTTTTTTCATTGTATTTAAATATTTATTCATTAAATTTCTCCTTTATTTTATTAAATTTTATTTATCTAATTATACATATTGCAAACTTTGTAGGGGCAGCTATTAGCTGTCCGCCTTCAAAGCATTTTCTCTAACATAAATTAATTTTAGAAAGGCTTTCGCAGGTTACGGACGACTACTAGTCGCCCCTACAGATTCTCTACAAATTTTATATCCTTACAAATAACAATTTATTTTTTATATAATTATCATTTACAAAAATGATGTTTTCCTATTATTTTAACAATTTGTCTTGACCAGATCCAGCTACTTGTGGCTGTGTCAGGGTTAAAATAATATATACATCCATTTGTAGGATCCCACCCATTCAAAGCATCTTGCGCTGCTTTTACTACGGTTGAATTTTCATTAATTGGTACATTTATTTGTCCATCAGAAACTGCTGTAAATGCCCCTGGCTGGTAAATTACCCCAGCAATTGTATTAGGGAAATCGCTGTGCCTTACTCTATTCATTATTACAGCGCCTACAGCCACTTGTCCTTCATACGATTCCCCTCTTGCCTCTCCGATTTATTGCTCTTGCCATTAGCTGCAAATTTGATGCGCTATTTCCTCCTGCTGCTAGTACTTTATTACTTTCTAGTTCTCCTGAATAATATATTAAACAAAAAGAAAAAATAATTATCAGGATGATATATAATATAGTCTTCAAAATTTTCCTCCGTTAATTAGATAAATTGTAATTTGTAGAAATAATATATAATTAATAAAAACTTAAAAAATATAGAAGAAATGTAGGGGCGACTATTAGTCGTCCGCGACCCGCGAAAGCTATTCTAAAAATATTTATATTAGAGCAAATTCTTCGAAGACGGACAGCTGCTAGCTGCCCCTACAGCATTTTTAAAAAATTCATTCCTACAAATAACAATTCAATTTATTTTTAAATATAGTTTATATTCTTTTTGAAAAATTATACTTTTTTTATAAATTTTTGTGGTATAATAAACAAGAAAAGTTTCTTGTAAACTTTTCTTCTCGCCGATTTGAGTTTCCGAATATAATGAGGAAATCTCAATAGGCAATAGCGATTTTAGCATGTTTATATAATATCAAAGTTTAACTTTGATATTATATAAACATAATTAAAAATTTTTTTTGAGAGGTTTTTATGAAAAAAATTTTAATTTTTTATGGAACATATGGTGGTGGGCACTTATCTGCTGCTAGAAGCATAAAAGAATATATTGACACTAATTTCTCTGATACAGAAACTTGTATGGTTGACTGTATTGAGTATATTAATAAAGCTCTAAACAAAGTTACTACAAAGGCTTATTCCGGAATGGCAAAAAATGCGCACTGGATGTGGAAAAAAATGTATTACGGTGCAGAAGATGGTGCTTTTGCAAAATTAAATGATAAAACGCAAAAAATGCTTTCTATAAAATTAAATAAACTTATTCAAAGCTATAAACCTGATTTAATAATATCAACACATCCTTTTAGCAGTCATATGTGTGCAGTATTAAAAAGAAAGAAAAAAATAAATTTAAAAATAGCAACAGTTATGACAGACTATGCGCCACATAATCAATGGCTTATGTATCCAGCATATATAGATTATTTTTTTGTAGCCCATGATGGAATGAAACAAGCCCTTTTAGAAAAAGGAATAAAAGAAAACCAAATAAAAGTAACTGGTATTCCTTTATCAAATAGATTTTTAGCTCATTATGATAAAGAAAAAACTCTTTCAGAATTTGGGTTATCTACTGAAAAAAGAACTATTTTATTTTTTGCAGGCGGTGAGCAAGGATTTGGAAAAGATAAAGTATATAACATGTTAAAATCCTTAATTGAAAACTTTCCTAATCTTCAAATAATTGCAATATCTGGCAAAAATGCAAAAATGAAAAATCAATTTGATGAATTAGTAAATAAAACTAATTCAAATGAAACAGTAAAAGTTTTAGAATATACAACAAAAGTCCCTGAACTAATGAGTGTATCAGATTTAGTAATAACAAAACCTGGTGGTCTTACAACTACTGAAAGTTTAGCATCAGGTCTTCCTATAATAGTAATTAATCCTATACCAGGCCAAGAAGAAGAAAATGCTGAATTCTTAGAAAACAAAGGTGTAGCAATATGGATTAAAAAAGATGATAATATAGAAGATGAATTATATAAAGTTTTAAATTCAGAAGAAAAATTGCAATCTATGAAAATAAATGCTAGATTGTTGGCAAAGAAAAATTCTACAAAGGACATTTGCGAAATTTTATTAGGAAATTCCTAGGGACTGTCCCTAAAAAGTAGCAGCTTGCCTGAGACTTTTTGGGACTGTCCTGAAATTTCCGAAAGCAGCAGTAGTAATAAAATCGTTCTACAAATTACAATTTACCTAAATAATTTAATAAAAAAAACACCTTCTATTATATATTATAAATAGAGGTGTTTTTATGTGTTTATCTGATTTCTCTATAACTCTCTTCTTCCTTCTAATGCCTTACTAAGAGTTATTTCATCTGTATATTCTAAATCTCCACCGACAGGAATTCCATGTGCTATTCTTGTTACAGTTACTCCTAGTGGTTTTATTATTTTTGATAAATAAATAGCTGTTGCTTCTCCTTCTACTCTAGGATTTGTAGCTATTATTATTTCTTTTATTTCTCCGCTTCCAATGCGATTTAAAAGTTCTTTTATTTTTATATCTTCTGGTCCTATTCCATTCATTGGTGATATTGTACCATGTAATACATGATAAACTCCTTTAAATTCATGTGTTCTTTCCATTGCCATTATATCTCTTACATCTTCTACAACACATATTACAGAGCTATCTCTTTTAGGACTACTACATATTGGACATGGATCTGTATCTGAAATATTATAACAACTATTACAATATTTTAAATTAGCTTTTGCGTTTACAATTGAATTTATAAATTCATTTGTATCCTCTTCACCTAGGTCTAACATATGAAAAGCTAGTCTTACAGCAGTTTTATGTCCTATACTCGGTAATTTTTCAAAACTTTCTATTAATTTTTCTATTGATGGTGAATAGTATGACATATTACATCGTCCCCTTAAAACATTCCAGGTATGTTAAATTTCCCCATAGATGCTGCTTGTGCACTATCTACTTTTCTTAATGCTTCATTTATACAAGTAATAATTAAATCTTGAAGCATTTCTACATCATCAGGATCTACAACATCTTTATCTATATTTATTGATTTTATTTCTTTACTTCCACTAACTTTTACACTTATTGCTCCTCCACCAGCTGTTGCTTCAAAATCTTTTGATTGTAGCTCCTCTTGTGATTTTTCCAAATCTGCTTGCATTTTTTTTGCTTCTTTCATTAATTGATTAATATTCATTCCTCCGAATCCTCCCATTCCTCCTGGGAATCCACCTCTTTTTGACATTTTATTTTCCTCCTTTTATTCGTCTATAATATTTATTGGAATATCTAATCCCTCTATCATATTTTCTATACTAGAATTTGATTTTATATTAGATGTTTTTTTATCTTCCGCCCCTACAAATCTTACATTCATAGTTTTTCCCGCTTCTATAGATGCAATTTTTTCTATTTCAGCCTTGTTATCATGTGCCTCTAATATTTCTTTTCCAAAGGCATTTTTATTTGCAAGTAAAACTTCTATTGTCATATCATTTATTTCTTTAGCAGTGCTTCCTATAAGATTAACATATATGCCCATTTTACCATTTTGTTTTATCTTGTTTATTACATTATTCCAATATGGTAAGTTCGAACCTACTGGTACTGATTTAGGTTTTGCTTGAGCTATGTTAGTTGCATTTTGCGGGTGACTAGCAGATGTCTCTATATTATTTATATTTTGTGTTGGTTTCATATTTTCTTCGTATCTAATAGATTTTTCTGTTGCTCTATTATCTTGCGGACGACCAATGGTCGCCCCTACAATATTTGTATTTTGAATTATAGGTTCTATTTGCATACATGATTTTATCATTCCTGCTTCAAACATTAATGATTTCTGAGATGACCATTTTATATTGTTTGCAAGTTCAGATAATTCATATATTAAATATAATAATCTTTCTTTAGATATTTTTTCTGTAAGTTCTTTTATTTGTATTTTTTCTTCTTCGTTATATATTTCTAAGTTTTTGCTTGATTTATATACTAATATATCTTTTATATATTTAATTATTTCCCATAAGAAATTATCAACATCTTTACCTTCATTTACTATATTTCTAGTATTACTAATTACCTCATCTACATCTGATTCAACTATTGCTTTAACTATAGAGTAAATTTGTGTTGTTTTAGGAATTCCTACTAAATCTCTAACGTGATTTTCATCAATTAATCCAGTTTGTTCTCCAGTGCATCTTTCTAATATACTAATCGCATCTCTCATTGCACCTTCTGAAAGGACAGCTATTATTTTTAAAGCATCTTCGGTTATTTCTATATTACTTTCTTTGCATATTATTTTTAATCTTTTTACAACATCTTCATTTGAAATTCTTTTAAAATCAAATCTTTGACATCTTGAAAGAATTGTTGCTGGTAATTTTTGAGGTTCTGTAGTTGCTAATATAAATTTAACATGCTCTGGTGGTTCTTCTAATGTTTTAAGTAAAGCATTAAAAGCTCCTGTTGATAACATATGTACCTCATCTATAATATATACTCTATATCTTGCACGTGTTGGTAAGAAATTTACTTCATCCCTAATTGCTCTTATATCTTCAACACTATTATTTGAAGCAGCATCCATTTCAACAACATCTGTTAATGAACCAGAAAGTATTGCTTTACACATTTCACATTCATTACATGGCTCCCCATCATGTGGATTTAAGCAGTTAACTGTTCTTGCTAAAATCTTTGCAGCAGATGTTTTACCTGTTCCTCTTCCACCATTAAAAAGATAAGCATGTCCAACTCTGCCAGCTATTACTTGTTTTCTTATAGTATCTGTAATATGTTCTTGTCCAACCATTTCGCTAAATTTTAACGGTCTAAATTTTCTATATAGTGCTGTGTATGACATGTTTTCCTCCCTTTAAATTATAAGTTAACTTCTCTATGGAAAGTAATCCACATAGAAATAGCCTACTTATCGCTGCTTCCTTCCGGACCTGACGAGGTTCATAGGTTTCTATTGAATTACTCTCCATACAAAAGTTAACTTATCTCGTGTGCTTTTTAAATTATATAATTTTATTTGGATATATTCAAGATAAATCTTATAATTTTCACTATTTTTTATTTTGTAGGGGTCGCTGCCCACAGCGACCCGTGCTCCAAAGACTTTTCTAAAAAATATTCTTAATAACAAATCGAACATCTATTAAATATAAATAGTTTGCAATTAACATAATTTCGTGATATAATATCATTCGTAAAAAGGGGATTTCCCCATATTTTACAAATATTTCTCAAAATAAATTTAGAGAGGAGAATTTGAAATGAACTTCCATTTCAAGCAAGCATTAGAAGAAGCAAAACGTTCGCAAACTATTGAAGGGTATGCTGAAACCATATTGCGGTCATCAATAAAAGGACTTCATAAATTTCGTATTTCTGATATTGATGTGATTCATTTTGCTATTATACAACCAGAATCCCCGATTCCTTCAAGAATTCATGTTTTTGTACGCTATCGAGGTGTCGGAATTTTTGAAGAAATTTACATATCAGATTTTTACATTGCGGATGTAGAAGTTTTTTCTGTTTTTGAAACAGTTGAAAAACATTTACGTGATGAAGGTTTCGATTGTAAATATGTAGATTTAAATTCAACTACATATCCTAACAACATACTGCGTTTTAAAATCCACATCTAATGCAAAAACTCTTCAAGAGCAATCTTGAAGAGTTTTAATTTTTAAAATCTCTTAAATATTACATTTGTAAGTTCTGTATCCTCTAAAGTCCCAACACCATCTTGTAATATATTACCTGTTGGTAAGTCTAATGTTATATTTGCTTTAAATTTGTGATTAGATTCTGTTTCTATTATTAAATCAAATGAAATATTAAAATTCATATCTTCAGCTTTTATACCTGCTTTTTCAAGTAATCTTCCGTCACTTGGTAATTTTTCATTCTCAGAAAATATATATTCTCCAAGATTTCCAGAAGTTACACTAAATCCTATTAAACCCCCTTGATTATTAATTTGAAGTGTTTCTGTATTTGTAGATTGTCCTCCTACATATTCTAAGTTTTGAATTTTATATTCTTCTGAATAATTATATGTATTTATACTTGTAGTTGGTTTATATATGTCTACTACCATATTTTCATTTGTTTTAATTATTACAAAATTTTCAAAACTTATTTTTTTAATTGCTTCATCCTTTTTATATTCATCATTTTTTTCAATTACAAAAAATATATCGTTTTTTTGTAATATTCCTGCATGCCATATATCTTCTTCATCTTGAGTAATGCTTGATTCTGCTGTACTTATAACATTTATTTTTTTAAGTTCAAATGGTAAATTCGTTTCTCCTTCTACGTGATATTTAAACATAAGTAATGAAGCTATTAATATTATCATTATTAAAATAAAAATTAATACAAAAGCATGTATAGTTCTTTTTTTTGAAAAACTATTTCTTTTCATTTTTTCCTCCGTTTCTTACTTCTTAGCATCTTAAAAAAATCTTTTAAAATATATTCACATTCTTCTTTTAGTATTCCTGTTTCTATTTCTACTACATGATTAAATTTATATTTTTTTATATCTATTACAGATTCACAAGAACCTGTTTTAGGATCTAAAGTTCCTACATATATCTTTTTTATTCTTGAATTAATAATTGCACCCATGCACATCATGCATGGCTCTAAGGTTATATACATTTCGCAATTTTCTAACCTCCATGCATTTAAATTTTTATTAGCTTTTTGAATTGCCAATATTTCTGCATGAGAAATGCTGCTGTTTTTTGATTCTTTCAAATTATGCGCTCTTGCAATTATTTCTCCATCTTTAACAATAACTGCCCCTACTGGAATCTCTTCTTTTTTATATGCTTTTTTTGCTTCTTTCAAAGCCTCTTTCATAAAAAATTCTTTTTCTAACATTCTTCTCTCTTCATCCGGGTGCAATCATGCGCCCCTACATTTTAATATTTTTTAATCTGGCGCACTTAGCTGGATTCGAACCAGCGGCCTCTCCCTTAGGAGGCATACGGCGAATTCTCCCAGCCAAGCACCAATTTTATTTTATATACTTTCTCGAAACCCTTTGTTTTCAAAGGTTTTCTGGTTTTATTTTTACCATTTTGTTTTTGTTAAACCGGTTATTTTTTTAGGTGAGTGCCGAAAAATGGTGACATTGACTATTTTTAAGCGGTTTGAAAAATCTCATCAAAAGCATTTGCGCATTCCTTTTTTGTGTGTTCAAAGGTATGTGAATATATTTCCATTGTGACACTTGTGTCACTATGTCCTAATCTTTCACTTACTGCCTTTGGGTTCATACCTTTATTTATTAAGTATGTTGCCGAAGTATGTCTTAATTCGTGAAATGTTAAATCATCTAAACCATATTTTTTAACTATCTTGTTAATTATCTTGCTACAAGTGTCAGGGTTCATATGTCCACCGAATTTTGAAATAAATACTCTGTTAGCGCCTTTCCATTGTTTGCCCATTTGTTTTTTATATTCATCTTGCCACTTTTTATATTCTTTCAAAATCTCTATTGTACCATTATTTAATATGATTACTCTGTTTGATGAAGGTGTTTTTGTTCTTCCCTCATCTACTACCCCTCTAACTACTTTTAAAGAATTATCTATTCTTAAAGTATGAGTGTCAAAGTTAATGTCATTCCACTTTAAAGCACATATTTCGCTTCTTCTTGCCCCACTATCTAATGCAAGAGTTATTAAAGCCCTATACTTAATACTTTCGTTTTCCAAGCATTTAAGTAATTCATCAATTTGTTGTAAGTCGTAAAATCTTCTTTCCTTTTTCTCTTTTTTTGGTTTTGTCGCTTTTAAGTTAGGGTTTTTATCTACCAACTCCCATTTTATAGCTTGATTAAACATTACATTTATTAGTTTATAAAATGCATACATTGAGTGATAGCCTAATGTTCTTTTTGATTTCCCTACCTTTAATTGTTGATACATACTATCTAACATTAAAGGGGTTATTTTGTTAAGCTTTACTTTCCCTATTATAGGCAATATTCTTTCTAATGCCTCTTCATAACCATACATTGTCACTAATGAAATATTTTCCCTACAATACTTATTTAAAAATATTTCACTATATTGTTCAAAGGTTAAATCATTTACATTTCTTACATTTCCAATATGATAATACTCTTTTGTAAGTTCCGCTTCTCGCAATTTCATATCATTGAAACTGCCATTAAAAATTTCTGTCTTTCTTTTTCTGTTCCCTAAAATATCATAACCAAGTTCTACTGATATTTTATATTTGTTATTAGATAATTTCTTAAATCCCATATTAAATTCCTCACTTTCAATATTGGGACTTATTGCTTAATCATCTGCGACTATTATATCACAAATAAGCAAATTTGTCCCTAAAATAATAATATTTTTTTGTTTTTTTCTTCTAATTCTTCAATCCATAAATTGATATTTGCCAAGTCAAATTTTAATCTGTTGCCTATTCTAAAATATGGTATGTTTTTTTGCCTTACCAATTTTCTAATTTCTGAAATAGAAACTTGTAGATATGTAGATAATTGTTTTATATCTAAAATCTCTTTCATAATTTACTCCTTTTGGGCTACCGGTAATGCCCTTTTGTTTATCGACAATTAAAGAATACCAAGATTTTTTAGAAAGTTCTTGTACACTTTTTGCTATCAAAGTGTACTATTTTTAAAAATAACTTTTCCGCTTCTATCAATGCTTTCAAGATTTCAAAGCACCGATTTTTTCTTTAAAATATTACGATTTTCTCCCTCTTTTTTTGCAAAAAAAATTGTGCTAATATTTAATCACAAAGCAAAGTTGCAACAGCTTTAAAAAATATTTTGAAAGGTTAAGGTATAAAAAATGAAATTTGAAAAAAATGTGAAAAATAAACTTGAGGAACTAAAAAAGAAAAGTATTGAAAATATGACTAATGAGGAATTGAAATATATTATTGAAAATGACCATTCTTTAGTCTCTTGCGAAAGAATTGAATATTCATACGAATTATTTAAAAGAGCAATTAAAAGTAATGATTTTAGTGATTTTACACTATTAAAAATAAGATAAGAAAGAAGGTATTTATTATGAGAAAAATTAAAAATTTATATAATATAGTAGCAAAAGGTGCAAGAAGTGGAAAGGAAGCTTACGAAATGGTAAATGAACATATCATAGCTTATGCTTCAAATTTACTAAAAGAAAGACATATAGCAGATGAAATACTTGATGAAGAAATATGTTTAAAATTGTTTAATGGCGATTTTGATGATTACGGGTGTTTAACAGAAGAAGAAGCCAATACATATGTTTCGAATATTGTTGATAACGAAATAATACTTGCTAATTATAGAAAAAGACAAGATTAAAAAATGTTTCAATAAATATACAAATGACTATATGCTTTTAAGGTGTATAGTCTTTTTTATGTTTTTATGCTATAATACTTGCGAGGAGTTTATATTATGGGAAAAAGATATAGAATTTTAACAGATGAAGTTTTTAAAAATAGTAAATATATAAATACAATAAATAATATTTATAGTTTAAAAGACTTTAAAAAAGAATATAAAGAACAATACGATATAATTCTTGATATATTCAAAACATTTATACTTTTAAATAACCATTTTTTTAGTGATAGTAATCTTTCTAATTTTGATAAAGTAGAAAATGCTACTAATTTATTAGAAAAAATGTTTATAATAAATGATGATGAAAATGTTGTTGGAGTTAAATATAGTGTTAGAGATATAAAAGAACTTTGCGATAAATATGCCCGTCATCTGTATAATGCTATGAGCGAGTGGTATTATTCTTTATATACTCTATCTTCAAAAGATTTAGACAATTCTAAAATCTTAAAGAAAATCAAAAAAGATATTGAAGAAGAAATGAATAAATTAGAATATTCTGGCTTTGATAATTCTTTTGTAGAAAATATACAATTTGAAAGAAATGCTATAAAGAATTATAAAAATTATACAAAATATATTTCTAAATTTGATACTATGTATGCTAAAAGAAATGCGTTTATAGAAAATTATAAAGCAGAATTCAAATCGTTATATGGTATTACTCTTAATGATAATGACATAAACAAATTTGGCTTATTATTTAAGCTATTGACAAGTGTTAATAATGGCTTAATAAATATTATAAATGATTATGAACTTGATAAATGTAATATCAATTCATATACCGATAGCACAACACTATACAAATATTATTTACAAACACTTAATATAGATTATGAAAGCAATTCATTTATAGACAATTCACAAGAATTTTTATTTTTATTTGGAATAGTAAAAAATAAATTAGATAGTATTGTAAATTACGACAATAAAAAATTATTAGAAAATTTTGATATGTATTTCTTTTATTTAACAATGGAACAAACTATATATTCTCATAAAATTAAATTTAAAACCGCTTCTAATATTAGCGATAAATTGACTATTGATTTAATTGATATATATAAGTCTTTAAAGAAAATAAAAGAAAGTGAAAAAGACTTGTCAAAAGAAAGTATTGTTAGCGATTATTTAATTCCTATGTATAAAAAAACTGATGAGCTTATTAAAAGATATTGTAATGTATTTGAAAGGATTAGCTAATATGGAAAAAATAAATATAATTAAATTATTGATTAACAACAAAGAATCAAACGATAATAACAATACCGACTTTGAAACTCAAAGAATAGGTTATTTATTAAATATCTTTTTTGATGAATATATAGAACCTTTACTGATAGAATTAAATAATAAAAATATTGATGAATACGACCATACACAAATAATTAAAACAGGTAGAACAAAAGCATTATTTTTAATGAGTATAAATATATTAAGAGAATTAGTATTTGGTAAAAGTAATAATGAACTAAATAAAGATATTTCTTATGCCGAACAAACGGTAAATTTATTTTCATTACAAAAATATCAAGATATAAAAGGGAATGATGATTTAGACATATTACAGACAAAAGATATAAAACTAAAAAAAGAAATTGCTAATAAAATTGTTGATGTATTTGTTTATACTAATAATAAAAGGATTTTCTTTGAAAACTATATTGTTCCTCTTCTAAAATTATTAAATACAAATAAAAGAATTGTTTATAAAGAAGCAAAAGGCAAAGAACTTAATGATAAAAACTTCTACATAGATTTAAATTTAGTTAGTCTTATTGATAAATTATATTTTTATAAACTGATAAAAAACGAAAAAAATATTTTTGTAGATTTTCTTACAACTGATAGAGAAGATTATAAACAACAAGTTGCATATCATATTGTTTTTGATATATTTTTACCTCACTTTGAAAGTAATGAATATAAAGATTGGGTTAATGATGTCAAAAAACAAAATTTAGAAAATGAGAATTTTAGTAATCTTGATTTTAACGATTATAGTAAAGTAATAAAAAGTGTTTTTAATATTAACTAATATATATAAGGAGTGGACTTACAACAAATCTATTCCTTTTTATTTATTATATATATTATTATATA
>JAZSDU010000022.1:0-22509 GCA_045531335.1 Clostridia bacterium
TAAACATCTCCCTTCAATATATTTAAATTGCTTCCTGTCAGTCGCAATTTAAATTATATATGAAGGGATTTATTGTGTCTACTCACCGCTTAAAGCTTTACCGAACCCCGAGACAATCTCGGGGTTTTAGAAAACAAAAAGTAGGACACGTGAAAACGTGTCCTCTTTTTTTATTTTATTTCTTATTCTTCTTCTGGTGCTTCTACTGGACATACACCTGCGCATGTTCCACATCCTATACATGTTGCTGCATCGATTTCGTATTTATCTTCTCCTTGTGATATACATCCTACTGGACATTCTGCCGCACATGCTCCACAAGATATACATTTATCTGTAATTTTATATGCCATCTTCTCTTTCCCCTCCTTCAAAATTTGTGTAACAAATTTTGTACTATTCACTATTCATTCTTCATTTTTAGTACATAAATTTGATTAAATTTATATTTAAAAATTAACACCTTTTTTTGCGGGTCGCCCAGGAGTGCGACCCCTACATTATTTAAATTTATTTTATACTTATTTTTCGGACGACCATCGGTTAGCCGTTTGAGCATAGCGAATTACGGATAACACATACTCTTGGAGTGCTGGTCGCCCCTACATCGTTTGCAATAAATTAATTGCTGTTTTTCTTGTCCAATTGTTCTAGTTTTTCTAATTTTTGTAATTCTTTTAAGTCTTCTGGATTTTCTACTTCTAAATCATCTTGTTCTTTTTCTACATCTTTTATAACTTTTATGTCTTTAGCTTCATACTTTTTAAAGAAAGTTTCATCACCATCTTTTAATTTAACTCTTATAATTTCTTTTAGTGTTTCAACTCCGCAAACTTCACCTTCTCCATCATCTGTTTTTACTATTGCTCCAACTTTTGGTAGTCTTGAAAGTTTCTCTTCGTACACTTCTTGTTCATATTTTAAACAACACATTAGTCTTCCACAATTTCCAGAGATTTTTGAAGGATTTAGTGATATGTTTTGCTCTTTTGCCATTTTTATTGATACTGTCTCAAAACTTCCTAAGAATGAGCAACAACATAACTCTCTTCCACACATTCCGTTTCCGCCAAGTTTTCTTACTTCGTCTCTTACACCTATTTGTCTTAATTCAATTCTTGTTTTAAAAATTGCTGCTAAGTCTTTTACTAAATCTCTAAAGTCTATTCTTCCGTCAGCTGTAAAAAAGAAAAGTAATTTGCTTCTATCAAATTTATATTCAACATCTGTTAAAATCATGTCTAGCTTATGTTCTTTTATTTTTTCCTGACATATCTTCAATGCTTCTTGTTCTTTCTTCTTGTTTTCTTCATGTTGTTTTTTGTCTTTATTAGTAGCTACTCTTATAATCTTTTTTAATGGTTTTTCTAATTTTTCATCTGGTATAGTTCTATTTGCTATAGCTACTTCTCCAAACTCTTTTCCCATTGAAGTCTCAACTACAACAAAACTTCCTTTTTCTATTTTCGTTCCATCTGGATCAAAAAAGTATATTTTTCCTGGTTTTTTAAATCTAACTCCTATAATATTAGCCATTTATTTCCTCCCATACTGTCATAATAAAATTATCTATTGTCATATCATAATTACTGTTCTTGCTTAATCTATCTTTAGTATCTTCTATTGTTTTCATACACTCTATATATTTAATGTTTTGTTTTACTTTATTAAAAAATATTAAATTAATATAACTTAAAATTTCTTCTGCTTCTTCTTTATTTTTAAAGATTTCTTCTTTGCTTATTATTAAATCTATTATATCTATATTTTCTAAATTTTCAAACAACCTACTTATTTTTAAATACTCATTTTCTTTGTCTTTTAAAGTTATTGCTTTTTCTACACTTCCATCTGCAATTTTAAAAGTTATTTCCGGAACATCTAAATATTGGTATTCTTTTTCTAATATTTTAGCTAACTCATTATTTGATAATTTATTAAATGTTATTTTAGTACATCTTGATTTTATTGTTGGTAAAAACATATTTTCATTAGAAGTAATAAGTATAATTGTTACATATTCTGGTGGTTCTTCTAAAGTTTTTAATAAACTATTTTGAGCTTCTTTTGTCATGTAATTGCTATCATCTATTATATAAACTTTTTTGTTTGAAACAACTGGTTTTTCATAAACTTTTTTAATAAATTCTCTTATTTGGTCTATTTTTATTGAAGTGCCTTCTGGTTCTAATATACTAAAATCCGGATTATTAAATGTATCAAATTCTATACAAGATTTACATTTATTGCATGGTTTTTGCTCATTTTCGCATAATATTGCTTTTGCAAATTCTTTTGCAAATAATAATTTTCCAATTGATTCTTTTCCTACGAACATATAACTATGTGCAATATTGTTTGCTTCTAATACATTTTTTAGTAAATCTTTGTTTTTTTGGTTTCCCTCTATATTATTAAACATTATATTTTTCCTTTTTATGGGCGCAGTTGGGTATTCCTATAAAGTATTCCTTACCGACAACGCCCCTACAATTTTACATTTCGTTTTGCGGGCGATTAAAATCGCCCCTACAGGTTAATTAACTTTTCCAAATTTGTTTAATGGCCAAAATCTAATTAATACTCTACTTTCTATTTTTTCTACTGGTATACATCCAAAGCTTCTGCTGTCCGTACTATGTGGCCTATTATCTCCCATTACAAACACATGGCCTTCTGGTACTGTAATATCAGTAAAAACAGCTCCTTCAGTAATTATGCCTTCTCTTAAATATGGTTCATTTAGTTCTTCGCCATTTAAATATACTTTACCTTCTTCTATTTTTATGTGGTCTCCTTCAACCGCTATTACTCTTTTTATATAACTTGTTTTAGTAAATTCTAATACATAATAATTTAATTTAGCAAAAATTCCTTTTGGTTCATAATCATATACTGCTACAGGATTGTTCATATCTACTTCAAAAGCTGACAATACTGGTTTGCTCGGTGCTTCAAATGTTATAATATCTCCTCTTTCGTATTTACCGTTTACAGTTCTCACCCATCTATTAAGTATTAATCTTTGTCCTTCTTCTAAAGTATTATACATTGAAGGTTGTCTTACTACTGTTGGTGTACCTATATAATATCTAAATAGCAATGCTAATACTACAGCAATTACTATACAATACACCCATTCTAATATATTTTTTACCCTAGGGCTTATTTTTAATTTCATTATTTATTCCCTCTTCCCTCTTCCGTAACAAATTGCAATATTAATTATACATTAAGATTATATTTTTTGCAATTAATTCTATTAATATTTGTAAAAAACATTGTAGGGGTCGACGTCCTCGGCGACCCGCATAAAATCCAATATTTTTCGGGCTGTCGGGGACGCCAGCCCCTACAAATTATTTATCATTTTTTATTGTACAGTCCCTATAACTATCCCTTTGTTGGTATTGTTATTACTACTTCTGTTCCTTCATGTACTTTGCTTTTTATATCTATCCTTCCGCCATTTTTATCCAATATTTCTTTAGCGATTGAAAGACCAAGACCTGTTCCTCCCATAGCTCTTGTTCTTGCTTTATCAACTCTATAAAATCTTTCAAATATCCTACTTAAGTCTTCTTCTGGAATTCCTATTCCATTGTCAATAATTTTTATATATGCATCATTATATACAAATCCAACATATATTTTTATTGTTCCGCCTTCACCTGTATATTTTACACTGTTTGATAATATATTTAATACTACTCTTTCTATACCATCTTTATCTGCATAAACTGCAGGTACATTTGCTGTGACAAAACATTCTACTTTTTGTTTCTTTTTATCCATTTCTATTTGTAAGTTTTCTTGACACTGTTTTACAAGTTCACCTAAATCAAATTCTACTTTTATCCATTCTTTTTTGTCATTATCAAATTTTGATAATGTTAATAAATCATTTACAAGTTTGGTCATTCTTACTGCTTCAGATGATATTACATTTAAAAATTTATCTTGTAAATCTTTATCATAATCAGTAGTAGCAAGAGTTTCTGCATACCCCATTATAGAAGTAAGTGGAGTTTTTAATTCGTGCGATACATCTGCAACAAATTCTTTTCTCATATTATCCAATTTAACATGTTCTGTTATATCTTGAATCAATACCATTATACCTGCCGGTCTATCGTTTTCATCCTTAAATGGAGCAAAAAACATATTTAAATATGTTTCATCTATATTTATTTTTTCCTCTGTAGAAGTCCAATTTTCTAAATATATTAATTTTTCCAAATTTATATCTACTTTTAATCTTTTAAATATTTTCTCAAAAGTATCTTCTTTAGAATCAATTCTTAAAAGTCTTGTTGCTGCCGGATTAATGTGTATAATTTCTCCATCTATGTTAAATGCTATAATTCCATCTGTCATATGAAGTAAAATAGTTTCAATTTGTTTCTTTTGTCTTGTTACTTCATTTAGGTTTTCCTTTAATCCAGTAGTCATTAAATTAAATGCTTTATATAATTCGTCCATTTCTGTTTTTGATTTTCTACCTTTAAAATATTTGAATTCTTTTTCTGTATTATTAATGTCTGAAAATTTTTCAGCACTTTTAATTAATTTTGTAATTGGGTTAAGTATTATTTTAGAAGCAAAAATTATAATTACTAGAGAAATAACAAGGAAAGAAATTGCAATTATAGAAAATACAAGTTTACCATTGTTAATCACTGTATTTAAGCTATCCGCATCTACTTTATCTAAATAATTAATATATAAATATCCTGGAATTGCAAACATAACTAAAGCTAACACTACAACTATTAATATTATTTTTATTTGTACACTTTTAAACATATTTCACCTCGAAAATAAAATTCCTAAAAATGGGCGAGGATGGAACCTCGCCCCTACATTTTTAATTGTTTTTTATATAATATCCTACTCCTCTTTTTGTAATAAGTATTTTTGGATTTGCTGTATCTTTTTCTATTTTCCCTCTAATTCTTCTAACTGTAACATCTACTGTTCTTATATCTCCATAATATTCATATCCCCAAACTTTTTCAAGTAATACTTCTCTTGTTATTACTTGTCCAGCTTGATTTGCTAAAAATTTTAGTACTTCGAATTCTCTTATAGTTAAATCTATAACTTCCCCATCAACTTTTGCTTCAAATCTATCTAAATCTAATTCTAATGCACCTACCACTATTTTCTTTGTCTTTATTGTATCACTAACTTCTATGTTTTCTTTAACTTCTGTTTTTCTTAAATTAGCTTTTATTCTTGCCATTAATTCTCTTACACTAAATGGTTTTGTTATATAGTCATCTGCTCCTAATTCTAAACCTAATATTTTATCTATTTCTTCATCTTTTGCAGTAAGCATAAGAATTGGAACATTAAGTGAGCTTCTTATCTTTTTACATACTGTTAACCCATCCATTTTAGGAAGCATTATATCAAGCAAAATTAAATCTGGTTTTTTAGTAAGAGCTATTTCTACTGCTGTAAGTCCATCATTTGCTTCCAAAGTATTATATCCCTCTTTTTCTAAATTATATACTAATATGTCTACTATAGGTTTTTCATCATCTACTATAAGTATAGTTTTTTTGTTTTCCATTTCTTCCACAAAAGCCCCACCTTTCTTACAATGACTTTTATATTTCTATTTATATCATATAACAAAATTTTAGACAAGTTTTTTTTACAAATTTATTACAAAAATATGACAGAATATTTTTGTTATAATATCACCTCTATTTCATTTACGCTGTTGTTATCTTCTAGCTTAATTTGTTTTTCTTCTATCTCTTTTCCGTTGAAGTAAAATTTTTGATTTTCTCCTGTGCATTTGCCTTCTGGATTTTTTACACTTATATTATATATACTTGTTCTGTATCTATATCTTATACTGTATTTATTCCATTTGCTCGATATACATGGTTCAATTTTTAGCATACCCTCTTCTATTTTCAAACCTAATATATCTTCTAAACCAGCTTTACAAAACCAACTACTAGAACCAGTATACCAAGTCCATCCACCTCTACCAACTAAATTGTTTGCTCCATATACATCAGCAGGAATTGTATATGGTTCTACTTTATATTTCCTTGCAGCATCTTTTGTTCTACTATGCTCTATTGGATTTATCATTCTATAATATTCTACTGCTTTATCGCCAAATCCAAGTTTAGTAAATGCTATTATCGCCCACATAGCAGCATGTGTGTATTGTCCTCCATTTTCTCTTACTCCTGGTAAATATGCTTTTATATAACCTGGTTCTAATTTTGTTTTATTAAATGGTGGATCAAGTAATTTTATAATTCCATTTTCAGTATCTATTAAATGGTTTTCTAAGCTTAACATTGATATATATTTTTTATCATTATCTGCAGCATCTGATATAACACCCCAACTTTGGGATATACTATCTATTCTACATTCCTCATTTTCTATACTTCCGAAGTGGCTGTCCATTATCCATATATGCTCTTCTAAACCATCTTCCATCCCAGCCTGCAGTATTTAATGCCTTCTTTAAACTTTCTCTTTTTTCCCTATACTCATTTGCCCTAGATATATCATTTCTTTTTTCACATATTGGAATAAATTTCCCTAATATATCATAAATGAAAAATCCCAGCCATATGCTTTCACCTTTTTTCTTGTTTCCTACTGTATTTAATCCATCATTCCAATCTCCTGAACCTATTTTAGGTAATCCATTTTCACCAAAATTCAAACTTCTATCTATTGCACGGGTGCAATGAGTATATACATCTTCCTTAATATCTGATTCTAAATATATATCATATCTTTCATCAATTCCATTAGGTAGTTCTTCTCCTGTTACATAAGGCTCTTGTAAATCTAAAATACTATAATCATTTGTATAATTTATATATTCAAAAACTACATAAGCAAGCCATAACAAATCATCTGAAAATCTTGTTCTTATTCCTCTTTTTGTCTCTTCATGCCACCAATGTTCGACATCTCCTTCTATAAATTGATGCCTACAGCCGATAAGAATTTGATTTTTCATAAATTCTTCATCCGTATATTTTAATCCAATAGTGTCTTGAAGTTGATCTCTAAATCCTATTGCTCCGCCTGATTGATAATATCCGCTTTTCGCCCATAATCTTGATACAATAGTTTGGTATTTAGCAAAACTGTTTATCATTAAATTTAATGATTCTAGTGGTGTATTTACTTCTACTCTTGTTAATAACTCATACCAAAAAGATTTGACATTATTTAATTCCTGTTTACAATTATTTGTTTTAGAATATTTGTATGATAAATCTTTTACATTTAATAAACTGTCTTCTTCACCAAAGTGTAAAACTATTTCTTTTTCTTCAAAGCTTTCTAATTCTATTTCTAACTCTATTGCAATACATGAACTTTCTCCTAAGCCTGATGAATTATCTAATGTTACTTTATCTAAGGCGTCAGGATTTACCAAATCACCTTTTCCTATAAAGAAGTTTTTACTTCCGGTATAAGATTTTATATTTTCACTACTTGATACAAATGCAATATTATTTTTAAAACTATCTTTATATAAATTTTTTACTATTATTAAATTATTTTCTTTTAAAACTTCAATAAATCCATTTGTTTTTATTTCATCTTCTCCGAAGTACTGGTTTTATATAATAAATTAGTTTTAATCTCCTTTTATTTGGTTCTAAATTTTTTAATTTCAATATATTTATTTTTATATTATCTTCTCTTGGTACAAATATATCCAATTCTTGTGATATATTGTTTTGGATTGATTTGAATTTAACATATCCCATTCCATAAGTTATATAACCTTCATTTGCTTCGTTATTTATATTATCTGATAACGACCATTTTTTTCCTGTTTTATAGTCTTTTAAATAGACAATCTCTGATGGTAAGTCCATTACAGGATTATTATTCCATGCAGATAGTCTGTTTAATCTACTATTTTTATGCCATGTAAATCCTCCTAGATTTTGAGTAACAACTGTTCCAAAATTTTGGTTTGCAAGTATCATACTCCAAACCGTTGGAAGCTTATTTTCTTTATCTAATTTAATTGTATATTTCATTCCATCTTCAGAAAATCCGCCATACTCATTGTAGTACTTTAAACTATTCATATCTACATTTTGGTTAGTATTTATATCTTCCTGAACAATGTATTCTGGCTTCGCGTCTAAACCTATATCTCTAATTGTTTTTAAATACTCTTCTTCCAAATCATCTATTGCAGTTTTTATATCGCCATCTTTAGCATTTATAGTTATATTTGATTTAAATTCTAAAAGTTCTATATCTTCTTTATCTATTTGATTTATATTTATTATAAATATTCCACCTGAAATGTTTTTTAAATATTCTACTTGATTATTTAATATTGCATTTTCTATTTCATAATTTACATACTGGTCATATGAATTTTCTTCATTATTTAAAATAACTAAATCTACTTTTATATTTTTATTTCTAAAATATTCATGAGCTTTTAATGCATCTCTTACAACATACATATCATTAAGATCTTCTATTTTTAATAGAATTATTGGTAAATCACCTGATATTCCATACTTCCATAAATTACTTTGTGAATAAACTCTTTTAGGTAATTGTTTTAATCTAAGACTTTTTAATGGATTATTTAATATTGTATATGATAAAAGTTTTTGATATTTATCTATATCTGTCCCTTTAAGTCCAAGATATATACTTTCAGCCTCTACTTTTGCACGCGCAAGTTCAAATGTTTTTGTAATTACATTTGTGTTTCTATATTTCTCTAATAATTTAGAAACAATATCTTTATCATTTGAAATACATATAACTAAATCTAATGTTATTTCTTCGCCTGGCATTATCTTTATTGTCCTTTTGCTCGCCAAACAAGCATCAGTAACAAGACCCATGTTTTGAGAATATGGTTTTGAATCTTTAACCATTTCAGGAATTAAGTTTTGTTTCTTCCCTAAAAATTTTTCTTTATCTATTTCAATTTCTAATTCGCCAATTGTATCATGTTCTGTATAAAAAGAAGTTCCTAAATATAAGTCTTCCTCATTTGCTCCTCTTTTCTTTCTTTTTACTAAAATATTATCATTTTCTAATCTTTCAAATGTTAAAAACAAGTTGTTAAAAGCCATATGTGCATAATCTTGCATAGGACGTGATAATACTGGTTCAAAATAATTTGTTATTTCTAAAGTTCTTTCCTGTGTCCCATTATTTTTAAGTTCAAGTCTTCTTATTTCTACTGGATCATCTGGTGATACAATAATTTTTGTAGTACTTTCTATATCTGCATCTATTCTTACAAATTTGCTCGTTTCTGGAGCAAATGCTACTGTAAATTTATCTCCTCTGTTTTCTCTATCTATTGGTGCATTTACCCATATTCTTTTACTTGCTACATCTTTAATATAAAATAAAATTCCTTGTTTATAATCTGCTGTTTCTTTAAATCTATTTACTAATATTCCATTATATTTACTAAATCCTTCTCCATTTTGTTTAGTGCACACCGTATACTTTCCATTTGATATAGTATTTGCTACATTTAACTTATCTTCTATTTTTGTATATGTTTTTTCTATATAATTTTGATAATCTTTTGGTTTTACTTTTTGTATTTTTTCTTTTTTCTCTTTTGTTATAATAGCTTTTTCTGGTATCCTTTCTTGAAGTAAAATATCTACCGCTTCTATTTCAGGATTGTTCATAAATCTTTTTACTAATATGTTTCTATTTATAAAATTATTAATTGCAAGCAGACTTAATGCTTGGTGATGTGCCATATATGTTTTTACAGTTTCGTATCTTTTACCATATTTAAGTCTTGGAATTGTATAATCTATTGATTCGTAAAAACCATACTTATCATACATCTCTTCTTTTTCTAATTTTCTCAAATTATCTATTGCTTCTTTTGGAACATAATTTAGACTTAAGAAAACAGAATAAGGTGAAACTACCATGTCGTCTTCTAGTCCTCTTTTTAATCCTAGCCATGGCACCCCAAAAGATTTATACTGATAGTTATTATTAAAGTCTTTTAAATTAAATGCCGCTTCTGATATTCCCCAAGGTATTCCGAAGTTTTTTTGCATATTCAATTTGGCTCATAATTAAAAATCTACATGATTCATCTAAAAGACTAGATTTATATTGTTTAATATTAATATTAGGCATTAAATATTCAAATGCAGTACCTGACCATGATATTAATCCTTTATATTTATTAAGACTTGTTAGTGTTCTACTTAAAGAATTCCAGTGTTTTACTGGAACATCTTTTTTTGCAATTGCAATTAAACTTGCTTGTCTTGCTTCTGATGCTAGTAAGTCGTAGTATGAATTAGTAAGTTTATTTTGTTCTATATCAAAGCCTATTGAGAATAAGTTTTTCTTACTGTTGTAAAGAAGGCTAAAATCAGTGTTATTTATTATATTGTCAATGTTCGTAATCATTTGCTGGATTTGTTGCGGGTCGATGTTGCATCTGTTCCCTATATTGTTTGTAATTAATTGTTCGTTTGTTTGCGGACGAGCAATGCTCGCCCCTACAATCTCATTTTTTAATATATCCTCTAAGAATTGTTTTGTTGTGTATAAATATCCTATAAAATTTCCGTTATCTACTGTTGAAATATATCTTGGAGTTAGTGGCTCTAATGTATTTGTATTATACCAATTGTATAAATGCCCGTTCCATTTTTGAAGTTTCATTATTGTATCTAACATTTTATCTAATAAATCTATTGCTTCATCTAATTCGATATATTTCAAATCATATGCAGAAATAATAGATAACATCCCAAGTCCAATATTTGTTGACGATGTTCTTGGTGCTATTTTGTTTTTTCTTCCTTCTTGATAATTATCTGGTGGTAAAAAGTTGTTTTCTTCATTAATATATTCTTTAAAATATTGCCATGTTTTTTCACCAACTTCTAAAATATATTCTTTATCCTTTTTACTAATTTTTTCTAAAGCTAACTTTTCTTCTATATCTTTACTAATATACCATGCAAAAGTAGGTGCAACTAGCCATATAGTTCCTAATATAATTGCTGTCACTTCAATTGTAAATATTCCAAAAACCAAACTCAAAACTCCAAATACTAAATTCATAAACATAAATTTATAATATGAAATCAAATCTGTCTTTGCTTGTTTTTCAGCCTCCTCTGCTGTAAGCCATTCAAGCAAATTCATTTTACTTATATTCATCCTATATATAGTTTTTGCTATAGAAGTTAACGATATATATGCTTTATGTGGCAAAAATCCTATTTCTAATATTCCTCTTAAAATACTTGCTTTTATTAAACTTATATTTGATGAAAAACTTTTATGTGCATATATAAATCTAGAGTCTTTCCCTTTTTTAAAAACAATATAATTTAAAATATCAAGTACTGAAGAAAAACTATATGCTATTAAAAGTATTAATACGATTCTCCACACTTCTATATCTGTAAATAGTTTTAAAATGGCTGATAATATAATCCCTAAAGAAACTGTAATCGGAATAAGACTTCTCCTTAAATTATCTAATATTTTAAATTTAGAAAGTATATTTAATGGATTTAATTTAGTCGTACCATTTTTTATTTTTATGGTTTCTTTAAGCCACCTTAAGATTTGCCAATCTCCTCTTATCCATCTACTTAATCTTAAAGAATAGCTGTTATATTTACTTGGTACATCATCTAAAAGAATAATATCTGTTACTAATGCACATCTTAAATAATTTCCTTCTAGCAAATCATGACTAAGAACAGTATTTTCTGGAATTTCATCACACAATATTTTATGGAACAATTTTAAGTCATATATTCCTTTTCCTGTAAATATACCTTCATTAAAATTATCTTGATATATATCTGATATTGCATTTGTATATGAATCTGTTCCTCCGCATTCCTGCATACATTTTTGTAAATAAACTTTTTCTACTAGAATCCAAATTTGTTCCTATTCTTGGTTGCATTATTCCATATCCTTGGGCTATAATATTTTTACTCTCATCTAAAATAGGTTCGTTTAGAATATGTGCCATTGAACCAACTAATTGTAATCCAGTTTCTAGTGATAAATTAGTGTCTGAGTCAAGTGTTATGATGTATTTTATTTCGGGTCGGTTAAGACCGACCCCTGCAGTGTTTACAAGTGTATTTGTCCTAAATTTATTTATGCCATCCACTAAAAATTCATTAAACTCACAAAGTAATCCTCTTTTTCTTTCCCAGCCTAAATAACACTTTTCACTAGGATTCCATGTTCTTTTTCTATACAGAAAATTAAACTTTGGATATTCTACATCAAAGTTTTTATTATACTTTTTATTTAATTTATCTGTTTCTTCTAATCCAGCTTTTATTATTTCATCATCAAAAATTTCATTTTCATTTTTACTAGAAGTACAATCTCCAAGAAGTGCAAAATATATATTTTCACTTTTATTTGCTAAATAATATACCTCTAATTTCCTCATTAATTCTTTTACTTTTTCTTTAGAATTTACAATAGTAGGTATTACTACAAATGTAGCACATTCCTTTGGAATACCGATTACTAAAATCTAGTTTTGGTATTAATGTTGGTTTTACTTTTTTATTTAAAACATAGTTTATAACTTGCTGTATAATCTCAGATATTGGTATATATATTATTAGGAATGTCAAAAATGATAGTACAATATTTCTATTTGAATAATAAATATAACCTCCAAATAATAAAGAAAATATTGTAGTTATAAGATAATTTAAAATAATATATATTTTAGCTTTAGTCGTATTAGATTTATACTTTTTGTTTTTTACTCCTAAAATATCTAATAATTCATTTTTTCCATTCGAAATTAAATAATATCCAATATGAGATTTTTTTCTACTTATACTATCTTCTTTATTTATATAATTATTTGCAAATTCTACTGTTTTTTTTGCAATATAAAGCTCTGATATTTTTGTTTCTTCTGAAATTTGTTTTATCTCATTTCTATAGTATTCTTTAGTTTTATAATCCATTTTTGAATAAACATTTGCAGGATCTTTTTTTAATATATCTTCTACTCCATTTATTTCTTCAAATAAACTTAAAAAATTAACTCTTAATATTTCTTTTAAGCTTATTATACTATTGCCAATAGATACCTTTGAAATAGCTATATCATAATGTTCTTTTTGTATAACCTCAGAAACTGTCATTCCCATTCTATTTACTTGTTCTTCTAATACTTCTAGATATGGAAGTCCTTGCTTTCCATATCTCTTTAATTTATATGACATATATTCTATAAATGGGTATTTCATTTCTTTATATATATTGTAGTTAGCTACTTTTGTATTTTTAAATTTTTGATTTTTACTATCTTTTCTTTCTACTAATCTTTCTATTATGCTTTCTACTTTATATTTTTGTACTTGTGTAATATATATTTTTTCACATATATTTCTTATATTTTCTATTAATGCAACTTCTAAAAATATCCATAAATTCCAAATTTCTTCCATACTTAGTAATTTTCTTTTTTGATATGAACTTATTGCTAATGTTAATATTTCATCATTTATTTTATTATCTGTATATGCTACTATTTCTGATGCTAAAACATAATCTCTTGAAAAACCTTTATACATTCCATTTGCAATTCCTGGAGAATTTTTATATTTTTTTATACTCATCTCAGATACAACAGTTTTATATGTTTCTTCTATAACATAAAAGTTATCTAAAAGCCATTCTCCTGCTGGGTGTATATCAATTTTAAGTTTTAAATGCTCATTTAAAATATCATATGTTTTTTCTATAAATTTGAAATTATCCTTTAATCTTGGAATAGGATATGTCCATTTTTCTGTAGTTTTTTTAATTTCATGATTACTTGCAATCTTCTCCATATAATTTTGAAGTTGATAATTATCTAAAACTGTTCCTTTTATATTTAAATATCTATATTGTTTTTTACTCAAAACTCTTCACCTCAATATGTATTTTCGTACATATTTTTGCCAAGTGTGAGATTTTTTATGCAATTTTCAAATTTTAAAAATTTGTTTAATAAAAAGTAAGAATTGCTAGTATAATAAAAACAACAAGGAGGTACAATAGTTTACCCCCTTGCGATGTTTTTTAAGGAAGATACTCTCTTAAAGTATCAAGTTCTTCATTGGTCAACGGAATTGCCTTCTCAGATTCTGTTGATTCTGCAAAATCTTCCAATGACATCGTTTCAAAATCATTGGTCTTTATTGCAGCAATAGAGTCATTTGTTGCATACATGGCTTTTACTGCAAAAGAAATCCAATCCTGAATTTTCTTTCTTTCTGCTTCTGAAATCTGGTCATTTGATTGAGAAAGATATCCAACAACAGCAAGATTGGCTTCTCTTACTTCACCTTTCTTGATTAAGTTTTTTATCTTATCTCCAACGCTATTTCCAGCAACAGCTGCATTCCAACACGACTCTGTTGGTTCAGCTCCTTCGGAGACAATTATAGCAGTTTCCCTTTCTGTTGAATTTACGCGTTTCAACAAGTCGTAATAACTCCAATCATAACCAGCCGGAATGAATATAAGATTAATGTCAGAAATATGATACGAACCAATTGTTCTTTTATCAATCAATTTTTTCATAACATTAACCGCGATGTCATTACGATTTCGTCCCTGCATCTCAATAATAGCAACTCTGGGTCCAAAAAATTGGGGATTCCATGTAGCAAATGCATTTGTCATTATTAAAGATGCTTGCCTTTCTGATTCAGCAACCGCAGAATCAATACCGATTGTGTCACTTCCGTTTATACCATCAATTGTGCATGGAATAAAAACGATTTGGATTTCATATCCTTCTTTTTTAGCTCTCTGTGCCAAAGCATTTCCAGCTCTGCTTGAGCCATCACCACCCGGAACTATAATAGTTCGGATGCTTTTTTCTTTTAGATTGGATATGATTTTTTCAAACCATTTATCCTCTGCAGGATTTACCTTCCGGCACGTAGATAAATACGTACCTACTTGCGTCTGAATCTCTTTTGCTTTTTGAATAGTAAATTCTTCATAGCAAGAAGAGTCTGACAAACCCCAAAAACTTTTGTGAACGCCGTAGACTGTTAAATCTCCCCGCTTCAAAAGTTTTTCCATCAACTTACCAAGAACAAAATTTGCACTTGGTATTTGGCCACCACCGTAAAGAACAGCAATGTTTTTTCCATACATAATAAGAACATCTCCTATCATTTTATTTGTTGCAAAAAGCAACTTGAAGATATTATATAATATTTTACGTAAATTTGCAACATTACGTAAAGTGTTTATATGTATTTCTTGAAATTTTTTGTCGAAAAAATGAACTCTATAAATTAGAGTTCATTTTTGTAAATTTTAAATTTTATCTCTTTTTAATTTGCTAGGACGGATGCAAAATTTCATTTTTATCAAAATGCAATTTTATGACTTCACGTCCGGACGCTCTTCTTTTCTTGGTTTTGTCCATGATATGTAATCACAATTATTATCTGGATTGTTTTCACATATATAGTATTTTCTTCTCTTTTTAGTTTTTCTTATTTGAATTTTTGCACCACACTTTGGACATGGTTCTTCTATTGTTTCAATAAGTGGTTTTGCATTTTGACATTCAGGAAATCCTGGACATGCCAAAAATTTTCCATATTTTCCATATTTTATAACCATCATCTTACCACATTTATCACATGGTACATCTGATACTTTATATTCTAGTTTTACATGTTCTAGTTCTTTTTCTACTTTTTCAACTACTTTTTCAAATGGCCCATAAAATTCTGATATAACTTTTTTCCACTCTGCCTTCCCCTCTGCAATTTCATCAAATAATTCTTCCATTTGAGCAGTAAATTCTACATTTATTACATCACTAAAGTTTTCTATTAATAACTTATTTACTATTTTTCCAAGTTCTGTTGGATGCAATTGTTTTTGTATTTTTTCTATATATCTTCTTGCAAGTATTGTAGTTATAGTTGGAGAATATGTACTTGGTCTTCCAATACCTTTTTCTTCTAAAGCTTTTACTAAACTTGCCTCTGTATATCTTGCAGGTGGTTCAGTAAAACTTTGTTTTGCATCAATTTTTTCTTTTACTAATTCTTGTTTTTCTTTAAGCACTGGTATATTTGAAAATTCTTCTTTCTTTTCATTATCTTCTGCTTCTACATAAACACTCATAAAACCTTTAAATTTTATTGTTTGACCATTAGCTCTAAAATTATATTCATTAGCATTTATTTTTACAGATAATGTATCATAAATAGCTGATGCCATTTGGCTTGCTATAAACCTATTATATATTAATTTATATAATTTATATTGATCATTAGTTAAGCTAGATTTTATACTATCTGGTGTTAATTCTATATGTGTTGGTCTAATAGCTTCATGGGCATCTTGAGAATCAGCTTTTGACTTATAGAACCTATTTTCATAGTACTCTACTCCATATTCTGATTCTATATATGTTTTAGCTGCTGCTCTTGCTTCTTCTGATATTCTTGTAGAATCTGTTCTCATATATGTTATTAATCCAAGAGTTCCTTTACCTGTTACTTTTACCCCTTCATATAACCCTTGCGCTACTTGCATTGTTTTCTTAAGTGCAAAGTTTAATTTTCTTGATGCCTCTTGTTGCATTGTACTTGTTGTAAAAGGTGGAGCTGGATTTTTTCTCTTCTCTCCATTTTTTATTTCATCTACAATAAATTTCGCTTTTTCTAAATCTTTTAAAATAGTGTCTATTTCTTCCTTAGAATGTATATCTATTTTTTTATCATTCTTACCATAGAATTTTGCATCAAAAGTCTTTTTAGATTTTCCTGTTTTTAAAGAAGCATATATGTTCCAATATTCTTCTGGAATAAATTTTTCTATTTCTTCTTCTCTATCTACAATTAATTTTACTGCAACTGATTGAACTCTACCTGCAGATAATCCTTTTTGTACTTTTTTCCATAATACTGGACTTATTTTATATCCTACTATTCTATCTAAAACACGTCTTGCTTGTTGAGCATCTGTCAAATCCATATCTATATCTCTTGGATTCTTTATAGCATTTTTTACAGCATTTTGTGTAATTTCATTAAATGTTACTCTATACATTTTACTTTTATCTATATCTAATATATTTGCTAAATGCCACGCTATTGCTTCTCCTTCACGGTCAGGGTCAGTTGCGATATATACTTTTTTTGCTTCTTTAGCATCTTTTTTTAGACTTTTTATTAAATCACCTTTACCTCTTATATTTATATATTGAGGCTCAAAAGTTTTTGTATCTATACCAAGTTTTGATTTAGGTAAATCTCTTATATGTCCCATAGATGCAACAACTTTTGTACTTCCACCTAAAAATTTTTTAATTGTATTGGCTTTTGCTGGTGATTCGACTATGATTAATTTGTCCGCCATTCTTTCTATAGCAGCAATGAAAAGCTTCGTATTACGTTGTTAAACTGCATAAAAATTTTTTCGATGTACCTATGTACTATCTCAAAAATTTTTATTTGTTTGCCTAGTACTACTCGCTTTTGATTACTGCCTCCTCCTTCCGTATCTTTTCTTTCTTGTTACTATTGTATTATCTTTTAAAATATGTTTTTGCATAAAAATTATTTTCATTCAACATTTTATCTATTGATTCAAATTCATAATCTGCAAATTCACAACATAATTTTAATATTTGTTTTTCATTATCTTTATTTAGAATAAATCTTTTTATATTTCCATCTTTAAATTTAAAAATAAATACTTTTTCTTTACCTAAATATTCATTCCAAAATCCATTTTGTAGCGTTTCAAAAATATATTGTTCAAACACCTCAATTTTTTCATCAGAAAAAGAAACTCCATAATTGTTTCCAAAAGATTCTATTTCAAAACCTTCCTCTTCTAGTTTTTTTATGTTATTAACTCCCATAACATAACTATAGTTCATTGTCTGATTCTCCTTTTATGTGTATTCCTTGTTGGTCTACGGGTCGCCCTGGAGTGCGACCCCTACAACGTTTGCAATTTATTTTATTCTTTTGACAATCGCTGGGACGGAGGAAAAATTTCACTATTTGTGAAATTTTGGCCTCACGTCCGGACGCTCTCATTTTAATACAATGGGAATTTTGCGCAGATTTTTGCTACTTCTGCTCTTATTTCTTCTTTTTTCTCTTCATAATTTTCTACTGTCATATTTATAAGATTTGCTATTTTTATCATTTCTTCTTCTTTAAATCCTCTTGTTGTAACTGCTGGTGTTCCTATTCTTATTCCACTTGTTATCATTGGTTTTTCTGTATCAAATGGTACAGAATTTTTATTTGTTGTTATTCCTATATCGTCTAATCTTTCTTCTAATTCTTTTCCTGTTATCCCTTTATTTCTTAGGTCTATTAGCATTAAATGATTGTCTGTTCCTCCTGATACTAAATTAAATCCTAATTTTACCAATTCATCAGATAGTACTTTTGCATTTTTTACTATTTGTTCTTGGTATTCTTTAAATTCTGGTTTTAATGCTTCTCCAAAACATACTGCTTTTGCAGCTATTATATGCATTAGAGGTCCACCTTGTGTTCCTGGAAATAGTGCTTTATCTATAACTTTTCCATATTCCTCTTTACATAGTATTAATCCTCCTCTTGGTCCACGAAGAGTTTTATGTGTTGTACTTGTTACTATATCTGCATATTCTACTGGATTTTGATGAAGCCCGGCAGCTACTAATCCTGCAATATGAGCCATATCTACCATGAATATACTTCCAACTTTATCAGATATTTCTCTTATTCTTTTAAAGTCTATTTCTCTTGGATATGCGCTTGCACCTGCTAATATTAGTTTTGGTTTACTTTCTAAAGCAATTCTTTCTAGTTCATCATAATTAATTCTTCCTGTTTTTTCATCTACTCCATAAGGAACAAAATTATATAATTTTCCTGATGAATTAACTTTACTTCCATGTGTTAAATGTCCACCATGTGATAAATTCATTCCTAGAACAGTATCTCCTGGTTGTAATACAGCAAAATATACCGCCATATTAGCTTGTGCTCCTGAATGTGGTTGAACATTTGCATATTCTGCTCCAAATAATTCTTTTGCTCTTTCTATAGCTAAACTTTCTGCAACATCAACATGCTCACATCCACCATAATATCTTGCACCTGGGTATCCTTCTGCATATTTATTTGTCATATAACTTCCCATTGCTTCCATTACACTTTCGCTTACAAAATTTTCAGAAGCTATTAATTCTATTTTATTACGTTCTCTATTTAATTCTTTCTCAATTGCATTATATATCTCTTCATCTGTGTTTTTTAGATTATCAAAACTTGGCATATACCCACCTCTTATTTTTATTTAGTAGCATTATATACTAAATAGTTTTTTGTGTAAATAAATTTAGAAAAATTAATGTTATATTTGGATTATAAACAATTTCTAATAATGTAGGGGCAGGTCTTGTGCCTGCCCCTACACTAACATTTTCTTATTTAGGGCGGGCACAAGACCCGCCCCTACACAACCAAAATAAATTGTTCATACAAATTACAATTTAAAAAGAGGAATTTGATTTTCCTCTTTTCCTTTAATTTGCCTTCATTAAATCCTCTAATACATCATTTAACCCTATTGGGGTTACTTTATATTTTTTCAATGTATTAATTATTTCGACTACTTTATCTGAACTGTTAGTAATATTTTCAATCTTATTAGTTTCTACAGTAATATTATCATCTATATATTCTTTTTTACATATTTCAATTCCATATTCAAAGTCATCTTCTGTACATTTATTTGTTCTATAATATTCTAATTCTACTCTATGATTAATTTGTGTTTCTTTCAAATCATTTTCATCAAAATAAGTCATTCCATAGCAAGTCTTAAAATCAATCACTTTTGTATCTCCTTTCTTATCTTTTGTTTATGTAATATTTATCATGCAGTCTCCAATATACTATAATCTATAAGAAAACACAAGATAATTTATTCGCACAAAAACCTTATTAGTACGTATATTCGACTTTTTCTGTCAGTAATATTGAATATAATTATTTTTATTTAAGTTTTGTATTAAAATTTTCAATTTTTTGTAATATGAATGAAAAAAAAGAAAGGCTTTAGAGCCTTTCTATGTAATAAATATAATCTATACATTATCTTTTATAT
Source organism: Clostridia bacterium (assembly GCA_045531335.1). GTDB lineage: Bacteria > Bacillota > Clostridia > TANB77 > CAG-508 > CAG-452. The sequence goes on from JAZSDU010000022.1 coordinate 20,191, forward strand.
AGTCTACTACGTCATTTACAGTAACAACTTTTTCTGCATCACTGTCTGGAATTTCTAAATCAAATTCTTCCTCAATTGCCATTATTAACTCAACTATATCTAAAGAGTCTGTTCCTAAATCATCTATAAAAGATGCCTCTGGTGCTACAGCTGTTTCAGCTACTCCTAATTGTTCTACTATAATTTCTTTTACTTTGTCGAAAATTTCTTCTGAACTCATAGGTATTTTTACACCTCCCTTAATTTCTTTTTAACTACTATATTAGAATATTATATGGTTTAGAATATATTGTCAATAGTTTTTTTAAATTTTTTATTGCATTTTTTCAAACTCTTGAGCTATTATTTCTACTGCTTTAGATTCAGCAAATTTCTCTGCTTGCTTTATTGTAAAGTAAAATAAATATTCATCACTACTTCCATGTGCTTTTACAACAGGTTTTTTTACTCCTAAGAATAATGCACCACCATATTCCTTATAATCCATTGTTTTAGAAAATCTTTTTATTCCCGGTAGCGCTGGTATACAAGCAATTGTACTTAATAAATTCTTTTTTAAACTTTCTGTTAAAGATCTTTTAACAAGTTTTCCAAATCCCTCTACTGTTTTTAAAAATATATTTCCTGTAAATCCATCTGTAACTACTGCATCTATTTCTCCTGAAAAAGCTTCTCTTCCCTCTACATTTCCTACAAAGTTAATATCATAATCAACAGCTTTTTCTTTTAGAAGCCTATAACTTTCTTTCATTAGGTCATTTCCTTTTGTTTCTTCTGTTCCTATATTTAATAGTCCAATTGCTGGTTTTTCAATATTATATATTTTCTTTAAATAAATATTTGCAAACTCAGCAAATTGCAATAAATTAATAGGTTTGCAATTTGTATTCGCTCCTGCATCTACAAGCATTAAACCTTTTTTATACGATGGAAGCATTGGAGCTATAGCAGGTCTATCTACACCTTTAATTCTTCCTACTAATAATGTTGCTCCTGTTAATAATGCACCTGAATTTCCCGCTGAAATAAATACATCTCCTTCATCTTCTTTTAGCATTTTAAATCCTACGACCATTGAAGAATCTTTTTTTTGTTTTATAGATTGTGTAGGAGTATCTTCCATTTCTATTGTCTCTGTTGCATTTTGTATTGTTATTTTATCTGTAATTTCTTCTAATTCCTTATTATATATTTCCTTTATTTTATTTCTTATTACTTCTTCTTTTCCAATTAAAACCACTTCTGATTTAATTTCTTTTATTGCCTTTATTGCTCCTCTTATATTAGCTTCTGGTGCATTGTCTCCACCCATTGCATCTAATAATATTTTCATATTATCTATCCTTTCTTTTATAAAGTATGTTTTTATTTTATTATTTTATTAGAAAAAAAGCAATAGCTATAAATAAAAAATAGAGGCTTTTTCTAACCTCTATTTTTCATTAATTTTATTTAAAAGATTTTACTATATTATTAATATCTGTATCTCCGTTAGTAGTTGTTATTAATAAACAAACAAAATATTCATCCATTTTATAAACAAAATACTTTTGTGTAAGCTCAATACCAGATACATTTGCAGTTACTGTTAGTGTATCATATTCTCTACCTGCAACTGTCTCCTTTGAAATATTTCCTATTTCATAATTTATAGATTCTACAGCAGCTAATTGAGTTTTTAATTGATTAATATAATACTCAGTAGTTACTTCCATTACAGGTTTTTCACTCATTATTGTTACATTACTTCCTGTGTTTGGATTATTTGCAACAACATAAGTTACACTAGTTAATTTTGCTAATTCTGCAGTTGCTTTTTGATCATCATTTAATAATTCTGTACCTATATTCATCATTTGTGCAATTTCTTTATCACTTGAATATACCCATCCTTCTGGAAGATTAAATTTTATTCCTAAAAATTCATTTTCGTAAGTATTGTTTTTCCATTCTCCCATTGAAATTTCTGCTTTTTGCTCTTCTGCTGGTTGGTCATTTGTTACAGAATTTTTTTCTACTTTTTCTTCTCCACATCCTGTTAATACAAATAACATACTTGCAGCAAATAAAATAATTAATGCAATCTTTATTGCTTTTTTCATATTAAATCACCTCTAGCTCAAATTATATACTATCTTCTGCTTAATTTCAATATTTAGTTATTAAAATAAATTATTTATTTGAAGGTTAGTCAATCATATGTCACACTTTTTTGAAAAATATATACTTTGAGTACTTTATATTGCCATAACCGATTCTTCTTGACTTTTATATTTTTTTAGGAATCCCTTCGGACTCAACCATCCTAGTGGTCTCATT
>JAZSDU010000031.1:0-9350 GCA_045531335.1 Clostridia bacterium
TAAACATCTCCCTTCAATATATTTAAATTGCTTCCTGTCAGTCGCAATTTAAATTATATATGAAGGGATTTATTGTGTCTACTCACCGCTTAAAGCTTTACCGAACCCCGAGACAATCTCGGGGTTTTAGAAAACAAAAAGGGGAAAATGTATCTTTCCCCTTTTTCTTATTTAATTAGTTTATCTCCTTTATATTCTACTTTTATAGTAAAAAATTCTTCATTATTTTGCATTCTTTCTAGGAATAATCTATCACCTTCCCAAGTAGGTAAATCAAGTATCTTATCTTTATCAACCCATTTCAAAGTTCCTTCTTCGCATTCCTTTATTTCTCCTATAAATTCTGTTGCAGTATATACATACATATGCTCTGTTTCCCACTTATCTGATACAAATGTTACCAAGCATCTTAATTTGAATTTAGTAAGAGTTAATCCTGTTTCCTCTTTCACTTCACGAATCAAACATTCGTCTGGAGATTCCTTTTCCTCAAATTTTCCTCCAACACCTATCCATTTGCCTTCATTCAAATCATTTTCTTTTTTATTTCTGTATAACAATAAAACTTTATTATCTTTTTCTATATAGCATAGTGTTGTAAATTTCATATTTCCTCCACTTTAATTTACTGTAAGTGTTTTTAGTATATTTGTTATAACTTCTCTAGACTCAGTTTTGTCTGCATTTTCATTTAATGTAAAATATATTTCTTGTGTTCCATTACCTTCTCTACAGCTATAACAATATACTAAACTTCCTTCTGAATCTTCGAATTCAAAAAATACTATTTGCTTATTATTTATTTCTTCTACACCACTTTCAAGTACAGTACAATTTAATTCCTCATAAAATTCTTTTGAATAATCTATAAACTCTTCTATATACTCATCTTCAAATATAACCGTTTCATATTCATTTATTTCTATGTATTGAAAAATACTTTTGTTTATATTTTTAGGAAGAAAACAATAATACATTCCACCATCTTCTTGTTCTTCTGATTCTTGCAAAAACATATAATCAGGTAAATCTATTGATATATCATTTGATAAATCATGTTTTTTATAGCTTATTTCATAATTGTATTCTTGAACTACATTATCATTTTCTGTTTCTGTATCTAAAGCTACTAATCCAATTCCTAAAGCAACACCAAGTGTTATTGTGCAAATAAAAAATATAACTTTTTTTACATTAGCAGTTTTTTTATTTTCATTTTTCTCGTTATAATAACTTTTTTTAAGTCCATTAGAACCTATTAAAAAGTTAGTTTTCATTCTTTCTAGATAATACAAAGTATTTTTAAAATTTAGTTCTTCTATTTCTTTATTTATTATTTTATTTTCAACAGCATTTTCTTTTTGTAATGCATCATGCTTTTCATATATTTCTTTTACTTTTTCTGCAAATTCTTCATAGCTAACTTCTTTTTGTTCTTCCTTTCCCTCAATACCTAATTTATTTATAATTGGAAAAACACCTATTATTGTAAATAGTACTGAAATAACTAAATCTGAAACGACTCCACCAAACACTTCTTTATTTGAATATAAATACATTAATAATTCCATTGAAACATTTACATTTTCTTTTAGTAAAGATATTACTGGAATAACAATTAATGTATTAACTATTATTATTAGTATTGATGTTGCAAATAAATAAGCTATAAATTTGTTAGTTTTATATGCCTTTTTATTTACTAGTTTGTAACCTAATAATATTCCAAATCCTATTAACAATGCTAAATATGCAACTATTCTTTCTAAATAAATGTAGCATAAAATCCACGGAATCGAAAAAATAAATCCCATTAAAATTCCTAATATACCACCTAATATTTTCTTTTTTTCCATTTTAATTCTCCTTTTCTTTTTTTTACATTATAATATTAATTATTTGTTTTTTCAATATCTGTTTCTTATTTATGTACATTCATAAAATATTAATTAAACTATATATTATTTACAAAAGAATATTTTAGTGTATAATAATTATATGTTTTTAATAAAGAGAGGTTTTTGTATTGCAACTTATATGTGGAAATATTGTGGCATTAATTGCTTCAATGCTTATGGTCTATTCTGGAAGTGTAAACAATAGAAAAAAGATAATATATATACAAACTGTACAGATACTAGCTTTTACACTAAGTAATTTAATACTCGGAGGTTTTACTGGAGCTATTGTAAATTTAATTAGTCTTGCTAGAAATATTTTATGTTATAAAGATAAACTTACAAATGATAAAAAACTAATATTAATTTTATTTTGTATAATCTTTTCTTTGTGCTTTAACAATTTGGGTTTTTTAGGTTTACTTCCTTTAATATCTACTGTTGTTTATACTTGCTTTATGGATGTAAAAAACACAATAAAGCTAAAACTATTAATTATATTTACTATGATTTTATGGCTAATATATGATACTTTAATCCGTTCTTATACATCTGCTATATTTGATGTGTTTAGTATAATAGCAAACAGTGTTACAATATATCAGTTATATCATAAAAAATAATTTTAAAAGGCAAGATTTTCTCTTGCCTTTTCTATTGTTTTCAAATGATTTTTTACTGTTTCTTTAATTTAGAAATAATTTTACTAAAATACTCCTCCACTTCTTCTACTTTTGTATTTTCATTTATTGGCATTCTTATAAATACATTTCTTGTTGGATATTTATTATTATACATTAATAATAATTGTTTTTCTTGGAATTTATCAGTATATTTATCATCAAATTTTTGAATCATTGGTTTCATTTTTAAACGATTTCTAATTACATTCATAGAATCTGTAAAGTTTTCTTTAACAAACCAAATAACATCTTCTCCTAATTCTTCTTCCAAAGAAAATATTATTTCTTTGTTTTTATCAGATAATGTATTATAATTTAACATTAGCCATGCATATCCTTTACCTGCTTGCATAAAATTTTGCATTTTGTGTTGTTTTATTTTTTCTATAATATCTTTTTTATCTATTCTTTTTTTATTTTTCCTAACTATATTATTTTTATTAGCACTGCTCATTACTGTTTCAATATTCTTTTCTTTACATTCCTTACAAGCTTTTTGTAATGGCTTTTCTATTATAATTTCTATTATTTCTTCTGCATTTTTATTATCCAATAAATTTTTTCCTACTTTTCCTATTTTTTTTATTTCACTTACTAGCATGGTATCAGCTCCCTAATTATAACCCTTTATATTCTGTATTGTATCCAGGATTTTCACTAGGTCGTTTAGCATTAGGATACATTACATCAGTATAAATATCAGTTTGTAATTTTTTTACCATATTATATACATCTATATAATTAGAAATGCTAGCAATGCTTATAGTTGTACTTTTACCATCTTGAGTTAATTGATTAGATGTTGCTATTACATCACCTACGTTAAACATTTGATCAAATATTCCTCTATGCAAGTTAATATGAGATAATTCAGCAAAAGGTTTTGCATTGATATTTAGGGTAAATACTCCTCCTGATACATAAATAGCTCTATCTGTAACAATATATGCTGTATTTTTATATCTTATTGCAGTAAATAAAATACCACCTAAATAAATCCATACTGGCATCATATGAAGTAGCATAAATGGAATAATAAAATATAACATATTACTAGAACCTTGTGCAAAAAAAGCACCACCTAAAATGCTAAAATCAATAACTGCCCATAACAATGCAAAAGGTAATAATGGATTAAAAATACTTTCAAAAATATAGCATTTTTTGTTTGGTTTACCTTCATATAAAATTCTCTCGTTAGAACCAACAACTGCTTTTAATTCTTCTATCATATTAATTTCCCCCTATATTTTTTATTATATATTAAAAAAGTTAAAATATCAATAATTTAATATGGTGTTTAAGTACAAAAAAAGACTAGCAAAGCTAGTCTTCTATGGTGCGGACGAGAGGATCCTCCGGCCAAGCGCGTCGGTAAAATAGTCCACCGGACTATTTTAGCCTTCGTTTCGGCAGGCTCCTGACCTGCTCGAAACTTGGCAACCTCCTTTTCAAGTCCTCTCGTTTGAATACAAAAAAGACTAGCAAAGCTAGTCTTCTATGGTGCGGACGAGAGGACTTGAACCTCCACACCGTTGGTACTGGTTCCTAAGACCAGCGCGTCTGCCAGTTCCGCCACGTCCGCATTTCAATAATATAATTTATTGACAATGTTTATTTTAGCATTTTCGTAGTTTGGTGTCAAGTGGTTTTTTATGATTTTTTATGAATATAATAAAATGTTGTTTGTACGAAAGAATTATTTTAATTTTGTATAGGTCGGGTTCCATCCCGACCCATACTTTTTAGTGACTATCCCTAAAATCGTTTTATACATCATCTTTTGTTGTATTTATTCTAAATAATTTGAATAATTCTACTATAACTAATGGTGCAAATACTAAAAGTGCTACTTCTACTATGTGTTCTGTTGGCAATAATACTAACCCAAATATATCTCTTAATCCTGGTGTTAATAATATTATAAACATTAAAGCAGCTGATCCAAGTGATGCTAATACTAATTTACTATTATTAAATATTCCAGTTTTAAGTATTGATTTTTTATTATTTCTTACATTATATACATGAACAAGTTCTGAAAGTGCTAAAACATAGAATGCCATTGTCTGGCCTATTTTTACTTTTTCTTCTTGGCTAACTCCTTCTGTACTTAGACCTATAACAAATGCAGCAAGTGTAAGTAATCCTATCATTACACCTTGATACACTACTCTCCATGTCATACCTTTTGTAAATATTCCTTTTTTAGTATTTTTAAGTGGTTTTCTTTGCATTATATCTTTAGCTGCTGGATCTACTGCAAGAGCTAATGCTGGAAGTGAGTCTGTTACTAGATTCACCCATAATATGTGTATTGGAAGAAGTGCTTCTATTAATGTTATATCTACACCAAATGTTTTTCCAAGTATTGGTGCAATAAGCATTGCTGTAAATAGTAAAACTATTTCTCCTATATTGCTTGATAATAAGAACTGTATCGCTTTTAATATATTGTCATATATTCTTCTTCCTTCTTCTACTGCTGAAACTACTGTTGCAAAGTTATCATCTGTTAAAATAACATCTGCCGCTTCTTTCGAAACGTCTGTTCCAACTATACCCATGGCGCAACCTATGTCTGCAATTTTTAGTGATGGTGCATCATTTACTCCATCTCCTGTCATTGCAACTATTTCTCCATTTGCTTGCCATGCTTTTACTATTCTTACTTTGTGTTCTGGTGAAACTCTAGCATAAACAGAATATTTTCTTACATTTTTAATTAAGTCTTCATCACTCATTTCTTCTAACTCTGTTCCTGTTATAGCTTCATCATCATTTTCTAATATTCCTAAGCTTTTTGCTATTGCTGTTGCTGTAATTTTATGGTCTCCTGTAATCATTACTGTTTTTATTCCAGCTGATTTACATTTTGCAACAGCATCTTTAACTTCTAGTCTTGGTGGATCTATCATTCCAACCATACCTATATATGTTAAATCAGATTCTAAATTTGCTTTATCTTCTTCTGTTGGTTTATGATCTAGCACTTTATATCCCATCGCTAAAACTCTTAAAGCGTTTTGAGCCATTTCCATATTGTATTTTTTTATTGTTTCTTTATAACTTTCTAAATCTTGTTTTATTTCTCCATCTAAAATATATGAATTACAATTAGCTAGAAGTTCGTCTACTCCACCTTTTGTATAAACTATATATTTTCCATCTTCTTCATGTACTGTTGTCATTAATTTTCTATCTGAATCAAAAGGTATTTCTTCTACTCTTGGGAATTTACCAAAAAGTGATTCATCATATTCTAATTTGAATCCCATATCTACTAATGCTGTTTCTGTTGGATCTCCTGTAAGTTTGTTGTCTTCTCCTATTTTTGTATCATTACAAAGCATACTTGCATATACTAATTTTTTAATATCTTCAAGTTCTTTTGAATCAGCAAGTTCTACTAATTTTCCATCACAAAATACTTTTTCTACTGTCATTTTATTTTGTGTTAATGTTCCTGTTTTATCTGAACAAATAACAGATGCACTACCTAATGTTTCAACTGCTGGTAATTTTTTTACAATTGCATTTTTCTTAACCATTCTTTGAACGCCAATTGCAAGTACTATTGTAAATACTGCTGGAAGTCCTTCTGGTATTGCTGCAACAGCCAAGCTTACAGCTGTCATAAACATGTGAATTGGTTCTTTGTTATAAAGAAAAGTTCCTATTGCAAACATTATTGCACATATTACTAATGCAACTACACCTAATGTTTTTCCAAGTTTATTTAATTTTTGTTGGAGTGGTGTTCCTTGGTCTTCTGCTGTATTTATTATATCTGCTATTTTTCCTACTTCTGTATTCATTCCTGTTTCAACAACAACTGCTTTTCCTCTACCATAAGTTATTAAACTAGAAGAAAATAACATGTTTAATCTGTCACCAATTCCTATTTTTTTATCATCAATTTTATCCGATTTTTTCTCTACTGGAACAGATTCTCCTGTTAATGCTGCTTCTTGAGATTTCAAATTTATAGCCTCTATTATTCTTAAATCTGCTGGTACATAATCACCTGTATCTAATATTACTATATCTCCAGGTACTAATTCTTTAGATTGAACAACTTCTAATTTTCCATTTCTCATAACTTTCGCTACATGTGAACTTAGTTTTTGAAGTGCTTCTAATGATTTTTCAGCTTTATTTTCTTGTGCTACACCTATTATTGCATTAACAAGTACAACTGCAAGTATTATTATTGTATCTGTAATACCTTCTCCTTCAGCTACACCTACTATTCCTGATACAATTGCAGAAATGATTAAAACTATTATCATAAAATCCTTAAATTGTTCTAAAAATTTTACTAATAAGCTCTTTTTCTTTTTAGCTTTTAGCTCGTTTAGTCCATACTCTTGTTGCCTTTTTTTGACTTCTTCAGTAGATAATCCATTTTCTACATCTGTTTTTAAATTAGATATTGTTTCATCTACTGTTTGATTAAACCAGTTTGTTGTCATGTACATTTCCTCCTTCATTTTATGAGGACGGCAAATTGCCACCTCTACATTATATATTTAATATATTTATAACATCATTAAAATCATTATTATCTGTTAATACTACATCAAAATTACTTTTATATGTTTCTAAATTTTGTTCTACATTTGCATCTAAAAATCCAAATGTTATTGTATCTGATAGTTTTTCCTCATTTGCCATTTTTATGTCTTCTATTAAATCTCCGAATAATAAAGCATTTTCTTTATTATGAATTTTAGCTCTAACTTCTTCAGGTATTTTTTCATACTCTTTATTAAGAGTTGCCATTATATTATTTAAGTCTATATGTGCTTTTTCATCTTGAAACTCAAAAAAATTAGAAACTATTTCTATATTATCAAACAAACATCCTTCTTTTTCTAAAAAAGCTTTTAATATATTTCCTACACCTGATGACATTATTATTATCGGAATATTCATATTATTCATTTTTAGTAAAAAGTCTTTTGCTCCTTCCCTAAAATGAATATTAGCTTTTTCTAATGCCTTATAAATTATATCTTGTGTTAAATATTTAGAAATTAATGTAAAACTTTTATTTGCCCATTCTTTCATAATTTTTTGTTTTTCTTCTATTCTAATTGTGTAATCCAATTCTAATGGTCTATAATGATTAAATATTTTTGTTCTTTCTTCTAAGCATTCTCCGCCTAGATATCTTGGAACTATTCCCATTGATGGTTCGCTTTCTTTACTTGTAAGTGTACGGTCAAAGTCTGTTATAACATAAAAATTTTCTTTTTTAAAATTATTTATTTTTTCTTTGTTATTTATATGTATCATTATTACTCCTTAAATCAAAAAGACTTTTAAACAAGCTTTTTATTGCTTCTTTAAAAGTCTTGCTTACCTTTTAGGTTTACTAACCAGTTTTTAACGAGTTTGTTGATTAGTAAGTTTAAAGCTACTCCCTTTCAAAATTTCGAAGAAATTTTTATAGCATCATAGATGCATAAGATATCTGTAGCGCTCAAGCTTTGCTTTCGCTAACAGCTAGTCTCATATTAATTCTTCATTTTTCATTCTTCACTTTTACTTTATTATTATATTTCATTATTTAATTTTGTCAAGGAATTTTAGGTGTTTTTTTAGTATGTCTTTGTAAGTTACGGGTCGCCGTGGGCAGCGACCCCTACATTTTCTCTACATTTTTAATTATCTACTTGTATTTATAAATCCCACAATTTCTTTTCCTAAAACTTCTTCCTTATTTGTATAACCATGATCTGTATCTTTTATATAATCTATATCCAATTTATCATTATTTATTTTTAATTTTAAAAATTCTATAAGTTCATCCAAACTTTGAATAACTAAATCTTTTTCTCCCCATCTTAAAAACAGTGGTATTTTGATATTATTTATTTCTTTAAAATCATATTCTTTATCGCTAAATCTTGCAAAATCTATATCTCTATTATCTCTATAATATCTTAAATATGATTTAACACTTATTGGATGGTCAAAGCTATCTCTTGGTAATAAATCCATTTCTTGATTATTCTTTTCTTTTTGAATAGCTAGTTCTAATACTTCATTGTATTTTTCTATTCCTAAATCATATTTTTGAAGTCCTACTAAATCAACCCATGATAATAGTATTACTGATTTAATTTTATCTAAATTATTATAGTTCTCATTTTTTAATCTGTTATATGAATATACTATTTTTGTACATCCTAAACTATGTCCTTGAATGTGTATTTTTGTATATCCTAATTCTATCATTTTATCAATTGCGCCTTTAATATCATAATAACTTTCTAAAACATCTTCATATGCACATCCACCATTTAATGTTTTACTTCCATCTGTTCTCTTTGTATAACATGCAATTTCTGTTCCTCTATTATTAAACGCAAAATATGCAATACCTGATTTATTTATTGTATCTCCTAATATATCTTCTCTTTTCTTATAACAATTACTTTGCATTCCATGTACTGATATTACTATTTCATCTGTTCCCATGTTATTATCTGGTCTTTGTAACAAACCAAACAATTCTACACTATCCTCTGTATCAAAATATATTTTTTCTAACATTTCTGTCCTCCTTGTTTTGTATTATATTATTAAATATTATCATATGCAAGATAAATTATTTTACAATATAGGTTTAAAATAGATATGACACAATAAAAATAAAATAAGGAAATACCAAAATATGATAAAATGTTTTTAACCACAAAAACAATATCAAAAGAGAGGTATTTCCTATGAAAAATAGTATAACACAAAAAATGAGATA